>CANRBF010000001.1 GCA_947628795.1 uncultured Monoglobus sp.
GCGGTCGGCTCACCGGGAGTCGGTTTCGGTTCCTCGCTCGCGGTCGGCTCACCGGGAGTCGGTTTCGGTTCCTCGCTTGCGGTCGGCTCCGACGGCAAAGGCTCACCGCCGACTAAGATCTCAACCGTACCCAAAGTGTCGTCGTAATCATAGATCACCGAATGCGGATCTCCCTCGGCCGCCGCGGTGATCTCGGCATCCGCCGCAGCGGCGGCGCCCGTGGCTTCGGCATACGGCGGAACATCAGCCTCGGCGGTCGTGTGCTCATTTCGCTTGGTTGTCAGCGGGTGACCGAGCCTTGTCAGCTCGTCGCAGAACCACTGCGAGATCAGCTGCGCGCCAAAGTAGTTGATATGGGTGTCGTCGGACGCGCCTGTCTCGTAATACTGCGATTTTGCAAATTCCTTGCCCGGCACATCCATGAATCTCGAATCGTGGGGCTTAACGTAGTTATATATATCCTTCGCCTTTTCCGCGCCGACTCTTTCAACATACTCATTTGTTTTGGCGTAAAGGTCCATAACCGGAAGTCCGAGCTCTTTGCCAAGCTCCCTTGTGGCGTTTACATAAGTAAGCAGATTTGAGTTGTTGGTCCCGCGTCTTCTGATCGATGTGGTAAGAATCGGGAACGCTCCTTTGTCAAGAGCAACATTTATGTAATTGTCAACCAGGTTTTTCTTAAACGAGCCCTCGGTGAACCTGTCCCCCGCGGGATCGGTAAAGCGATGGGGATTATCATCATCGTTCGATTTTGAATCATTATGTCCGAACTGAACTATAAAATAATCACCCGGCTTTATGCTGTTTTTTATGGTTTTGTAATTATTTTCATCTGTGAAACTGAGAGAACTTCTGCCGCTGAGAGCCTTATCGTCCACCTTTGCTCCCGTGAAATAGTCGCCGAGCACGGCCGCCCAGCCTGTCTGCGGGAAACGGTTTTTGTCGCCTGTCGCCAAATATGTACACGCGGTTGAATCACCTGCCACATACACGGTCGGGTTTGACGCTATGCCGCTTGAATAAACGTACGGTTCCTTTGAAAGCTCGGTGGTTTTTTGATCAATATCATCGTATGCCTTCAGCTCGATTTTGCTGTCCGCCTTTACGGGCAGAGCGTCCTTTTCGATATAAATTATCGTCTGGCTTCCGTTTTCACACTCGGGTTTCTCGCAGTATTCCTTGATATTGAATGTCTTTTCCGCAGTCACGGCTCCGCCGTCGTAAACCGTCGCGACGATCGTCTCTTTTCCCGTAATGTTGCTTATCGACTCGGTATACACGATATGGCTGAGATAATCACCATCGGCAGGCGTAATAACAACGTCACCCTCGGCATTTGACACAGCCGCTCGGTCAAACGATATCGGATATGTGCCCGGAACGAAAATCTCGAAAGTTTTGGTGTCCGAAACGGCGCCTCTCGAGATCGTCGCCGTAAGAGTCACAGTGTGGTCAACACCGATTTCCGGCGTTACCGTGCCGTCGGCCGCCACGATATCCGGCTCGCTGCTGGTCCATGTTATGCTCGTGTTTCTTCTGCCTTTGGTCGGCAGCTCCAGATTATTCTTTACAGATGAAGTGTCGCCCAGAGTCAGTGCTTCCTTCGCGTCATTGACCGCTCCCACGTCGTCGTTGTCAGCCGGAACGGTAAGCTCATACGGTCTTGTGAGCGTTATATTCGGATAGTCCTGAAAAGTAAGCACCGCGGTCAACGTCACCTTAGTCTCCTCCGCTTTGGCGTTTACTTCGCCGCTTATGCTGATGACCGACTCGTCGGAAGAAGTCCACTTCACATCCGCGTATCCGATCGAGGTCGTCCAGCTGTCAAAAAGCTTCAAGTTATCAAATATCTTATCCTCGGATACATTGTCGCCCTTGATCTCGTCAAAAGGTATTTTTTGAACCTCCTGCATGACCGCGCTGCTTACAAAGTCAACGCATACCTTAACGTTCTTGTCGGGCATGGTGAATTTGCTCTCGGTCATTCCCTGATTTTGTTCGATCGCAATACTGTCGTCGTCAATGCTCACATTGCCAAGCAGAGCGTTTGAATTGGGCTGCGCCTTTATCGTCACTGTCTCTCCGGTATTGGCGGACACGGATTTGATCTCGGTAAAAGCAGCGCCGTATATGTAAGGCTTTGTGTTGGTACCCCAGAAATAGTAAGTCTCTCCCGCGGCTATGTCAAACCCGAAAAATTGGGTTTTATTTTGCCCGGAATCGTTATCTTCTTGAAGGATAAACTCGGAGACATTTTTGGCGTTTGCCGCCCTAATTTTTCTGCTGTTATCGAGCTTAACTCCGAAATCAAGATGTCCCGATCGCTGCGTCTCGATTTTAAGCACACATCCGGATACGGTCAAAGCTCCGGTCGTCGGATCTTGATCAACTTTGCCGTTGCCGCTTCCGGCGATCGCATCGGTAAATTCGTGCCCGTCGATATTCGCCTTTGCGCCCTTAAGCGAAAAGTCCTCGGCTGCCGTCACATTTACGCCGTTGAACATTTGAACCGGCGTATCCTTCTTAAGAGCGACGGCCTGCCAATACTCGGTGTCCGCGGCGGATGCGGGAAACGCCGCGAATATTGTAAAAACCATCATCACGGCCAGCGCCATACACAGCATTTGTCCAAACTTCTTTTTCATATTTACACTCTCCTCTTTTATTTTTTACGCCGCCCTCGCGGCAAATTATTTACACTTGTTTATTATAACATAATTCGTTTAAAAAGTAAATATTATTTTTGTAAAATTTTTTGATTGGTAAATCCAAAAGAGCGCCCCCAAATTTTATGGAAACGCTCTTTTTTTATTCGGCCTTGATTTTATGCCTCGTTTGCGGGACACCTATTTTTGCCTCCTCCCGGGAGGAGGTGGCTGCGGCTTGCCGCAGACGGAGGTGGGAACGTAGTTATTGGCGATTAGCTAATAGCGATTAGGATCCCCCCTCAGTCGGGCTTTGCCCGCCAGCTCCCCCCAAGGGGGCGCCTATTTTTGTCTCTCACCTCGAGGCGAGCCATATTCCGGCCCCTAGTCCCTAGGTCCTATTCCCTAGTTCCTATTATATACCGAGGCTTCGCTGCCCGCGCTGCCGGATGTTGACCATTCTTTCTCAAGCTCCGCCCAGTTGCGCGGCTCTCTTATTCCGGTCCATGTCTCGTTGGCGGCTCCTTCCGCTCTCTCGTAGTCGTGCGTGTTCGTCGCCTCCTGTACCGCCGTGTAGTACCACGCGCTCGGGTCGCTGTTGTCGCTGAACGTTATCATTCCCTCATGCAGTCCTTCTATTCCCACATGTCTGTTCAGTATATTGTTCACAAGCGTCATCGCTTCCGCTCTCGTTATATACTGATCCGGTTTGAACGTTCCGTCTCCGTAGCCGTTTATCCAGCCTCTCGCAGCCGCTCTCTTGATATACTCTTCCGCCCAGTGTCCGCTTATGTCGTTGAACATGTCAAGGCTTTCTCCGCTTCCGCTGTCGAATCTCGCCGCTATCGCCGCGAACTCCGCTCTCGTGATATTCGCCGTCGGCATAAAGCTTCCGTCCGGATATCCCGTCAGTATTCCCGCGTTGCTCATCGTTGATACAGCGTTGTTCGACCACAGGTCGGCGGGCACGTCGCTGTACGCGTTTGTCTGCGTCCAGTACGCCATTCTCGAATCATCGGTCAACATTCTGAAGAATATCGTCGCTACCTCGTCGCGCGCTATGTTGTTCTCGGGACGAACGTCTCCCTCGGGATATCCAACGATATACGCGAAGTGATCGTCGCTGTTCAGCTGCGGCGCGGCCGTTGCCGTTCCGCCGACGCCCGGCTCTGCCGATGCCGCGGGCGCGGCCGTCGGTGTCGGTGTCGCGGTGGGAAGCGGGCCGGTTCCCCAGCCTCCGCCTCCGCCGAGGCTTCCGCCGCCGCTTGAGGGTCTTCTCGTGGGCGTGGGCGCTGCCGTTGGCTCGCTCGAAGGCGCTTCGGTTGCGGGAGCCGCCGAAGGCTCGATCGAAGGCGCGAGCGTGGGTATTTCCGTAGGCGCTTCCGTAGGCGCGAGCGTGGGCTCCGCTGTGGGCTCCGCGGTCGGTTCAGTTGTGGGCTCCGCGGTCGGCTCTGTTGTGGGCTCCGCGGTCGGTTCTGTTGTGGGCTCCGCGGTCGGCTCTGTTGTGGGCTCGACGCTCGGCTCCGTCGTGGGCTCGACGCTCGGCTCTGTTGTGGGCTCCGCGGTCGGCTCCGTTGTGGGCTCAACGCTCGGCTCTGTTGTGGGCTCTGCGCTCGGCTCAGTCGTGGGCTCGACGCTCGGCTCTGTTGTGGGCTCGACGCTCGGCTCCGTCGTGGGCTCGACGCTCGGCTCTGTTGTGGGCTCTGCGCTCGGTTCTGTTGTGGGCTCGACGCTCGGCTCTGTTGTGGGCTCCGCGGTCGGCTCCGTCGTGGGCTCGACGCTCGGCTCTGTTGTGGGAGCGCTCGTCGGCTCTGTTGTGGGCGCCGCGCTCGGCTCTGCCGCCTTCTGCCATACAGCGTAGAGCACATCGATCTTGCCGCTCTTTTCAAATGTCTCACCCGAGCGGTAAAGCTCGTTCGTCGTCGGGTTTACGCCTGTGCCGTCAGACTTATTAAGGCTCCAGCCCAGGAATTCATAGCCGCTGACCGTCGGAGGATTCAGACCCTCGACATACACAGTGTCGCCCATGGTGTACGCGGCGGTGTCATTAGGTATTCCCGTAACGTCCGCGTCGCTGAAGTCATAATTATCCGCGTTTGTGCTGTAGTCCACCTGGTACGCGTCGGGCACATTGTCGGGCGCTTGATCGGTGTCGGGTCTGTTGGGGTCAAAGTAGTCTCCGGCCCAGATAGCGATCACGTCGATATCGCTCGCGTCGAAGCGAACCATATGGGCCATCGCCGAAGCGACGTCGCTTGTTATTTCACTCAGCACGATCGGCTTGCCGTCGTTTTGAATTTGTGAAATCACGCCCAGGTTCGCGTCATTCTTTGCGATCCAGCCCGCGAACGCCGCGTTTTCGGGTCGTCTCTCGGTCAGATTCCATCCCGAATAATCAATATCATCCGCGAGGGTGAGTATTCTGCCCGAGGAGAATGTTCTGCTGTCTGTATGCTTCTGAGATTCGGGCGCCGCGTCATTCGCGTCGTTTAAGTCATAATTCAGCTTGTATATCGCGTTCTTTGCCCATACCGCGTACAGCGTCACGCCGTTGTCGTTGGGATGCAGATGATCGTGTCCCACGATCCTGATCGCGTCGTCCATTTTGAACACATCTCCGGGTGAAAGCGTTATATGCTCGCCGGCGCCCTCGGCTCCGTCCGCCTGGTCTTGGCTCTGCTGCTCAAGGCTCCAGCCCTGGAACGTGTACTGCGACCACACGAAGTCGTCGCCCACATTCTTGACCGTGATCTCGCTGTTTTTGTCATAAGGGGTCACATCGGTCGGCACCTTGTCGGCGAGGTCGGCCGCGAGGCCCGGGTCATAGAATACCTGCATAAAGTCGGCGATACCGTCTCCGGCTGTTCCGCCGCCCGCCTCGGCGCCGTCCTTTTTGTCAACAGCCCAAACCGCGTACAGAGTGACGTCTCCGATAATTTCTATCGCGCCGTCTGGCGGGATAATATCGAGCTTATTTATCTGCGAGAATTTTGTCACGGCCTGATTAACTCCGAGATCAACTCCGTCGGCCTCCTGCGTCAGGGCGTTCTTTTTGCTCCAACCGAGGAATACCGCGCCCTCTCGCTCAAGATCTCCGACAGGCAGCGCTTTTGCCACACTGTCTCTCTCGTAGCGCTCCGCGTCTTGCGGAACGGCTCCGCTGTATTCTCCCTCGGGCGTGTTCGGGTCGTATGTCACGCCGAAGTCAATGTTGTTCCACTGCGCCTCGAGTATCAGACCGCTGTCCAGGCCGTCGGTAATAGTCTCGCCCGGCTCGTAGACCGTGTCGCCCTCGCTCACTTTCCAGTTGACAAAGCTGCGGTCCGCGTTCCATTCGGGCATGTCGGCTATCACCGAGTTGCCCTCGTCTTTGATGTCCTGCGCGTAGGGGAACTCCGCCGCCGCCGATCCGGCGGGCCACTTGGCGCTGCTGCCCGCTCTGCCGGGGAGGTAGATTATCTGATTATAATCGGGTGTGCCGTCCCGGTTCGAGTCGACCGCCCATACCGCGCACAGCGCCATAATGCTGCTGTTTTCCGGGCGCGTCATCTGTATGGTATCGCCCGCCTTGACGATATTCGCCGCTGTTTCCGCGCTGCGGCTCGTTATCGGCGGCAGCTCCTCATTGACGCTCCAGCCGAGGAATATGTGTCCCTCTCTCGCGATATTGCCGTTGCCGTCCTCGGTCGATCCGCCCTTGGTATTATTCTTTACGACAACGTCCTCGCCGTCCTCATACATTTTGCCTTCTATCGGCACCTGACCCTCGGTCGCGCCGTTATCGACATATATCACGTCATAGGTCGGGGTCAGGGGCTCCCAAACCGCGTAGAGAATATCGGCTCTCTCGGTCTTGCTGAATGTATCGTTCGCCTGATAATAATCGTTTCCGTTCTTTCCGCTGCCGTCGGGTGTGTTGAGGCTCCAGCCCTTAAAGATATGACCCTCTCTGCTGATATCGCTCGGCTGAACCTTAACTTCGGCATCTTTGTTATACAAATTCGTATCCTGCGGCAGATCTCCGACAACCGTGTCCGCTCCGGCGTTGGCGTCATAGATCACCTGATAGTAGTCGGGTATGCTGTCGCCCGTCTGATTGCCGGCCCTGTTTTCGCCGTAGCGGTCGATCGTCCACGCCGCGTAAAGGTTCATGACCGTGCTGTTTTCCTCAAGCGCCATTTCCGCGTTTTCCGCGGCCGGGTAGTGGCTGATCTCGTCTGCTTCCTTAAGATACAGCGGATTTGTCTCATCGTTTATTCTTTCGTCAAGCTCAGCCTGAGACGTTACGCTCAGGAACGGCTTGTTGCGCGTCCAGCCGAGGAACAGAGCGCCTTCGTGCCTTGGCGCGGGAGTATAGAGCAGAGGAACTTCGTCGCCGAGCGAATATGTGTTTTCGTCCACGGGCAGTTCGATGCTGCCGCCGTTCTCGTTATATTTAACTCCGTAGGACGCGCGCTCCCATATAGCGTAGAGCCTGGTGAGACCCGGTTTTTTGGTGAACCATGTCCGCGCGCCGTTGGTATCGTCTTTGAGCGACTCGGGCAGATACAGTACGCCGAAATTGGCAAAATATTCATTCACATAATCATTGGTTCCGTCCGCCGGCTTATCGTTCGGTTTGCCCGTTTCTTCCGCAGAGGTCTGTGCGGGGTCATAATTCGGGTTCGTGCTCCAGCCTCTGAATACATAACCTTCAAGCTCGGGCAGCCTTACCGATTTATCTGTAGGCATGATAGATACTCCCTGGAAATCGGTCATGCTGGTGTAGGCGTGGCTGTCAAACGGAATATAATTCGCGTGAGTGTCGTTGCTTGTGTCCGTATCCGCGCCATTCGCGTCAATAACCGCCTGCGGCAGATTTTCGTTGTAAATGACCTGCATCGCGTCGGGAATTCCGTCGTTAGGCTCGTCGTCCTCGGCCCAGATCGCGTAAACGTCATACTCATATTTTCCTTCATTTTCGACCTGATCATATATGTTCGTTTTGCTCGTGTCCAAGCTGTGCACGATAAACGTCGCGGGTTCCGCGGAATCGTCGCTTCCTATATGATGGAAATTTCCGTCGCTGTCGGCGTAACCCTCAAACGCTTTGGTCGCCCAGCCCATTTGCGCGAAATGTATCTCCTTGTCGGGCTCATCGGATTCGGGATATTTTTCACGGAAATTAACAGGAGCTCTGTCGGGCTTTACCAAAGATTCGCTGAGAGCATAATTCTCGGTTCTGGCTCCTCTTTCTCTATAAAAGTTCCTGTCGTTATATGTGGTTCCTTTGTCTGTCCAGGTGCCGCCGTTCATATGGTAACGAACGATCGCGTCGTCATAGTCGGGAATGCCGTTGCCGTTTTCGTCGTCGGCCCAGATCGCGTAGAGCGTCACATCGGAATCGCCCATTGTGAGCTTTGCTGTTGTTTCCTCCTGCGTATTTCCGAGGTCGGCATAATCAAAGAATTTTACGCCCGGCTCTTCGACATCTTCATTTTCGATATTTTCATTTTTGATCTCATCTTCAGACGAGATAACGGTCAACAGCCACTCGGGTACTTTCTCCCCGCTTGTAACCGCGTACCAGCCGGCAAACGCCGCTTTTGACTTTGTCAGAATTTGCTCAGGATCGCCGTTGCCGTTGTTGCCGATGATCGGGACATTATATCCCTCTATGAATTCTTCGGTATTCGCGTTGGGCGTTCCAATATTGTCAGCGTCCGCGTAACCGTCATTGTTTTTGTCGTGGCCGTCGTTCTCAACGGGCACATAGCCGGCCGCACCGTTCGCGTCATACGTCACGTGGTGGAACACATTTATCGGTATGGTATGATAGTCAACTTTGTCCGCCGCCTCTTCTCCTGCTTCGGTGGTGTTGAACTCTATTTTAAAGGTCACCGCGCCGTTGCCGTAAATATTGTTTAAATCAACCGTATGCGGTTTGCCGGCCTGATCTTCTATTTCTGCATTGGTTTTATTTTCAAACCCTGCTGCATCATACCACCAGTTTGTGTTGTTATTGATGAGTTCTTTTCCCGCTGCCGTATCTTCGTCGTCTTCAAACGCTTCAAGATAATCAATCTTTGTAGCGTAAGTCAGATTTTCAGTCGCCGCGTTGATCGCTCCGAGATTTATCACAGCCTCGTTTTTAACCTCTCCGCTTTCAACAACGGGTTTTACCGCGACGGGGATCGCGTTTCCTGTCTGGACACGAATTGTGTTTCCGCTCAGGAGATAATCATAATATATAAGCTGTCCCTGGTCCATATATCGAAGAGTGTAGCCTTCCGTCTCTATTCCGAAAGGCGCGGTCGAGGTAATGGTCGTGGGCGCTTTTTTGTAAAACTTGTGCGCGTCGTCCCACTCTCCCGTGTCGGAAGTGTTGTATTGGTACTGTTTGATAACGATCTTGCTAATACCCGTGGCGTTTTTATCAAACGCGTTGTTCTCTATGCTCTCGATATCGCCGGGAATTATCAGAACATTCGGGCCGCCGAATTCGGGGTCCTTGCTGTCCTGCTTTGAAAAGTTATTGTTTTCAAACGCGCGCGAGCCTATGGTCCTTATCGTGTCTGGCAGGGTAAGACTTGTGAGCCCCGCGCTGCCGAAAGCTCTGTAATTAATATTCTCCACCTTGTTGAGGTCGACCCAACCCACACCGATAGTCGTTTCGTGAAACGCCGAATGGTTGATCGACTTAACAGAATCGGGGAATGTCACGCTGTATATTTTTTTATCGCCTCTCTCACTCAGAACGCCGTTGCCCGCGCTGTCGACCTTTGAGAGCAGCTCGGTGTTTTCGTCCTGCTGAGCGACGCCGACGATCGTCTTGGTGAACACCTCGCCTTCCCTTGTGGCGGTAAGCGTCTGGGGTATCTGGAGGCGTGTTCTTTCGGTGACATCCGGGTCGGTATAATAAACCACATCGCCGGTATTGCGGTTGAACCACCAGTAATCATTGGGCGTGTCCGCCTGCAGCGTGTACGCGTATTCGAGATGATTTCTGTAATGCACATCGGCATAATACGCGCCGAACGGACTTGTTAGGGTCTTATCGTCGCCGCCGGCTGTAACTCCGTCACCTCTGCCGACATCATGATAAATGCCCTCAAGATATATATCGGTCAGCTTTACGCATTTTGAAAAAGCGTCGGGCTTTATTACAAACGTCTCGCCATTACCGGTATAAGAAGACTCATCAGCGGAATTTATGACAGGCTCATTGGGATCATCTTTGCCGTCATAAGCGCTGTGGTCAAATCTGACGGTTGCGAGTTCGTTGCACTCGCGGAAAGCCCGTTCGCCGATATTCCTAATCGAGCTTGGAAGGTCAATGCTTGTTATATTTCGGCACTGGCGGAAAGCGTCTGCCCCGATCGTCTTCACGGTATCGGGTATGTTCTTGACCGACGTCATGTTCACGCAGTACCAGAAAGCGCCGTAGGGAATCTCAGTCATCGGGTGTTCGCCAAGAATTCCCGAATCGTTCAGATACAGAAAATCGACTGATTTTAAAATATCCGCCGCCGGCTGTGAGCCGAAAGCTCCGTCCCTTATTCCTTTGATCGGCTTCGGCTTGATGCCGTCACCCCAATGAACGTTGCCATCGCTGTTCAATGTATAATAATAGCTCGGGATCTTGATCTCAAGGCTGCCGGATTTCACGTCACTCGCATTACTTATTTTACCGCCGTTTACCGTGAAATAGCTGTAGTCGCCCGCTGTCGGCGTATATTTGGTGTTCTCGGGCACGAAATACGAGACCGAGATATTATCAAACGCGGCCTTATTAGGGTTGCCGCCGGGAGTTCTGGCATAAACCAATGTGGGCACCAGTTGAGGAACGCTGTTTCCGTTCTTATCATTGCCATTATTTCCGAGCGTTTCCGTTACCTTTGGGTTTCCGTAGCTTGACGCGCTCTTTTGCTTAATATAGATTTTGATTTGATTATTACTTGCTGTATATTCTACTTTCAAACTGTACCATGTATTAGTGCTGTAACTTCCTCCGCTGCTGATCGTTTTTCTGCTGCTGTTTTCGAGATAATCATAATAACAAAATGAACCGTTGTTTGTTTGAATATCAAAAAATCTTCCGTCATCATTCGTCGCGTTACTGCTTGACACATTATTACTGTCAAAAAGTCTCAGCGGAACCGAACTGCCTTGTGTATCACCAAACCTAACATCGAGTTCCACGGTGAATTTTTCGGTACTGCTCGGGAAGTCGGTCGTGTACTGCCAACCTTCCTGATTACCGCTTATATCGTCAAATTGAATATAGTGATCCGATGTGTCGCTGTCTTGAGCAACTTTGGCGTCATTATTTGCGCTGTCGTGATAAATTTCCAAACATTTATTGTTATTATTATATATCCTATCACCCGAATTGAGAACTTTATCGTTTTCCAAGTCGTTAAAGTCCCACTTTTCATTATGTTCGGTTAACTCCTGACTTGTAACGCCGCTGTTTTTCAGATAATATCTGAAATCATTCCGATTGTTTAAAGCGTTATTATCATTTGCGTTATATTTATTATCACTGCCTGTGATGTATTTAAGTCCGCAGATATAGCCGTCTTCGTCTATGATAAAGGGCGTGTCATTGTCATAGCCGTATGGGTATGAGGTCTCGCCGTCAGACTTCCACCTGATATAGCCCGAAACATTGCCCCAGGGCGCGCCGGTAAGAACTTTCGGTTCGAGCGTGTTGGAGTATTCCGGTCTGTCGATATTAACAACAAGACTTGTGCTCGTGCTGAGGTTAAACGCGTTTTCGCCGATCGATACAACGGTATCCGGAACGAAAAATTCTGTCAAAGCGTTGCAGCCGTCAAAGGCGCCGGCGCCCAATGAGGTTATTTTCGACACGCCGCCGCTTGTGTCTGTCGTGCTTTTGCCGATATTCACTTTATTTAAAGCGGAGCAGTTTCTGAAGCAATTGTCGGGTATGCTCGTTATTCCCATGCTCGTTAAGTCAACGGTCGTGAGCAGGGAATTACCCTGGAAACAGCCGTCGGATATCGTCTCAATGGTGGAGGGCCAACCGCTTATCTCGGTCAGATTATTCGAGGCAAAGGCGTTAGCGCCTATTTTCTTGATCTTATAATCAGTTTTACTTTCATCTTTATAATGTGTGGCAAACGTAACGCTTTCAAGATTCGAGCCCGAAAAAGCGTCGTCACATATCTCGGTGATTTTGTATTCATTTGAATTTTCGCCGTTAAGGTCGGTCGCCTGTATCGTTGCGGGTATGAGAATATCCGTCATTCCGCTCGTCGACGAATATGTGAAACGGACTATGCGCGCTTCTTTAGTCACCGGATTTCCCTCAACCTCAAGATAAGGTGCCAGTGTTTGATCCTCTCGAGCATCATCATGAGCATCAGGGTTGCCATCCAGCCACTGTATCAAAAGAGGCTGATAGCCGTTATCCTCGCCGGGCGCGGCGCTGGCGTCCGAATCCGCCTCCTCGTCGGAGGCGGGTCCCCCCTCAGTCAGGCTGACGCCTGACAGCTCCCCCGAGGGGGCGCCTGAATCGGAGGCCGCGAAAACCGCGATGCCCGGCAAAGTGCCAAGCACCATAACAACAGCCAGCAATACGGCCAAAGTTCGATTTAGTTTTTTCATCATAATAAACTCTCCTTATGTATATTTGTTTGATAATTATTAATTAACAATTGTAATGGGAACCCCTCTCAGTCGGCTCCGCCGACAGCTCTCCCCCTTAAAAGGAGGCGAGCCACGGGCCGAAATTTGCCCTAAATATGCGTATCACCCCCCCCCGATTGATTCTCGGGAGGGGTGAATTTACATTAATACCCATATTATTCATAATAAATTATACCAAATTTGAACGCAATTTTCAACGGTATTTTATACAAAATTACCACTCCAATTTTGTATAAAACGCCAACGTTTATTCGCGTTTCTTTGCAATACTCTAAAATTGTGTATGATATTTTTATAAAACCTCCGCCTTTTTCGCGCATCAAAAAAGAGCGGCAGGGCCGCTCTTTTTATTAAATTTACGCTTTGTTTACTTCCTCGAGGGTTTTTACCACGCTGTGCTTGATGGGCTTCCACTCGACCTTCTTGAACAGCGCCGCGATTGCGATGGGAACGTATGTGAACTGGAATATCGGGAACAGGAAAAGATAGAATATCTTTTTGTACCAGACGCAGTTTACGTTGTGCCATTCGGTTATCATTGTCATGGCGCCTAAGATAAAGAACAGTCCGTAGAAGTTCACAAGGGTCTGGACAAGCGCGTGTATCAGCGCTCCGGTCTCGGGCGCGTTCGCCGCCATAGCCACGGGTATGGCCGCCGCGTTTATAATAACGCTCAGCAGCGTCATCAGCATGGCGGGCATTACCGTCATCAAAAGGTCGAAGCAGGAGAAGCTGCCCTTAAATATGCCGCGCAGGAGCCTGCCGCCGTAGTGGGCGAACACCTGATAAAAGCCTTTGGCCCAGCGCAGTCTCTGAGTGTACGACTGCTTAAAGGTGGTGGGCTGCTCGTCGTAGAGCATGGCCTTTGCCGCGTAGCCTATCTTGATGCCCTTTGTGACCGAGTCGCAGGTGAACTCGATATCCTCGGTGAGCAGGTGGTGTATCCATCCGCCGTTCTGCTCGATTATTTTGGAGCTTACCAGAAATCCGGTTCCGGACACCGCGCAGCTGGTACCCAGCTGCATTCTGGAATTGTTCAGGTACCTGGCTTCGCGCAGGAACCAGATCGAGTATCCCGCGGAGATCCAGTTGTCGTCAAAGTTCTTGGAGTTTCTATAGCTGGTCAGGCAGTCATAGCCGTTGTCGAACACCTTGTTCATCTCTTTGACATAGTTTTTGTCAAGCACGTTGTCGGCGTCGAATATCATGTATCCTTCGTAGCCGGCGTCGGCGTGTTCCTTCTTAATTATATCAAACAGCCAGTCGAGAGCGTAGCCCTTGCCGACCCGGGCCTTGTTGAAGCGCTCGTACACGATCGCGCCCGCTTGTCTCGCGACCTCGGCGGTGTCGTCGGTGCAGTTGTCCGCGATAACGAACACGTCGAGCTTATCTTTCGGATAGTTCTGGTTTTTTATGCTGGAAATCAGGTTGCCTATAACGTCTCTTTCGTTTCTGGCGGATATGACCGCCGCGAACTTGTGCTGCGTCTTTGCCTTGAATTTCTGCTCGCCTTTAAGCAGGCCGACAAACAGATAAAAGAACTGGTAGGCGTAACACATGGTGAACAAAATCGAAATCACCGCGTTAAATACAATAATCGCTTCCATAAGATCTCCTTTTTCCCAAAACGCGCCGTTTTGGGGTTCCTTTCCGTCAAAGCCCTATAATTTTTTGATAACCGCCGAGCGTCAAATCGGTCGGTAATTTTTTCTAAATACTGTTATAGACCCAAATTATTGAAAATTTATAAACAAAATATGAACATTTTGTAAACAACATGTTATTTTATTATTACGACCGATCCGGTATGTTTTTAATAAAATTTTCGTCTAAATTGTATAATCTCCGCCGGTGAGCTTCGCGTACAGTCCGCCGATGTCCAGCTGTTTTCCGAGGTATATCTCGTCCGCCAGTATCGCCTGACCGATCAACATTCCGCGGCCGTTTATTATTTTATGCCCGCGCGCCTCGGCGTATGACAAAAACTTGGTTTTGGGCGGGCTGTATATCAGGTCGCACACCGCCGCGGAAGGGTTCAGGCCGTCCGTGAAAGACAGATCCTCGTAATCCGCGCCGACGCCGCTCATGCCGAGAGGTGTGGCGTTTATCAAAATGTCGCAGTCGGGCAGATATTTCGCCGCCTCGGCGTTGCCGCCCGAGATAAGCTCGCAGCCGCTCCGCGCCCTGCCGTCCTTTTGGTAGCCGCGTATCTTTTCGCAGACCGCCTCGGCCTTTTGAACCGTGCGGTTCATGACAGCGATCCTGCCCGCGCCCATATCGGTCAGCTTGAGCGCCAGAGTTGACACAACTCCGCCCGCGCCGAGAATGACGATGCTTTTGCCCTCGGCGTCGACTCCGTTTTGCTCAAGCGACAGCACAAAGCCGCGGGCGTCGGTGTTGTAGCCGTAGAGCTCGCCGTCCTTTATCTTGACCGTGTTGACCGCGCCGAACAGCTCGGCGTCGCCGTCGATCTCCTTGAGATACGGGATTATGTCGGTCTTGTGCGGCATGGTTAAATTAAAGCCTCTGACGCCGCTCTCGATCGCGGATTTGATGTATTCCGAAAGGCCGCCCTTTTTCACCAGCACGCGGGTGTAGTCGCACTCAAGACCCAGCGCGTCAAACACCAGGCCGTGAACTATCGGCGACTTGCTGTGCTCGATGGGGTCGCCGATAACGTTAAGCTTTATTTTATCACTCATCGGTTTTCACCTCGCCGAGAAGATAGTCGATCGCAAGCAGATAGCCCCTAAGACCCAGACCGCAGATCTGTCCGACGCAGCCCGCCGCGGTCACCGACTTGTGCCGAAATTCCTCGCGTTTGTGGATGTTGCTGATGTGGACCTCCACCGCGGGCAGGTTTACCGCCTTGAGCGCGTCCAGTATCGCGTAGCTGTAGTGGGTGTAGGCGCCGGGGTTTATCACTATGCCGTCGAAATTCGCCGGCGCGTGATGGATAAAGTCGATGATCTCACCCTCGCCGTTGCTCTGAAGCACGACCGCCTCGCAGCCGCGCTCCGCCGCGTGGTCCTCGATCATTTTTTCAAGCTGCTGATAGCCCGTGTTGCCGTACACGTCCGGCTCGCGAATTCCCAGCATGTTGATATTCGGCCCGTTTATTACAATGATCTTCATAATGTTTCTCCTTTAGTCTATTTTTTCCAAAGCATTTGTAATTATTTTTTCCATCAATTCATAGTCGCAAGCAAAAGCTCGAACGCTCGCCTCAAGCATATCACCGCTTGAAATATTCATAAAATTAAGACGATAGCCGGCATTGTATGCCAGATATTCTATAAACATTCTCTGAGTTCTCCCGTTGCCTTCTCGAAACGGATGTATAACATTGATTTCTCCGAGATAATACGCAAGCCGCTTTCCGAGTCCGGCTTTGTCCGCGCAATCCTTCAGATAATTTTCGCGTTTGAGCTTTTCGAACAGTTCGTTTATCTGAGGCTCAATATATTCAGCCAAACAAAACTGATTTCCTTTAGATATATTAACGGTACGAACGGTACCGGCCCATTCGTATATTTCACCAAACAGAAATTTGTGGATCCTCTTTAAATGCTCAAAATCAAACCCGCCCTCAATTCTTTCGACGCTCGCCTGAGAGGCTTTCACAGAAGTAATCGCCCGCTCGGCAGCTTCAAGCTCGGTTTGATCTTTAATATTTAATTTATTTCTCAAAACATGAGAGCCGGGATAGCAATATTTAACATCCCATTCGTATTCATAATAATATTGATCTTTCATATCGGTTTTTTGTAATGTTCGACTAACTCTTTAACGGTTTCATCAAAACTCTTTATACCGTCAAAGCAGTCTCTTATTCTGGATGTGTCCGCGTCTGTCAGGGGCATACCTTCCATAGTCATGGTGGCATTAACGTTGGCAATAATTCTCTCAGATTCGCTCATACAAATCATCTCCCGATTAATATCTGCACTATTATTATACCATAAAATTTCTGTTAATTCAATAATTACTGTTTGACGGTGTTTCTGATTAGGCGGAGGACTTCGCCGAGGGCGGAGGCAAAAGTACCGTCGTTTATGACAAGGGCGGTCGCCGCCTCTCTGTATTTGTCGTACCGCTCTTTATACAGCGTTTTGAGCCGCTCCGCGTTGTCTTTGAGCAGCGGTCTGCCCGAGGTGTCGATGTCGCCCGCGATAAGCTCAAGCGGACGATCGATAAATATGACGGCCGCGCCCGAGTCCTTCATTATTTTAATGTTCTCATCGCGGGTGACTATGCCGCCGCCGGTCGAAATTATCCGATCGTCGCCGCGTAAACAATCGCGAAGCACCTCGGTCTCGATCTTTCGGAACTCCTCCTCACCGCGCTCGGCGAAAATGTCGGGTATCGGGCCCTCGCGGCGCTCGATCTCCGCGTCGGTGTCTGTGAACTCAAGGTTAAGGCTGTCCGCCGCGGCCTTGCCGAAAGCCGACTTGCCGCAGCCCGGCATTCCGATAAGCAAAACGTTCATATATAATACCTCTTATTCTTTCAGCTTGTAGTTTCCCAGAAGCTTGAACTCGCCCGTGCCCTCGATAACGTTGTTGGTGACGCGGCGCACGTGACCGTCAAGCAGGTTCCCGCAGTAATCCACAAAAAACATGTACTCGAAATTCCTGTCATACAGCGGGCGCGACTCCAGCTTTACCAGATTCAGATCGCCCCGGGCGAAGCACGCCAGTATTCTGTGCAGCTCGCCGCTCTGGTGGGGCAGGGTGAACGCGGCGCTGATCTTGTCGCAGCTCTCGTCGATCTCAAGATTCTTCGAGACGATTATAAACCGCGTGGTGTTTTTGGCGCTGTTGTTTATGTCCTCCGCCAGAACCTTGAGCCCGTAAAGCTCGGCGTTCTGCCGTCCCGCGATTGCGGCCTTGCTCTTGTCGCCGTCTGTCGCCACCTTTTGGGCGCTCTGCGACGTGCTGTAATACTCCTTGAGCTCAACTTCGCCCAAGGTCTTTAAAAACTCGCGGCTCTGCATTATGCCCTGCTCGTGGGAATACACGGTCTTGACATCCGAAAGCTCGGCTCCGGGAACACCCAGCAGACAGTGGCGTATCGGCACGTCGACCTCGCCCGTGATGAAATATCCGTATTTGGCGAGAAGGTCGATCACGTCGGCTATCGTGCCGGTGTATGAGTTCTCGATGGGCAGCACCGCGTAATCGGCGTTTCCGCTCTCAAGCTCCGAAAAGGCGCTGTCGAATGTCGGCACGCTGCGGCGCTTTGAGTCCGCGCCGAAATATTTTATCGCCGCCTGCTCGGTGTACGAACCGTCGGCGCCGTAGAACACGATCTTTGGATCCTCGATCGGGGGCTTGGGGTCGAGCAGATCCTCGACCATTGTGCGGTTGCAGCCCACAAGCTCTCTGGTCTGGCGCTCGCGGCTGATCGACATTATCGCCGCGTAGAACTCGTATACCTCGTTCTTTTGGCGCTTGCCCTCCACAAGGTCCATCTTGCTCATCAGCACCTGCTTCTCGCGCTCGGAGTCAAGAACAGCCTTACCCACGCTCCGCTTGTAGTCGGCGACGCCGCTGCTCAGCTCCATGCGCCGCAAAAACAGCGGCAGGAGCTCCGAGTCGATCTTGTCGATCTCCGCGCGGAGCTCGTCCAGCTTTGTGTCATATTCGATTTCTTTATTATTTATTTGCTCTTTGTCCATTTTTTCACATCCTAAAATCTGTCGTATAACAAATCCAGCAGCGCGGCCGCCGCCGCGTTCTCGATCACCACCGCTCCGCGGTGAACGACGCACGGGTCATGCCTGCCGTGTATCTCGATCTCTGCGTTTTCCATCTTCTCAATATTGACCGTTCTCTGCTTTTGAGCGATCGACGGGGTCGGCTTGAGAACCGCGCGGAACACGATCGGCATTCCGTTGGTTATGCCGCCGTTTATGCCGCCGTTGTTGTTGGTGTAGGTTTTGACAACTCCGTTTTCAACATAAAACTCGTCGTTGGCCTCTTTTCCTGTCATTGCGGCGAATTCCGCTCCGGCGCCAAACATGACCGCCTTTACCGCCGGAACCGAGTAAAGCATAGCCGACAGACGGCTCTCGACCGAGCCGAAAAACGGCTCGCCCTTTCCGGCGGGCATGCCGACCGCCGCGCACTCCACGATGCCGCCCACCGAATTCAGGTCATTCTTCGCGGCCAGTATGCGCTCGCGCATTTGCTCTCCTTTTTTGTCGTCAATAACGGGAAAATCCTTTTTTGATACCGCCGCCAGTTCGGCTGCCGAAACGTTCGCGAGATCAAAAGGCTCGTCCCACACGTCGGCGATACGCAGAATATGAGCGCCCACGCTCACGCCCTCGGCCTCAAGCACCTGCTTGGCCACGGCTCCGGCGAACACCAGCGGCGCTGTTATCCTGGCCGAAAAGTGGCCGCCGCCGCGATAGTCTCGGTTTTCGCCATACTTCACATAGGCGGTGTAGTCCGCGTGGCCGGGGCGCATCAGGTCTTTCTCGTAATGCTTTGAGATCGTGTTGGTGTTTCTGATAACTCCGGCTATCGGCGTGCCCGTCGTCATGCCGTTCACAAAGCCCGACATGATCTCCACCTTGTCCGCCTCTCGGCGCGAGGTGGAAATGCCGCTCCGCCCCGGAGAGCGCCGCTCCATCTCGGCCTCTATCCTGTTTGTGTCCAACTTTATCCCGCCCGGCAGACCGTCTATCACAACGCCAATGCCGAGCCCGTGGGACTCGCCGAAGATACTGAGCCTTATATTTCTTCCGAATATGTTCATACCGTCCTCCGAATATGTTTTATACTAAATCAAACCAGTCTGTCGTATACCTTGAAAAAGTCGGGATACGACTTTCTGACCGCCTGCTCCGCGCCGGTTATGCTTACCTCGCCCTCCGAGCGGCACGCGGCGATAGCTATCGCCATCGCTATGCGGTGGTCGTTCCAGGACGAGCAGACGTTGCTCTCCAGCAGGTCGCGGCCGTTTATGATAAGGCCGTCCGCGATCTCGCGGATATCAACGCCCAGCCGCGAAAGCTCGGTGGATACCGCCTTGAGCCTGTCGCTCTCCTTGAGCCTCAGCCGTCCCGCGTTTATTATTCGGCTCTCGCCGACGAGGAACGAGCAAAGCACCGCGGAGATCGGCACCAGGTCGGGTATGTCTCGCGCGTCTATCGTGATGCCGTGCATAACAGCCGTCTTTTTCGCCATGAGCCCGCCGTTGGGGCCCTTGACGATCCTGCCGCCCGCGCTCTTGATTATGTCGATTATCGCGCGGTCGCCCTGAAGACTGTCGGGGTTTAAATTCATGCACTCCACGTTGCAGCCGATGGCGTCCGCCACCAGGAAAAACGCGGCCTGCGAATAGTCCGCCTCGACCTTAAGCTCGCCGCAGCCTTTATATTTCTGACCGCCTTTTATACGGAACAGCTTGTATTTATAATTTTCGACCTCGATCCCGAATTTTTTGAGAATGTCGATCGTCAGGTCGATATATCCCTTGCTCTCGCACTCGCCAGACACAACTATCTCGCTGTCGCCCTCAAGCAGAGGCAGCGCGAACAGCAGGCCGGTTATAAACTGTGAGCTGACGTTGCCCGCCAGGCCGTAGCTTCCGCTCTCAAGCTTTCCGTCCAGGATTATATAATCGTCGCCCGTTTTGAGCTTTATCCCTTTCTCGCGGAAAATATTGAAGTAAGGCGTCTGGGGGCGTTTCATCAGCCGTCCGCGGCCGATAAACTTGACCGGCACGCCTCTGCCCAGCGCCAGCGGCATAAGGAACCGCAGCGTCGAACCACTCTCGAAGCAGTCGAGAGTTATCATGTTTTTTACTTTATATGTCTTTTTGCCCGAAATGCTCACCGTCATGCTCTTGGTGTTGACGCGGCACTTGGCGCCCAAAGCGCGCATACAACCCACAGTGGCGGTTATGTCGTCCGACATAACCACGTTTTCGATAACGCAGTCGTCACCGCTCAGAGCCGCAGCAATAATCGCCCGATGAGCCACGCTTTTGGACGGCGGCACCGACACGGTGCCCCGAAGCATGCTCGGACGTATTACTTTAATATCTTCCATAACATCCTCCAAAAAAGTTAAATATATATATTAAATGTTCAAAAACTCGTCTTTTCTGAACTTTTTTATAAGCACGTCGCCTATACCGCTCAGCAGTATCAGATTGATATTGGCGCCCTCGCCCTTTTTGTCGACAGCGGCCGCGTCGCTGAGCTGCCGCTTGCTTATCTCAATATGGGTCGGCAGGCTGTAGTTTTCAAGGATCCTCGTCATTCTCGCGGCGGTGCCCTTGGGGGTCAGACCCAGACGCTCGCCGTACTCGCACGCCATCCGCATGCCAACGCCCACGGCCTCGCCGTGAGTGTATGTCTCGTAGTTGTACTGCTTCTCGATTGCATGGCCGAAGGTGTGACCGAAATTGAGTATCATACGGCCGCCCTTGTCGAACTCGTCCTCCTCGACCACCTGTCTTTTTATATCACAACAATTATATACTATTTTATCTATTTTTGCAAACAATTCTTTTGTGTTTTTTATATTTTCCAAAAGCTCAAACAAAGCCTTGTCTTTTATGGCGCCGTATTTGATGACCTCGGCCATTCCGTCGCTGAGAACGCGGGGTGAAAGCGTCTTTAAACACTCGGTGTCGATCAAGACCATTTTGGGCTGATTAAAAGCGCCCACAAGATTTTTGCCTCTCGGCAGATCTATCGCCACTTTGCCGCCCACGCTGGAATCCACCTGCGCCAGCAGAGTGGTCGGGATCTGAACGTAAGGCACTCCGCGCAGCAGGCTCGCCGCCGCGTAGCCGGTCAGGTCGCCCACAACGCCGCCGCCCAGAGCGATTATCAGGTCGGAACGAGTCAGACCGAACGAGAGCATCTTATCATAGAGCTCAAACAGATATTTTTCGCTTTTGCTCTTCTCCCCCGCGGGGATCGTGATAAGCTCGGTCTCAAAGCCGCCGCTTTTGAGGCTGTTTATCACGGTGCCGCCGTACAGCGGTCCCACGTTCGAGTCGGTGACAACGGCGATCTTTTCGCCTCCGAACACTTCTCTGATATAGTCCGCGGTATTCTTTAATATGTCTTTGTCAATAATTATATCATACTCTCTTTTGGGAATGTTTACTCTAAGTTTTTCCATATTATTCGGGCTCCTTTTCCTGCATGGTTATTTTGTTTTCGCAGACCGTGTCAAGCAGCTTTTCGAGATTATCGCGGTCGCCTTTGTCCACAAGTCCGCGTATCTTTTCGAGGCTGGCTATCAGGCGGTCGATCTCGCTCACCACATTGTTCTTGTTTGAAATAAACAGCGAGCTCCACAATTCGCCGTTTATCCGCGCCACTCTGGTGCAGTCGCGGAAGGCGCCCGCCGTGTAGGCGCGGTTCATCTCGGACGGATAGTCGAGGCAGAGCGCCGACGCCGCCACATGCATCAGGTCGCTGGTGTAGGCAATCACGCGGTCATGCTCGTCGGGCGCGGCGATCGCTATGCGGGTGGCGCCTATATATTTCGCCATCTCCCGCAAAAGCGCTATGCTGCTTTCTTTTGAGCTTTTGTCGGGCGTTATTATAAATCCGCTCATCCAGAACAGCTCGGACGAGGCATTCTCAAATCCGTCGACCTCTTTGCCCGCCATCGGATGGCCGCCAACGTAGTCAACGCCCTCGGGCAGCACCGCGCGGATACGCTTTGAGACCCCGCTCTTTACGCCGCACACCTCCGAAACCACGGCGCCTTTTTTGAATCTGCCGCGGTTCTCGTCGATCAGCCCGCCAATGCTGTCGGGATAGGTGCAGAACACCACCAGATCGGCGCCTTCGATCGCGTCGCCGGCGTTGCCAAATACCTCGCTCACCGCCTTGTTTTTAAGCGCCGCGGCGCGGGTCTCGGGGTTTATGTCGCAGCCCGCGATCAGGGCGCGCCTGAATCCTCTCAGCGCGTACGCCAGCGAGCCGCCGATCAGACCCAGACCTATAACCGCGACTTTAAAATCACTTTCCATTTTTATCACCTGTATTACACGATTTCTTTATCAACATGCTTGCCTATGGCGCGCATTTTTTTCATAAGATTGTCAAACTGCGTCTCGTTCAGCGACTGTGCGCCGTCGCACCAAGCCTTGGCGGGGTTGTTGTGAACTTCTATTATAAGTCCGTCGGCTCCCACCGCCATCGCCGCCAGCGACAAAGGCTCCACCATCCAGCTCATGCCCGCCGAATGTGACGGGTCGACTATCACGGGAAGGTGGCTGAGGCGCTTCACCGCGGGGATCGCGCTCAGGTCAAGAGTGTTTCTTGTGTATGTCTCAAAGGTCCTGATCCCGCGCTCGCACAAAATGACGTTGGGATTGCCCTCGGCCAGAATGTACTCGGCGGACATCAGCCATTCCTCGATCGTGGCCGAAAGACCGCGCTTTAAGAGAATGGGCTTTGACGTCTTGCCCAGCTCTTTTAGCAGATCAAAGTTCTGCATGTTTCTGGCGCCCACCTGTATCACGTCAACGTCTTTTTCAAAAACCTCGACCATTTTCGGAGACATGATCTCGGTCACGATGGGCAGACCTGTTTTGTCTCTCGCCTCTTTGAGCAGACGCAGACCCTCAAGCTCAAGTCCCTGGAACGAGTACGGCGAAGTCCTGGGCTTGAACGCTCCGCCTCTCAGCAGAGCCGCGCCGCTCTTTTTTACGCTTTCGGCGACGTGTATGATCTGTTCCTCGGTCTCGACGCTGCACGGACCCGCTATGACCGTGAACGTGCCCTCTTTTCCTATCTCCGCGTTTCCGACCTTTATTTCGGTCGGCTCCGGATGAAACTTGCGGCTGGCCTTTTTGAACGGCTCCGCTATGCGCATAACGCGGTCGACGTGCACGTTGAGCATCAGCGTGTCGGGGTCGATTCGGCTGGTGTCGCCCAAGAGGCCCAGCACGGTGCAGTCAACGCCCTTGTTGATCATAACGTCAAGGCCCATATCCTCGATGTATGATATGATTTTTGTTACGTCATCCTCGCTTGTTTTCGGTTTTAAGATTACTACCATTTTATTTCCTCCTGAATATGTGTTTGTAAAAATAAAAAGGACGAGCGCAAAGCCCATCCTTGAATAATTTTCAAAGTTTTATGCTTTAATATTAGGAGCATAAACGGGCTTTACCTGAATTACGGCACGGAAAATAGCCAAAGCTAAAGTAAAAGCTGTGGCTAAAGTAGAAATATTCTGCTGTGTTATCAAGTTTTCCCTGCAGCAAATTACTCATTTTTAACTCCTTGTGCATTAATTTAAAACACTGCCTGATATTATACAATATATCCGAACAAATTGCAAGTGTTTTTTTGAAAAAATATCAAATTATTTTTGTCAGGTGCCGGGTCACGTGGCAGCTTATGTTGACCGCGCAGGGCATTCCGGCTATGTGGGTGGGGAACGTCTCTATATTGACGCCCAGAGCGGTCGTCACTCCGCCGTAGCCCTGAGGACCGATCCCCGTCTCGTTTATCTTTTTGAGCAGAGTTTTTTCAAGCTCCGCGTAGTACGGGTCGGGATTATTTGAGTCAACGCTCCGAAGCAGCGCCTGTTTTGCCATAAGCGCCGCCTTTTCAAACGAGCCGCCGATCCCCACGCCGACCACTATGGGCGGGCACGGGTTGCTTCCCGCATTCTTGACCGTGTTAACCACAAAATCTATCACGCCGCCAAGGCCCTCGGAGGGCTTGAGCATTTTTATCGCGCTCATGTTCTCGCTGCCGAAGCCTTTGGGCGCGATAGTTATCTCAATGCTGTCGCCCGCGACGAGCTCGGTGTGGATCACAGCCGGCGTGTTGTCGCCGGTGTTGCCGCGCCTTATCGGGTCGGCAACGACCGACTTGCGCAGATAACCGCTCTCATAGCCGCGGCGCACGCCCTCGTTCACCGCGTCGCTTAAAAGACCGCCCGTGATATGGGCATCCTGCCCGATCTTTATAAAGAATATCGCCATGCCCGTATCCTGACAGATCGGCAGCTCCTCGTCCGCCGCGATGTCCGCGTTTTTGAGTATGTTTTGAAGCGTGTCTTTCGCGGCGGCGTTTGTCTCGGCGTCAAGACCGCGCTCAAGCGCCGACTTGATATCGTCATTCAAATAGCAGTTGGCGTCGATACACATTCGCGCCACTGTATCCTTAATGATTTTCGCGTCTATTTCTCTCATAATTTATCCCCGCTTTTAGTTTCCTCTGTTATGGAATACCCAACTGTTAAGCCATCTGAGCCAGGTATTTGAATAATTCTTTGTTACGGTCATGCCCGACAGCACCGGATAGAACGCCACGAACAGCGCTCCGCACAGAGCAACATAGGCGTTTGAAATATGCTTGAACCATCCGAAGCGCTCCTCCAGATCGCGCAGCGTGTACACGATCATTATGATAAGGAACGGCGTGCTTGCGAAAAAGTGATAGATAAACACGCATCTTGTTACCAAGACCCACGGCAGGAACTGAGCCGCAAGCGCCACAACCAGAAACAGCACTTTTTTGTCTTTCTTGATAATTCCAACGACCGAGGTGTATACAAACGCCGCGATGCTCGACCAGAATATGAGCGGATTGCCGAAT
Organism: uncultured Monoglobus sp.; assembly: GCA_947628795.1. Lineage (GTDB taxonomy): Bacteria > Bacillota > Clostridia > Monoglobales > Monoglobaceae > Monoglobus. The sequence continues at coordinate 24,898 of CANRBF010000001.1, forward strand.
ATTGAAATACAGCCGATATTTTCGTTTCCGACCGTCTCGACCGGAGCCGAATATGCCCAGAGAGGTCTGTAGTCGATCGCCCACTGATACCACTTTGACGAGTACGGATGAGTGGCGTCAAGGTCCTTATGATAGTTGAACATATAGCTTTGGTTTCTGAGCATTGTGTGCCATACATCCGGATAACCCTCGACCATCGAGATCGGCAGATACGAAAGCACGTATATCGCGCCGGGGATCGCCACAAACAAAATCAGGCACGCCAGACATGTTTTGATAAAGAATCCCCAGAAAACCTTCTTTTCCTTTTTGGGCAGAGCCATATATACGCCGATGAATATCAGCAGCAGCTCGACTGCCAGACCGCCGCCGGCGTAAATACATATCCACTTTGACGCCGCTCCGAGCCCGAACATCAATCCGGAGAGTGCCAAAGTTCCCAGAAGGCGCAGATATGTCTTTCCGGTTCTGAGCTTTTCGGGCGAGTTTTTGGCGTAGTCAAGCGCTCTTTTGCCAAACAGGAACATAAACAGATACATGGCGATTATAAACGTCACCGGATATGAGTCGATCGTTCCCATGCGGGTCAGCGAGAAATGCATAAAGTCAAACGCGAAGATCAAAGTGCCCAGCACCGAATATCTGGTGCGCTCAAACAGCTTTTTGAGCAGTATATACATCAGCGGCAGCATGATTACGCCGAACAGCGTTCCCATACATCTCCAACCGAAGGGGCACATGCCGAATATCGCGATTCCAATCGACATGATGAGTTTGCCGAGAGGCGGATGCGTCGTCTCGTAGTAAGGCATCATGTGCAAGTGCTCATACGCCGTGCGCGGATGATATATCTCGTCAAAGTAAGTGCTGTTTTTAAACGAGGTCCTATACTGCGCGGTATCGGGCTCGTCCGCTATATTGGCGCAGTCGCCGGGGCCCGTGACGTTCTGCACGTCGATCTGCGTACCGTCCGGTCTCCAGAAGGCCACCTCGAACAAACGATAATCCGTCGATTCAGCGACGCCTCGGATATATCTTGCCTGAGTGGGGCTCGAGAGCTTCACGACCTCCCATTTAAATACCGAAAGAAGTTTTGTGGTCACGTTTATATCGGTCCAATTTTTACCGTCGATCGACGCGGAAAGCTTTAATCCCGGATCTTTGGACACGTCGCCTATACCGTCGTAATACGTGACTGTATCAACGGTCTGAGCCGAACCGAAATCAATAGTTACCTGCTCGTTTACGGCCGATGGTTTATAAAATGTCTGAGGATTGTTAAAACCGCCGAGGTTGATATAAGCCACAACGCTGTAAATCAACACGATCACAGCCATTATGAGCATATCGGCTCTGACTATCTTTTCGGTTTTTTGCGGAGTTTTAGGATCAATACGCAAAAGTCCGCTTGTCTTTGTGTATATTTTTGATACGGCGCTAAGATACGTCGTCTTTATCTTCGCGCTTAATCTGTCAAGAAGAGGCTCTTTGACATCCGCGCCTTCGACCGGATTTAAACCTTCTACCGGATTTAAAATATAATCCTGCAAAAAGATAAACATCGACACAATAAAGGTTACAACCTCGATCAGGGACGCCAGAGACAATGCCGAATAGTACGGACCGGTCGTGTTAAACATAAGCTTATATCGAAAAACGCAGAACACGTTTATAAAGTTCACCGAGCTGAACACCGTAAAAACCCAAAGCGTCCGCTTCTTCTTTGAGAGCATATACTCGAATATCAAGAATATGATAGGCGTTATCAGATAACGCTCGTGCATTTTGAGTCCGAATGTGAAAAGGAAGGCAACGATAAAGAATGCGGGAATAAATATTTTTCCGCTTTCGCTCTTTATCTTTATATACAACACCAAAGCTCCGCCTATCGCGACAATTATCATAAAATAATTGAAGATATTGAGCAGCGTCTGCGCTGTTCCGCCCATCTCGAGAGATACCCAATTGAGTTTAAACAGCGAATAAATATTAAACGCGTTGATTGCGAAATACGGATACGAAGCCAAAGTGCTTCCGTATTTTTTGATTATCCACATAGGATTAAACGCCGCTCCGAAGCCCGCGCCCAAAGCCCACGCGTCGTAATTAAACGACACGATAAACAAAAATGCCAAAACAATTCCTATTCCTATCATTTTGAGGATCATTTTCCAGTCCTTGCTTGCCACAAACGCGAACAGGAACACCGGGCCAACCATCAACGCCTGGGGCTTTATCAGAACCGCCAAAACATACAGGATGCCCGACAGGTACCAGTTCTTTTTGTAAAGATTATACATAGAAAGCACAAGGAACAGAGCCAAAAGCGACTCGATTTGTCCCCACACCGAGGAATTGATGATAAGCAGAGGATTGAGCATCAAAAATATGCCGAGTATGAGAGCCTGCTTTTTGCCAAGCTCCTTTGAGCCGATCTTGAAAACGGCTATCATCAAACCGAGATCGGCCAGTATCTCGGGCATTTTGAAGCAGAGCTGCGTAGCCTTTTCCGAAAGACCGAAGGTCTGATTTATCCAAGCGAAAAATCCCAGGATCGTTATATATCCGGGGGGATAATCACAGAAATAGTCGGGCGCGTAAAAATGCCCGGGTCCCTCGGATATCAGCTTATTTCCCCATGCGATCCAGCATGACATATCGGTGTCGTAGCCCTTTAAAAAGTACCCCATTATCATTCTGACCGCTAATGCCGCGAGCGCGGCGATCACAAAAAAGCGAGTCGGGATCTCGTTTTTCTTGAGCGAAAACTTAGGTTTTTTTCGAGCCTCTTCAGAATTGTTTTCTGTGTTTTTGCTCCTTTTCTTTTTTCCGCTCTTATGCTCGGGCTGAGGCTCGATCTCAGGCACCGGAGCGATCCGGTTCGGGTTAACAAATTTCTGCATAGCGGCAAATAACAAGATAAATAATACCGCGATCAAATACGCCAAATACAATGTACTCTACTCCTTTTTCTAAATAATTATGTCCTCCGCGCCTATGCGCGGCAAATAAAGACTTTATGCATATCCTTTAAAAAATCAAGCCGTCCGACTGAGGCTCGGGTACCAGAGTGGGCAAAGGCTCATTCTCGGATCCGTCGCCGAGCTCGTTTTCGGTCGTTTCACCGCCATATATTTCATCCGGAACATAATCGGTCACACGCTCGGGATTTCTGTATCCCTCTCTCCACATCTCGCCCAACATCTGACGCAAATCATCCGCCAGGATCGTGTAAGGATAACTTAGTATCAACAGATCGTCAAACGGGTGCAGATCGTAAAAATCCTTGACCGTAAACATGTCATCCGTGTCGCTGTGACTGTTAAACTGGCGGTAATCGACAATATATACATCCTCATAGCTGTTCACCAGCCATGTCGAAAACGCGTTTCCGTAAGACTCTTTGATCACGCATATCGACTTTCCGTTGTCCGCGTCGGTGTGAAAATGCTCGATCGGATAATCACCCTCAAGAAACACGTTGTAATCATCAAAATTCTCATTGAGAAGCACCATCTCCTTGATTGGCTTTTCAAACGCCATATCATGATACGACATGCCCGAATAATTTACGATCGGCTCATAAAGGATCATCTCGTCGGGCTTCATGGCAAGCAGATTATATCCTCGCGTACCCTCGGTGATCTTGAGCCATGAACCCAAATAATCTTCCTTGACCGTAACATCAAAATCATCAAGGTTCGGAAACGGCGCTCCCGACTTATCGCAGAACTCAAGATACGCGCAATACGCGCCGAAGTGGGTCCAATGATGATCGGTTCTGAAATACAGATAGTTTCCAAGGTTGGTATTCATCGCGCCCTCCAGATTCAGAGGCGTGACCTTGTCGCTCAGATTGTTGTATATATGAGCTATCGACGACATGTAATTTGTCTTGTATGTATCGGTGGCGTAGAATTCCGCCGCCGTGGGAGGCACTCCGCAGAACACGCGCACATTCGGCAGATCATCGGCCATTCCGTTCACTATCTCCGCGTACTGCTCTCCGCGCCACGGCGTTATGCCCAAAAGCTCCATACCGAAAAAGTCGGTGCCGTAGTTATCGAAAATCGAAACTCCGTTATATTCTCCGTCATAGCCCGTATATCTGAAATCGTTATTTATAACAACGTCATTCAGCACACTGTTTTCCTCAACGGGCGAAGTGATCGAGACGACTCTCTCTTCACCGTCCCAATCGACGCGGCTGCCGAACGCCTCGGATATGGCGCGAACCGGCACAAGCGTTCTGTCGTCCGCGATAAACGGCGCCGCGTCAAGCTGCACAGTCTCGCCGTTCACCCGCATTTTTTTATCTCCTATTTTTAAATATATCTCAACGCCGTTATATTTTGACGTGACAGCTTTTTCGCTCTCATCCCAGTATATCATCGCGCCGTACGCCTCAAATATGGTTCTCATAGGAACAAACGTTCGGTCGTTTACAAGCTGCGGAGCGGTGTCAAAATTGACAGCTCCTCCGTCCAGCCGAACAGTCAGCGGTTCATCCGCGAACACCGAAAAGCCGACTGCCATTGAAATAATCAAAATTGCCGCCGCGAAAATCATTTTCAATTTTTTGTTTAACATCCGTTCACCCTCTTAAAACCGGTTTTTACTTTCATATAAAATCATCGATTTCTGGATCTCTTTTCTGACAAATGTCCTCTTTATAACAAACGGAAATATTATAACATATTAATTTTATATTTGCAATAATTAAGTTTAATTTTTTTACAAAAAAATTAACATAGGTCTTGCAATTTTACAAAAACTGATTTAAAATTAAGTTAATTGTTTGAAAAAGAAAGGAAAAGGTATTTCAAATGAAGGTTCTGATGGCGACAATGAAGCTGGATATAGGCGGCGCCGAGACCCATATCGTTGAGCTTTCAAAGGCTCTCAAAAGGCGCGGCGTCGATGTCTGGGTAGCCTCGGCCGGCGGCGCTTACGAAAACGAGCTCCGAGAGGCGGGCGTCAACCATATCTACGTGCCCATGTCGGAAAAAAATCCATCCGACGTTATGACCTCATACAATATTCTTAAAAAACTGATCAAGCGGGAAAATTTCGACGTGGTCCACGGCCACGCCAGGATCCCCTGCTTTATACTGAACATGATCAGAAGATCCGTCAATTTCAGATTTGTCACAACGGCGCACTGGGTTTTCAGCCTGAGATTTCCTTATAAATATATAAGCAAGTGGGGTGACCGCTCTTTGGCCGTGAGCGACGATATTAAAAAATATCTGATCGACAACTACGGCATAAAACCCGAAAACATCAGGGTCACCATAAACGGCATCGACACGGCGAAATTTTCAAAAAACACCGATTATTCGGACGTGGCGCGGGAATTCGACCTAAGGCCCGAAAAACGGCGCATCGTGTATGTCAGCCGCATGGACGAGGATCGGAGTCTGGCCGCGCACAAGCTTATCGCGATCGCCGAAAAGCTTGATAAAGAGATCAATGATCTCGAAATACTGATCGTGGGCGGCGGCAACGATTTTAAAGCCGTGCGGGACGAGGCGGACGCGGTGAACGACCGCCTCAAAAAATCTCTGATCAAATACACAGGCAGCCGCACCGACATAAACAAGCTTGTGGCGAGCGGCGAGATCTTCGTCGGCGTCAGCCGCGCGGCTCTTGAGGCGATGGCGGCGGAAAAACCGTCGATAATCGCGGGAAACGAGGGCTATATCGGCATCTTTTCGCGGGACAAACTCGAGACTTCGATCGACACCAATTTCTGCTGCCGCGGCTGCGGCAGCACAACCGAGGAAAAACTGCTGCGCGACATAACAGCGCTGATGAAAATGAGCACCGCCGAGCGTGACGCGCTGGGCTCTTACGCCAAAGAAGTGGTTGAAAAATACTACTCGATCGAGACAATGGCGGACGACGCCATGAAAATGTATATAAGCGTGATAAAAAACGAGGGTATAAACGACGTGTCGGTCAGCGACTTTGACTGCGAGGCCGAGTATCCGCCGCCTCCGCAAAAAAACCGCGAATACGACGTTATGATCTCGGGCTACTACGGATTTGACAACAGCGGCGACGACTCGATATTAAAGGCGATAATAAGCAACCTGAGGGAGCTTAGACCCGACATAAAAATTTTGGTGCTCTCAAACGACCCCAAGGAGACTTCGTCGCTGTTCGGGGTCGACTCGGAGCATCGGTTCAACATCGCGGCGATCAGGCGCAATCTGAAAAAAACCAAACTCCTGATCAGCGGCGGCGGAAGCCTTATCCAGGACATCACCAGCGACAAATCTCTGGCGTACTACCTGTTTATCATCGAGACCGCGGCGAGGCTCGGCACACGCGTTATACTCTACGCCAACGGCATAGGCCCGATACTGAACCGCCGCAACTATCCGAAAATACGCCACGCTCTCGGCAAGGCGGATCTGATAACGCTCAGAGAAAAATCGTCATTGGACGAGCTTAATAAAATCGGCGTTGACAACCCGAACATACAAGTCACGGCCGACCCGGCGTTCACGCTCAGCCCATGCTCCGACGAGGCTGCCGACGAGATACTTTCAAAATGCGGCATAAGCCCGGACGAGGATTTCGTCTGCGTTTCTATCAGGCCGTGGAAAACACTCGGCGAAAATTTCGAGAGCGAGATCGCAGAATCGGCAAAATATATTTATAAGCAATACGGGATCAAAACCCTGTTTGTTCCCATGCAGTGCCCCAAGGACACGGAAATAAGCAAAAGAGCGGCGAAGCTTTCGGGAACATGCGGACTGGCGGCGCCCGAAAACCTGACTCCCTCCGAAATACTTGGAGTCGCGAAGCGCTCTCGGCTCGTTATAGGAATGAGGCTTCACATGCTGATATACGCCGCCTCGGTGGCGACCCCGATCATCGGGCTTATCTATGACCCGAAGGTCAGCGCGGTCATCGAATATATCGGCCGAAGCGACGAGCTTGCGGTGGAAAACCTGAGCTCCGCGGAGCTCGACCGCATAATCGACAGAGTTATGCTCAGTTGCGATTCGATCAGCGCGGAGCTGAAAAAATCTACCGCCGAGCTGGCGAAGCTCGCTAAACTGAACGCCGAAAAGGCGATCGAGATAATTTCAAAATAAAAGAGGAAAGATATATGAACTTATTTATTTTCAGCGAATTAAACAAAGACAAAACGATACGCGCGCTTCTTAAATTTAAAAAACGGGGAGACGAGGACGCGTATTACAAGGCGGTTCGGCGGCTGATAAAATTCTCGGGCAAGCGCCTGACAGACGGCTCGATCGTCAAGGAATACGTGCTGCGCGCCATGCTTGAAAGCGACGATCTGCCCGATCCCGAAACGGTGCGCGCATTTCTGCGGCGCGACACCGGCGCGATCTTTGAGGAACTCCTGAACCCCGATTGGGACGGCCTATGCCGAGAGCGGGGCTTGGTCCCGTTTTCGGCAATAAACACCGCTCCGGTCGCGGCGGGCCCCGGCGGATACGCCCACTCGCTGCTCGGAATGATGAACGCCTCGTCAAAGGAAGCGCTGATGGGCGCCATGCTTGCCCACGCCGAGATATTCGGCACCGGCGGGACCTCGGCGTACGCCGCGCTCAAATGGGAAAACGGCAGGCTCCGCGGCATACTGAACGCCGACCCGATCACCTTTGACGATCTTGTGGGGCTTGAGCATCAGAAAAAAGTTCTTATAGAAAACACCGAGAGCTTTGTGGACGGTCTGCCCGCCAACGACGTGCTGCTCACCGGCAGCAGCGGCACCGGCAAGTCGTCCTGCGTCAAGGCATGCCTCAATATGTTCAAGGACAGGGGCCTCAGACTGGTCGAGCTGAAAAAATCCGATCTGAGCCGTCTGGGACGGGTACTTGACAGCATAAACAACGATATGCTGAAATATATTGTTTTTATAGACGACTTATCTTTCGAGCCCGACGACCCGGGATACAAGGAGCTCAAAGTCGCGCTGGACGGCCAAACCGAGGCAAGGGGCAAAAACATCCTGATCTACGCCACGTCCAACAGGCGCAGACTTATAAAAGAGACCTGGTCGGACCGCGAGGGCGGAGACGAGATACACAGAAGCGAGGCCATAAGCGAGCGCAAATCCCTATCTGAGCGGTTCGGGATCAATCTGAGCTTCCTTACCCCGACTCAAAAGGAGTATTTACTTATTGTCCGCGACATGCTGGCGCGGCACAATATCGAGATGACCGACGAGATAAGGGCCCGCGCGCTGACATGGCAGGTCCAGTACAACGGCTTTTCGGGCAGGACCGCGGCGCAGTTCGTGGTGAGCCTTTTGAGCAGCCGCTGAACGAATGAACAGCAAATTTAATATGTTTGTCTAATATTAAATTTTTATAACAATTTGTTTAAATTCGAAATAAAGATTGATTTTTGTCGCATTTTGTGAGAAAATATAGACTGAATGAATTTATAGGCGGGGTGAGAGTAAATGTCAGACAGCGAAAACACTGTTTCAAACGATATCGAGGACGATATCAAAGAAGAAATAAAACAAGAAGAAAACAGCGGCGAAACTTTGGGCCGCGCCGAAAAGGCCGCGGAGGCCGCCGCGAAAAACGAAAAAAGCGTGCCCGAAAAAACAAGATCGGGCAAAAAAAGCAAAAAATCGCGCAAGCCGGCAATAATCGCGGGCTGCGCGGCGGGGATCATAGCGGTCGCCGCCATAGGCTACGGCGCGTATGTGAACGCGTACGACAAGATAATGCCGCACACCTATATCGACAACGTTGAGGTCGGCGGCATGACCCAGGCGGATGCGGCGGAAGCATTGAGCGCCGCATACAGTCAGGACAAAATCGCCGACAAAACCATCAACTTCCATTGCATGGACTCAAGCTCGACGATCAACATCAATAATCTTTCGATGGTGTTTGAGCCAGAGAAAATGGCAAGTGACGCGTACAATGCGGGACGCGAAAATCCCGGATTTATGAGCAAGCTCAAAAATTTCACAGCCGATATTTTTTCAAAGACCGAGCTGACTCCCGCGGTTTCGTACGACGAGCAGGCGCTGACGGGCGCCATAAGCGATTTGTGCTCGCCATACGAGAAGGATCCTCTGGGCTATACCTACAGATTGGGCGACGGTGACAACATCATTATCGCGAAGCCCCAGCAGGGTGTCAAGGTCGATATGAACGCGGCGGTAAGCAGCGTCCTTGATCAAATATACACATTTAATTTCGGCGATGTCACTTTTGAGCCGCTGGTAACGGATGCGGAACCGCTCGATATGGACGCGTTCTATAATTACATCACGGCTCCGGCGGTGAACGCGTCATACGCCAAGGACGAAAACAACAAGGTATATGTTGTGCCCTCAAAGCCTCAGATCGTTGTGAGCAAGGCCGAGATCGAAAAGGCGGTCAATCAGTCCGAGATCGAGTACAGCGTTCCGGTCCAGCTGGTTCAGCCCGCGGCGGACACCGCGTTTTTGCAGAGCATAATGTACGAGGACACGCTTGGGACCTACACCACATCATACGGCGGCAGCAGCGCTTCGAGATCAAACAATATCTCGCTGAGCTCGAACACGATAAGCGGACTTGAGCTGCTTCCGGGCGAGAGATTCGACTTCAACAAGGTCGTTGGCGAAAGAACGCCCGACCGCGGATATCTGCCCGCTCCGGTCTACGTTGTCAAGGGCGGCGAGACCGTCAGCGAGACCGATTACGGCGGCGGAATATGCCAGGTTTCATCCACGATATACTGCGCGGTAAACAGAGCGGGTCTTGACGTGATCGAGCGCACTTCCCATTCAAAGGGCGTTTCATATGTGCCGCAGGGCATGGACGCGACAGTATCATGGGGCGGCCCCGAGTTTATATTCGAAAACAGCACCGAATATCCAATAAGGATATTCGTTTCGGCGGGCGGCGGCACGCTTTCGGTAAGCATAGTAGGCTCGAGAGTATCGCTCCCCGACGAAAAAATAGACGTTGTGAACGACGGCAATAACGTTGTGGCGACAAAGACCGTGACCGACGACGAGGGCAACACAACTCAGGAAGTGTTCGACAGCGCCAATCCGCCGCTTCCTCCGCCGTCCGAAGTCGCGCAGACAGCGACTATATCCGCGGACGACGCGGAAACGGAAGCAGGCGCCGGATCGGAATCTGACATCTCCGACGATCAAACCGAATAATCACAAACCGCCCGCTAAAAAACTGCGGGCGGTTTTAAACAAAAATATTAAGGAGTACGCGCTATGAATTCAAATAAAACAATCACCACAAGAATGATCGCCTCAGTGGCGGTATGCGGAGCGGTCTCGTTTGTGCTTATGATGCTGGACTTTCCGCTGCCCATCGTGCCGAGCTTTGTTAAATTCGACTTTTCCGAGCTGCCGGCGCTGATTTGCGCCTTCGCGTTCGGTCCGATCGCGGGCGTTTTGGTAGAGCTTATCAAAAACCTGCTCCACCTCTTTATGACTTCGACCGCCGGAGTCGGCGAGCTGTCGAATTTCATCCTGGGCTGCTGCCTGACGCTGCCGGCGGGAATAATATACAAGCATAACAAAACGCGCCGCACGGCGCTTTTGGGAATGCTCGTCGGAACTCTGTGCTTCGGCATAATCAGCCTGTTTTCCAACTATTTCATAGTATTCCCGTTTTACATCAACGCGATGGGCTTCCCGCTTGACGCCATAATCAAAATGGGCACCGATATCTCGCCGATATTTGACAGCGAATTCAAGCTTATCGCTCTCTCGATCGTGCCTTTTAATTTATTAAAGGGTCTCGTGATCTCACTGCTCACCTTCCTGCTATACAAGCGGCTGAGACCAATACTAAAAAAGTAGCCTCAATCCACGATCTCGATATTATCGAGCTGCGTCTTGAGATTCCTGCGGACATCCGCCAGGTATTCGCTTCTCAGCGCGGCTCTTTCTTTTGTCTCCGCCTCGGTGAGCCCGCCGGGGCTTTTAGCCTTTTTAGCAAGCTCGTTAATGCGCTTGATCTTTTCCTGCGTCATAAAAATTCAACTCCTTTTCTATTCGGTTTTCCAAGGTACCGCCGAGGCCGAGCGACTTCATATAGTCTTTTATCTCGCTTTCTACCTCTTTGATCTCGGCTCTCAGGTCGGAAGCCGAGATACGCAGGGCGCCGCCGCCCAGGATTATCAGCTGCTCCAGCCCGTCGGACGTCGCCACGCGGACGCGGTTGTTTTTGCTCAGCCTGTGGGAAGTTTTTTCGATATACATATCGGCGGTCTCCCGCTCCTTTGTGTACACAATGTCGATATTGTGGTAGCGCTCGACCTCGCCGGGGTTGTTCTTTACTTTGTACGCGTCATAAACGAGTATCACCTCGCACTTTTTGAAGCCGCGGTAGTTGCACAGAATATCCGCCAGCTTCATGCGCGCCGTCTCCATGCTGTCGTCCGCGTATTTTTTAAGCTCGTCCCAAGCAAAAATTATATTGTAGCCGTCAATCAGAAGATAGTCGTCTCCGTTTTGCCTTCTTTTCGCGGCGGCGGACACGCGGCTTACACCCTTCGGCGGCGCGGACGGCATAACCGCGCTTGAGCGCCGCGCGGGCTCATCGCTCGCAGGCTCCCGTCTGATCGGGCCGTATGTCCGCTCGAATATGCGCATCAGCTCTTTGTCGGCCGCGATGCTGTCCACAAACTCTCTCGCTCTCGCGCGGCCCTCTATCGCCCGCGATTCCTCGGCACGTTTGAGCTCGCTCTCAAGGTGCATGTGCTCGGGCACCTCGTCCCAACGAACCGGATAGCCCGCGCCGTGGGAACAGAAAACCGAGTCGGCAGTGTTGTCGGTGTCGGCGTCGCAGTCGTAGCCTATTTCCTCGATAACGCTTTCCGCATCGGCACAGGGGAAATATCCGCCGGGGATGCAGGAAAATCTGCCTCTCCCTCCGCTGTACGCCGCCAGCTCGGCCGCGTAGTCGACCATACCTCTGACCGGCGCCGAGCCGGTTATTATCGAGTTTTCGCCGTCGGTCTCGGGCGGATTTATCCGTCCGCCCGCCGTGATAACATCGTTCATCGCCCTGCCCACGCAGTCGGTCGGAACCTCGATGCGCAGCTCGTACCACGGTTCGAGCAGCACGCTCTCCGCCTGCCTGAGGCCTTGACGCACCGCTCTGTAGGTCGCCTGTCTGAAGTCGCCGCCCTCGGTGTGCTTTTTGTGGGCGCGGCCCGACGCCAAAGTTATTTTCATATCGGTTATCGGCGAGCCCGTTAGCACGCCCAGATGCGTTTTTTCTTTAAGGTGTGTCAATATCAGCCGCTGCCAGTTTCTGTCCAGCTTGTCCTCGCCGCATTTTGAGGCGAACCGCAGTCCGCTGCCCGGCTTGCCGGGCTCCAAAATCAGATGCACTTCGGCGTAATGCCTCAGCGGCTCGTAGTGACCAACGCCCTCGACGATGTTTTTGATCGTCTCTTTATATGCTATACTGCCGCGCACAAACTCCACGTCCATATTGAACCGCTCGCGTATAACGCGGCTCAGCACCTCGGTCTGGATCTCGCCCATCAAGCGTATCTGTATCTCGCGCAGCTGCTCGTTCCAGATTATGCCGAGCTGCGGCTCCTCTTCCTCAAGCATCCGCAGATTTCGGAGCGCCGCGTGGATATCGGTGCCCTCGGGCAGCCGCGCCGTGTACGCCAGCACCGGGCTGAGCAGCGCCGCCTTTGAGTTATGCTCGGCTCCCAGACCCTGTCCGGGATAAGATCGGGTCAGGCCCTGGACCGCGCAGACGGTTCCCGCCTCAGCGGTGTCGGCAGTCGTGAATTTTTCGCCCGAATATATCCTGATTTGGTCGATCTTTTCGCTCCACTCGGAGCCGTCGCGATCCTCGCCGTCTATCACGTCCTTTACCTTGAGCGCGCCTCCGGTTATTTTCATGTGGGTCAGTCGCGTTCCGCGCTCGTCCTCGGATATCTTGTATACTCTCGCGCCGAACTCCTTTTTGTATTTCGGCATGACCGAATATTCCGCAAGAGCGTCAAGCAGTTCATCGACGCCCTCGCATCTCAGCGCGGAACCGAAAAATGTCGGGAAGATCTCACGCTTTTTTACAGCGCGGCGCAGCATATCCGCGCTTATTTCACCGCCGTCGAGATAGGCGTTCAATATCTCCTCGTCGCACATCGCGGCGCTCTCCGAAAACTCGGGCGTGCCGATCTCCGAAAAATCGAGGCAGCCGTCGCTCAGACGCTTTTTGAGCTCACCGCTCAGCTTTTCGCGCCCCAAGCCGTTTAAGTCCATTTTGTTCACAAAAATAAATGTCGGGATGTCGTACCGCTCAAGCAGCCGCCACAGCGTCTCGGTGTGGCTCTGGACTCCGTCGGTTCCGCTTATGACAAGCACCGCGCAGTCCAGGATAGACAGGGCGCGCTCGGTCTCCATTGAGAAGTCCACGTGCCCCGGCGTGTCGACCAGAGTGAATCGAGTATCGCCGCGCATAAGCTGCGCCTGTTTTGAAAATATCGTGATGCCGCGGTCGCGCTCGATGACGTTGGTATCGAGAAAGGCGTCGCCATGGTCTACCCTGCCGCGCCGCCGTATCTCGCCGCTCAGGTACAGCAAAGCCTCGGACAATGTCGTCTTGCCCGAGTCCACGTGAGCCAGTATTCCGAAAACGATTTTTTTCAAAACGATCACCTCTGCCGCGCCTTATATTCTTTTCCCGTAAGCTCCTTAAAAAGGCCGTTTAGCCCTCTCATTATGTCGTCGTATGTGACTTCGAAATTACCCGTGTACCACGGATCCGCCACGTCGTCATAACTTCCGGCGAACTCAAGCATCTTTTTGACCTTACCCTCAGGGTCGCCGCCAAAAATCCTGTTGATATTGCGTATGTTGGCGCTGTCCATGCCGATGAACAGATCATATTTGTCATAGTCGGACCCAAGCAGCTTCCGCGCCCGCTTGCCCTTGGCCGAGATGCCCTGCTCCGCCAGCTTGCGCTTGGTGCCCGGGTGCACGGGGTTCCCGATCTCCTCATAGCTGGTGGCCGCCGACTCGATCAGGAAATTATCTTGGAGCCCCTCCTTTTTCACCATATCCTTAAACAAAAACTCAGCCATAGGCGATCTGCAAATATTGCCGTGACAGATAAAAAGTACGCGTGTCATCTATATAAACCTCCGTTAGTATGCGTTGTGTTTTCTTGATTGTACCACAATAATCGAAAAAAATCCACTGTTTTTAATTTATTTTTGATTGAAATAATAGAGATTAAAATCTATTAACAATATTTGTCAAGCCGCCCTTTGGATCAGGGGATCAAAGCGGGCGGCTCGGTTTAACGATTTTGTAATTTGACTTTATGAAAAAAATATTGTATAATAATTTACGCAGATAAAAGGAACAAGAGCGGTTAGCCGACTTATACATATTAGGTGAATGCCTATATGAATTAAGGAGGCGATTGCCTTATGAAATATGCTTTAAGAGTTTTGTTCTTAACGATTATATTTCTCGTAGTTTTCACTATGAAAGCAATATAGCCGCTTATGTGTCGAGAAAGCGGCTATATTTAGCTAAATTCTTCGGCTAACCGTAAGGTTACCTTTTATCTGCTTTTATTATATCCCGGTTTTAAGCGTTTGTCAATATTATTCCAAAAATTTTTGAAATTTAGAAATATTCGGGTTATAACTCATCTTTTATCTCCTTTTGCTGCCGCTCCGCGGAAAAGCCGCCGTCGAAATCGAATTGATCCTCTATCGGAACAAGCCTTCTGAAAGCCTTGCTTATCTCATATCACTCTTTTATTATTTTTGCGCGAAGTAGTCGTTCACTCCTTCGGCTATGGCGCAGCCTATAGCTTCGGACTCGGTGTTCAGTATTTCAAGGTCCGCCGAGTTGTCGAAAAAGCCGATCTCAAGATACGCTATGGGGATCGGGGACTTGCAGAAGAAGATCGCCTCGGGCAGGCCGTCGTACCTGCCGCCTGCGAACGGCGGCATGGATGTTTCGGTCGTTATCCTGTTGTTTATCAGGCTGCCGAGCAGGTTGCTTTCGGTCACATATTCCTCGGGCGCAAGGACGCCCGCCTGATCGTAGAGCCCGGTCAGCGACATATACGCCGATCCTCTGCCTCCGCCCGCGTTTGAATGAATACATACAAACACGTCGGCGTCGGGCTCGGCGGTTATGTTTCCGTCCTTGTAGCAGGATTTGAGCCGCTTTGTCATAGACGGATTCTCGTCGTTTGAGGTTCTTGTCATGCGCACCTCGTAGCCCATCTGCTCAAGATAGGCTTTCGCGAATTCGGTGTTGCTGAGATTTATCTCCGGCTCGGTGTCTCGGTCGCCGTTCCCTATCGGGTACCAGCAGCCGCCGTTTGATGGTGCGCGGCCCGTGCAGCCGCTGCCCTCGCAGTCCTGCCACATGGTACCGGATTTCCAATGCCGCCATTCGCCCCAGCCGCGCGAGGTTCGGAGCCAGCCGTCGGCCTCCTTTTCGGCGTCGGTCATGGCTCCGGACTCCTTGCCGTGACCCGCGTCAAGCACCACGATCTTTTTGGGCGCCTCTGTTGGCGCGGCGGTCGGCTCGGGCGTCGCCTCGGCCGATACCTCAATTTTTCCGCCGCCGATACCGAAGGTCTCTTTTGTTATAACGCCCTTGAGCGTCAGCGCGAAAACCACGATAACAGCGACGAGGATAACGCCGAGAAACGCGATCACTCCTATCAAAATTTTATTGCTGTTCTTGTTCATATCATGCTCCGTTTAATTAAAGCTTAAGTATATCTGTTTTGAATAGCCAACGGTTCCGTTATAAGAGATCTTGTAGAACGTGCTGTTCGGCGTATCGAGGTAAGTGACTGTGGCGCCGACCGGGATCTCCATGATAATATTGGAATCCGAGCTTTCCGACGGCGAACTGCGCAGATATATCGCATAGTCGACGTTCACGACCGTCATGGTCGATGACGAGCCTCCCGACGACACATACGGCTTTGAGCTTGAAAGATACTCGCGCTTCACATAGCCGACCTGTCCGTCGTAGCGTATCTTGGCGAATACTCCGTCGGTATTCTCGATAAAGCCCACCTGAGTGCCGAGGGGTATCTCGCAGATGATATTGCTGTCGTTTTCGGCGGGAGCGCTGCGGAAATATATTGAATATTTCACGTTCGCGACGTACATATACGATTGAACAGTGTTGTTCGACGACTGCGCCGAGGGCTTCACATCCGACAGATATTGCTGCTTTGAATAACCTATCTGACCGTTATAATTGATTTTTGCGAACACACTGTCGACATTCTCGATGAATCCGACCTGAGTGCCGAGAGGGATCTCGCAGATTATATTGCTGTCGACCTCGACCGGCGCGCTGCGCAGATAGATCGAGTTCTTCACATTCGCGACATACACGTTTTTGCTCACAACGTTGTTTTCCGCGGGAGCCTGCTGCACAGGCTGCTGAGCCTGAACGGGAGCCGCCGGGGCCTGGGTGGGAGCCGCTGTCTGAACGGGAACGGACGCCGCGCCGGTGCCCGCGGTGTTCGGGTCCTTGCCGCCTACATTTATAACGCCCGTGAGCATCAAAATGATCACGACAGCTCCGATCGCTATGACCGCTCCCAGAGCCGAAATTATCGCGATCAGCGCCGTGTTCGACTTTTTCTCCTCATCCTGCCCGTAATATTGTCCGCCGTAATTACCGGAATATCCGCCTTGGTCGTTACCGGAATTGCCGCCGTCAAAAAACGCGTCATATTCGGATGTATTTCCGATATCATCACGGCCGTAGTTATCTCCGTTGGGATTTCTCATTGATAAGCCTCCTTAAATTTTTTAATATCGTTCTTATTATATAACGAATTGAAAATAAAGTCAATAAAAACTAAATAACAGCCAAACTTTTTTGATGTATCTCCCGTGATATGTTATAATCGTTCTGTCACAAAGCAGCGTGGAGGACACACTGATATGAAAAACCGTTCCGTGAACCGCGACGATATATTAAACGGCGGCATGAACAGTCATGTTTCGAAGAAGACCGACTTTAACCGTCTGTCAAAGTATACAAAAATTTAGGGGAAGGCAAAAAAGTGGCGCGGCAGTAAGCCGCGCCCTCTGTTTATTTATTTTATTCGGCGTCAATATCGACAAACGCCTCGTTGACCGTGTCAGCCGCGGCTGTGCCGTAGCTGGTGTACACGTCGATGTCGTTATACTGCGGCATTCCTGTTCCCGCGGGAACGAGCTTGCCGATAATAACGTTCTCCTTGAGGCCGACAAGGGGATCTGTCTTGCCCTTGATAGCCGCGTCGGTCAGTACTCTTGTGGTCTCCTGGAACGACGCCGCGGACAGGAACGACTCGGTGGCGAGAGCCGCCTTGGTTATTCCCATCAACTGGAGCGAGTACTCGGCCGGGGTCTTGCCCGCCTCGATCGTCTCTTTGTTTATATCCTCAAGGTCATAGAGGTTAACCAGCGAGCCGGTCAGCAGACCCGTGTCGCCCGGATCCTCGATCTTCACCTTGTGCATCATCTGACGAACTATGACCTCGATATGCTTGTCGTTGATGTCAACGCCCTGCAAACGGTACACGCGCTGAACTTCCTGAATAAAGTAGTTCTGAACAGCTGTCTCGCCGTTGATCGCCATGATATCGTGAGGATTCAGCGAACCCTCGGTAACAGGCGTTCCGGCCTCGATAAACTCGCCGTCCTTGACTCTGATCCTGGAGCCAAACGGTATGAGATAGGTGTACGTCTCTCCAGTCTCCTGATTTGTGACCGTGATCTCGCGTTTCTGAAGAGCCTCGGTGACCGTAACGATTCCGCTGCCCTCGCTGACGATAGCCACGCCCTTGGGCTTTCTGGCCTCGAACAGCTCCTCGACACGGGGAAGACCCTGGGTGATATCATCGCCCTGGGCAACGCCGCCGGCGTGGAACGTTCTCATTGTCAGCTGAGTACCGGGCTCGCCGATCGACTGGGCCGCGATTATTCCGACCGCCTCGCCGATATCGACGGGTCTGCCCGTCGCAAGGTTCATACCGTAGCACTTGGAGCAAACGCCCACCTTGCTGCGGCACTTCACAACCGAGCGTATCTTCACGCTCGTAATTCCCGCGGCCACGATCTCGGCGGCCTTGTCATGAGTGATCATATCTCCGTCGCGAGCGATCAAGTCACCGTTCTCGGCCTTTAAATCACCGATTATCGTTCTGCCTTCCAGTCTGTCGATAAGGGGCTCGATAACCTCGTTGCCGTCCATTATGTCGGTAACTATAATTCCGTCGTCGGTTCCGCAGTCATCCTCGCGCACGATAACCTCCTGCGAAACATCGACCAAACGTCTTGTCAGATAACCCGAGTCGGCCGTTCTGAGCGCCGTGTCGGTCAAGCCCTTTCTGGCGCCGTGAGTCGAAATGAAGTACTCAAGAACCGTGAGGCCCTCGCGGAAATTGGCGCGAATGGGTATCTCGATCGTGCGTCCCGAAGTATCCGCCATCAGTCCGCGCATCGCCGCCAGCTGTCTGATCTGGTTTACGCTTCCGCGGGCGCCGGAGTTAGCCATCATGTATATCGGGTTAAGCTGCTTTAAGTTATCCATCAGCGCGTTTGTAACCTTGTCCGACGTGCTGTTCCAAATATTGATAACTCTCCGGTATCTCTCGTCGTCGGTCAGCAGTCCGCGTCTGAAGTTGCGCACGACCTTGTCTATCTCGTCCTCGGCCTCCTGAAGGTATTGCTGCTTCTCCTTCGGGATCTCCATATCGGCAACGCCGACCGTAATGGCTCCTATAGTGGAATACTTATATCCCATCGCCTTAATATCATCCAGCAGCGTTGCGGTCTCGGTTATGCCGTGAACCTTTATGCTTGCGTCAATGATTTTTCCCAGCAGCTTTTTGTCAACGCCCGGCTCCACGTTGTCGCCGATCGAGTTTTTGACCTCGGGCTTTTTGAGGACCTCGTCTCCGATCTCAAGATTGAGCATCTTCTCGGGGTCGCTTCTGTCAACAAAGCCCAGATCCTGCGGGATCTTGTCGTTGAATATGAGTCTGCCTACAGTGGCGTCTATGATTCTTGTGACTTTTTTGTCATCTATCGTTTTGCTCACGCGCACCTTGATCGGAGCGTGGAGACCGACCGCCTTGTTCACATAAGCCAGCTTCGCCTCGTCGGGCGTGCTGTAAACATGGTATCTCAGCTGTCCGTCGATCATCTCGGGAGAGCCGATCTCGGTGTCGTCCTTGAGCGTCAGATAATACGAGCCGAGCACCATGTCCTGCGTGGGAACCGTTACCGGCTTGCCGTCCTGAGGCTTGATCAGGTTGTTGGCCGAAAGCATCAGATATCTGGCCTCGGCCTGCGCCTCCGCCGAAAGCGGCAGATGGACCGCCATCTGGTCTCCGTCGAAGTCGGCGTTAAACGCCGTGCATACCAGCGGGTGCAGCTTTAGCGCCTTGCCCTCGACAAGCACCGGCTCAAAGGCCTCGATGCCCAGTCTGTGCAGCGTGGGGGCGCGGTTGAGCAGCACGGGGTGCTCGGAAATTACGTCCTCAAGCACATCCCAAACCTCCTCGCGCACGCGCTCGACCATTCTTTTGGCCGACTTAATGTTGTGCGCCAGACCGTCTTTGACCAGTTTTTTCATAACGAAAGGCTTGAACAGCTCAAGCGCCATCTTCTTGGGCAGGCCGCACTGATATATCTTGAGTTCGGGGCCCACAACGATAACCGAACGGCCGGAGTAGTCCACGCGCTTGCCCAGCAGGTTCTGGCGGAAACGGCCCTGCTTGCCCTTGAGCATATCCGACAATGACTTGAGCGGTCTGTTTCCGGGACCCGTAACGGGTCTGCCGCGTCTGCCGTTGTCTATAAGCGCGTCAACGGCCTCCTGGAGCATTCTTTTTTCGTTTCTTACGATAATATCGGGAGCGCCCAGATCGAGCAGTCTCTTTAATCTGTTGTTTCTGTTTATAACGCGTCTGTATAAGTCATTGAGGTCGCTGGTGGCGAATCTGCCGCCGTCCAGCTGCACCATGGGTCTGATCTCGGGAGGTATGACCGGTATAACGGTCAGTATCATCCATTCGGGCTTGTTGCCCGAATGACGGAACGCCTCGACCACCTCAAGCCGTCTCACGGTCCTGATCTTTTTCTGGCCCTTGGCCTCCTCCAGATCGTGCTTGAGCTCGCTGTACAGCTCCTCAAGGTCGATCTCACGAAGCATCTCAAGTATCGACTCGGCGCCCATTCCGGCGCGGAACGCGTCGCCGTATTTTTCTCTGTACTCGGTGTATTCCTTCTCTGTCAGGATCTGGTTCTTCTGCAGCTCTCTGGCATTGCCGGGATCCATAACGATATAGGCCGCGAAATACAACACCTTTTCAAGAGCTCTCGGGGATATGTCGAGCATGAGGCCCATGCGCGACGGGATACCCTTGAAATACCAGATATGCGACACGGGAACGGCAAGCTCTATATGGCCCATGCGCTCGCGCCTTACCTTGCTTTTTGTTACCTCAACGCCGCAGCGGTCGCACACGACGCCCTTATAGCGCACGCGCTTGTACTTGCCGCAGTGACACTCCCAGTCCTTTTGGGGACCGAAAATTCTCTCGCAGAACAAACCGTCCTTCTCAGGCTTTAATGTTCTGTAATTTATAGTTTCGGGCTTTTTTACCTCGCCCCTTGACCATTCTCTTATCTTTTCGGGTGAAGCGAGCCCGATCTGAATCGCTTCAAAGTTTTGATATTCGCCCATTAAAGACCACGCCTTTCTTTAAAATTCACTTCCCTTTTGGCGATCAAAGATCATGACCGCCCCGGGAAAACACGGTTCATTGTCTATCGCATCTCAAATCTAAGTTAAAACTCTTCTTCCTCGTCGTCAAAGTCTTCCGCGTCTTTCATTTCCTCATAGGACTCCAGATCGTCAACCTCGTCGAACAGGTCCGCCTCGGTTCCTGTCTGGCCCGCGAGTATCTGCGTGACCTCGGCGATTATGCTGTCCTCGGACTCATCCGTGTCCTCAAACTCGCCTTCAGCCAGGAGATCGTCCTCGGTTTCCTCGGTATCGTCGGACTCGGGTTTTTTCTCGGCGTTTTCCTCGCCCTCAAAGCCCGCGATATTGACCGGAAGCTCGGATACATCGTCATCGTCGAGGTTCTCACGAAGGATAACCTCGTTTCCGTCGCCGTCCAGCACCTTGATGTCAAGCGCCAGACTCTGCAGTTCTTTTATCAATACCTTAAAGGATTCGGGAACGCCCGGCTCGGGCACGTTCTCGCCTTTTACGATAGCCTCATAGGTCTTTACTCTGCCCACAACATCGTCGGATTTCACCGTCAGGATCTCCTGCAGTGTGTAAGCCGCTCCGTATGCCTCGAGAGCCCAAACCTCCATTTCTCCGAAACGCTGGCCGCCGAACTGAGCCTTGCCGCCCAAGGGCTGCTGAGTTACCAGAGAGTAGGGGCCTGTCGAGCGGGCGTGTATCTTGTCGTCAACCAGATGCGCCAGCTTGAGCATGTGCATGTAGCCCACCGTCACGCGGTTGTCAAACGGTTCACCCGTTCTGCCGTCGTAGAGCACGCTTTTTCCGTCGCGCTCATAGCCGGCCTGTTCAAGCGCGTCCATGATATCGTCCTCGTTGGCGCCGTCAAACACGGGCGTCGCCACCTTCCAGCCGAGAGCCTTCGCAGCGTATCCCAGATGTACCTCAAGAACCTGTCCGATATTCATACGGGACGGCACGCCCAGGGGGTTAAGCACTATCTGAAGCGGCGTTCCGTCGGGCAGGAACGGCATATCCTCAACCGGGAGTATCCTTGACACAACGCCCTTGTTTCCGTGGCGTCCGGCCATCTTGTCGCCGACCGATATTTTTCTCTTCTGGGCGATGTAGCAGCGCACCACCTGATTTACTCCCGGCGGCAGCTCGTCTCCGTTTGTTCTCGTGAATACCTTTACGTCAACTATAATACCGTATTCGCCGTGGGGCACTCTGAGGGATGTGTCTCTTACCTCTCTGGCCTTCTCGCCGAATATGGCGCGGAGCAGACGCTCCTCGGCCGTAAGCTCGGTCTCACCCTTGGGCGTTACCTTTCCGACCAGGATATCTCCGCTTTCGACCTCGGCTCCGACTCTGATTATGCCGCGCTCGTCAAGGTCTTTGAGCGCGTCGTCGCCGATATTGGGTATATCTCTCGTTATCTCCTCGGGACCAAGCTTGGTGTCGCGGGCGTCGACCTCGTATTCCTCGATATGGATAGAGGTGAACACGTCGTCCTTAACAAGCTCCTCGCTGATCAGTATAGCATCCTCGTAGTTATAGCCCTCCCAGGTCATGAACGCCATGCGAATGTTGCGGCCCAGGCCGATCTCGCCGTTTCTGGTGGAGGGACCGTCGGCGATTATCTGGTCCTTCTTGACCTTTTCGCCTTTTTCTACAATGGGCTTTTGATTAACGCACATGCCCTGGTTGGAACGCGTGAATTTTATAAGGTTGTATGTGTCGATGTCGCCGTCGTCTGTCTTGACCTTTATCTTTGTGGCCGAAACGTACGTCACGGTGCCCGCGCGCTTTGCCAGAACGCAGACGCCCGAGTCCTTGGCCGCCTTGTATTCCATGCCCGTGCCGATGATCGGTGATTCGGGCACCAACAGAGGAACCGCCTGGCGCTGCATGTTTGAGCCCATCAGCGCGCGGTTGGCGTCGTCGTTCTCAAGAAAGGGTATCATCGCCGTGGCGATGGATGTCACCTGTCTCGGAGATACGTCCATATAATCGACGCGCTCGGGGGCGATCTCGACAAACTCGTCTTTATATCTCGTAACTATTTTTCTCTTTTTAAATGTTCCGTCCTCGTTGAGGGGCTCGTTGGCCTGCGCCACATAGTAGCCTTCCTCCTCGTCGGCGGTCATGTATGAAACCTCGTCGGTAACCAGCTTTTTCTCCTTGTCCACCCTTCTGTAGGGCGTCTCGATAAAGCCGTACTCGTTGACCTTCGCGAATCCACTCAGCGAGTTGATAAGTCCGATGTTGGGACCTTCGGGCGTCTCGATAGGGCACATGCGGCCGTAGTGGGAATGGTGAACGTCGCGCACCTCGTAGCCCGCGCGCTCTCTCGAAAGTCCGCCGGGACCGAGGGCCGACAGCCTTCTCTTGTGAGTCAGCTCGCCCAGAGGGTTGATTTGGTCCATGAACTGCGACAGCTGCGAGGAGCCGAAGAACTCCTTTATCGCCGATGTCACGGGTCTGATATTTATAAGCGACTGGGGCGTGATAGCGTCGAGGTCAGAAGTCGTCATTCTCTCGCGCACAACTCTCTCCATTCTGGAAAGGCCGATCCTGAACTGGTTCTGGAGCAGCTCGCCCACGCTTCTGATACGTCTGTTGCCCAGATGGTCGATATCGTCCACCGAGCCGACGCCGTTCGCCAAGTTTCCTATATATGAGATCGAGGCGATAATGTCGTCGATCAGCACATGCTTGGGCTGCAGCTCGTCGCGTCTGTCCTCAAGCAGGGTCTTGAACTCGTCCGAGTTGGGGTCTCCCGCGCTCTCGATGATCTCGTCGAGCACCGTTCTTCTGACGCGCTCGGTTATCCCGCACTCTCTGGGGCTGTATTCGAGATCCTCGCCGGTCTTGTTCAAAACATAGTCGCGTACGTCGACCATATGGTTCGAGATGACCTTGGTCTGAGCGCCGTCGCACTCAAGGACAAGGGAATTTATGCCGTGGGCCTCAAGCTCGTGAGCGACCTCGGGAGTGATCTTGTCGCCCGCCTCGCAAAGTATCTCGCCCGTTATGGGGCTGACAACCGTTTCGGCTGAGGTCTGTCCCTTTATCCTGGCCGAAAGCATCAGCTTTTTGTTGTACTTATATCTGCCTACCTTCGCCATGTCGTAACGCTTGGGGTCAAAGAACGTGCTGGTGAGCAGCGACTGAGCGCTGTCGACCGTGGGCGGCTCGCCCGGACGCAGCCTTCTGTAAACCTCAAGCAGTCCGTCCTCATGGGTCTTGGCGGTGTCTTTATCCATTGTGGCGGCAAGACGCGCGTCCTCGCCGAACAGCTCTTTTATCTCCGCGTCGGTTCCGATGCCGAGCGCGCGGATAAGCACCGTCACCGGGATCTTTCTGGTGCGGTCGATCCTTACATAAAATATATCGTTGCTGTCCGTCTCATACTCCAGCCACGCGCCGCGGTTGGGGATGACCTGAGACGAGAACAGCTTTTTGCCCAACTTATCGTATGTCTGGGAATAGTAAACGCTCGGCGAGCGGACCAGCTGCGAGACGATAACGCGCTCGGCGCCGTTTATGATAAACGTTCCCGAGGGCGTCATGAGCGGAAAGTCGCCCATGAATATCTCCTGCTCCTTGACCTCGCCCGACTCCTTGTTAATAAGCCTTACCTTTACTCTGAGAGGCGCCGCGTATGTCGCATCACGCTCTTTACATTCTTCAATATCGTATTTAGGTGTGTTTTCCAAGTGATAGTCGATAAACTCCAAAATTAGATTGCCTGTATAATCCGTTATAGGCGAAACATCATGAAAGACCTCCTTCAGTCCTTCCTCCAAAAACCATTTGTAGGAATTTGTCTGAATCTCGATGAGATTCGGCATCTCGAGAACCTCGTTGATCTTTCCGTAGCTCATGCGGATATTTTCGCCAAGTTTCACAGGATGTGGCATAAAACTGATCACCTCTCGTAAAAATTTATATCAAAGTCGCAAACCTAGCCCGGTAATCCGCGCATTTTAAAAGCGTGCCGGGCGATCATACGATTTTTAATTTTTTCAAAACTTAAACGGCGTTTTTCAAAACCGATTTTCGTAATTTTTTCACCAAAATCCGCCGCGACCGCGCACAAATCACGGGAATTTTCCGATTCCCCAAAACCCACGTATTCACGCGGTTTTTCGGTTATTGTTCCAAGCGCCCGAAAGCGCCGATCCCGCAAAATATGCACAGTAACTCATTTTAAACAGATTATAATGATAACACAAAATAAATTCCTTGTCAAGCAAATATTTCAAAATAATTTAAAAAAGCAGAAAATTTATTTCTGCTTTTTTATTCTTTTCCAGTATTCTTTGGCGGCCTGCTCGGTTTTGTTTTGGCCGAACTCGTAGTATATTTTGTCTTTTATGTTGTCGGGCAGGTACTGCTGCTCAATATAATGGTTCGGATAGCTGTGGGGATACAGGTAGTTCTGCCCTTTGGTTATCTCGCCCTCGCCGTCGTAGTGCTTGTTTTGAAGCTGCCTCGGTATCGGGCCCACGTCTATGCTCTCGATGTCTTTTATCGCCGCGTCTATCGCTGTTATCGCCGAGTTGGATTTCGGCGCGGTGGCCAGCAGGATAACCGCGTGCGCCAGCGGGATCCTCGCCTCGGGGAAGCCCAGCATCAGCGCGCTGTCGACGCAGGCCTTGACGATAGATATCGCCTGCGGATAGGCGAGGCCGATATCCTCGCAGGCGGTCACCATAACTCTGCGGCAGATAGATTGTATATCGTCCGCCTCTATAAGCCGCGCCAGATAGTGGACAGCCGCGTTCGGGTCGCTGCCGCGGATAGACTTCTGGAGCGCGCTCATCACGTCGTACTGGTTGTCGCCCTTTTTGTCGAATTGAAAAGCCTTCTTTTGGGTGCACTGCTCGGCCATCTCGAGGGTTATCTCGATGTCGCCGTTTTGGTCGGGCTTTGAGTACATTACCGCAAGCTCAAGGGCGTTCAGTCCCTTGCGCACGTCGCCGCCCGATTTTTCGGCCAAGTGCCGCAGCACATCGTCGCCGCAGATTATTTTCGAATCGGGGAAATCATGCTCTCCGACCCACTTCACGGCACGGCGCAGGGCGCACTCGATGTCCTGCGCGGTGAGAGGTCTGAACTCAAACACCGTGCAGCGGCTTAATATGGCATTGTATATATAGAAATACGGGTTTTCGGTCGTGCTGGCGATAAGCGTTATTTTCCCGTTTTCCGTGTACTCGAGCAGCGACTGCTGCTGCTTTTTGTTGAAATTCTGGATCTCGTCCAAATAAAGCAAAATACCGTTTTGACCGAACAGGCCGTCGCTCTCTTTGACGATGTTTTTGATATCCGAGACCGACGCGTTGGTGGCGTTGAGCCGATAGAGCGTCTTGTTTGACGCTTTGGCGGCGATGTTCGCCACGGTGGTCTTGCCCGTGCCCGAAAGACCGTAGAATATCATGTTGGGGATATTTCCGCTCTCGATTATGTTTCGCAGTATTCGGTTTTTGCCCAGAATATGCTGCTGTCCCACAACCTCATCTAAGGTCGCGGGACGCAGTCTGTCCGCCAGCGGGGTTTGATTATTCATAAAGCGGGTGCTTGGCGCAGAGCGCTTGGACGCGCTTTGCGGCCTCGTCGCGATTGCCCTCGAAGTTTTTGATTATCAATGAGATAAGCTCGGCAACCTCTACCATGTCGTCCTCTTTAAAGCCGCGTGTCGTCACGGCGGGGGTGCCCAGCCTGATTCCGCTTGTCACAAACGGGCTCTTGGGGTCGCCGGGAATCGTGTTCTTGTTGCAGGTGATTCCCACCTCGTCCAGCATATGCTCGACCTCTTTGCCGGTCAGACCCTGCTTTATCAGGCTGACGAGCATCAGGTGGTTGTCGGTGCCGCCCGAAACTATGTCTATGTCTCGCGCCTGAAGCGCCTCGGCAAGGGCGGCGGCATTTTTCTTGACCTGCAGCTGATACGCCTTGAAATCATCCGACAGGGCTTCCTTGAGGCAGACCGCTTTTGCGGCGATAACGTGCATAAGGGGACCGCCCTGGCTTCCGGGGAACACGGCCTTGTTTATCATCGGGCCGTACTCCTCCTTGCAGAGGATCAGGCCACCTCTGGGTCCGCGCAGAGTTTTGTGGGTCGTGGTCGTGACAAAATCGGCGTAGGGCACCGGGCTGGGGTGCAGGCCGGCAGCCACCAGACCCGCGATGTGCGCCATGTCTACCATTAGGTAGGCGCCTACCTCGTCGGCGATCTCGCGGAACTTTTTGAAATCTATCTCGCGCGCATAGGCGCTGGCGCCCGCCAGTATCAGCTTGGGCTTGTGCTCAAGAGCCAGCTCGCGCACCTTGTCGTAATCTATTCTGCATGTCTCGGGGTCAACGCCGTAGGGCACGACGTTAAAATATTTGCCCGAAATATTCACAGGCGAACCGTGGCTCAGATGTCCGCCCTCGGAGAGGTTCATGCCGAGATACGTGTCGCCGGGCTCCATGGCCGCAAAGAACACCGCCAGATTGGCGCTGGCGCCCGAATGGGGCTGAACGTTGGCGAACTCGGCGCCAAACAGCTCTTTTGCGCGGTCCCTCGCCAGGTCCTCGACTATATCAACGTACTCGCAGCCGCCGTAGTAGCGCTTTCCGGGATAGCCCTCGGCGTACTTGTTGGTAAGGGGCGTGCCCATCGCTTCCATAACGGCGGGGCTGACGAAGTTCTCGGACGCGATAAGCTCGATTTTTCCGCGCTGTCTGCCGATCTCTTTCTCGATCGCCGCCTTGACCTCGGGGTCGGTCTTGCTCAGGTTCTCAAATTCAAACATTGGTTAATCCTCCAAAAATAAATTTTTAATATTTTATGTTGAAAAAAATACACTTTTCTATTATAATGTTAAATATAAAAATTTGCAAGAGGTATTTTGAGATATGAGAGAGAAAATTAAAGACAAAAAAGCGAGAGTTTTGGAGATTATTGATATTTTTGACGAGGTTTACGCCGACGCGGACTGCACGCTGGATTACATAAATCCGCTCCAGCTGCTGATCTCCACCCAGCTTGCCGCCCAATGCACCGACAAGCGGGTGAACATCGTCGCCAAAGACCTTTATAAAAAATATCCGGATGTGTACGCCTTCGCAGGCGCCGACGAGCTCGAGCTCAGAGAGGACATACGCTCCACGGGATTTTTCAGGAACAAGGCCAAAAACATAATCGGCTGCTGCAAAATGCTTATCAGCGACTACGGCGGCGAGGTCCCCGAGGCGATGGAAGATCTGCTGCGTCTGCCGGGAGTGGGCAGAAAGACCGCCAATCTGGTTCGGGGCGACTATTTTAAAATTCCCGGCATCGTGGTCGACACCCATGCCAAGCGGCTTTCAAACCGCATGGGCCTGACGACAAACAGCGACCCGACCAAGATCGAGTTCGACCTGCTCAAGATCGTGCCCGAGGAACACCAGACCGCGTTCTGCCACCGTCTTGTCTATCACGGACGTGAATACTGCCCTGCCGGGCACCCGCGCTGCGGCGAATGTCCTATCGCTCATCTATGCCCTAAAATCGGCGTTTAAAAGCATTGCGGTGCCCGTTCGTGTCAAAAAATGCGCCTTTCGTGTCACAGCTATTGACACGCGGGGGCCGACTTGGCGTAAAATATTCAGAAGATACTTATTATTTTTTATTTAATAAGCACCGAGTTTTTTGAAAGGGGAATTGCAATGTTTGGTTTTATCGGAAAACAGCTAAAGCCCTACGTCAAACTTGTGGTTTTGGTTATTGTTTTTCAAATTGGACAAACGCTGCTTTCTGTTTATCTTCCCAGGATCAACGCGGGAATTATCGACTACGGAGTCGCAAACGGCGATATCGGATACATAATAAATAAAGGCATACTTATGCTCTCTCTGTCGGTCATCCAATTTTTGTGCGCGATCGGCGCGGGCATTTTTTTGGCGCAAAGACGGCTTTGTCGATGGGGCGCGATCTGCGCAAAAAAATATATACAAAAATCTTATCTTACTCTCAGAATGAGGTCGCTGTTTTCGGCGCGCCGACGCTTATCACGCGCGCGACCAACGACGTGGAACAGATCGTTCATTTTCTTACGATCGCGCTGACTGTGATAGTCTCCACTCCGATAATGTTTGTTGTCGGAGTTATTATGGCGCTTGCGCAGAGCGTCGAGCTCTCCGTGGTGGTGCTGATAACCGTTCCTATCCTTTTTATTATCACGGTCATATTATTGTTATACATCGTGCCCTATTTTTCCAAACAGCAGGCGAGTATCGACAAAACGAACGAAATTCTGAGAGATCAGATCACAGGCGTGCGCGTGGCGCGGGCTTTTGTGCAGGAAAATTTTGAAAAAAAGAGATTCGGCAAGGTCAATAACGAATTGTATAAAATCGGTTTGGTAACGTCGCAAATACCCACGCTGATGATCCCGCTGTTTATGTTTATCGTAAACGCCGCGACCGTCGCGGTTCTGTGGTACGGCGGTCGGCTAGCGCTGAGCGGCAGCGTGCAGGTCGGCGAGATCATCGCCTTTATCACATATTTATCGTTTATCTTAACGGCCACGCTCTCGTCCTCGGTAGTGTTCATTATGCTGCCCAGAGCGCAGGTTTCCGCAAAACGCATCATCGAGCTGCTGGACACCGAAAGCACGATCGAGGAGCGCGAAGATCCCGTTTCGCTCAACGATCCGCGCGGAGAGATAAAATTCGAAAACGTCAGCTATTCTTACGCGCCCGACGACCCGGACGTAAAGCCCGTGCTTAAAAATATTTCGTTCACGGCGAAGCCCGGGACCAAGACTGCTATAATCGGTTCAACAGGCAGCGGAAAAACTACCTTGCTCAATATTATCCCCCGTTTGACCGACGCCACAAGCGGCAGAGTTCTGTTTGACGGCGTTGATATCAAAGAACTTAAAAAAAACGAGCTTGACGCGGCTATCGGCATGGTTCCCCAGAAGGCGTTTCTTTTCGGGGGCAGCCTTAAACAGAACATGCTTTACGCAAAAAGCGACGCTGACGACGATGAGATATGGGACGCGCTCCGCGTGGCTCAGGCCGAGGATTTTATACTCGAAAAAGAGGACGGCATAAATATGCGCGTATCGGAGGGCGGCGCGAATTATTCGGGAGGTCAGCGCCAAAGACTGGCGATCGCCAGAGCGATCGTCCGCAGACCGAAGGTCTATCTTTTTGACGACTCGTTTTCAGCTCTCGATTACGCGACAGACAAAAAGCTGCGCGCCGCGCTAAAGGAGATCACCTCAGACGCGACCGTTATCGTTGTGGCCCAGCGTGTCGCCTCGATCAAGGACGCGGACAATATCACAGTTTTAAACAACGGAGAAATTGAGGATATAGGAACGCACAGCGAGCTCATCAAGCGCTGCGCCACTTATATCGAGATCGCCTCGACCCAGCCTGACAGCGAAACGGAGGCGAGCGCATGAGCAGATCAAAAACCCCGAAAAAATCAAGAAGCGCGAGAAATCAGAAAAACCGGATAAACAAAGGCTCCGTGAAAAGGCTTATCGGCCTCTTTGCCGCCTATAGATCATGGTGCTTGCTGATGATCGCCGCGCTCATAGTTTCGGGCGTGTTCACCGCGATTGGACCGCGCGTGCTGGGAGGCGCGACAGACTCGATCGTGATAGGGCTCGGCGCAGGCGGCATAGACTGGAAAACATTCTTTTTCCGGACGGGCCTTGCCACGCTCATATATTTCATGCAGTTTGTCACCAAATGGTTTGCCGGCCGCGCGTCGGCGCGTATAACGGCGCGCATAGCGGCGGATCTGCGCGAAAAAGTCGAAAAAAAGCTGTGGACGCTGCCGCTTAACTACTATGACACAAATAAGCGCGGAGACATAATGAGCCGCGCGGCAAACGACGTTGACAATGTGGTCACGACGCTCAATCAAACCGGCGGAGACCTTATATATTGTTATGCTGAACGGAAAATATTTCTACTCGGCGCAGCGGAACTCGAACAATCCCGACGAGTTCCGCTCCAATGTGCACCAGGGCGGTGAAATGATCGAGTATCCGATCGACGATGAGACCAAGAAACTGTGCGAAAAGATCGCCTCGCTGTTCGATCTGCCGATTTCGGGCATTGATCTGCTGATCGGCGACAACGAGTATGTCACAGTCGAGGTAAACGCGACCCCCGGCGGTCTGCCCGATGATAAGGATAAGGAAGCATATTATTCGATCATAAAAAGCAACGGCATAGACCTGGGTTTGGATTAATTTTCAAACCGAAAACGAGGAGGATAAAATGATACACAGATTAGAAATTCCCGAAGATATAACACCGGAAAATCCGGCATACGAGGCGTACAGCGTTTATAATGAGGTAGTTGACATATGTATGAACGCCGGGGCGTACAGCCGCGATCTGCTGATGCGGATAGTGCGCGATAACGAGAACACCGAGTACGGCAAAAAGTACGGCTTCAGCGAGATCCGTTCCGTGGAGGAATATAAAAAGAAGGTTCCCTTCTCGGTATACGACGACTACGCGGAGGCGATCGAGCGCATGATACGCGGCGAAAAGAACATAATAACCGCCTACCCGATCATCCATTACGCCGTGACTTCGGGAAGCGTGGATAATCCCAAAAACATTCCGGTATCGGACCGCACCATGGACGCGTACATGAAATACGCCTCAAGCATTGCACAGTGCGTATACGACCACGGCATACGCCAAATAAAGGGACGTCCGCCGAAATTCGGAAAACAGTTTATGACCGCTGTCGTAAAAACCGATTACGTGAAAGACGGAACGCTCAGAGGTCCTATATCGTCGGCGATATTCCTTAAGAAAAAACCGTTTATGCACTATGTTCTGCCCTAGCCCACAGAGGTTATGTACCCCGAGGGCAAAAATTTCAATCAAAAGTATCTGCGCGCGTTTTACGCTCTCAAGGAGCGCGATATCGTATGCCTGGTCGCTCCGTTTATGACAGCTCTCGTGGATACCATGTATTATATAGAATCCAATTGGCGCTCACTGGTTGACGATATAGAAGTCGGAAGGCTCGACCCCGCCATAGAAATGGACGAGGATTTCCGCTCGGAGGCGAATAGCCGGCTCAAGCATGATCCCGAAAGAGCGGCGGAGCTTAGAGCGGTTTTTGAAAAAGGCTTTGACGAGCCCGTTATCCCGAAAATCTGGCCGAACTGTGATTACCTTTCGGCGATCGGAGGCGGCGGATTTGTTTCGTACACCCAAAAGATGAAACGCTACTCGGGCGACATACCGATATATTTTAACAGCTACGGCGCGTCCGAGGGTCCTATATCAAGCTGCTTGGAGATGGGAAAACCGGAGAGTACGGTAATTCCCGCAAACGGCTTTTTTGAGTTTATTCCGGTTGATGACGACAGCGGAGATCCGACAAAAACGCTTGACCTTGACGAGCTTGAAGTCGGATGTGAATACGAGATAGTTGTCACCAACCTCGCGGGCTTTTACCGCTACCGCCTTGGCGATGTTGTCGAGGTTGCGGGTTACGACGGCGAATCCCCAAGACTGCTGTTCAAGTATCGCAAGAACCAAATGGTCAGCATCGCGGGCGAAAAAACAAACGAGGCGGCCGCCGCGTGGGTCGTGCGCGAGTTCGAAAAAGCCACGGGAGAGGCGATCACGGATTTCAGCCTATACGCCGACACCGACGACCTGCCCGGACGCTATGTTATGTTTATGGAGCCCGAAAAGCATATTCCCAAAGAAAAACTCAAGCATTACCGCGATATATGCGAGGAAAAGCTGTGCATCGCCAATCCGCCATACAGCGGGGAGCTGAATGAGAAGCATCTGCTGCCGATGAAGCTGTACTTTTTGCAGCAGGAAACGTATTACTTGTACCGCGACATGATGATGCTGAAGGGCATCTCCGAGAACCAGATAAAGCCCGTGCGCGTGATCGACACGCCGAGAAAAGAAAAATTCTTCTTCGGCCTTATCGACAAAGAATAAAATAAGTCAAAATAGCGCTCCCAAATCGGGAGCGCTATTTTTCTTGCCTCGCACATCTGCCTCCTCCCGGGAGGAGGTGTCAGGCGTAAGCCTGACGGAGGTGGGAACGCAATCTGCAGCTCCCCCCTCAGTCGGCTCCGCCGCCAGCTCCCCCGAGGGGGCGCCTCCAAATCTGCCTCCTCCCGGGAGGAGGTGTCAGGCGTAAGCCTGACGGAGGTGGGAACGTAGGGGCCGCCCGGGCCCTAGTCCCTAGTTGCTGCCATATACCGAATCTTCATATCCGGCGCTTTGGGCGGTGGACCATTCTTTCTCAAGCTGTACCCAGTCGCGGGGCGTTCTCAGGGCTGACCAGGTCTCGATCGACGCCGCATTCGGCCTCGCGTAATAGTGCGAGTTTGTCGCCTCTTGGACAACCGTATAGTACCACGCGTTCGGGTCTACGTTGTCGCTGAAGGTTACCATGCCTTCAAGCAGGCCGTCTATGCCAACGTGTCTGCCAAGTATGTTGTTCACAAGCGTCATGGCCTCGGCTCTCGTGATATATTGATCCGGCCTAAATGTTCCGTCCTCATAACCGTTTATATATCCCAGCTCCGCCGCTCTCATGATATACGCTTCGGCCCAGTGGCCGCCTATATCGCTGAAGGTCAGTGAGCCCAACGTTTCGCCGCTGTCGAATCTCGCCGCTATCGCCGCAAACTCGGCTCTTGTGATATACGCGGTCGGCATAAAGCTTCCGTCGGGATAACCCGTAAGTACGCCGCCGTTGCTCATGGTCGACACGGCGTTGCAGGACCACAAGTCGATCGGCACGTCTGTATACGAATTATACTGCGTCCAATAAGCCGCTCTCGCCTCGTCGGTCAACATTCTGAAGAATATCGTGGCGACCTCATCGCGGGCTATGTTGTTATCGGGTCGAACGTCGCCCTCGGGATAGCCGATTATGTACGCGTAGTGATCCTCGCGATTAAGGCTGGCCGAGTTCATTTTACTGCCGCTCATGCTGGCTGTGGCGCTGTCATCGCCGCTTCCGCCGCCTCCGCCGCCTCCGCGTCTCGGAGTGGCCGTCGGTTCGGGAGTTTCAGTGGGCACCGCGGTGGGATGCGCGGTCGGCGCCGGCGGCGCTGTGGGATTCGTTGGGGTTACGCCGCCCCCGCCGCCGGAGCCGCCGGTGTGTTTGATTTGCCATACCGCATAGAGTATCTCGCCGTCATCGGGGATCGCGAAGGTGTCGCTTGCCTCGTAATCGGGAGCTGACGCCGCGGGATCCTTTGCCCAGCCGAGGAAGTTGTAGCCCGATCTTGAGGGTATCTCGCTCGTTACCGTTACCGTTTCGCCTCTTGAATACTCATGATCGTCAACGGGCGGTTTTTTATTTGTGTCATAGTTCAGGTCGTATAGAACCTGTCTGTAGTCCGGAACGTTGTCGGGATATGTCTCGGGCTCCGCCGTGGCTCCCGGTTTTTCCGTTGTTTCCGGAGTCTCCTCGTTTGTTTCGCCGATCATATCCACCGCCCATACCGCGTATACGGTGATATCGCTGTCGGTAAACGTTACCGAATCAATGATACCCGCAGCCGCTTCTTCCGCCGCGTTGGTGACGATATTCCTAACCGGCGTCAGGCTCCAGCCTATGAATACGGCGTTTTCTCTTGAAAGTCCGCCGCCGTTTGCAAGAGCCGCAGTGCTGCCGCTCATATAGTCGTTCGGGTCTGTCGGAACATTTCCGCTGCCGCCGTTTGCGTCATAAATCAGCTTGTATACCGCGGGAGCCGCCGAAGGCGTTTCTGTCGGCTCAGCCGAAGGAACGATCGTAGGCGTCGGTATATTCGTGGGAACTGCCGTAGGCTCGGCTGTGGGCGCTTCTGTCGGTGTCTCCGTTGGCGTCTCTGTCGGTTCTGCCGTAGGCGCCTCGGTGGGCGCTTCCGTGGGTATCTCTGTGGGAACCGCCGTAGGCGCCTCTGTCGGTGCTTCCGTTGGAGCTTCCGTTGGCGCTTCCGTTGGCGCTTCCGTTGGCGCTTCCGTTGGCGCTTCCGTTGGCGCTTCCGTGGGTGCCTCTGTCGGCGCTTCTGTGGGTGCCTCTGTCGATTCTGCCGTAGGCGCCAATGTCGGCTCTTCGGTGGGTACTTCCGACGGCTCTGCGCTCGGCGATTCGGACGGTGCATCTGTTGGAACTGCGGGCGCAGTCGTCGGCGCCTCGGATGGTTCCTCGCTCGGTGCTTCCGAGGGTTCCGCGCTCGGCGATTCGGACGGCGCCTCTGTGGGAACTGCGGGCGCAGTCGTCGGCGCCTCGGAAGGTTCCTCACTCGGGGCTTCCGAAGGTGCTGCGCTAGGAGCTTCCGAAGGTACCGCGCTCGGAGCCTCGGAGGGTTCGGCGCTCGGCTCCGCTGTGGGAGGCGCGGTCGGCTCGGAATAAGTGTTCTCAAACACAGCTCCGTCCGCGGGATATTCGGTCACGATATCAAGCGTGCCGTCGCCATGATCCGAAACTGTTACTTTAACGGTAAAGGTTTGGTCGGAGTACGTGACATAGTCCGCCTCGCCTTTTTTCTCGCTGATCTTGTATGTATGCTCTCCCACATCCGACAGATCATAATTGATCGCGTCAAACGTGATGTTTCCGTCGGCGTCGTTTGTGCCTTTGACTGTTATCGCGTCTCCCTCTTTTTGCTCGACGGCTTCAAACTCAAACTCGCCCGCCTCAAGGTCGCGTCCGCTGAGTTTCTTTTGCGCCTCAAGCGTTACCGAACCCGATGCCGCGTATGAGTTGTTAAACTCGATGGCGTTCGCGGCGGTGCCGTTTTTGGTTATCTCTTTTTCGATGCCCAGCGTGCCGTCTCCGTTGTCGGTAACGTTCACGGAAACAGTGTACTCGTTGGTGTCATATGTAACACCCTTAGTGTCATCGGGAACTATCTCTCTGACATCATAAACATGCATTCCGATGTCGTCAAGCGTATATTCGATCTCCGGGAAAGCGAATGTTCCGCTGTGTTTATCGTCGGCGTTGACGCTGTTTGTCGCGGTTCCGCACTTTTCTTCACGCTCGTTTCCCTCAGTGTCGGTGAATACCTCGTACAGTCCGAAGGTGAACTCGCCCGGATTCTGTTCACGGCCGGTAAGATTTTTTGTACCGTCGATTATAATAGAACCCGTCGCGCTGTATCTGTTGGAAAATACCATTTTTTCGACATCGACCGTTTGGCCGCCCTTGGTTGCTGACGCCTCTGATGTCAGATTGCCCATTCCGTCATCGGTAACTTTAACGGTGACAGTGTACACCGTGTCGTCATATGTGATGCCCTTCTCCTCTCCTTTGACCTCGGAGATCGTATAGGTATGCTCGCCCACATCATCAAGTGTATAATTGATCGTCGGAAGAGCAATACTTTTATCAGCCTTGTTTGTAACGGCTTCGAATTCTTCAGATTTTCCTTCGGTTGTTTCCTTCATCACAAAACTGAATTCATCGGCCTTAAGCTCGCGGCCTTTGATTTCCTTTGTGGCGGTAAGATTAAGAGTGCCGTTTGAGGTGTAGGTATTGTTGAACACGATATCACTCGGGCCGGCGTCTTTGGTAGTTCTCTGCTCATAGATCAGATTATTTTCGTCATCCTCATCTTTCTTCACTTCTATTGTTACGGTGTAGACCGATGTGTCAACGGTTATTCCATCTGCGCTCTCGCTTGTCTCGCTTACCTTGTAGGTATGGAGATAAGGCTTGGTGTAGACGATCGAGCCGAAGTTAAACGCCGCGGTATCACCTTCCGCGGGTTTTGTGACCGTCACGGTTCTCGATTCCGCCAGCTTATCGGGTATCTCGGCTCCTTCGGTCTCGGGAGTGGTCTCCTCAAGAGTGATCTTAAAGCTGTCTTTATCCGTCCACTCGCGGCCCTCCAATGTTTTTGTTCCCTTGATCTCGGCCGTGATGTCCGATGTGCCGATGTAAACCGTACCGTTGTTTCCTATGCCTCCGCCGTTCGTGCCGCCATGGTTTCCGGTGATTTTTATGGCGGCGGGTTCAGCTGACGCATCGGGTTCGGCTGACGCATCGGGTTCAGCCGACGCGCCGGGTTCGGCCGACGCGCCGAGAGCTGAATTTGTGTATAAGTGCGTTTGACTGCCGGATTTCACAAAGCCGGAATAATTAACCGGCTCTTTTGTCTCAGCGTCGATCCAGTCGTAGCGCGTTCCGTCGTACATATAGCCCGAAACGTAATACTTCATCGTAGTGTCCATTGGTTGGCCCGCACCGCCCGTGACCTCTGTGCTTGCGAAAAAGTCGCTGGGAGTATTGCCTTCGCCGGCTGTGTTTCCATAAATCGCCGCGCCGTCTGTCTGATAAATATATGCCTGTGAGGTGTGGCATCCGGCATATCCCCCGCCTCTTCCGGCGGTGTTTCCGGTAATTTCCGTTGTGCCGTTCAAATGCAGTATTCCGGTATCGAAAGTATCTGTTCCCATGGGACGCGTGCCGTTTACATAAAATCCGCCGCCGCTGTACACGCCGTATTCGCCGTGACCTCCGGCTGTATTATTCGTGATCTGTCCTTTGTTTATATCAGCCTCGGTGGTGGACTGCACATAAATTCCGCCGCCGCAATGATAGGCGGTGTTTTCGGTCACGGTTCCGTCGTTCATCTCAAATTTCTCGGGAGTGTCGCCGTCTACCATACTGTCATAGTCGGTATAATTTCTGCCGCCGACTATAACTCCGCCGCCCGCGCCGGCGCTGTTGCCGGAAATAGTACCGCCGTTCATGACCGCGCTCGCTTCCTTGATTATCGCTATTCCGCCGCCTCCGCCGCCGTCGCTGTCGATGTTAGCGTTCAGATCCGACGCGGTGTTGTCTTTAATATCTCCGTCAGTGATAGTCAAGGTGGTGCCTTCTCCCTCAACCAAAATACCGCCGCCGTGATACGCGGAGTTCTTGCTGACTTCGCCGCCGCTTAGTTCAACGTCGGATCCATCTTTCGCGTATACCGCTCCGCCGAGCGCGTAGGAACCATTGTTTATATTGTTTCTCAGAACCGCGCCCTCACCGATAATAAGCTTGGCGCCGCTTCCTGTGACCTCAATAATCGGACTTTTCGCCTCAACGCGCTGATCTCTGTAACCGTCAAAAATTATGTTTGACAGCGTAAGCGTTGTGCCCGATCCGCTGACTTTTACCATAGTTCCTGTGAACATCGGATCGCGCATGATCGGATAATCGCTGAACCCTTCCATATTCCATGCCTCGGTTGATTTTACTTCGATCGTTCCCAAGACATAAATCTTATCATCCGCTGTTTTGCTTTCTATTTCCTTAAATTTCTCTATCGCCTTGGTTAAAGTCGCAACCGGCTTTTCCGCTGTTCCGGCATTATCGTCACTGGCTCCGCTGCCGCCGACAAAAATACCTTTTTGTTCAAGTTTTTGAGCGATAATATTGCCGTCTGCGTCTTTCTTTATCTCAATATTCGCGTTAGCTTTCTTTACTATGATTTTTTTGAGTATATCATCGCCTATTGTCTTTCCGTTCGCATCGATCAGCTTTACCGAACTCGTACCGTTGTTAAGATTGGTAAGGTCACCGTCGGCAAGAGTTACGGTCATAACGTCCGCGAGGCTCAGATCATCGCCTGCGGTCAAATACTTGCCGCTAGCCAACGTAACATTATTAACGGTTACATTTCCGGAAAGAGTTGCCGATGCGCTACTGCCTTTGTGATCAAGATTCTCGACCTTTGCGCCGTCAGTGATATTAATTTTGCCAAACATTGCATTGGTTATACTCCCAACTTCTGCGCCGCTCGATACGGTAAGATTACCCATCATTTTTTGTTCAATTGTATCTACTTTCACACCGGAATTGATAGACAAATTACCGCCATTTTTAATTGTGCTAACATTACCTTTTTTATCCGCTGTATTAATAAAAATTACATTGCCGTTACTAATGTCAAACGCTGCGCTGCTTTTTTCCTTAACCGAATGACCGTTTAAATCAAATTCAATAGTATCACCACTAGCATTGACACTAACATCTTCAATAGCGGTAGCTCCAATACCGTCATCATCGCCAACGATCAGTTTTACTTTTTTTACATTATTATCATCAACAACTGCGTGTTCAATAGCCTCGTTTATGCTATTGTAACTTGTGTTATCGGTCTCGGCAATTTTGCGATTAGGATTTGCTGCGGTAAGACAATATATAGCTTTTGTATCATCATTCCAAAGCCGATCTGTAGTTAAATCGTCACTTATTATATAACCCGTACTGTCGATCCACACATAATCATCAAATTTTGCGTCAGGTTTCAAATTATCGTGCATTTTTGATGCAGCAGGAAATTCAAGATGTCCAAAATATTGTGGGAACCACAAGTCATTTCCCAAACTGAACCACGGTTCGTACGAACTGTTATATTTGGCAGTATTTCCATATACCGCGCAAGTCTCATCAACTGTTAAGTAAATTGTGGTTGCCCACGAATTATATTGTCCGTTGTCTCTTGCGACAATACCGCCGGATTTATTGCCTGTATTCCCGGTAATAACCGTATTCTTTAAATCAGCTCGCGTCGGGTAGCTATCATTATTTGAATACAACTCCAAACCGCCTGCAGCAAAATATGATTCTGCTGCTTCCGCAATATTATCTTCAATGCGGCAACCGTCTAAAAATATGTTAGTGCGTTCCGCCACTAATGTTCCGTAAGTTTTGGACCTATTGTTTGAAATAACACAATCCTTAAAAACAACCTTTTTTTCATTATCTTTCAAGATAAAATCAATTGCAGCGTTTCCTCCCGTATTCTCATTAAACACACAATCAACGGCTTCAAAGTCGGATGAATCTACATATACAGCGCTTACTCCCTGTGGGTTTTCATTATTCGAAATATGAACATGCTTAAGATTGATCGTGCTGCCGACAGCGCACAGCGCGGCTTCATAAGTGGCGTTGCCCGTGATACCTTTATTTTCGCATATTTCAATATAAGCGTCCTCTTCGGTTAATTCGTCCGCTGTTTTAAGCGTGGAAGCGTTGATATATAAAGCGCTGCCGGACGCACCGCTATTATTAAAAGTATTATTGTTAACATAGCAGCCTTTACCTAAGATCACTGTGCTATTGCTAACCGCAGCAATACCGCCTCCGCCGCCGGTTGTACCTAATCCGATATCAGTAGCGCAGTTTTTGCTGACCAAAGTGTTTTCAATGGTCAAATTTGAGCCGGTCAGATATATTCCGGCACCTTGCTTAGCCTTGTTTTCGGTTATCTCAATGTTATCGAGGGTTATATCCGCGCCGTCACCGGCGTAGATCGCGCCGCCAAGATATTCACTGAATCTGTCCATATCCGTGCCGGTCAGTTTTCCTTTGGTCTCGGCGGTGCTTTTAAGCGTCACGGTTCCTCCGTTTATAGTAAAGATCGTTGTTGCCGGATCCGCGGGCGTGATCTTGTGACCGTTCATTTCAAGAGTGAAATTCTTGCCCTCGGATTTGATGTTTTCGCTGACATCGCGCAAAAGCGTTATGTCCGAGTTCCCCTCCGACACGCTGTCTATCGCAAGCTGCAGCGTATCGTACTCGTTTTCGCCTATGCTCGCCGCTTTTCCGGCCTCTGCCGAGCCGACATCGTCCGGAGCCGCGCTAACTAAAACTATACCCCCCCCCGGCAGCATTGTGAGCATCATCATAAAGCTCACAACAAGCGCCGACAAACGTCGGCGCCTTAACATAAATCTTTTCATACAAACGCCTTCTTTCAAAATAATAAATAATATTTAGTGATTATGTATAGTTTAAATTATATGTCGATTGATATTTGTTAAAGTTTGGCGGCATACAAGAATATGCCGCCGTGTATATTGTGTCCTATCCAAAGGTATGCCGTCACGGCATTGGTATATGGGGCGCTCCCAAATCTGCCTCCTCCCGGGAGGAGGTGGCTGCGGCTTGCCGCAGACGGAGGTGGGAACGTAGGTATTAGCGATTAGCTAATAGCGATTAGGATCCCCCCCTCAGTCGGGCTTCGCCCGCCAGCTCCCCCAAGGGGGCGCCTATTTTTGTCTCTCACCTCGAGGCGAGCCATATTCCGGCCCCTAGTCCCTAGGTCCTATTCCCTAGTTCCTATTATATACCGAGGCTTCGCTGCCCGCGCTGCCGGATGTTGACCATTCTTTCTCAAGCTCCGCCCAGTTGCGCGGCTCTCTTATTCCGGTCCATGTCTCGTTGGCGGCTCCTTCCGCTCTCTCGTAGTCGTGCGTGTTCGTCGCCTCCTGTACCGCCGTGTAGTACCACGCGCTCGGGTCGCTGTTGTCGCTGAACGTTATCATTCCCTCATGCAGTCCTTCTATTCCCACATGTCTGTTCAGTATATTGTTCACAAGCGTCATCGCTTCCGCTCTCGTTATATACTGATCCGGTTTGAACGTTCCGTCTCCGTAGCCGTTTATCCAGCCTCTCGCAGCCGCTCTCTTGATATACTCTTCCGCCCAGTGTCCGCTTATGTCGTTGAACATGTCAAGGCTTTCTCCGCTTCCGCTGTCGAATCTCGCCGCTATCGCCGCGAACTCCGCTCTCGTGATATTCGCCGTCGGCATAAAGCTTCCGTCCGGATATCCCGTCAGTATTCCCGCGTTGCTCATCGTTGATACAGCGTTGTTCGACCACAGGTCGGCGGGCACGTCGCTGTACGCGTTTGTCTGCGTCCAGTACGCCATTCTCGAATCATCGGTCAACATTCTGAAGAATATCGTCGCTACCTCGTCGCGGGCTATGTTGTTCTCGGGACGAACGTCGCCCTCGGGATATCCAACGATATACGCGAAGTGATCGTCGCTGTTCAGCTGCGGCGCGGCCGTTGCTGTTCCGCCGACGCCCGGCTCTGCCGATGCCGCGGGCGCGGCCGTCGGTGTCGGTGTCGGTGTCGCGGTGGGAAGCGGGCCGGTTCCCCAGCCTCCGCCTCCGCCGAGGCTTCCGCCGCCGCCGGTGTTTCTGGGTCTCCATACCGCGTAGAGTATCTCGCCGGTATCGGGGATGGTGAAGGTATCATTCGCGGAATAATCGGGTATCGCTGATCCCGGGTCGGTGGCCCAGCCGAGGAACGTGTATCCCGATCTGGAGGGTACTTCGCTCGTTACCGTTACCGTTGCGCCTCTTGAATACTCATGGCCGTCAACGGGCGGTTTTTCCGTTGTGTCGTAGTTCAGGTCATAAAGAACCTGCTTATAGTCGGGTATATTATCCGGATATGTCACCGTTCCGGGGTTTGGCGTTGCTCCCGGCTCCGCGGTAGTCTCGGGAGGCGTTACTCCCGTGCTGCCGCCGATTATATCGACAGCCCATACCGCGTATACCGTGATGTCGCTGTCCGCGAACGTTACCGAATCAATGATTCCTGCCGCCGCTTCTTCCTCCGCGTTGGTGACGATATTCTTGATCTGCGTCAGGCTCCAGCCTATGAACTTCGTCTGATATCTGCTGAGTCCGTCGCCACTTTCAAGAGCCGCGGTGCTGCCGCTTACGTATTCTTTCGCGTCTGTCGGAACATTTCCCGTGCCGCCGTTTGCGTCATAAACCAGCTTGTATGCCGCGGGAACCGCCGAGGGAATAAGCGTGGGTACGGGCGTATCCGTGGGAGCGGGCGTATCCGAAGGCGCAGACGTGGGTATCGGTGTCGCCGTGGGAGCTTCCGAAGGCGTCGCCGTGGGAGCCTCCGAAGGTGTTGCCGTGGGAGCTTCCGAAGGCGTTGCCGTGGGAGCTTCCGAAGGCGCTTCACTCGGTGCTTCCGAAGGTGTTGCCGTGGGAGCGGGCTCGGGTGTGTCCGTGGGAACGGGTGTATCCGCAGGTGCGGGCGTGTCCGTGGGAACGGGTGTATCCGCAGGTGCGGGCGTGTCCGTGGGTACGGGTGTATCCGCGGGTGCGGGCGTGTCCGTGGGTGCGGGCGTGTCCGCGGGAGCGGGCGTGTCCGTGGGTGCGGGCGTATCCGTAGGCGCGGGTGTGTCCGTGGGAGCGGGCGTATCCGTGGGAGCGTTTGTGGGAACGCTCGAAGGCTCAACGCTCGGCTCTGTCGAAGGCTCTACGCTCGGCTCTGCCGAAGGCTCTACGCTCGGTTCTGCCGAAGGTTCAACGCTCGGTTCTGTCGAAGGCTCTACGGGCGTCACCGGCGCTTTTGAAGGCTCAGCGCTCGGCTCCGTCGAGGGCTCGGCGCTCGGTTCCGCCGAAGGTCTTACGGGCGGTCCGGGCTCTGTCGAAGGCTCAACGCTGGGCTCTGTCGAAGGCTCAACGCTCGGCTCCGTCGAGGGCTCGGCGCTCGGCTCCGTCGAGGGCTCAACGCTGGGCTCTGTCGAAGGCTCAACGCTCGGCTCCGTCGAGGGTTCAACGCTCGGCTCTGTCGAGGGCTCAACGCTCGGCTCCGTCGAGGGCTCAACGCTCGGCTCTGTCGAGGGCTCTGCGCTCGGCTCCGTCGAAGGCTCGGTCTCCAGATAATCGGGAATACCGCTATTGTCTGTATCAGCCGCCCATACCGCGTACAATGTTCTGTCCTTGGTTCCCATAGCGAGAACCTTGCTTTCATCTTCCGCGAGCTCGCTGCCCTTATTCGGGGTCAAGTCTATAAAATTAGCGCCAAGCTCGGGAGCCTCTTCAAGCGGCTCCGCAATGTCCGCGGGCATATTATAATTTCCGTCATTATCGGCCTCAACAACATACCAGCCGATAAATACCGCATCATCCTTTGTGAGGCTGCTGTCCGCGTTGTCTTCAACCGGAACGCCGAATGTCTCAACAAATTCATTGGGAGGAACAAGCGAATCATTTTCGGTATGTCCGTCGTCCGCCACGGGAGGTGTATCTCCATTGTTATACGATCCGCCATTCAAAGCGTAAAGCTGCTGATGGAAGATGTTTATATTTACACGTCTTGTTACGGTTGTTTCACTACCGTTTTTATACCTGAATTTCGCACGGAATACAACCGTTCCGTTTCCGTAAATATTTTTAAGATTGATTTTATAGATCTTTGAACCGGTAAGAGCGCCGCCGCCCGCTTCGGATCCCTGATCTTGTATAAGTTCAAGGTTATTATCAATATTTTCTGTATCGAGCCACCAAACATTCGCGTCATTGTTGAGCTCCGCGGGAACTTCAACGCCTGTAATATAGCTGTCGTCATCCTGCATAATTACGCCGAGATTGATCACAGCTGCATTATTTTCTCTGTAGCCGCCGTCGTCTATATCGGTTTTGCCGGCCGCAAGCTCACCCGCGGGCTTTGCCGC
Source organism: uncultured Monoglobus sp. (assembly GCA_947628795.1). Lineage (GTDB taxonomy): Bacteria > Bacillota > Clostridia > Monoglobales > Monoglobaceae > Monoglobus. The sequence goes on from CANRBF010000001.1 coordinate 68,903, forward strand.
GATAACTCCGCCCGGCTGTCTGGCTGTGTCGGTGCTGTCGCCGCTGTTATCGTCAATAACCCAATCCGAGAATACCGGTCTGCCGGCATCCATGTACTGAATCCTTACGCTTCCGCCGTCAGCGCCATCGCTGCTGAAGTTAAAGGGAGCGTATGACGAAACAGTTGTGGGCGAGCTGAGATACAATTCTTGCTCGGGATCGTATTTACCGTCGCTGTCGCTATACAAATACTGCTCGATCCTTACAACGTCAGCGCCGGTGGCATGATTGAACGCCGATGAGGAAATATTCTCGGCAAGTCCGGGAATGGTGAACGTGCGGAGATTGGGTGTTTTGCTTCCGTCGCCGTTTGTAAAATCCATTGTCGGGAGATTTGTAAACTGCCTGTACGAGAAAGCGTCGTCGCCGATAACTTTTATTGACTTCGGAAGCGCGAAATTCTTAAGTTCATAGCTGTGGCTTGAATCTCCGCCGAACGCGCGATAGCATATTTCCTCAAGCTTGCTTTCCGGTTGGAACTCAACCTCCGCGACTTTGGTAAAGTAAAACGCCGAATCATTAATTCGGGTTATCTGAGGAGGCACAATAAGCTTGCTGATACCGATTGTACTACCGTCATAGCTGCTCTTGCCGTCTGCTCTGTATTGATAAAACAGCTGAGTGTTCTCGGCAGGCTGGCCTATACCGGTTATATCGACTTCTTCTTCGGTAACTTCATCCTTGTCAATATCATTCTCATCATTCCACTTGAGCTTTGTGGGTATCGTTAGCTCGATATCGTGAGATTTCTTATTACTATCATCATAGAAAACAACTTCTCCGGTAACGCGGTTGAACTGCCATAAGCTCTCATCAACACCCGTAGCAGGATCATTTATCGCAGGAACCGTATACGGGGGATCAGTATAGCCCTTATAATGTATATTAGCGTAGTACGCACCGAACGGGTGCGATTCTTTACCTTCCTCCAATGTGGTCTCAAAGTTAACGCCCGTGAGCGAGTTAAACTCTGTGCCCTGCATATAGATATCCTTAAGCGCCATGCAGCGCGAGAACGCTCCGGAGTCTATAACCTCAAGCGGCGCTTTATTTGCTTCTTGAGAATAGTCTGTTCCGTCCTTCGCTTTTGTCCTGAACGTAACTTTTTCCAATTTGGTGCACTGACGGAACGCCCAGTAATTAACATTTACAACCGACGCGGGCAGCTCGATTTCCGATAAGTCTTCGCACTTGCGGAAAGCGTATGTGTCTATCGTGGTTATGCCCTCGGGCAGATTAGTGATCGAAGTTATATCCGAATCCCAGAACGCGCCCTCGGGAATCTCCGTCATGCCGCTGTCCGCTAAGTTTGCAAAGTCAAGACTGTTGATCACCACGTTGGCCGGTTTGCTTCCGAACGCGCCGGGAGCGATACCTGTTATCTTACGATATGTGACCGTATTGGTTTCACTATCAATAATCGGAACCGATGCCGGTATTGTGATATTGACCGTGCCTTTTTTACTATCTGCCGATGTTATATAGCTGTAATCCGGCTTATAGTCATTAAGAGGTGTAGATGTTTCCTCTGCCAGCTGTACCGAATCATCGGAATCAAGCGAAATACTTGCGGTAGAGATTGGATCGCTTTCGATTAACTCAATAAAGTAAGCTGCGAGCTTTGTACCAGTACCTTTTTGAATTATATAAGCCGTATTCGATACAACCGGAAATACAACTAAATAACGACTGTCAGTTTCCACATCACCATCTTTATATTCAGCGAGACTGTATGTTTCATCGGCCAATGTCTCCGTATATCGTTTTACATCAAAGCTTTTCTCTGAATCATCTGTCACCTTTAAAGCGTCCTTGTTTAACGTATTTTCATTGTTAAGCACAACAACGCAAAAGCCATCTACACCAGAGGTAAATTCGATTTTTCCGGAGCCGTCAATTTTTAAACCATTTGTAGATGTTCTTCCTTTATAAGTTACATTTGCTGCTTTTGCAGAGCCGGTAACAGTTATTCCGCCTTCGGCACCTGTATTTGCTATAGCATAAACCCCAGCCTCTACAGGTGTTCCGGGCTCAACTGTAGGCTTAGAAGGATCGGGCGTGTTTGTGGGCTTGGGCGTAGCTGTAGCTGTGCTGCCGCCGGTATTGTTGTTCAGATAATATCTGTAATCGTCTTTATTGGCTTTTTCATCAAAATCGCTCGGATCGTCGACCTTTCCGCTATTGTATTCCTTAACGTTTTTCAGTCCGTATATCTTTCCGTCCGCTCCTACAACAAAGGGAGAATCATTGCTATATCCTCTGGCTCTGTTCCAAGAAACATAACCGTTAAAGGCTCCCCAAGGCTGACCCTCAAGCTCACTCGGATATGAATCCGAGCAGTCGATGAAAACATCGGCCTTGCAGTTATAGAACGCCTGATTGCCAATCGTCTTAACGCTTGCGGGAATCTTTATGTACTCGAAAGCGCGGCAGTTATAAAACGCTCTGACTCCTATAGTAGTAATGCTCTCGGGCAGAGTTATTGTTTTCAGCGCCGAGCAGTCATAGAAGCAGTTTTCCGGGATCTCGGTCACTTTTGTGAGGTTTGACAAATCGGGCGATATAAGATGCTCGCCGTTGCCTCTGAAACAGCCTCGGCCTATAGTCTCGACCGAATCGGGCAGTTTTATCTCAGAAAAGTTGTTTGACGCGAAAGCGCGGGTGCCGATCGTTTTGATTTGGCACTTAAGGTCTTCCTCGTCCGGCGCAAATTCAAAGCTTGAGATCTCGCAGGCAGAAAAAGCCTCGTCCGCGATCTCCGTAACCGGATAAGCCTGGAGCTGCTCCTCGCCTTCCTTTTTACCCCAAAGGTATGTGGGGATCACAATCTTTGTCGGCGATGATCCTTGAAGATATATAAATCTGTCAATGCGAACCGTATCATCGGGAAGCAAAGTTACGGACAGATTGTTCAAAAGTCCGTTTTCGGGATGTTCAACATCCTTGCCGTTGCTGTGGTCCCATGTAACATTGACGCCTTTCTGATCTGCCGCTAAGGCGATATCGGAATTAGGCTGACCCCCCCCGATGCAAAAACGGCCATGCCGGGAAGGGTGGTCATAACAAGCATGACCGCCAGCAGCAATGCCATCAGTTTGTTCGTCTTTTTTGTCATATAAACATCTCTCCTAACCTATAAATTTTAGCAATCATATAATATTGCCATGTTATGCTAAACTACATTATAGCATTGTTTAGATAAGTTTGCAATAGTTTTTCCACAATTTTTATGCATAAACAGAGACGATAACATACAAAACACAAAATTTGTGTATCAAATACATGATTTTTGCCCCGTTGACACAAAAAAACCGCCCGTGACAACGTAGCGATTAGTGATTAGGCCTCCCCAACGAACCATGGTGCGCTAATTCCGTGGGGGCAAATATCATCCGCCTGCGGAACGCACTATATTAAAAGTTCCCCCTTGACAAAAGGGGGAACGAATGCTATAATAATACTAACGGCACCGCTTATGCGGTACAGCCTTTAACGATTACTATTATATAACCGTCTCAGCGCTATTTTCGAGACGGTTATATTACTGTCTTTGCGAAGATTGCAAAGAAAATATGTATCAGAGATACTATAAAAAGTATTCTAAACGCATACTTCATCAGCAACGCCTCCTTAATTTCACATAAGCATTCACCTATGTGGGAGGCTGTACCGCTCTACTTTGCCGCTTTTTTATTTAGCATTATTATTATACCGCAATCCAACAAAATTTTCAAATTAAAAATTTGTTACAATTGCCCACAAAATGCCGTAGGGCGTATATTATTCGCCCCGCGGGCGTTAGTTTTCAAAATCGAATTTGTCGGCGTTGCGGTTTTTGAATTCCTCGTAGATTTTTTCGGCCAGCTTTTCGTCGGTCACCTGGCTCAGGCAGTCCTCACTGTTTTCGTCCTTGTCGATCTTGAACATCGCGATCTCGGTGACCTCGGTCTCGTCGTCGTCATAGGGAATACAGACGATATAATCGTCGCCGTCCACGCGCACGGTGTCGAGATGCTCAAAGGGCACCGTCTCGCCGGTCTCGTCGTCGATCAGGTCGATAACGTAGGGGTTTTCTTCGTTATAGTTTGTGTTTTCGCTCATAATTATTTTGCTCCTTTATATAAAAATTTGTATATTATGCGGATGATATGCCACCCTCTCCGTCGCCTTCGGCGCCACCTCTCCCTCCTAAAGGAGGGCGAGGCACGGGCGGCAGATTGCCGCTCCTACGAATTTCATCATACCGTAGGGGCTTTATTTGCTGTCGAGGTAGCTTTCCAGGATTATGGCGGCGGATATGCTGTCGACCGCGTTTTTGCGCTTTTTGCCCCGAACATTGGTGACGTTCATCAGGCGGTGCGCCGAGACGGTCGTGAGCCTCTCGTCCCACAGGATCACCGGAATGTCCGCCAGCTCGCGTATTTTTTCGGCCAAACGCTCGGTGCGCTCGGCGCGTATGCCCGGAGTGCCGTCCATATTTTTCGGGTAGCCCAGAACTATCTCGCCCGCGCCGTGCTGTTTGGCGAGCTCCGCGGCGTGCGCCGCCACCTTGTCTAGGCTTCCGGATTTGAAATGTTCGAGAGTCCGCGCGCCGAAGCCCAGCTCGTCGGACACGGCGAAGCCCGTGCGGCTGTCGCCGAAATCTATTCCAAGTGATCTCATGATTTTTCCTTTCGTTGGGTTTTATGCCTCCCCTGCCGTAAGGTGGGGGAGGGGGGACCGCGTCAGCGGTGGAAGGGGCTTTTTTCTATAATACCATTACGCGATAAAAAATACAAGGGAAATTTTGAAAATCACATAATAAAGCGGTTTTCGGGGATCAGGTCAAGGGGCGAGTACGCGCTTTCGCGGGGCTTATCGTTATGCTCGCGGGGCGGGATCGGGCAGAGCATCAGAAAATATTTCAGCTCGTCGTACAGGTGATCCTCCTGCTTGGTGTCGACGTCCTCGGGGCTTGTCTCGTCGTATTTGAGCTGCGGCAGCGTTCTGATCATACCGGGGCATTTGCCATCGAAAAAATATATCATCGGCAGGCCCTCGCCGTCGAACGCCAGACGGTAGTGCACCTGCATCTTGCCCGCCAGACGGTTGTTGTTTCCCTTTTCGAAATACACGCCCCGGCGCTCCATCATGTCGGCTATGCTGCCCTCGCTGCCGCCCGTGGCGTTCCATATGGCCGGGTCGGCCACGCCGGTTATCTTTATCCCCGCCTCGCGCTCGCTCCGCTCCAGCTCGAGTATTTTGTCGGCTATTTTTTCGGCCGTCCATCGCACGCCGGTGTCCGGCTTGCCGGTGCAGCCGTAAAGCTCGCGGTAGTTATATATCCTTCCGTCATAGTCCACCGCGTACCACGAGACGGCGAACGGCTTTGAGTAGCCGAAGTCGAAGGCGCGGAACCTGCGCCACTCCTTGGGTATATCAAACGGCTTTATCACATGGGTGAATTTCCGCGTGGCGTATCTCGAGGGGTCGTTGCGCCACTCGGTGAACACCTGCCCGTCGAATATCTCCCACTCGCCGTAGAGCAGGGCGCGGCGCTCGTTTTCGGGAAGCTGCTCGAGCCTTTTTATATACTCGCCGTCGGAGCGCATCAGAAACTTGTTGTCCTGCACAAACGACGGAATAAACAGCCTTTTGGTGCCGAACTTTGTGGTTTGCGTCTTGCCGGGCTCAGCGCCGTCTATGAACCGAGCCTTGACCCAGGTGTGGCCCACGCCGCCGGGGTTGGTGCTGGACTTTATCTGCTTGGGATAGCCGTTAGTGCCGCGCACCCGCGACAGCAGATAGGTGTACTGACTCTCGGTGAAGTGGGTCAGCTCGTCGAACCGCACAATATCGTACTCGGCGCCCTGATAGCGCAGCACGTCGGTCTCGGCGGCGCAGAAGCCGAACTCGATTATAGAGCCGTTTCTGAACAGCCACTTGCGGTCGGAACTGCGATAGCGACAGGCCGCGGTCGGGTAAATGAGCAGCGAGTTCATGATGAGCGAATGTTCAAGCTCGGGGAACGTGCGGCGCAGCACCAGCTGGCGGCTGAGCGGATATTTCAGCGCGAACAGCAGCGCGTCGACCAGCTGCCCGTATGACTTGCCGCCGCCCGCCGCTCCGCCGAATAAGACCTCGTCGGCGTCGGCGGTTATGAACTCAAGCTGCGTCTTTGTTATCTCAAGTTTAAGTTTGGCGTTCATGCTTTTCCTCTTTTCGGGTTTATATTAAACGATTCTTATCTCGACCTCGAGCTTTCCGGGCTCGTTTTTGTCCGCCAGATCCTCGGGCAGACCCAAAAGGCTCAGCACCTCTTTGGCCGAGGAAAGCTCTATCCGCTTGTCGCCGCAGTTCACCAGCTGGCACAGCTTGTCCAGGGCCGCTCCGGCGCGGCTCTCGGACTGCGGCGGCTCGACGGTCTCGCGGAGCATGTCCGCGGCGGTTTTTTCAGACATTGCCGTCACCGCTCACGGTCTGGCCCACAAGCTTTTCGGCCGCGCGGTCAAGTATCCTGAAGCACTGGCGGCGGCTGTAGAACACCACAAACTCCATCGCGGTCCAGCTGGTGCCGCGCAGGTATTTTTCGGTCACCACCGTCAGCTCCTCGCTGTCGAGCAATTGAGACAGCCGCTCCCAGTCGCGCATCAGGCCGTCAAACTTGTCGCGCGCCTCTTTTATCTTTTGGCGGTAGCTCTCGACCACCGAGATCTTCTCGCTGTATGTATGCCCGAGCCTTTCCTCTATCGCCTTGTCCGATATGTCAAACCTCGTAAAATCGGTGATAAGCTCGTTGTAGAGCTCGATCTTGGCCTTCATTTCCTTTTTTGCCACAGGCAGAAGCCTCAGCCACTTCTTCACCTGCGCCGCGTTTTCAAATTTCATTGCGCATATCTCCTTTCGATAATAAAATTATTTGATTTTTTGATCAATACTCGCGGCTGTCTATCTCATAATAGTTGTGACAGCAGTCCATATCGCAGAACAGTCCGTCGAAGCTCTTCACGTAGCCCTCGGGACCGCCGTATATTTCGCTTCCGCAATAGAGACACACGCCGACTTGACGGGTGCGCGGAAGCCTTTCGGGCGGATATCCGTACCGCTCAGCGAATCTTATATCGGGATGAGTCATTTCTTCACTTCCATTCTTTGACATATTTAACAAAATATTTGTTATTTTTTGGAGTCGGTGGTTTTATTATATATCAAATATTTTGTTTGTCAATATAATTTTTACTAATTTTTTTGATATTTTTATAACTGTCGGGTTTTTTGTACAGTGGGGCGCGTTTTTCAAAAATTTGTCAAAAAACCAAAAAATATGATAATTGGGGGTTGATTTCGTCGACCGGGTATGGTATTATTTATTCGGGAGGTGCTGATCTATGGCAAACAAAGATATCAGCGGCAAGCTCAAACAGGCAAGAGAAAACAAGGGTCTCGCGCAAAAGGACGTTTACACGCGGCTGGGCGTTAAGCAGTCGCGCTTCAGCGCCTGGGAAAACGGCAAGTCGGAGCCGGAGATACGCGTATTCTTGGAACTGTGCCGCATTTACGGCATTGAGGATATATACAAATACTTCTGCGCTCCCGACACGCAGTACAACAAGTGGGCGTATTCCACAGAACTTAATCTGGCGGTCACCAAGCTTAGGGAATTATACTCGGATGAGGATAATTTCCGACGGGTGCTCAACTGCCTTAACTACGAGTACGAGGACTATCTGGGTAAAAAAATCGAGAGATACCCGTTCGGCACCATCGCCGTTCCCGTTTATCTCCAGCCCGCCGCCGCGGGTCTCGGAAACTACCTGACCGACGACAACGTTGAGATAATGAAGCTGGCCGCTCCGCCCGATACCGACGCCGGAATACGAATTTCCGGCGACAGCATGGAGCCCGACATATGCGACGGCGAGATCGTGTTTATAAAATATATGCCGCACATCGCGCCCGGCGACATAGGCATATTTGTGTATCGGGGCGAGGCGTACTGCAAAAAGCTGGATTATATGAACGGCAAGCCGTATCTCTTTTCGATAAACCCCAAATATATGCCCATACCCATCAACGAGAACGAGGATATAAGAACGGTCGGGAAAGTGCTTATCTAAGCTATCTCGGTGGCGCTTTTCGGCTCTTTGTTTTGATTTTGAATCAAAGCTCCGGCGGCTTTATGCTGCGCCGGGGCTTTTTCGATCGGCTGAGCGGGAGCGCCCGCCGCCTCGTAATCGGCCTTCATGTTTTTTATCCCCTCGATCAGCTTTTCCTTGCCGTCGACGTTCATCGCCTCGAGCATAAGTACGGCCGCGTCCGCCCGAGCCGGGTCGAACACTCCCATCTGCCACAGCTCGGTCAATGTCTGGTTCTGAGCGATCCGGCTGTACGGGTTGTTTTTCTCGGCGCTGACGCTGATGTCGAACTCGGCTCTGTGGTAGCCGCTTCTAAGCTCTCCGCCCGAAAGGCTCACATACTCGCTTTTGCCGTCGCCGTCCGTGATCCTGTACGAGCGCGGGTCGTTATAGAACTGACGTATAAGCTCGATGCAGAGATACACCACGTCGCGGAACGCGTCATAGCCCGTCGCGAGCATGTCGCGCGCGAGCTTTTCGCCCGCCTGCTGCAGCGCCACTATCGCCGAGTAAGCCGTGACTCCGCCGTAGGTGCCGCCCTGCTGGAAGTCGCGGTTGCCCGAGATCTCTTTAAGCTCCTGTATCTTGTTCTGCCTGTGCTGAATTATAAACGACGGCATCGGCTTCGCCTGAAGCTCCCTTATGTTTTCGTCGCCGACCGAGCCCGCCACGTGGATTATGTCGCGGCTCATGTCGGACAGCTCGTACTCGTTGAGGCCGCCGTTGTCCTTTACCATGAATCTGATCTTTCCCGAGATCAGCGCGTTTTTGGATATCAGGCTGTCGAGCTTGTCTATGTAGAGCTGCGGATTCTTGACTATGTCCACAAGGCCGAAGCCTACCGGGCTGTCCTCGTCGGGATAGAGCACGTCCAGCACAAACGGGTACATGCCGTGGTCATAAAGACCGCTGTCACCCAAGTCCTCGGACGCCTCGAGTATAGTGCCGTCGGTGAATTTTATCAGCTCGACGGTCTGTCTGTCCCTGACGCGCCGCTTGTAGTAACAGTCGACCACCAAAGTCTTGTCGCGCAAGAGGTCGCGCGAGGCGGTGTTTTGCATATCGTCGTAGGTCAGCACGTCCATCGAGCCGCTGCCCGTGAACCTGTCCGCCAGGTGGGGATATTTTAAGCTTAGCTCCTCGTTGTCGATCAGCGCTGTCAAAAACAGGAACCGGCTGTCCTGAATGTCGATTATGCCCGGCTCCCAGAACAGATTCAAGAGGTCGATGCGCTTGATGTCGATATCGCCCTTTCCTCTGCCAAGATCGGGGTTGTAAAACACGCCATAGCACGCGGCGCCGTTTTTCAGCTTGTACCACCACGCGCGGCTGTAGGTGCGCTTGAAGTCGCACAGCTCAAGCTGCATGGGCAGTATCTTGGTGAGCTTTTCCGCGATGCCGCTGTCGCGCTCGTCGCGCTCGAGTATGTTGGGCTCGGGGTAGTTGTCCATCGCGTCGGCGTGCTTGTTGGCTATCGCGTTGAACAGATAGGGCGTCGTCGGCTCGGGTATCGGCGCGTCGGGGTCGCTCGCGTAGCGGCTTTTGTACCATTTGTTGTTGTCGATTATCCTCCTGTCAAAAAGCTGTTTGTGGTCCTTGTAGAGCTTAAAACTCTCCTGCACCTTCCCGAAAAACTCGGGCGTTATTTTCCCGAAATAGTTATCGATTTTCATGTTTTGCCTCCTTATATAATATAGTAGTTTTCGCTCACTTCAGCGCGTCAAGCTCCGCCAGAACGTCGCGACCGTTTATCAGGACCCTTTCTCCGCTGAGCCACAGCTCGCCGTTGTCCATAAACGCAGCTATCGCTTTGCTCCCGACCATGTTCAGCGCGGCTGAGCCTTTTTCGCGCTTTATCAAAAAGCTTCCGTTTGAATATCTGACCCCGTTGATGACGGTCTCCTCGCTGCCGTTTCCGGCTCCCATTACCATGTAGGCGGTGCCGTCGTTTCCGACCGAGAGACCCAGCCTTTGATGGCGGCCTTCATCGTTGTCCTGCATGATCTTAACGCCCTGAGGATCCATCATCGCGAACACCCCGCCGTTCACTGTCTCGTAGGAATAACTGTCGGTGCCCACGATCGTGGACGAGTAGATCTCCGAGCTGTCTATCTTTCCGCAGAACACCGCGTTGCCGTTGCTGTTGATGCTGACTGTCGGCTCGCCCTGCGCGTTGCACAGCTCGAAACGGAATATGTCGAGCGCGCTGTCGTACTCGGCGATGAACCTGTTGAAAGTTCCGTCGTCGATCTTTATCGAGTTCCCGCTTATCGTCATGTTCCCGTCCCCGCTTTTTACAACCACGAGGTCGGTGTCGATGGTTCCCGCCCTAAGCTTGTCGGCGTTGATGTTCCCTATCTGGGCGTTGGTTATCTTGGCGCTCGTGGTGTCGATGTTCTCCGCCTTGACGCTGGCGGCCTCAAGCACGTTGCCCGCGTCGAGATTGTCGAAAATATAGGTCAGCTCGTCTATCAGCGCGGTGCCCCATTTTTTGATCGAGCTCAGGTCGCGGGCCGTGTCTCCCGTGAGCTTTGACGGTATAGGCGTTGTTAAATTCGGCATAAAAAATTCTCCTTCCTGATTTTTGATTTAAATTATTCAGTGCAATATTTACCCTGTGATTTTATTGTAAATCATAAAAAGTGCCAAAGAGTGCCAAGACGTCGCAAATCCCTGCGCTTGTTCGCTTTCGCGCAAGACGCGAAAGTCTCACCTGCTCCGGGTTTGCTCCTTCTTCCCACAAAACGCACTCCGTTGGCGTTTTGCGGGAGCCCTTTTGCCTCTCCCTCCTTTAGGAGGGAGAGGTGGCAGGCGAAGCCTGACGGAGAGGGAGGTCTAATCGCTATTCGCTAATCACTAATGACTATGTTCGCTAATCACTATTTTTACTTTTTGATAACATTTTGTAAATTTTTCTTGACTTTGCATATCGGTTGGACTATAATAATTTGGTATGCTGAGACAGTTATGATTAAAAGGAGGCGGTCGGCTGTGAGGCGGCTTAAATACGCGGCGATGTTTATATCATGCCTTATGCTCGTTTCGGGCTGGCTTTCTCCGATGTCGAAGGCGGCTCTTGAGGCGCTCGCGCCCGACGACAGAGGCGCGGCTCCCTACAGCGGGACAGGCCTTGCCCCCGCCACGCCGCCCAATATGGAAAACAACGGCGGAAAAACAGCGTTTTCGCCGATCGAGACATCTCCCGCGGGAGATCTTAAAACCGACGTCTATGCCGCCGCGCGCGGCATGATAAACAAGATCATCACGATCGGAACCGGATCCGCTTGCGGCGCGCGCCCGTCGGGCAGCGGAGCGCGAACGGACGGCCGAGAGGTCATGCTGTGTTAGGCGGCCGCATTTCTTACGAAAAAATAATTAACCAAATACAAACATATAAAATTTAAAGGAGGAAACAGATTTGTCCAGAAGTTTGGTAAAATTTGCCGCTATAATTCTGGTTATCGCGGCGCTTTTATATGTCGGCGTGTACGGTCTGGATTTCACAGACAAGTACAGGATCCCCGGCATCACGGACAGCGACGGCATCACCCAGGGCCTTGACTTAAAGGGCGGTACCGTTATTGTATTCCGGGCGGCAACAACAGACCCGTCCGAAGAGGATATGGATAATGTTGTGAACCTTCTGCGCAGACGTCTTGACTTCCAGGGCTACACCGAGGCAAGCGTTACAATGCAGGGTTCCAACAAAGTAAGAGTTGAGATCCCCGACGTTCAGGATTCCGACACAGCGGTTGAGACTCTCGGCGCCACGGCGCAGCTTGAGTTCAAGGACGCTAACGGAAACACGATCATGACGGGAAGCGAGGTTACCAACGCGTCATCCGAGTACGGTCAGACGGAGCAGGGTATCTCAAGAAGCTCATACTACATCAGCATGGAGTTCACTCCCGAGGGACAGCAGAAGTTCTCGGAGGCCACAAAGACCGCTGCGGCGGCCGCCTCCAGCAACATGAACTACATCACGATCGAGATGGACGGCAACGTTCTGACCGCTCCCAGAGTTCATGAGCAGATAGACAGCGATTCCTGCATCATCACCGGTGAGTTCACGGCCGACGAGGCAAGCGCTCTGGCGGCCAACATCAAGTCGGGCCAGCTGCCCTTCTCACTGGCGGTAGACGAAGTTAAGGTAGTAAGCGCGACGCTGGGTGAGGAAGCCCTGTCGAAGGCTATCACGGCGGGTATCATCGGTCTTATCCTGGTGCTGCTGTTCATGCTGCTGATCTATCGTCTGCAAGGCCTCATGGCGGACTTCGCGCTCCTGTTCTATATCGCGGTCGTTCTGATCCTGCTGGCTAACTTCCACATCAACATCACGCTGCCCGGTATCGCGGGTATCATACTGGCGATAGGTATGGCGGTTGACGCGAACGTCGTTATATTCGAGCGCGTCAAGGAAGAGCTCAAGCTGGGCAAGACGGTCAGAAGCGCCGTTGACGCCGGCTTTAACAGAGCCCTCTCCGCGGTTATCGACTCTAACGTTACGACAATTATCTCGGCTATCATCCTGTGGTGGCTGGGCACGGGCACGATCAAGGGCTTCGGCATCACGCTGCTTATGGGTATCGTTGTATCAATGATCTCGGCGATATTCGTAACCAGGTTCCTGCTCAAGCAGATGATCGGCATGAACGTTAAGAACACATGGCTTTACGGCCTCAACAAATCAGATCTAAGCTCTGAAAGCGTGAAAGGAGGTAAGGCGTAATGTTTGATATAGTTCAGAAAAAATGGGTATTTTTCGGGATCTCCATCGTTTTATGCTTAATCAGTATCGTTTCGCTGATATTCAGAGGATTCAACCTCGACACCGACTTTTCGGGCGGTATCGCTCTTACTTATGAGGTCAAGGGCGAGGACTTCTCCACCGAGGACATGAGCGCCATCGTTAGCGAGGCTCTCGGCTCGGGAAAATCGGCGTCGTCCGTTCAGAAGTCCGGCGATGACGTTATCATCAAGGTCGGATACGACAAGGACATCAGCGACGAAGAGAGAACAGAGTTCTCAAACACAGTAAGAGACAGCATCACAACGGCTCTTGAGGAAAAATTCGGCAAGGCCGTATATGACAGCGCGGCAGCGGCCGAGCCCGAGGAAGACGAGGCGGCGGCAGCAGCTTCGAGCGAGCCCGACGCCTCGGCGGAACCCGACGCGTCAGCCGAGCCCGCGGCAGCAGCCGCAGCGGCAACGCAGGCCCCGGCAGCCGGCGGAAACTTAGTCAGCGGCGTTCGTCTTTCGAGCATGGACGACATCTCGCCCTCATCGGGACGCGAGCTGGCAAGAAGCGCGCTGTGGATGTCGCTGCTGGCATGCGCCGCTATCCTGCTCTATGTAACATTCAGATTTGAGTTCACATCGGGCTGCGTCGCGGTACTGGCTCTGGCGCACGATGTTCTGATCCTGCTGGGCGTTTACTCCGTTCTGCAGATCTCGGTAAACATCAACTTCATAGCCGCCGTGCTTACGGTTCTGGGTTACTCGATCAACAACACGATCGTTATCATGGACAGGATCCGCGAGAACACGCGCAACTCCAGAAAAGAATCCTACGGCGAGATCGCCAACAACAGTATTTGGCAGACCATGACGCGCTCGATCAACACCACGATCACCACGCTGCTCACCATCGGCATGGTATTCATCATCGGCGTTGCCTCGATCAAGGCCTTCGCTCTGCCGATCATCATCGGTATCGTTATCGGTTTCTTCTCCTCGGTATTCATCACGGGTCCTCTGTGGGCAACCTGGAGAGATTCGGCGGTTAACGCCAAGAGAGCCGCTGCGGGCAACGGAAAGAGCAAGTCAAAGAAGAAATAATCTTCCGCGCAAATATGCCGAAATCAACAGAGGGCACAGCCAAGCTGTGCCCCTGTTTTTTTATTTGTAAAATTTTCATTGACCTTTTTGGATATTGTGATATGGAAATAATAAACTGCTAAACGCTTCGATCCATTATAACTCGCCTATGCCGAGCGCGGCAACACCGACACCGAAGCCGACACCGACCGCAAAACCTACTTCGACACCCACGCAAAAGCCGACGGCAAAGCCGACTGTAGACCCGAACGCGCCGTCGGTTGAGATCACCGAGGTTTTGGATTATATTGTTACCGCAAAGGTCAACAATTGCGATGATTTTGACGCTCAGGTGATCTTGGCGGTATATAACAAAAACGGCGCGCTGATCGAAATGCAGAATTATTATAATTTCGGTGATGTATTATTTTTCAGTGAGAATCTAAAAAACACAAACATAAAAGTCATGCTCTGGAGCGACATGGACAGCATGAAGCCGCTGGCGGAACCCGCCGAAATGAGTTTGTGAAAAACAATTAAATCCAAAAGGGCGTGCGGCTGTGGCCGGAGCCGCGAAGCGGGTTCGTTTGGCAAAAGTGTTCCGCTAGCAAACATAAACAATGCCGCAAATCATAAAATCCTCTAGGATATGCGAGGTCGTCCGCCCCTACGGCATTTTGTGTACTTTGGTCGTAGGGGACGACGACCCCGGCGTCCCGTATAAAACCCATGAAATTGTTAAAAGCGGGCGGATAATATCCGCCCATACAAGATTCTGCGCACTATGTCCGAAAGCGGATTATTCCAAAACTTTTCCGTAATCGCTTTTGGCGTAGACAACTCTCGCGACGGTTATCATTTTTCTTTTTTCGTCAACGCGATAAAGGATCAGATAATTGCCGACAAGCAGTTTGCGATACTCATATTTGAGCGCTCGCAAAGGATGATATACAGCCCCGGAATACGGAAAGTTTCCGATATTCTCGATCTCCGTTATCATGTTCTCCGCAAGCCGCAGCGCCGCGGCGCGGTTATGCAGAGTTTTGTCGATATAAGTCACTATGTTTATCATGTCCTGTCGGGCAAGAGGCTGGAATTCCAAATCATACATCGCTGTTTTCTCCGAGCGCCTCGCGCATGCTTTTCAGAACTTCTTTTGATGAAAATCGTTTATTCGAAAGCTCCGCCTCGTATTCCGCTTCCTTAAGCTTTGAGTAAACCTCACTTTCAAAGCGAAGATCCTCATATGCCTCCATGCTCATAACCACCATATCGCCAAATCCGTTTTTTGTTAAAAATACGGGCTGCTTTGTTTCGTGCACGGTTTTGGAAATATCCGCAAAATTGTTTCTCAAATCCGAAACAGGTCTTATCGTGTTCATAAAAAATCCTCCCGCAAATATTTTTGACAATTAAATTTTAGCACAATTATGCTAATTCTGCAAGAGGAAATTTATATTAATTATATTAAAAAGTTGTGTTCGTATATTACGACAAAGCTATGGTTCTGATTTTCTCATAAAAATCTTCGCAAAATCTCTTGACATACCGACATAATGTCGGTATAATAGTTATAGAAAGAGAAACGGCAGAGCGTAAAAACGGTTTGGCCGCTTCAATGGTTGTCAAACAATCGCCTTATGAGTCGGTCAAAACTTTAAGGCGGTTGTTATTTTATTGCACCGGCAATGCAAAAATTGCAAATAATACAATAATCACAAGCAATGCAACTAAAATTCCGAAAAAATATTTCTTCATCACGGCATCACTCCTTTCATTATTTCTTAAACACGATGTTAAGTGTTTAGAAGGAGTGAAGCGGCCAACCGTCCCTACGTTTCTATCTCTGCTTTTACTTTGGCACATTTTATTTACGCAAAAGTGTTTCTCCGCACAGAATAATACTGTACTCGCAGCCAAAACTGCTATAATTATACTAACACAATAGGAGAAATTTTTCAAGTTAAAATTCGATTACAACGTAGTAATTAATAATTAAAACAAATATACATAAAAATTTAGCAAGGATGTTGCAAAATTATTCCCGCGTAATTACTGTTCACTAATCGCTGATAACTAACACAGGACAGCCCGATCGGGGCTGTCCTGTGTCGTGACGAGCATAACGTAAGCCGAGTTCTGTATCAGATGATTATCTATCTTGGACGCGCGTCGCCGCGCGCCTCCAGCCACCAATCTCCGAAGGCGCCGGGCCGGCTTAGTCTTCGATTCAGGTGTTGCTCCGAGCGGGGTTTACATCAGCGGTAAGTCGCCAAACCGCCGGGTGAGCTCTTGCCTCGCCTTTCCACCCTTACAGTTATTTTGATAACTGCGGTTTATTTCTGTTGCACTATCCTTGGAGTCGCCTCCACAAGCCGTTAGCTTGCGCTCTTGCCCTATGGAGCTCGGACTTTCCTCACGCATACGCGCGCAATCATCAGTTATACTACGTCGCAATGCGCTACGCTTATTCACTTTCCTGCAAGCAGGAAAGCTCAACCGCTCCGCGATTGCTCCTTTTCCCACAAAACGCGCTTCGCTGGCGTTTTGCGGGAGCCCTGTTTACCCCTCTCAGTCAGCTTCGCTGACAGCTCTCCCCAAGGGGCGAGCCGGGCAGGCTGCGGCCGGAGCCGCGCAGCGGGTTTGTGGCACTATCGTATTCCGATTGCACAAATAAACGAGGCCACAAATCATTAAATCTCTAGGACATGCCGGGGTCGTCCGCCCCTACAGCACTTTACAAAATATGGTCGTCGTCCCGGCTCCCCTTTGGGGAGCTGCCGCCGAAGGCGGCTGAGGGGGATTAAAGTATCCTTACCTTGATAACGCCGTCGAGGCTTTCGATCTCTTTTTTAACCTTGGGGTCGATCTTTTCGCTGACGTCGTACATTGTGTAGGCGTAGTCGCCGCGGCTCTTGTTGAGCATGTGGTCGATGTTTATACTGTCCTTACCGGATATGATTACCGTGATCTTATGCAGTATATTGGGTATATTCTTGTGCGCCACGGTTATGCGGTCGCCTGTCTTTTTGCCCATATCGCATGTGGGATAGTTGACGCTGTTGTTGATGTTTCCGTTTTCCAGAAAATCCCTGATCTCCTTCGACGCCATGACCGCGCAGTTCTCCTCGCTCTCGGGAGTGGACGCGCCCAGATGCGGCATGCAGATGACCTTTTCGTGGTTCAAAAGATCCGCCGTGGCGAAGTCGGTGATATAGCACGAAACCGTGCCGTCGTTGAGCGCGTCGATAACATCGCCCGTGTCGACCAGAGTGTCGCGCGAGAAGTTGAGCAATCTTGCGCCCTTCTTCATCTTGCTGAACGCCTCGGAATCGAACATTCCCTTTGTTGATGGCGTCGCGGGAACGTGGATGGTTATATAGTCGCACTTGGCGAGCAGATCGTCAAGGCTCTCCGCCTTCTCGGCGAATCTTGTCAGGTTCCAGGCCGAGTCAACCGAGAGATACGGGTCGTAGCCGATAACGTCCATACCCAGATGGTGGGCGGCGTTGGCAACCTGAACGCCTATGGCGCCCAGACCCACAACTCCGAGGGTCTTGCCCTCGATCTCGGGGCCGACGAAGTTCGACTTGCCCTTCTCAACCAGAGCTCCGGCCTGATCGCCCTCGCCCTTTAAGGTCTTTGCCCAGTTGATTCCCTGAACGACCTTGCGCGACGAGAGCAGCAACGCGCAGATAACCAGCTCCTTGACCGCGTTTGCGTTGGCGCCGGGGGTGTTGAACACAACTATGCCCTTTTCGCTGCACTTTTCGATCGGGATATTGTTGACGCCCGCGCCGGCTCTGGCGACCGCCTTGAGGCTGTCGGGCAGCTCCATGTCGTGCATCTTAAAGCTTCTCAAAATAATTCCGTCGGGATTTTGGCACTCGTCCGAGACCTCGTACTTGTCGCTTTTCAGCACGCCGAGTCCCTTTTTGGAAATCTTGTTAAGTGTTCTGATCTTATACATTATGAATTCTCCTTCTCAAACTTAGTCATAAAGTCAACCAGCGCCTTGACGCCCTCAACGGGCATAGCGTTGTAGATGCTGGCTCTCATTCCGCCGACCGTTCTGTGACCCTTGAGGTTCACAAATCCCTGAGCCTTGGACTCGGCCACAAACTTGGCATTGAGCTCGTCGCTGTCGGTGACGAACGGCACGTTCATCAGCGAGCGGTCCTTGGGAACGACCGTGCCCTTGAACATCTTTGAGTTGTCAAGGAAGTCATAGAGGATCTTCGCCTTCTCAACGTTGGTCTCGTGCATGACCTTTACGCCGCCCATGTTCTTGATCCAGTCGAACACCAGGCCGCAGATGTAAATGCCGTATGTCGGCGGCGTGTTGAACATCGAGCCGTTGTCGGCGTGGGTTTGATAGTTCAGCATTGTGGGCGTTATGTCAAGCGCGTTTCCGATCAAATCGTCGCGCACGACCACTACCGTGACGCCCGCGGGGCCCATGTTCTTCTGGGCTCCGGCGTACACCAGACCGAACTTCGTGAAGTCCACTTCCTCGGAGAGGATGCAGGACGACATATCTGTAACGACCGTTCTGTCGCCGAAATCGGGCATGGTATTGTAGTGCGTGCCGTAGATCGTGTTGTTATATGTGATATGAACGTAGTCGGCGCCGTCGGTGAGCATGCTCTTGTCGACCTCGGGCAGATACGAGAACGTCTTGTCAGCGCTCGAAGCTATCTCCTTGGCGTCGATATAGCGCTTCGCCTCGGCGAGGGCCTTTTTCGCCCACTGACCCGTTGTGACATAGTCGGCCTTTTTCGACTTTCCGCCCAGGTTCATGGGGACCATGGCGAACTGGGTCGAGGCTCCGCCCTGCAAAAACAGCACCTTGTAGTTGTCGGGCACGTTCATGATCTCGCGGAATGTGGCCTCCGCCTTGTCGATGATCGCCTGATACTCGGGGCTTCTGTGGCTCATCTCCATAACGGACTGGCCGCTGCCGCCCATGTCGAGCATCTCCTCCTGCGCCTTCTTGAGTACCTCAACGGGAAGCATAGACGGACCCGCCGAGAAATTGAATACTCTGCTCATAAATTATCTCCTCCAATAGTGTAAAAATTTAATATGTTTCTTTAAAATACCAACTTACATATTATATCGCTAAATGCAAAAATCGTCAACCCGAATTTGTAAAAACTTTAACAAATATGCCCGCCCGAAACCCCCGTCGATTGGTAAATCTTAAAAGCGCGAAAAATAACCCGCCGTAGTTACGGCGGGATAATTTACACATTGAACCATTCGGAGATCACTTTTATAACTCCGTTTTCCTCGTTTGAGGGGGCTATGTGCTTGGCGGCCATGCGCAGCTGCTCGTGGCCGTTGGCCATCGCGAAGCTCTCGCCGCACTCGTGGAGCATCTCAAGGTCGTTCAGATAATCGCCGAAGCACATGCACTCGTCCTTCTCGTATCCGCAGACCTCCTGTATCTTTTTCACGGCCGAGCCCTTGGACACGCCGGTCTTCATCACGTCCACCCAGTTCATGCCCGAGACTATGACCTGCGCCCTCTCGTATTCGGGCAGCTTTTTGAAAATATCGTCAAACGCGTTTCCGTATGTAAATATGGCGATCTTGAGAATGTTTTTCGTCTCGCAGTAGTCTATCAGATCGGGCACGGTGTCGAGGCGCCTGTAATACTTTTTGACCTCGCCGATCCCCTGGCCGCTCCGCTCAACGTACGCGCTGTCCTCGCAGCAAAGCACCGGATAAACCCCCGGCATGCGCCTGGCGCGCTTTATCACATCCTTCGCGGTCTCGGCGTCAAGACAGTCGCGAACGATTATCTTCTCATCCATCACCACATAGGCCCCGTTTTCCGCTATATACATAAAATTGCGGCTCACCGGCTCCAGCTGAGCTTTAAGCTGATAATACTGCCTGCCGCTGGCGGGAGCAAACACCACTCCCTTACGGTTCAATCTGTCAACTATCTCCTTCAGTCCGTTAGGCAGTTCCTTGCGGCAATTGAGCAGTGTGCCGTCCAAATCGCACGCAATAAACCTTATCACAATTAACCACTCCAAATTTCAATATTGTTTTTATATCAGTCTAATATATATCATATAATACCTACTAAAGTCAAGTGAATAACTGCTCAAAAATCTTGTGAAAAATGCCGCGTTTTTAGTCTCTAATGCCATCACCCAGTTTTGAAACCGCCTTTTTTTCAATTCGGGAGATATATGAGCGCGAAATTCCGAGCATTGCCGCGATCTCGCGCTGAGTCCTGCATTTGCCGTCGATAAGTCCGTAGCGCAGCACTATTATTTTTCTTTCGCGCGGGGTCAGCTTGTCGCTCAGATTTTTATAGAGCTTTTTAACGCTGCTGCCCATGCATATCTTGTCAAACACGTCGCTGTCGTCGTTCTCCAGAACGTCCATAAGCATGATGGCGTTGCCCTCCTTGTCGGTGCCTATCGCGTCGCTCAGCGACACGTCGTTGCGGCTTTTTTTGCGGCTCCTGAACATCATCAATATCTCGTTCTCGACGCATCTGGCGGCGTATGTCGCAAGACGCGTGCCCTTTGACGGGTCGAAGCTCGATATTCCCTTGATGAGCCCGATCGTGCCTATCGACAGCAGGTCCTCGCTGTCGCTTCCGCAGTGGACGGCGGCGGAATATTTTTTCGCCACGTGCGCCACAAGGCGCAGATTGTGCTCGATCAGCTTGTTTTTAGCCTCCTCGTCGCCCTCGGCCATACGGCGCAGATATTCTTCCTCCTCCGCTTTTTTGAGAGGCTTGGGAAATGAGCTCTGCCCCGAGATATACGACACCAGAAGTATAAGCGAATGTATCAGCGAATTTAAAAAAGCAAGCATTTTATCACCCCGATATAATTTTCGCGCAAACGCGTTTTAATTATATTCGGCGATATAACAAAAAATGCCCGCCAACCGGCGGGCCGTTCCCGCCCAAAAAACTGAGCGGAGCGCAAAACTCAAAATGCTGTAGGCGAGCAGGACTTCCGCAGTGAAGTTCAGCCGCATCGCCTTCTTTTTCGTTACATCCCTGACACATTTAACAGTCCGTAAATCGCCACCAAAAATATCCACATTGTTATTATCCGTTTTTCAAACGCAGTATTCGCTGATTTCTTGAGCCGCGAAACGCGAGCGATATGTCCTTTTCGGCTTCGATAAACTCTCCGTCCACAAGCACGTCGATCATCGAAAGCATTTCATCGGTGCACTCGCATCTCGCGCGGCTCTCGCCGAGCAGATCGGTCTCGTATGTGTACCCGGTGTAGCACCAGATATTTTTTTCGGGAAAGCGCTCTCTGACGCGCCTTAAAAACGGAGTAAGCCCCCGCTGGTTCGACGGCTCGAACGGTTCGCCGCCCAACAGCGTAAGACCGTTTATGTAGGGCTTGTCGAGCATCTCTATGATCATGTCCTCTGTTTCCCGCGTGAAGGGCTTTCCCGCGTCGAAATCCCAGGCTATCTCGTTAAAGCAGCCCTTGCAGCGGTGGGTGCAGCCCGACACAAACAGGGAGACACGAACGCCCTCCCCGTTTGCTATATCAAAATTTTTTATCTCACAGTAATTCATTACAGATGAAGTACCCTTTCCTTGATTTCCTGCGTGCGTCCCTGGTTCCAGAACTGCGTTCCTATATATCCGCAGGTGCGCCGCGCGACGTTCATCTTGTTCTGGTCGTGGTTGTGACAGCTCGGGCACTCCCATATGAGCTTGTCATCGTCGTTTACTATCTGTATCTCGCCGTCATAGCCGCAGACCTGACAGTAGTCGCTCTTGGTGTTGAGCTCGGCGTACATGATGTGGTCGTACAGGAACTTGATGACCTCAAGCACCGCCGGAATATTGTTCTGCATGTTCGGCACCTCGATGTAGCTTATGGCGCCGCCGGGTGAAAGCTCCTGGAACCGCGCCTCTTTTTCAAGCTTTGAGAACGCGTCTATCGGCTCGGTCACATGGATATGGTAGGAGTTGGTTATATAGTTCTTGTCGGTCACGCCTTTTATAATGCCGAAGCGCTTTTGCAGGCATTTGGCGAATTTGTATGTCGTGGATTCAAGGGGCGTGCCGTAGATCGAATAGTCGATGTTCTCGGCTTCCTTCCATTTTTTGCAGGCCGCGTTCAGTCTGCGCATAACTTCAAGGCCGAACTCCTCGCCCTCGGGCTCGGTGAGCTTTTTGCCCGTGACCTCATACACGCATTCCCAAAGACCCGCGTAGCCAAGCGATATCGTGGAATATCCTCCGTAGAGCAGCTTGGTGATCGGCTCGCCCTTTTCAAGTCTCGCCAGCGCGCCGTGCTGCCAAAGGATAGGAGCCACGTCCGAGAGCGTTCCCACAAGGCGCTCGTGGCGGCACCGCAGGGCTTTGTGACACAGCTCGAGCCTCTCGTCGAGGGTCTCCCAGAATTTTTTCTCGTCCCCGCCGTTTTCGATGGCGGTGCAGGCGACGTCAACAAGGTTGATCGTGACAACGCCCTGATTAAAGCGGCCGTAGTATTTCGGCTTGCCGTTTTCGTCAACATACGGCGTCAGGAAGCTGCGGCAGCCCATGCAGGTGTAGCAGTTGCCGTCGCCGTTTTTGTCGATCTTGAGACGCAGCATCATCTTTTCGGATATATAGTCGGGCACCATGCGCTTGGCGGTGCATTTCGCCGCAAGCTCGGTCAGGTACCAATAAGGCGAATCCTCGCGTATATTGTCCTCCTCGAGCACGTATATCAGCTTCGGGAACGCGGGAGTTATCCAGACGCCCGCCTCGTTTTTAACGCCCTCGATGCGCTGCTTGAGCATTTCCTCTATAACGAGGGCCAGATCCGCTTTTTCTCTCGGGCTCCGCGCCTCGCCGAGATACATGAATATCGTCACAAAAGGCGCCTGACCGTTGGTCGTCATCAGCGTCACAAGCTGATACTGGATCGTCTGAACGCCGCGGCTGATCTCAAGCTTTAAGCGTTCCTCCACGATCTTGCTCAGCTTTTCCTCGGAGCACTCGGCTCCGATCTCCTCAAGCTCTTTTTCGAGCTGCTTTCTTATGGTCTGCCTCGACACGTCAACAAACGGAACCAGGTGCGTCAGGCTTATGCTCTGGCCGCCGTACTGGTTGCTGGCGACCTGCGCTATTATCTGCGTCGCGATATTGCACGCGGTCGAGAACGAGTGCGGCCGCTCGATCATCGTCTCGCTGATGACAGTGCCGTTCTGGAGCATGTCCTCGAGATTAACCAGATCGCAGTTGTGCATATGCTGAGCGAAATAGTCCGAATCGTGAAAATGGATAATGCCGTTTTTATGCGCCTGAACAACTTCCTCGGGCAGAAGCAGTCTTTCGGTTATGTCCTTGCTGACCTCGCCCGCCATGTAGTCGCGCTGAACGCTGTTAACTGTCGGGTTCTTGTTGGAGTTCTCCTGCTTAACTTCCTCGTTGTCGCACTCAAGCAGGCTGAGTATCTGATTATCGGTCGTGTTTGTCTTTCTCACAAGGTTTCGCGTAAAGCGGAAGCGAATATAGCGCTTCGCTATCTCAAACGCGCCGTGGCTCATGATCTCGGTCTCGACCAGCTCCTGGATCTCCTCGACCGACAGAGCGCGGTGCATATTGGCGCAGTATTCCTCGACCGCCTTGGCTATATCGTCTATGTCGCGCTTTGTCAGCTCGTCTTGGTGGTCGCCGGCGAATTTCGCCTTGCTGACCGCCGCTTTGATCTTGCCGGAGTCAAATGTCACTTCAGAACCGTTTCTTTTAATAATCTTCAATTTCTTACATCCCCTTTTCGCATCTGCAATCAATAATAGCACATCTGATTTTAAAATGCAAGGGTTTTTTTGTTAAAAATACCAGATATTGTGTTTACATTTATATTACAGCACAATATGTGATATTTTCCGGACGACGGCGTTAAAACAACAGCTCCGTGCCGAAGCGGTGTGGCGGGGCATGACATCAACTGCCGCTGCTACATCGAGCATGACCGGCTGACCGCCGAGGAATACGCCGCGGCCGTGAAGAAACAGAGCAATAAAACTGTTGACAAATCCGCTGAAAATGGTATAATAAAAGCAAAGGACAGTAAAATAATGAATATTAATAACATTGACAGCCCAATTGAGCAACGAAATACAGGAAAAGGAAACCCCAACGCAATACTTCATCTTGATAGACCGCTTAATAATAGACAACAGAAACTTCTCGACCAATTACCAAGTTATGATAGTTCGGTGACGGTTCGGAAAAAGTCTGTTAATATGAGAGACTTAGCGGCGATAACAGCACAAACCGGTGACGAGTTTGCAATGTTTACAAAAGGCGGTGAACGCCTTGTTATACGCGGTGACAGTAATTCAGTAAATGTAGACATTGAACGTGCCAAAGAATTAAGTAAGCAGGGTTACAAATGGAGCGGACATACACATCCGGGTGTTGGTCGTAACTGTTTAATGGCGTCGCGGGGTGATAAAGATATTTTAAGATGTTTTAAGCAGGAAGTCGTGTATATTTATAATTCGCAAGGTTCTTACTTAGAATTTGGAAAGGAGTAATAATATGTGTCAAAGATTTGACGAGTGGGCGAACGAAATTAAAGAGTATTGCGATAAAAATAATCTTAGTTTTGAAAAAGCTAAAACGATGTCACAATCATCCAACAAGACTATGCTTCTTTTACAGTATTATGACCCTAATTCCGAAAGCGTTAAGCGCGGTATGGGTTTGTTGGACGAAACACCCATGCCAGCCGTTTTATGGGTGACTAAAAACGGTGATAAATTAGATTTTGAACAAACGGAATATACACAAAAATATCTTGCTGTAAATTAAAGTGAAATTTAATATGCACAAATCGTATCACAGCGGCCTCGGCGGCAACGGGGCGATTACATTATTGCAACCGCCGTTTTTACGCGAAAACCATATTTAATAACAGTATATTTTGACTGACATTTGACTGACATTATATTAAAAAATATCGAATTTTATCAAAAAACATAAAACAATTTAACCTATGAAAAGTGCCGAAAACACGTTGATTTGACGTATTTTCGGCACTTTGGCCTTTGGCGGAGTTGGTGGGATTTGAACCCACGTGCCCGGCTTTACGGACAACACGATTTCCAATCGTGCTCGTTATGACCACTTCGATACAACTCCGTAACCATAAAATATATTATTAAATTTTCCGCTGTGAATCACAGCAAAATCTATTATACCATAAATTTTTAAAAATGCAAGAGTTTTTTTTAAATTATTTTAAATTGGGATAATCGACGTTCAGCTGCCACAAATTTATTAAATTAATCAAAACCATAATTAAACTGTTGACAAAACTCGAATAACATGATATAATCACATGTGTAGTAAGCAATCATATGTTTACTCAAAATATTATAATTAGGAGGTTTTTATGAAAAACTCAAAAAAATTAATTTCTCTGATCCTGGCGATCGCCATATTTGCGTGCATTTTTGGCGGCGCGGCCGTTTCAGCAGCCGGATTCAGTGACACAAACGGACACTGGGCAGAGAAAGAAATCGACAAATGGGCTGACCGCGGAGTTTTAAGCGGTTACAATGACGGAACGTTTTTGCCTGACAATAACATAACCCGCGCCGAGATGGCAAAGGTTATAGTGAGCGCCATGGGCGGAGGCGTCGTTTCCGTTGATGACATTTTCACGGACGTGCATCGTGGCGAATGGTACTATGATCCTGTTTCAATAGCCGCGGCCTCGGGTTACGTGAACGGAGACACGGACGGAAGATTCAGACCGAACGACTGCATAACCCGCCAAGAGGCGAGCGCGATATTTGCCAGAGCTTACAAAGTTACGGGAGGCTCAAGCGTCGGACAGTTTACCGATGCGGTATCGATAAGCGATTGGGCGGTCGAGTACGTTTCGGGCCTGGTAGATTCGGGGATCATCAAGGGTTACGAGGACGGAACTTTCAGACCGCTTGATAACATAACCCGCGCCGAGGTCGTTGTTATGCTTGATAGGCTAAACGGCGGCTCCGAGCCAGCCGGCACAACGGCTCCCGAAAGCGCCTCCGCATCTACGGCGGCGCCCGAGCAGGCTGCCGCAGCGACACCTAAGGCAACCGCGTCGTCAATGTTTGGCGGCGGAGGCAGTGGCGGCGGCGGTGGAGGCGGCTTCGGCGGCACAACGCAGCAGTACACCGTAAAATTTGCGGACGGCGGCGAAACTCTTTCAACGCTCAGAATTACCGAAAAAAGAAAACTGAGCGCGAGCCAGATCCCCGAAATGAAAAAAGACGGATACGCGTTTGTGGGCTGGTACACCGACAGCGCTTTCGGCGGCACCGCAGTCGATCCGACCGATATAGCCGTGACAAGCAACATTACTTTCTATGCCCGCTGGCTGAAGGACGGCGAAACGGTTTATCAGACAGTGACCTTCAATTACGGCTATATGCCGCCGTATGTGAACAGCGAAGTCCCGCTCAACTCGGTAATTGATTTTGAACCCGCTGAGCGTCCGCATCATACATTTGTCGGCTGGAACACCAAGCCGGACGGCAGCGGCGAGACTATTACCTTCCCGTATACCGTTACAGGCGATGTGACGATCTGCGGTATATACAAGGTTGACGAAGGAGTTCCCGTAATAAATGAGATAATGACCGAGGACGCGGAAGTCAGCGGCGCTGTAGTTAAATCCGAGGCTGTTACGGGTATGACGGATATAACGGCGGATGAAACATTTGCGGTTGAAATAACGCCCGAGCATCCCGAGAGCTATGTGCTTTCCGATATAAGCGGGATCAAGCTTGAGGTCAAGTCGGCGGACGCCGAGGCAAAAACTTACGAATTTGTACGAGGCGAGGACTATACCGTGACATACGGTGATGTTGTTTCTTTCGGAGGCACCCGCGAAGTTACTCTTGTTATCAAGCTGCCGTCGGCCGAAAAACTCGGCATAACCGAGGATACCGCAAATACAATTATCATAACGCCACTGTTTACGGCTTTTGAGCAAACGCCTTCCGAGCCCACGATCGAGCCTTCGAGCGAGCCATCGACCGAGCCTTCGATTGAGCCATCGACCGAGCCTTCGATTGAGCCATCGACCGAGCCTTCAAACGAGCCTTCGAATGTGCCCTCGATTGAACCTTCGAGCGAGCCCTCGACCGAGCCTTCGAATGTGCCCTCGACTGAGCCTTCGAACGAACCTTCGAGCGAGCCATCGACCGAGCCTTCGATTGAGCCCTCGACCGAGCCTTCGAACGAACCTTCGAGCGAGCCATCGACCGATCCTTCGAGCGAACCCTCGACCGAGCCTTCGAACGAGCCGTCAAACGAGCCTTCGAACGAGCCGTCAAGTATGCCCTCGACGGTTCCGACTGCCACGCCCGATGCTGATCAACTTTTGCTGGACGAGATCGAGGCGATAGCGGCAAAGACCGATGTCGGCGAAAAAGACGAAGACTTTACCGGAAACATTAACGTATATATGAACTGGGGCACGGTAAGCCCGCTTTACTCGCTGCTTAACGTGTATACGGATATAGACGAGGCTGAAAAAGAGGGAAGAGAACCCACAAAGAGCTTTATGTGGTATGAGCGCGCCGCGACAGCGAATGAAAAGCTGCTGCCCGAAAATGTGACGCTGATGAACAAGATCGACGCCAAGTACAACGGCGGCGCGAATAACGCCGAAAACACCAAGCAGTGCATGGGATTTTTCAGAAAGGTTTTCGAAACATATCCCAACGCGCACTACACGCTGTTTACCGACGATTTGAGAGCGCAGTATGAGTTCATGATGATGAACTACAACGGAGTGCCCAAGGAACAGTACAATGTTGTGCTGGGAACCGACGGTACGGCGACTTACTCGATGATAAAGAATTATCTCTACAAAAATTCCGATCCTCAGGATGTGGATCAGGTGATGGGAGATATTAACAGTAATTGGGATCTTTATGCCTATTGGTACCACGAGTACCAAAAAAGAATATCAAATCATCGGGTCGACCAAGACAGATTTATTAATAACTTTATGGGCGCATGCTTCGTAATGTGGGAGCAGGCCGCTCAGGACAATGTTGAATACTGGATACAGTGGCCGCAGCTTATGGTGTCGGATGTCGAGGGGCTTAATGAGGTAATGAGAAGCAAAATGCACCTTGTGGAAAAGCACCACAACGACATGTATGCCGCGCTTACACCCGAATCGAAAAAAGCGTTTTTGAATCTGGTACTTGCGGGATCGTTCAGAGACACCGATTATCCCATAGACACGGATTTTAAAGCGATGTATGACGAGCAGTATTTTCCCGGTTACAGCGATGGCAAGAAGTTTATGATAATATCGGGAACCTCTAAGTCGGGAGAGAACCCCGAGTTCGAAAAGAGCGTCGAGGCGGTAATGAACTACTTCGGAGATGAGTATACATATCTTTATAAGCCGCATCCCGCCTGGCCCGCGTCGACCATATCCGGACGCAAGGAGTTCCTCGACTCAAAAGGTATCAAGGAACTGCCGGCGCAGACGCCGATGGAAGTAATACTTTGGACATATCCGAACGTGAATGTGGGAGGATACAACAGCTCGCTGTACATGTCGGCAACAACGCCCGGACAAGTAAAATTCTTCCTGGCATCGGGGCCCGAGGCATTATCGGCGCCGCTTCCCGATCTCTATGATTTGGGATATTACGACGACGCGATATTCTTTAACCCCGACCCGATTCTTCCGGACCCCGCGAAATCAGCCGAGATCAATTAAAACAAAAAATAACGAAACGCTCAATATCGTATCGCTATTGTAATTGCGGCGGCACAGCTGATGCTGTGCCGCCGTATTATGCGTTAACCGCGGTATTATATATTCGAATATTATTTCGAGGTTTTTTTCTTAAGGATCCCAGAAAAACGCCGCGCGTAAAGTATCAGTGATATTATGATGAGAATAATATTAAAGCAGATAAGCGCGTTTGCCAAACCCGTATTTATATCGGGAAACAGGATCAACACCAGGAACACGATGTACAGCGCTATTGTGTTCAATTTGCCGTGCCACTCCGAGCTGTTCACGGTGTCGGTCTTTATGATCGTTTTAAGGCCCAGCACGCTGATAATGATTTCTTTCAGCACAAAAATTATAATTACCGCGATCATTAATTTATAACGAAAAGCCAAAGACAGAATAATGGCCGCTTGAGTCAGTTTGTCGGCGATCGGGTCAAGTATTTTGCCGAAATCGGACACCATATTGAATTTTCTCGCTATTATGCCGTCCGCGACATCGGTGGCGCCGGAGAGCAGAATAACAAGCGACGCGGCATAATAATTGTTTTTAAAACAATACAGCCACACGATAAGCGGTATCATCAGCAGTCTCGCGGCGCTGAGCAAATTGGGAACCGTAAGCATCTGTTCCCTTTTGAATATCCGCCGCATAGAGCATTTCCCCTTTCTTTATCCGAAGCTCACGTTAAATCGGTTTATTTCGGAAGTTCTGATTCTTGTTATATTGCGTGACAAAGGCACATCACATTTTAAGCGAGATGTGCCTGTATTTTGCCGCGGCCGCGGGTGACGGCGGCTATTTCTTAAATATCCGCACCTGTTCCGCCCGCTATGTGAGCTATGGCTTAATATTTTGTCAAATTGTATATTCCCCAGATCACCTTTGCCGCCTCGGCACGGGTAGCGTTTCCGCGCGGTTTAAAACTGCCGTCCTCGTATCCGTTCATGATACCCAGACCCACCAGCTCCGCTACCGCGTCTTTGGCGTATTCCGCTATATTGTCGTTGTCGGTAAAATTAAGCTCGGTCATATCGCTCGTCATATTTATCGCTCTGTACAGAATTGTAGCCATGTCCTGGCGCATGATAGACTCACCGATGCCGAAATAATCGTCCGACTGACCTTGAACGAATCCCGCGTTTACA
This sequence comes from uncultured Monoglobus sp., assembly GCA_947628795.1. Taxonomy (GTDB): domain Bacteria; phylum Bacillota; class Clostridia; order Monoglobales; family Monoglobaceae; genus Monoglobus. Next base: position 98,787 of record CANRBF010000001.1, read on the forward strand.
GCGGCGGTGACATACGGAGCGTACCAGGCGTTTTCGTCCACGTCGTCAAAATAGCTTGAAGTCTCGGACGCGTCCAATCCGTACATCTGAACGACCATTTTGCAGAACTGCTCGCGCGTCACGTTGCCCGCGGGATTGAAACCTCCGTCTCCCATGCCGTTTACTATTCCGGCGTTCGTCAGGCCGATTATGGCCTCCCTTGCCCAATCATAACCGTCAATATCATTGTACGGATTGCTGTCCGCCTGATTGGGGACACGCGTCGCCGCCGGTCTGTCCGAATCATCCGGCGCTGCGGTCGGTCTTTCGTACTGAGTTGTGTTTTCGTCATTTGTGCTCCAGCCTCCCGTGCTGCCGCCGCTGCTGCCGCTTGTGCCGAAGGTGCTGCTTTGCGGCGAGTAGAATATCGTTGTTGACTGCTCGCCGATATAGTATGAGTTCGAGTCGACCTTATAATAACATCTTATTGAAACGTCGCCGCTTCTGCCGTACTTGTTCACGTTGGTAACGAGCGAGATTTTCAGCGTGCGATTGCCCGAGGTAAAGGCCTTATTGCTTACTTGATCTATAAGCTCACCGTCTTTGTAAATGCTGACGTCAATATATGCGTTCTGGTTTTCAAGACTCTTTGATCTGCTGATCGTGAAGTTCAGATTATGTCCAACCGAGAAGTTCTTGGGCAGCTCAAATGTGGGCAGGCTTTTCAAGACCTCGTTTCCGCTGTCGATTTTTTCAATTACCGAATCAATTGACTGAAGCATATAATCCTTATAATTTCCCTCATAGTTTTTATTGATCTCGCTGCTCAGAGCTTGAGCTATGGCCTTTATTGAGGTCAGATATTCGGGATAATAGGGATGGTCGTTAAACTTGTTAGCCGATGTCAACTGAACGTCCAGCGACATGATCTTGGTGTTATAGGTGTCATATGTCTTGTCGGCGGTTTTCTCAAGCGCCGATTCCACATATTCGCCGTATTCGTTGATCTTTTTGATCGCTTCGGTCAGCTGCTCCGTGGCGATCGCGGATCGGCTGAGAGCGGTGGGGATCGTCATATCAATGAGTTCGGATGTTTTCTTGAGGTATTCGTAGTTTATGGCGCTGCTGTCATTCGCCACTCCGTAGTACGCGTCGCGCAGCTTCATAATTCCCAAGGTTGTGCTCATGGCATCCGCCGCTCTCTGCGCCGCGTTTACCGCGGTGATCGATGTGCCGCCGGCTTTGAGATTGTCATCGATCTTTTGCTTGCTCGTATCGGTCTGCAGGTCATAAGCGTCTAACGCCTTTTTTATGGGATTTATATACAGAGTGTTTATATCGTTGTAGGTCTTTCCGTCCTCTTTGTAAAAGCTCATGCTTTCAGCCTTTGGAAGGCTTATGAGATCATCGTAAACATTCTGTTCGCTCGGTGTCAGATCTTTGAGCTCGGTTCCGTCCGAAACGTTTAATTCCGGTGTGATCAACAGGGTTTTCCCGTCGGGGAGCTTGGCTGTAAACGCCGTCACATCCAGGTTTGAATTTTTGATCGCCGAACTTGACTCAACAGTCACGGTAAAAAGCGTGATCGAGCCGCTTACAGACGACACGCCGTTTTTCCATTCACAGGTGATCTCGGAATCATCCTTGATCGAGCGGGATAAATTGCCGTTTCCGCTGAAGGTTTCTCCTCCCTCAAAACCTTTTACTACCGCGCCGTCAAATTTTGCGGTAAAATCAAACTCGGTTATCTCGGGAAGAGATGAGCCGGTTTTGAAAACGACCCTGTATGTTTTTGTGCCCGATTCCCTGTAGACCGAAGCGTTTATTCTGAGTCCCATTTCCGAAGAACCGGGAGTCGCCTCCGGTGTCGCCTCAGGCTCGGCTGTCGGTTTCTCTGTGGGCGCGGATGTTTCTGCGGGCGCGGGTGCCGCAGTTGCCTCGGCTGTGTCGGGGCTTAGCGTGGCGAGCGGGACCGGCGCCTCATCGGCGATTACCGCTGTGTATCCTCCCATTAAGAGCATCGCGGCGGAAATCACGCAGCATATCGTCTTTTTAAATAAAATATTCGAGTTTTTCATTGCAATCCTCCTGTTTTCGATACTTGTCGATATTATATTTTAATTATAACATTCAATTATTTTATATCAATTAATCTCATGTTACATTAATGTTACAAATATATATTGTCAAAAACAACAAATTTCAAAAAAATTTAAAAAAATACTTGCATTATGCGAATCTTTCTGTTATAATGTTTCGAGTTGATATTATGATTAGATTTGCAAGGAGGTGTATATACATGGCAAAGTGTGAAATTTGCGGAAAGGGCGTAAGCTTCGGTATCAAGGTGTCTCACTCACACCGCAGAGCCAACAAAATGTGGAAGCCCAATGTAAGACGTGTAAAGGCTGTTGTCAACGGTACTCCTAAGAAGGTTTATGTTTGCACAAGATGCTTGAGATCCGGCAAGGTTCAGAGAGCTGTATAAATCGGAGCGCCGCCAAACGGCGGTCGGTACCGAAAATGAATTTAAAGCCGAGGTTTATGTCCTCGGCTTATTTGTTTTTTCTTAATCTTGTTTATTAAGGTCAATTTCTCTGATGACTTTTGCGGGAACGCCCGCGGCTATTGTATTCGCGGGGACGTCTTTGGTTACGACCGCGCCCGCGGCGATCACCGAATTATCGCCTATCGTCACGTCCGGAAGGATCGCCGCGTTTGAGCCTATCCACACGTTTTTGCCGATCGTGACCGAAGCCGGGATATTGTCGTGCCTTTTTTCCGGGGATATGTCGTGGTTTATTGTGGCGATAACGACGTTGTGTCCGATAAGCGCGCCGTCGCCTATCGTTATGCCGCCCCAATCCTGAAAGCGGCAGCCGGAGTTGATAAACACCTTTTTCCCTATCGTGATATTCAGGCCGCAGTCGGTGTAAAACGGCGGGAAAAGCCCGAAACTTTCGTCGATCGGTTCCCCGATAAGCTCCGAAAAAATCTCCCGAAGCTTCGCAGGCTCGTGATACTCTCCGTTGAGCCGCGCCGTTATTTTAAGCGCGCGCTGACTCAATTCGTGCATCATAAGGTGCGTATTCGAGCCCGCTTTTGCGGTTGTTCCGCTTTTCATTTTTTGCAAAAATTCCTGTGTTGTCATAATATTCTCCGGTATTTCTTATTATTTGTCAGATCTTTATTTGGCAATAGAGAACACCGCTGTAATATCGCCGCTGCCGAGAGCTTGCTCCCAGCCTGTCAAATTGTCTATGTGTCCGAGTTTCGTGTAGCTCCATGAGTTTGAACCGTAAAACATGACGATCTGATCGCCGCTGTAAAGCACGATATCGCCGGGGACCGTTGTCATTTGACTGTTGCTCGCCGTAAGGCTTCTGCCTAAAGAGCCTACCTTTTCAAAGCCCGAATAATCGCTCATGTTGATCGTGACCGGAGCTTCCTCCATCATCGCGACAAATTCGCGGGCCGCTGTGTTATCCTCAAGGGTGGCGGTAAATACCGCGTCTCCTACCCGCACATTCATTTTTGTTTCAGCCTCCGTTATAATTTCTTTTGCCTCGCTTAATGGGCGTATGGTTTTCATATCCCATAAAAATATTTTTGCCTTATCCGAATTCTCGGCGCTTTCCTTGATATTTGCCGTAAACGTGCCGCTTCCCCTATGCAGCTTCACATCCGACAAAACGTTGTTTTTGTAAAATGCCGTGATCAGGGTGCTGTTTTCCGGGGCGTTATTGACCGTGACCTCGCCGCTTTCCTCGTCATACTCCGCCGTTACGTTTCCGCTTGCGGACGGCTTCGCCGTAACAAGCTCTATGCCCTCATCCTTGCCCAGGTTGCGGCTGTACTGCTTATCGGTCGGGTTGTTCCAATGCTCGTGCACACCCAAATTGGTAACGGTCGTTCCGAAGCTGTCGGTATAGACCGTGCCCGACGGCGCGTTTTTAACAAGTCCCGCTTCGTGCAGATAATTTTCGTTCGTCACGTCGCGCGCGGCATAATTGTTTTCCGTGACGGCGGGCTCGTTGATAATGAAATCCGCGCCCACCGAATCAATCGCGACGGGATCCTGCGACATGAATATGCTTGAGGTGAAATCTCCGTTAAAGGGCTCCTGCCGCCATTTTGAATTGTTGAGCGTGATCGACGCGCCCTCCGACGGAGCGCAGATGATAGCGTCGAGCATATATAAAACCGTTTTGCCGCCGAGGTGCTTGTTCGCCATCAGGTCCACGAGCGGGCTGTAGATCCCCATTTCGTTTTTCGTAAGCCACCCATGCAGATTCGCTCCCTCGGGCGGTCGCATCGCGTTTCCGTTTATAAACGAGCCGAAGTGATTTTTGCCGCACAGCGTTATTCCGTAGCTATGGCCTTTTAAATTCGCCAGGTTTATCATATATTTCGCCTCGGTAACGCAGGTCGGAAGATAATTCACCGCGCCGCTGAACTCGTGCGACCACGCGATCGGCGCGTTTTCGTCGGCAGCGCCGTTGTCACGGTTCACAAAATTCACGCCGCTCAGTATTCCCTCGGTGCACATCTTTTCCATGTAATCGGGAAACAGACGCGACACGTCATAGACCGTGATATCCGACGGAGTAACTCCCGCGTCCTCGACCAGCGAGGTCAAAAGCGCCTTTAACAGCACCGGATTTGTATAGCTCATGCTCGTTTCGCCCGATGTGTCGTCGTCCATCACGGCCGAGCCGTTTATATTGGCCTTTATCGCTATCTTTTCGCCGGGCTTGTAGCCGCCGCCTTCGCCGTTTCGCTCGTTGCGGTTCTCAAAAAGCGCCTTCCAGCCCTCCTCCGCCGTCGAAACGCCGCCGAGCGCCGCGACCGAATCCGAGACCATATTCCGCATAATGTCCTCGTTAAAATTATTCGGCTCCCACCAGTATCCGTTTCCGTCCCAGTCCACCGAGTTGGGCTCATACGACCACACAACGCGTCCGGGCATCGCGCCCACGCCCTCGCCGTAAGGCTCGTGCGCGAGATAGCCGTCCGCCGCGCAGACGGTTGAGGATATAGATAATATCACGGCAAACGCAAGCGCGGCACAAAAATTCAATTCTTTTTTCAATTTTTATCACCTTTCAAGATAATTCTTAAAAAAGCTCTCCAGCTTGTCAAACGGAATAGCGTTCTTTCCTCCGCCGTCGTACAGATCCGTATGAACCGCGTCGGGAATGATAAGCAGTTCCTTATTGTCCGTGTATTTGCTGCCGTTTATCATATTCGCGTACGCGTCGCGGCTAAAATAGCACGAGTGCGCTTTCTCGCCGTGCATAACAAGCACAGCGCATCTGATCTCATTGCTGTACTGTAAAATCGGCTGATTTATAAACGACATACACCCGATAATATTCCAACCACCGTTGGAGTTCAGCGAGCGCTTATGATAGCCGCGCTTTGTTTTATAGTAGTCATAGTAGTCCTTTACGAAGAACGGCGCATCATCGGGAAGCGGGTCAACGACTCCGCCGCCGAGCGCATAGCTGCCGTTTTTGTAGTCGGTTATTCTTTGCGCGTTGAGCGCTTTTTTTGCCTCATATCGTTTTTCCTCGCTGTCGTCCGCGTCGAAATAACCCTTTGCGTTAACGCGCGTCATGTCGTACATGGTTGACGCGACGGCCGCCTTGATACGCGTGTCGAGCGCGGCGGCGTTAAGAGCCATGCCGCCCCAGCCGCAGATGCCGATTATGCCGATCCTTTCCGGGTCAACATTGTCCTGTACAGACAAAAAATCCACCGCCGCTTGAAAATCTTCTGTGTTAATATCGGGCGACGCCATATACCGCGGTTCACCGCCGCTCTCACCCGTGAACGACGGGTCAAAGGCGATCGCCAGGAATCCGCGCTCCGCCATTGTCTGGGCGTATAAGCCGGAAGCCTGCTCCTTAACGGCTCCAAACGGCCCGCACACCGCGATCGCCGCAAGCTTTCCGTCCGCGTCCTTCGGCGTATACATATCCGCAGCCAATGTAATTCCGTAGCGGTTGCGGAACGTCACCTTTTTGTGGTTCACCTTATCACTTTTCGCGAAAGTTTTGTCCCATTCGGTTGTAAGCTTTATTGTTTCTGCCATTTTTGATTTACCGTCCTTTCATAATAATTAAATTTTCAATAGAGACCGGAGCCCCGTTATTTGAAAAATTTTTGTACCTTAATCGTATGCCGAAAAAGTGCCTTTGTCAAATACTTATATTGCATAAGATAATATGCTTGACAGGCATATCATTTTGTGATATAGTAAAGACATGACAAAAGGAGAAATTATACAATGGAAATACGAGTTTTAAAATACTTTCTCGCGATCGCGAGAGAATTGAATATTTCAAAAGCCGCCGAGGCTTTGCATATCACTCAGCCCACACTGTCGCGTCAGCTTATGGATCTTGAAGAAGAACTCGGCACGAAGCTTGTCGTGCGGAGCAGCAGAAAGCTTTCGCTGACCGGCGACGGCATGCTTCTTAAAAGACGCGCCGAGGATATAGTAAGCCTCGCGGATAAAACAATATCTGAATTTACATCCGGAAACGAAATGATAAACGGCGATATTTATATCGGCGGCGGTGAATCGGACGCAATGCGTCTGATCGCACGCATTGCCGCTGAGATGCGGGAGGAATACCCCAATGTTCATTTTCATATTTTCAGCAACGACAGCGACGATATAGCCGATAAGCTGAACAAGGGCCTGCTCGACTTCGGCATATTTATGGAACCCGCAGATATAACAAAATACGAATATCTGCGCCTTCCGGCGTTCGACACGCTGGGTGTCTTAATGCGCAGCGACTGTCCGCTGGCCGCGCGCGATGTTATCAAACCCGAGGACTTGCATCATCTGCCGCTTATCGTTTCGCGTCAGATGCTGCACAGCAGAGATGTCATGAAATGGCTGAAAAAAGATTTTGAGCAGCTTAACGTCGCGGCGACCTATAACCTTTTGTATAACGCCGCGCTGATGGCGGACGAGGGATTGGGCTATGTTTTGTGCTTTGACAAGATCATACGAACCAATGAGAAAAAGACGATATGTTTCCGTCCGCTCGCGTCGGATATAAAAATGCATATCGACATCGCATGGAAAAAATATCAGGTTTTTTCAAAACCCGCGGAGCTGTTTTTAAAGAGGCTTCACGAGAATTTCGGCGACACGGTTTAAGACGAATTGTTTTTGTTATTCGTAAGTCCTTAAACTAATATTTCGCGGGCGCGGTCTAAAATGCCGTTCAGCTTGGCGAGGGCTATGCCGTAGTTGGTTACGGGAACGCCCTGCTCTTCTGCGGTTTTAAGCCGCGTCATTACTTCCCGCTTGTTTATCATGCACATTCCGCACTGGATAATAAGGTCGTATTTTTCAAAGCTTTCGGGTGTGTTGTAGCCTGTGAAATACTCGAACTCAGGCCTTTCGCCCGCGTATTTTTCGATCAGCTTGGGGATCTTCACCCGTCCGATGTCCTCGTGGGAGGTGTTGTGGGTGCAGCCCTCAAGCATCAGTACCTTTGAGTTTTTGTTTAGCTTGTCTATCGCGTCGGTGCCGCGGCACAGCTGAGCGAAATTGCCCTTGCCCCGCGCCAGCAGCATAGAGAACGAGGTCAGCTTTATGTCTTTTGGAACCAGACTGTCCACGAGCTTGAACGCCTGCGAGTCGGTCACGACCAGATCGACGCGGCTGAGCTCCGAGAGCGCGTCGGGCAGAGTATGCTCCGTGGTGACGTACGCCTTCATGCCGTGGTCGAGACAGTCGCGGATAAGCTGTACCTGGGGCAGGATAAGCCTTCCCTTCGGCGCCTCGCTGTCGATCGGGCACACCAATATCAGCCTGCTGCCCTCGGGCAGCAGATCCCCTATCAGAGTTTCGTCGTCGCGCTCCTGCTTGTTGAGCTCGCGCATTATTCTATCACGCAGCGCGTCGAGGCTTTTTTCTCCGTAATCATCCATAAACACTGCGTTGGGATATTCCCGACGCGCTTTTTTTATTGTCTCGTCATCCGCCAGATCGGTTTTGGTAAAAACGTCGATCACGGGAACCTGCTTCAAATCGTTTTCGATCTTATCATTGTCACAATTGATGTCCCGAACATATAATATTAAGTCAGCGCGTTTTAAAATTTCCATGGTTTTCGCGTGTCTGCGGCCGCCCAGCTCGGTCGTGTCTCCGAGGCCCGCCGTGTCGATAAGCGCGACCGGGCCGTAGGGTATAAGCTCCATGGCTTTTGTGACCGGGTCGGTGGTGGTGCCGCTGATCTCCGAAACTATGGCGGCGTCCTGACCGAGCAGCTTGTTGAAAAGTGTGGATTTGCCGGCGTTGGTGCTGCCGAATACAGCTATGTGCTTGCGCATTGACAACGGTGTTTTTTCCACTTTGATACCACATCCTTTATAAAAATTCATTTTAATTTTACTCCCCCGCGCCGAGTTTGTCAAGAAGCGGCACGCGGCGGCACTTGAAATAAAATAAAATGAAATCAAGGAGGTGAGAGAATTGAAAGGCATAGACGCGGGAACTGCGGCGAGGACCATAGCGCTGGCTCTGGCGCTGTTCAATCAGGCCATGACAATGACGGGTCACAAGATAATAGACGTAGCCGACGACGATATCTATCAGGCGGTCAGTCTGATATTCACTATCGGAGCGTCGCTGGCGGCGTGGTGGAAGAACAACAGCTTCACCGCGGCGGCGAAAGCGGCCGACGAATACAAAAAACAACTGAAATCGGGAGAAATTCACTCGGAGGTGAAATAAATGTACAAGGTTTTTATCGACCCGGGGCACAATCACGACGGAGCTGACACGGGCGCCGCGGGCTTCGGGCTCAAGGAGCAGGATATATCGGTGCTGATAGCCCAAAAGCTCAGACCCATGCTTGAGAAAAACGGCTTTTCGGTAAAAATGAGCCGCGAGAACATCAACGACAACGTGGCGAGCGGACTGTCGGCAAGCCTTTCCAAAAGGGCCGAGGAAGCAAACGACTGGGGCGCCGATATATTCGCCAGTATCCACTGCAACGCCGCCAATACCAAGGCCTACGGCTGCGAAACCTACTGTGTGAGCCGCTCGGGAAAGGCGGGCAAACTGGCCGAGGCGGTCCAGAAATATATGCCCGAGGAGACCGGCAGACGCGACAGGGGCGTCAAGACAGCCAACTTCGCGGTGCTGACGCGCACCGTGATGCCCGCGATACTTGTTGAAACGGCGTTTATAGACAACTATGACGACAATAAGTTCCTGGGCACCGAGAGCGGACGCGAAAAATGCGCCACAGCGATATGCAAGGGCATATGCGAATACTTCGGAATAAAATATAACAATGAAAGCGAGGATGAGCTTATGAGCAAAGAATATGACGAGCTTAAGGCCAAGAACGACAGCCAGGACAAGATAATCGGCAAGATCGGAATTGATATCCAAAACAACAAGACCGAGATCGACGGCATCAAAAACACTCTCAAGAGATATGATTATGTTGACGAGAACATGCCCGCATGGGCGGTTCCCGCGATCACCAAGCTGGTGACCAAGGGCTATCTTAAAGGCGACGAGAACGGCAGACTGAACCTGACCGAGGATCAGCTCAGGCTGTACACTGTCAACGACCGCGCCGGTCTCTACGGCGAATGATCCGCCTAAGCAGTAAAAAATTCCGGAGCAAACGCTCCGGGATTTTTTTACTCGTCATCTTTTATTGTTTTCACTCCGAACATCAGCTTTAATATCCCTCTGATAACCTTCGGAGGACGAATGACAACTATTTGCATATGTACCAACGCTCCTTTAAAATTATTTTATGATAAACCAGATACCCGCCGCGATCAGCGCGATCCCGAATATCACGATAAGCATATAGGGCGGGATAATGTTTGCCAGAAACACTCCGGCGCCCAGCGCCACCAGCACCGGCCCCAGAACCTTCACGCAGTTCTTTTTTTCGCACTTGGGCTTCGGCTTTTTCCTAAGCAACATCATCACCGCCCTTTTTTAAAGCTTAATATAATATATTCCGCGGCGCGGTTTTTGTTACGAAATCGGTAATCATATTTCAGGCGTTTTCGGCATATCATCTAACAAATGATGTATACCGCTGCACAAAGATTAAGGAGGAAACATAATGCGAGATAATTTATACGGCGACATCGCGCTCAGAACTCAGGGGGATATATATATCGGCGTGGTGGGCCCTGTGAGGACCGGAAAGTCAACATTTATAAAGCGGTTCATGGATCTGCTTGTGCTGCCAAATATAGGTGACGACTACAAGCGGGAGCGGGCAATGGACGAACTTCCCCAGTCCGCCGCGGGCAAAATGATAATGACGACCGAGCCCAAATTCATACCCAACGAGGCGGCGCGGATAACCGTGGGCGACCACGCCAATCTCAAGGTGCGCATGATCGACTGCGTGGGCTACATAGTGCCCAGCGCTCTCGGACATATCGAAAACGAGATGCCCCGCATGGTCATGACGCCGTGGTCGCAGACGCCCATGGAGTTTGAGCAGGCGGCGGAGATCGGAACGCGCAAGGTGATATCCGAGCATTCCACCGTGGGAGTTGTTGTGACGACCGACGGCAGCATAACCGAGATACCGCGCGCCGATTACGAGAAAGCCGAGGAACGGGTGGTGAACGAGCTGTCGGCCCTCAAAAAGCCGTTTGTGATACTGCTCAACACCGCGGACCCGAGCGGCGCGGAGGCCGAAAAGCTGGCAGAGGAAATGAGCGCGAAATACGGAGCCGCGGTCATTCCCGTAAGCTGCGCCGACATGAACGAGAGCGACCTAAATAATATTATGGAAAAAATACTTTACGAGTTCCCGCTGATGGAACTTCGGGTATCGGTGCCGTCGTGGCTGTCATCGGCGCAGGACGGCAGCGTCGCCGATGATATCTACGGCGTGATCGAAAACGCCGATAAAATATCCGATGTTGAGAGCCTGCCCGCGCTTCTGGCCGAGCGGTGCGGCTTTATCGAAAGCGCCGCGGTGACCGACATAAACCCGGGCTACGGCGAGGCGAAAATAGAGATAACCGTGCCCGAAAACCTGTTCTTTAGGACCCTCAACGAGCGCACGGGACTCAATATAAACGACCGCCAGGCGCTGCTCGGGCAGCTTGAAGAGCTGGCGGATATGCGCAAAAAGTACGAGAAAGTCGCGTTCGCGCTTGGCGAGGTCGAGCGGGACGGCTACGGCATAGTGTATCCCTCGATCGACGAGCTGACCCTCGAGGAGCCCGAAATAATCAAGCAGGGCAGCCGCTTCGGCGTTCGGCTCAAGGCTGGCGCCACATCCATCCACATGATAAAAGCGGACATAAAAACAGAGGTCAGCCCTCTCGTGGGCACCGAGCGGCAGTCCGAGGAATTGGTCGAGTATTTGATGCGCGGCTTTGAGGACGATCCGAAAAAGATCTGGGAATCAAATATATTCGGCAAATCCCTGCACGAGCTTGTCAACGAGGGTCTCCATAACAAGCTCGCGAAAATGCCCGATGACGCGCGCCGCAAGCTCCGCGAGACATTGGAGCGCATAATCAATGAGGGCAGCGGCGGTCTGATCTGCATTATTTTGTAAAACAGAGCTTTTTGACAGACTAAGACCCCGTTTTTAAAAAAGCGGGGTCTGACTTTATTGCAGATTTTTTATGTTTATTTTCCAAGCGACTCCTTCGCGGGAACCACAACCTCTTTGTTATAGCAGTCAAACATACCGTCAACCGCCTTGAGGTCCTTGGGCTTGCCCGTGAGCAGACTTACGACCGGAACGATAACCAGTCCCGCAAGCATCGCGATAACGCCGCAGTTAATGGGCGACTTCAATATTTCGGGGAAGATGCCGGGCGTCAGGATATTGAGTATCATAATGCCCGCGCCAAAGATAAAGCTTGCCCAAACCGAGATCTTGTTGGTTCTCTTCCAGTAGAGGCCGTACATAAACGGAGCGAGGAACGCGCCCGCCAGAGCGCCCCAGGAAATACCCATCATCTGAGCTATGGCGCTGAGCTTATCCTTGTTGAGCGCGATTATCGCGGATATGGCAATAAACGCAACGATAAGTATTCTCATGATAAGAACCTGCTTCTTCTCGTCCATGTTCTTGATAACGTGACCCTTGAGAAGGTCGAGCGTCATGGTCGAGCTGGACGCCAGAACCAGAGACGAGAGCGTTGACATGGACGCCGAAAGCACAAGCACGATAACGACAGCGATCAGAATATCCGGAAGGCTCGAAAGCATTGTGGGAATGATCGCGTCAAATCCGCCTTCGATCGCGCCGCCGGGCAGGAACGTGAGCTTGTCGGTGAACAGTCTGCCGAATCCGCCAAGGAAATAGCAGCCGCCCGCGACAACCAGAGCGAAGAACGTGGAAATTATCGTTCCCTTCTGAATGTCATTCTCGCTCTTGATAGCGTAGAATTTCTGGACCATCTGGGGCAGTCCCCATGTGCCCAGCGAGGTGAGCAGCACGACGAACAGCAGTCCCAGCGGATCGGGGCCGAAGAACGAGTTGAACGCTCCGGGAACCCCTGTGGGCGCCTCGATCGCGGCAAGTCCGTTAAGAGCCTCGACAAAGCCGCCGTTCTGAACCAGCACCGCCGCGATTACCGCCACTATACCGAACAGCATGATAACGCCCTGGATAAAGTCGTTGACCGCGGTGGCCATATATCCGCCCGCGATTACGTAAACGCCTGTCAGCACCGCCATTACGATAACGCATACCGAGTAGTCGATCTTGGGGAACGCCATCGAGAAAAGTCTCGAAAGTCCGTTATAGAGCGACGCGGTATAAGGGATCAGGAATATGAACACGATAACGGATGCCGCTATCTTAAGAGCCGTGCTCTGATACCTTTTTCCGAAATACTCGGGCATCGTGGCGCTGTGCAGATGCTGGGTCATAAGTCTGGTGCGCCGTCCGAGGATTATCCACGCGAGCAGTGAGCCGATGACCGCGTTTCCTATACCTATCCAAGACGAGGCGATACCGTACTTCCAGCCGAACTGGCCCGCGTATCCGACGAAAATAACCGCCGAGAAATACGATGTGCCGTACGCGAAAGCGGTGAGCCACGGGCCGACAGAACGTCCGCCGAGAACAAATCCGCTTACGTCAGTCGAGTGCTTTCTGCAGTACAGTCCCACCGAGACCATAACCGCGAAGAAAACGATCAACAATCCGATTTTCAAAACCATTTTTTGAATCATCCTTTCTTTTTGCGGGCAAAACAAAAAACCCGCTCTCTATTTTTAAACAGAGGACGAGCTTCACCCGTGGTACCACCTCAATTCACCGCTGCCTCACGGCCGCGGCCTCAGAAGGTATCATCAATACCCATGTTCTGTGACGGGAACTCCCGTTGCAGCCTACTCAGACGGCTCAAACCCTTTCGGTGCACTGCTCGCGGAATGTATTCGAAAACGCTTCCGTCATTGCCTCGCAGCTCCCGGCAACTCTCTCAAGACTTTCACGCCTCTACTTGTTTCCGCTCAAACGCATTTAAGTATAGTATAATTATATTAACATAAATTTTTGATTAATGCAAGAAAAATTTTATAAAAAATAATAATTTTTATTTTAAAAATGGCGCCCGTTTGGGCGCCCTGCAAATTTATTGGGAAGAAATTAATTTGTTTTTCGTTTTGCCGCCCCCTCAGTCAGCTTCGCTGACAGCTCCCCCTCCTTCGGAAGGGGAGCCTAACCATGATTGCCTCGCTCAAAATCCGTAGGGGCGGACGACCCCGGCCGCCCGTCTGCCTCGCCCCTTGGGGAGAGGTGGCGCCGAAGGCGACGGAGAGGGGTACCCTTAGTTATTTCACCTCAACTACCGATATGGTGCTTCATATGTTTCCGCGAGAGGTTTGCAAGCCTCGGTATTATTCCACAGCATGAGCTTAACATATTCGTTTGTATCTTGAGCAGAAATCATTCTGTCAAGCTTTACAAAATACTCACTTCCGCCATCCGCTTCGGTTTCGTGTTTTTCTATAAAAATATCGAGCAAGATATCATCTTTATACTTCGCCATTATTACTGTGAACGGTGTACCGATCGGCGCTTTATCGCCAACGGTTATATCTATGCCTCCATGTATATAATCAATTTGTTTGATTTTCCATTGTTTAGAATTTAGATCGGTTGCAGATGTTGGTGTTTCGGTCGGAACAGGCGTGAACGACGGTTCCGTTGATGAAACTGGGGTCGGAGCAGAAGTCGGATTTGCTGTGGGTGACGCTGAAGGTGAAGGTGTTGGCGCTTCGGTCGGAACAGGTGTGAACGACGGTTCCGTTGATGAAACGGAAGTCGGTTCCGCAGTCGGAGTGTGCGTGGCCTCAATTATGGGCGTAGCCGTAGGTTCGGGAGTATTTGTCGGATCAGGCGTAAATACCTCCGCTGTAGGAGAGGGCGAAGGATCATTATTTTCCGGATATATGCCGTCAATCAAATCATTTGCGTATTTTTCAATATTTGTGTAGCCGCTCGTTAAAATCTCCGCTGCATCGCTTGCGTTTGTTTTATTAGTTCCGTTTAAGTCCTCCCATTTGTCCGGCAAACCGTCAGCATCAGTATCGGGTTCAGGTTTTCCGCTTAGAGAGGGCAATCCGCCGGCCTGCTCAGGCGTATCGATTATACCGTTGGTTCCATGTTCCGCGGTTCCGTTTCTTACATCATCAACAACTCTTGCATCAAGAGAATCACGCGACAGACTTGCTCCCGCACCCGCAAGTACGGACTCGTATGCTTCCTCGGCGGTTTCGGTATCTACCGGATAATCGTTTTGATACTTAAAATGCACATTCTGCGCGTCAGTATTATCCGAAATCGAACTGTATTTTACATTATTATGATTGACTCCGCTCAGTCCGTTTGTCCAGACATAATAATTTATAGCCGCAAAATCCTTGCTGACGCCCATTGCGTTATTTTCCGTAACGTCAGGATAACCATTTATGTAGTTTCCGTCAAGATAAAGATCAGTACTCCATACAAACGTTTGCCCGTTGCCTGTTGAAGTCAGTTCATATATTCTGTCTTTAACGCCGCTTCCGGTCGCCGGACCCGACTTATAGTAACAATTTACAATATTCAGCGCCAAGGCCGCCTGACCGCCGTATGCGGAATTGATCCCCCAATTATATATAACGTTGTTGCGCCAGTCCGAAATCATATTTTGCTGCGACATGTCATAATCGCCATCGTCTTTTCCGACAATCATTTTAAAGTCACCCTCCGGCGCTCTTGGAGTTCTGCTCTTATGGTGCGCCATCAGGTTATGGTGAAAGCTGGCATTTCTTCCGCCCCATATTCCGCCGTAGCCGTGGCTGCCCTTTTCGTGAATAGAGTTATTGAGGCTCTCGGATATTATGCACCACTGCATGGTAAAGTTTGTGTTGTCATAGAACGAAGCGCACTCGTCAACGCTCCAGCTTATCGAGCAATGATCAATTATTACGTTTCTCACGTTTCTGCCGCCGAGAGAATCATCTTCAATATCGTTCTTATCGCCCATTCTGAAACGCAGATACCGCAGGATCACATTGCTCGAATTGATATGCGTGTCATAACCCGTGACGCATATTCCGTCGCCCGGCGCGGTTTGACCTAAGATAGTCAGATCGCCGCCGCTTATGTTGAGGCGTGCTTTCAGCTCAATATTTCCCGCCACATCAAACACCACTATGCGGTTGCCTTTTGAAACCGCGTCACGCAGAGAACCTTTTATCACAGGTTCACCTAAATTCTTATCGTAATCCGCAAGGGTGGTCACATGGTATATTTCGGGGTTTGCCGCCGCTCTCGCGCCCGTGGCATACATGCCGCCGCCCTCGGCGCCCGGAAAAGCGGGGAGACTTTGGGTTACAGGTGTTTCTGTCGGCTTCGGCACGTTTGTCGGCGTAATTGTCGGCGTGGGTGTCGGCGTAATTGTCGGCGTGGGTGTCGGCGTAATTGTCGGCGTCGGTGTCGGCTTTGGCGAGGGTGTGGGGATCATTGTAGGTGCGGGTGTAACACCGGATGGGAGCGGTGTCGGATCGGGCAAGCAGCTAAGAGAGGCCTTTAATAAACCGCTGTTGCCTTCCTCTTCAATTTGCACCTGCCTCCATTCGCTTAAATATCCCAAATATTCGCCGCCGTAAAATAAATTAACGCCATAAAACGCGTACGCTTTGATATACTTTACGCTTCTCGGGATCGTGACACGCATCAGGTTTGATCCGCACAGCGAATACCGACACAGTATTTCAACTCCGTCCGGAATAGTGTACATCATATTCAGCTTTTGCGAAGGAGCAAACACTAGTAGTGACATATCTTTGCTGAATAAAATTCCGTTCTCTGATTTGTAATTTAAATTCCCCGCGGCAACGGTTATATCCGACAGCATATTGCATCCTCTGAACGCGCCCTCCGCTATTTCGGATATGGTTGAAGGTATTGCGATATTTGTTATATTGTTCTTTGTTGTCATGCTTTCAAAAACCGAGTCGGATATGCCCGTTACAGTGTATCCGTCAAGCTGCTCGGGAAAATTGACTGCCGCGGCAGTCTCATCGGTATATTTTGTGATAGTCACAGTGCCGTGATCTTCATTATGTATATACTCAAAAGCACCCGAAGTGACCGGCTGAATATCCGTGATAGGCACACTTCCGATTGTTCCCGTGGCACTCACAAGCTTATGCGATACAGAATTAGTAAGACTTTTCTTAAATTCATTATCCGCGACGGCGTTTTGTGACATTAATACCGTAACCATAACAAATGACAATATTAAATATATTTTTCTCATAATACATTCCTCCGTTTTAATATATTATTGTTCGTTGTAATACACAGGATTGGCATTTCAAATCACTAACCATGGTATTGTTAAACAACGAATACTGTAATCCCGTCACTTTAGATGGCATTGCAGCTTAATATCGAAATAGAATATTAATGGCATCAAATTGAATAAACCATTTCATTAATAAATATTTGCATTAGTATTATCAATGCTTTTAGCTATAAAGTTACCGATATTAATTCTTATTTCAACACATAAAATCTTAATACTTTTTCACCGTTAAACGAATTACCACCATACGTCAATATATTTTTATTAAAATGTAGATTGTATTCAATGCCATCAATAAATCCATTGCTTGGAGGCATAATTGTTAAGCTTTTTTTATCGCTATGTTGGTTAAAAGATATATCAGTATAATTATTTTTACCGTTTGCTACAAGGTTTTCCAAAATACCATTTTCATCAGTAATGTATATATTGCTTGAATTAATTGAAGATTCTTGAATCATGTTATTAAATTTAGCATTAATCTCTTGCGTGCTATCAAATACTTTTGTATCATTTATTGCACCACTCACTGTTGATGTTACAGTATTACCATCAGCAGAAATAACTGTATTGTCAGAATCAATTATTTCATTTGTTATATTATTAACCAATCTAAAACTATTTAAGCTGTTAATGTTATCATCTTTTTTTGAATCCTTTACACTCACATAAAATTGATAAGCTTTGTCAGGTCGAAAATCAATTTCGCATAAAAGTGGTGTCATATCAAAAGTAAAATCGGCATTTCCGTACCCTTCATTTCCATTGAAACCCAAATTAACCGTGTCCTCTGAATAATAGAACGCCATGTTAAACGGTTTATTAGTCTCATCATTATTGTTTAAAAAGTGTATTTCACTTTCTGTGACACCTTTTGAAATTGAAGGTGTACTTTGTGTAGTATCAGATATTCCAATTTCTATAGCCAACTGATTTCTGCAATTTGTATCAAGATTTACTTCAGCAACAACAAGCGGAGTATATGACACCTTAGGCTGTATATGATATACTTCCTGAAAATAAATTATAGGTATTCTATATGGGTCATCATCTAATATATTACTCTTTTTATTTAGTGCATCATATGCTATCCAAATAAAACCTTTGTCATGATAACCTGTTCCCCATGAATTTGCCACTTTTAATGCACCATGCTCTGCTTCATCCTCAATACCATCTTCATTAACATCAATCCACATATTGTCATCATAACCAACAATTGTCATTGCATGGGCTCCTTGAGCTGTATATGTGCCAGTTAAGTTATCAAATTTCCGGACACATTCAGTAACATGGATATTATCATTATTTTGATATTTATAACTATATACAAATGTGTAATAGCTAAGAACATATCCATCCATTAACAATTTTTTCATTTCGTTCACTGAACTATTAGTAAAATTAGGACTGATAATCGAATCCGCATTTTCTTTATTTAAACTCAAAAACATAATATTGTCAATTTTATTTTGCATTGCATTTTTCCATTGCTCAACTCCGGGATTCCATGAATATGATGTTGATGTATTTAAATTTGCATCACAATCAGCCCAAGAAGGACAACCAAAATTTCTTGCAGCGCTGTAAGAGTTTCTAAACCATATACCGCTTTGAGAATATGTTCCATCTTCATTTTCGGATATCGATGTTGCCAGATTATATATCCACCTTGGCGCCATAATGTTTTCATATATAGGTGTTATAACTCCGTTAACTGTTTTCTTAGCCGCTTTCTTTCGTATAAGATTAATATTATTTGTTAATTGATAATATATAGTTGACCATGCAGCACATGCACCACCAACTTGGTTACCTATAGGAGGAAAGCATGCATTTTCACTGTTATCTACCGCAGCGGCAAGTGAAACTTTATTGGAATTATCGCTATATACTTCAATGGCGTTCTCATCATACGTAACAATTTCATCCCCAAACGGAACAGCACCTGTATCATTATAAATGGGCAAAATACCATTTGAATCCTTATTCCTCTGTACCGCAAATTCATTTATCTTAACATTTTTGATTTCTGAGATTGAGGCATTAAACTCGTCTCTTTCTTCTTTTGTATATTCAGGCATTTCAAAATAACCATATTCGTCGTTTTCAAGTATTGTGTTTTCTTCAGCCATAACAGGTAGCACAATTGTGGATAGAACAATTATTATACTTAAAATATATGAAAATAATTTTTTATATCTCATTTCAGTTCCCCTACTTTCTTAATTAATATCAACTGTTAAGTCTTCTTCAACATATAGTGTAAAATCTCCTGTTGAACCGCCATCTCTATTAACTTCAATATAACATGGCTTTCCTTCTTCTAGATAATTTGTCATCTTTAATAAAACATCATTATTTTTACTACTATTTGAATTAATTTGTTGCATGTTATATTGAAATAGACGACCGCTTATGAATGTTTTTCCAAGTGCTGTAATATGATATTTTCCACTCTTTGAAGGGACAAATTTATACACTTTTTTCTGACCAGATGTGCTAATAGAATCTTGATAACCATATATGCCGGTAATATCAGCGGTAACATTTAAATCAATATAGTCAATCGAAGCGTTTGTAAGGTATGTACCAAGAGTTCCATATCTTGAATTACCGAGAACATATACAGCATCACCGAGAGCAATTGTAAAATCGTGCCCACAGGATATATAGGAAATATTTTTGTCGTTAAAATTTGTGATTTGTGTTGCATACTGTGTTGTTCCGGTATTATTTAATCCCAACTGATGAGCAGTTCCACTTCCACAGCCATATACTTTTCCATCATTGGATATTGCAAAACTTTGTCTATATCCTGCATAAACACTCTTGATATTACTCAAGACAAAACTATGCGATATTCTCATCAACGTTAGAGTAGTTAGGGTTTCCTTGTCTCCTTTACCCAACTGGCCTTGCGAATTATCACCCCAACCGTAAACATAACCCTTATCGGTTAAAGCCAAATAGTGTGAATCTCCAGCGTCAACGGCGACAAATTTGCTTCCTGTATTAGCACCAACCTCTGTAAAATCATGACCTCCGCCAAATGAATATATTTTACCCTCTTTGTCCAAAGCGATTGTTTCCGTCGAACTTGACGAGATGGCTATAAAATCATCTTTATCAAATAACTGTGTTGGAGTGTAATAATATGATGTGTCATTATTCAATATTTGTTTTTCAGAATTATTACCAACTCCCCAAATTGTTCCATCATTTTTGAGAAATATACTAAACGCCTCACTTGCTGAAACCATTTTAACATTATTTATTCCATCAATTTGTGTTACAGTTTTAACCTTTCCACCTAAACCTATGCCTAAAACATAGTTGGTATTACTACCCCAACCATAAACGTAACCGTTATCATCTACAGCAAGGTTATGATTTTTTCCTCGTTCTACCTGAACTATATTATTTAATCCATTTATTTTTACTGGATAATAGTGTGTGGTCATTTGATCAGTTCCGTCAGCATAATACCCTTCGCCCCAAGCCCAAACATAATTTTCATCGTCAATCGCAAGTGACTGATAACGATATGTGTCGGCTTGTTTAAAATTAGTATTTAGTTTTAGTTTTTCAGGTATGGCCGATGTATTGCCAGATGAAGAAAGTAAACTCGTATTATCTGTCATTAATCCCCAATGTTTTACAACTTTGGACGGAGATAATGCATAACAATCTTTATTCAAAGTAATATCTGAGTCGTTATCAATGTTATGGATATATACAAAATTCTCATTTGCTGGATAAATGCATGATCCACACTGGTACAATCTTCCGGCATATTCATATGCAGTCATATTTAAAGCCGCATATATTTTGGTTGCTGTTCTAATCTCAGTAGGCGTTGAAATATGTGATCCGAAAGAATTGGTCGCATTTGCTAATTGACCTTGTCCATTATATCCGCAAACATACATTTTGTTTGCATTGTCAAGGATAACTGTGTGATTGGTTCCACAAGCAACATCCACAACATCTGACATTATTTTAACAAATGATGAATGACTTAAGTAATCACCAACACCTAATTCACCGTAACTGTTATATCCCACTCCATACAGTATGTTATTATTGTCAATAATGAATGTATTTCTGTCGCTAACAGCAATACTCTTTACGCCTGAATATATTAATTCGGGAGCAGAAATGTTTTGTCCATATTCATCTGTCATAGCATTATATTTATTATTACCCCAACCGTATACATCACCATTTATTGTAAGAGCAACCGTGTGAAATTGGCTTGTCTGGACATCAGCAACATTATCAAGTATTTTCACAGGTTCTAATTGAATTAAGTTAGAATTATTTACTACTTTATTATTGCTGTTATCACCCCACCCGTAGAGTTGATTATCTTCTGTTATTGCATACGAAGTATTATAAAGTGTCTTTACCTTAATAACTTTTTTCCATTCAAACATATAGCTTATATCAGTATACTCATCGCGACTTATTGTATCACCAGTTCCGAGCTGACCATATTCGTTGCTACCTTTTACATATATTTCGCCATCTGCACCAACATATAATATATGATCCTGTCCCGCTGATATTAAACTTGATTTTTCTGTTACAACAGATGTGGATTTCTCTATCTGAATATTATCGTATGTATTTTTAACTGTATCTTCTGTTGTATTTTGTTCTTTTACATTCTCTGAATTTGTATTTTCAGGTTCAACAGATAATGCAGATCCATCTCCTAAAAAATATTCATTAGAATCCACTGTTGACGTTGTTTGCAATTTCACATTCAAATCTGTTTCATTATCCTGAACAGCCTGATTTTCTTGAAGTTGGGTTATATCATCTGATAATTTTTCAACATCATCAATTACCTCAATTTGTGCTTCTTTGTTGTCTACTTTATCACCATATACAAAGCTCAAGTTCATCGAACAAATGAGCTAGCAATAATAGAAAAATTTCTTTTCATTTTAAAATCCTCCTATATTTCCAAATATTTAGGTGCCTTTTCATAATTCATCAATAATGAAAATATCTTTTTTCATGTCGCTGATCCTCCTTTCTCGTTCTTATAAGATAATATTATTTTAATTTTTGCTATTATCATGGATGTTACTGTAATTGCTACAGCATACGAAAATATGTAATTTGATATAGTAAATTCAGTAAAACATATTGAAACAATACACGCCCAAGCAATATTAAAATCATCGCATATGCCTAAGCTGCGTGATATCCGCCACTATAATTTCTTAAATAATCTGTTTCAAAAAATATACAACACCTTTATAACAAAGTCAACAGAATCTGGCGAATAACATCTCAACCATTGTAGACAACAAATTTCTGCTCGCCGCGCTCGCAGAGAAAGGCTCCCCTTCATTTAGGAGGGGAGCCTTATTCTTGCCGCCCTTGCGGCAGTGAGAGAGGAAATACAGCTTACGGTTGAAGATGTGCCGCGGCGCTCGTTTGTCTCACCTAAAATTCGTTTTTATTTTATTTTATATCAGATCCATTATTATAAAAAATAACGTGTATTCATCATCGGTGCGCGTAACTTTTGAAATGCTTTTGTATTTTTCAAGAGCTTTCATGATATTGTCCGTACCGATACCGTGATTTTTCTCATCTTGTTTTGTGGTGACTTTTGACTGCGTATTTTTATTTACACAGGAATTTGTGATCTTGCATATCAATTTATCTCTGTCGTATTTTACGGAGACATTAATATATCTGTTTTCTTTTACTTTATCGCAGGCCTCGATCGCGTTGTCCAAGGCGTTTCCGAATATAACGCACTCATCGTCATGCGGCATAGGCAAATTTTTCGGAATACATATATTCGCGTTAAATCTTATATTCTTTTGTTCCGCCACGGATTTTTTCAGCGTCAATATAGCGTCAAGAACCGTGTTTCCCGTGTCGATATAAGTGTCGCTTTTTGAAATGCCGCCGATAAGATTTTCAATATATTTCAGGCAGCTTTCACCCTCGTCTTTTTCAACATACGCCTTTATCGCGTGCAAGTGATTTTCAAGGTCGTGACGTATCTTCTTTACCTGCCCTTGCGTCATCATTATATTGTCATAATGTTTTACCTGCTCGCGGAGCTGTACCTCAAGCATATTGTTTTTTGTTATTACATAGCTTTGTTTTGCCAGATGCTCGTATAAGTACAACGCGAATATCGTGGTGAACAGAAGCCCGAATGAACAAATTATCGCAAGATTATTCATAGGAGTGTCTTTTAGCTCATATGACATTTTAAAAAGCAGAAATACCGCGACTATCGAATTGGCAAACAAGCAAAGAAACAGCGGCCAGTAAGACGTTCCCATATCAAATTCATGCCCTTTTAATTTGACCCTCAATGTCGTAAATCCGGCCAGCGCCGCCAGTTTTGAAACCATTATTCCCAAAATGCGATATTCGGGTATTTGAACCGCCTCTTCCGCCGTTATATTAAAAATCAACGTAATAAAAAACATTACAATTATTTCAATCACGCCGATAAACAGGATGCTTGTGATCGACGCGATAAGCTTCAGCGCCGCGGAACCTTTATACATTAAAGATACGATAAATACCGAAAGCGCCATTGCGAACGCGTTAAGCAGATTAAAACTAAACACGGCATTGCTCAGCAGCAGCAATCCCGACAAAATTCCGACTCCTATGATATATACCCATTTCGGAAAAATACTCCGTTCCTCGAACAATGTTTCCAAAAAGATAAATATCATAAAGGCCTCAAATATTACGGTCAATATATCGGCAAAATAATATATGTTCATACATAAACTTCCTTTTTGCTAAAATCGGTAAATTCGGTTCATAATTTCTCCTTATCTTCGTAGTTCATGTAGCTCTCGATAAGATTATTTTTGTACGTCCGCGACAGCGGTATTTTTTCGTTAGTGTTATAAAGCTTAAGCCATGTGTCGCCGATTATGTGTATATACGCTAAATTAACAATATGGGTTTTACAAACCCTGACAAACGATTTTGTGTCTAAGCTGTCATTAATGCTGTAAAGCGCCCGGTTGGTTTTATAAACATGATGAGTTGTATGAATATATGTTTTACGCTCTTTATTCTCTATGAAAATTATGTCACCGGTCTTAATTCGCACTTTACGGCGGTTTTCGATGATCCTGATAAATTTTGTTCCGCTTTCCGCGCTGTTATATATCCGATCAAAATCATACAAAAAAGTATCGTATGATAAAGGCTTGACCCAAAAATTCATAGGAGCGGGCTCAAAACAATCAAAAACATATTCCTTATAACTTGTCAAAAAGAAAAGTATTACGGAATAATCGGCTTTTCTTATTTTTTTGGCAATTTCTATACCCGATATATCTTTCAGCTCTATATCCATAATCACAACATCATACGGATTTTTGTTTTTATCATAGGTATTCAATAAATCCGTGCCGGAATAGAACACATCCCATTCAATATCGTTATGCGTTTTTTTGAATTTTATAAGATGTTCCTCGATTTGATTTATCCAATAATTCTCATCGTCGCACACAGCTATCCGAAGCGTCATGCTACCACCTCTTTTTATTTATTTTACTGCCGAAAAGAGATTTTGTCAATTTAAAATTTGCGCGGCGGCAACATAGGTGCTAGGGACTCCTCCCGGGAGGATGTGGCTGCGGCTTGCGCAGACGGAGGCGGGAACGCAGCACTCTCATTTTTATATTGACATAATCCTCGTTTTGGAGTATCATATTTATACCGAAAACACATCGGCATATTTTAAATAGGAAAGGATGACAAAAATGAATATACTTTTGACCGGCGGCGCGGGATATATCGGCTCGCACACGGCGATCGAGCTGCTCGACATGGGTCACAGCGTCGTGATCGCCGATAATTTTTCAAATTCCAAGCCCGAGGCTTTGAACCGAATCAGGGAGATCACCGGGAAGGATTTCGTGTTCTGCGAGATCGACGTCTGCGACGGCGAGGCTGTGGACAAGCTGTTCTCGGAAAACAAGATCGACTGCGTTATACATTTCGCGGGCCTCAAGGCGGTTGGCGAGAGCTGCAAGATCCCTATCAGATATTACAGAAACAATATCGACTCGACCCTGACTTTGCTCGAGGCCATGGAAAAGCACGGCGTTAATAACTTCGTTTTCAGCTCATCCGCCACGGTGTACGGCGATTCAGACAAGATGCCTCTGACCGAAGACATGCCGACTCTCACCAGCGGCAGTCCCTACGGCAGGACAAAGCTGATGATAGAGCAGATCTTGACCGACGCCTGCGCGGCTGACCCCGAGCTGAGCGTTGTGCTGCTGAGATACTTCAATCCAATCGGCGCCCACAAGAGCGGCAGGATAGGTGAAGACCCGGACGGCATACCAAACAATCTGATGCCCTATATCTCACAGGTTGCGGTCGGCAAGCTGCCCAAGCTGGGAATTTTCGGAAATGACTATCCGACGCCGGACGGCACCTGCGTTCGAGACTATATCCATGTTGTCGATCTTGCCAAAGGCCATGCCAAGGCCATAGACTACGCGGCGGCGCACAAGGGCGTCGAGGCGTTCAACCTGGGCACGGGCGTGGGTTACAGCGTGCTTGACATAGTAAAGAGCTTTATCAAAGTCAACGATATTGACTTAAATTACGAGATGCAGCCGCGCCGTCCCGGCGATATTCCCGAGTGTTACTCCGACCCGACAAAGGCGGAGCGCTGTCTGGGCTGGAAGGCCGAGCTCACTATAGAGGACATGTGCCGAGACACTTGGAACTGGCAAAAAAACAATCCCAACGGTTTAAATTAAACAAGGCGGAGCAATTTGCTCCGCCTTGCGCGTATATTAAATATATGACCGAACTTAGCCGGAGATCTCGATCGAGATCGCGTATGACTGGGGCGGAATACTGCGGGTCTCGGCCGTTTCGCGCACGCCCGTTATTTTTGTGCCGACCGTCAGGTCGTCGATTTTATAAACTCTTTTGTCAAGACCGTGGGTGATTTTTGTGCCGTCGTCAACGTTCAGCGCTCTGGCCGTTCCGTTTTCGTCGATCACGATCTGACCTGCCTCGATGTTCTGCTCGGTGATGGTTCCGCTGAACTCGGCGCTGTCGATGGTCTCAACATAGGGGAGGCCGACCGAGACAGCTGTGGTCTGAGGCGGTATGCTCATCGTCATGGCCGGGCCGTACTCGACCGAGATTGTGTTTCCCTCGGCGAGATCGGAAAGCACGATGCCGGAGATCTTGGTTTCGTCGGTGATCCTCGCGATAACATCGCCGTGTACCTCGTCCTCAACTATGATATACTGTCCGTCCTCGTCGCTTTCAAGCGATTTGAATTTCACGATCGTTCCGGGCACGCTGTCGTCGGCCGTTTCGATGGCCGGCGGTATGATCTTTATCGCGGTGGTTTGGGGCGGAATACTCATCGTCATGGCGAGACCGTACTCGATCTCAAGTTCCGCGCCCTCGGGCAAGGCCGTAAGGTCATAATCCTCGGGAATAACGATCGTGTCGGAAAACCGAACGATAACCTCGCCGCGCTTCGGATCGTTCACGCTTAAATATATTCCGTCATCGTCGGCTTGAACGGAATTAAGCGTGACATTAGCGGGTTCGGCGATCGTTACAACATTTTCTTCGCCGATGTAAACCGAGACGCCAAGAACCGATGTCAGCATTTCGAGCGGAACGTAGGTCACGCTGTCCTGATAGAGATAAGGCGCTGCGGAAAGCTCGGTGTAAGGCATCGCGCTGCTGTTGTACGCCGCCATTTTGTTGTAGTGATAATATCTCAGATCGCCGATAACCATTCCGACAACGGTCTCGTCGCGCACGCAGTCTATTCCCTGAGTTTCATCGTTCCAAGCGACCGCGTAGCCCATCTGCCCCATGACCTCGCGCAGCGGCACGGTCAGAGCTCCGTCACGCTCGATCGCTTGAACATTAAATGTTCCGCCGTTGTGCGCCGCCGCGGGCTCTTGGGATTCGGGGGTTTGGATCACCGGGCTGCCGCTCAGGTCAAAGGCCGGGGTATCCGCGGCGAAAGCCGAGCCGCAGCTTAAGATCATGCCCGCCGCCGTCAGCGACGCCAGAATCTTCTTCGTGTTTTTTCTCATTAATTTTGTCCTCCTTTTTGGCTGAAAATTAAAACAATTACTTTCTATTATCTTAGACTTAATTATACCACAAAAGGTTGCAAAAATAATCAATATTTCTGCACAAAAAAGCAATAAGGGATTTATATATGTTGCACATACACAGATCCCTCGGTTTATTTGTTCCAAATCTGCCTTTCGCTTTTTATTGTCTCCCCGCTGTCGATCGCTCTGTGAAGCAGTATCGACATATACGCGTCCTGCAGGGCGTCCGCGAGCGGATAGGGCTCGGGAGCGGCGCCCCTTGAGTATTCCGCGGTTTCCGCCATCATTTCCGTGACCGCGGTCTCATCCTGCGGAAGGCCGCGCAAGCCGAATTTGGGAATATAGATTTTTTCGCCCTCGAAGGTTATCTCGGTGACTTCCTCGATTCGGGCGAGGCTCGGGTTCGGGTCGCCTGTTTCGATCATACGCGTCTTTATTTTAAGCTCCGACCTAACGTCCTCGAATTTATCGTTCAGATAATAAACGGTGTTGTCCGCGATCTCGCCGCGGCGGCCGCGGAGCTTTACCGAATTGTGCCTTATCGGCGAGCGGTACTGCTCGGAGTCAAAGTCAAACAGCGCGGTCTTTCCGTTTTCAAATTCGAAAACCGCCACAGTCCTCTTTTTGTTGGCGGTCCTGCCGTCATAGAAGCGCTCGTATCTGGTGAAGGTCTCGATCGTCGGATATTTATAAATTTTTCCGCGGACCGAAAATCCTACGTCGTGCGAAACATCAAGCAGCGCCCGCGTAAGGCTCGCGCCGTGGTAGTCGTGCGCCAGCGAGATGTTCAGAAAGTCGGGCCCGCCTATGAGCTTTCGATTTGCGAGCTCGATCAGCGCTTTGTATCGCGGAAAACGCGTGAACTGCTCGGCCACAACGAGCTTGCGTCCCGATTGGCGAGCTTTCCACAGCTTGTTCAGGGTCTCGATGTCGAGCGCCGCGGGAGTCTCGCACAGCACGGCAGGAACACGCTCGATCCAGTCGAGAGAGACGTTGGCTATCGATGTCTTATTGACCGCCACGACCGCGAAGTCGGGCTCAAAGCTCAGACATTCCTCGATAGACGTTGTGGTAGGTATATTATTTTCCCGCGACATTTTTTCGGCCTTCTCGGGCGTTCTGCAATACATGGCGCAAAGCTCGAAAATTTCGGGCAGAGCCTTTGCCGCGCGCGCGTAATAGAGCGACCGCCACCCCGACCCGATAATAATAAATTTATATTTTTGCATTTTGCATCACTTCCGTAATTTATGACGGGACAGTTAAAGTTCGTCACAATTTTTTGACAAAATAGGCAGGGGCGGATATTATCCGCCCGCTTTATTTGCTATTAAATTACATATTGTTTTCCGCGCCCTCGAGATAGCAGTTCTCGTAATAAATATCATGGATAGACTCGGGATAGCCCTCAAGCGGATTGATCTTGACCGGAGCGCCCGCTCCAATGCAGTTGCAATTTTTGAAATAAATATTTCTGATCTCGGGGATATCCTCCGGATCGTCGCTCTGAACGACCGGATCCCTGTAGTCCATCAGGTTGTGAACATAGTCCATCGTCATGATAACGGGCTGGTTCTTGATGTTTATCATCTGGATATTTTCAAGATAGATATCCTCAACAACGCCGCCGCGGCCCATTGCGCTCTTGAATCTCACGCCTATGTCCGAGTCGGTAAAGGTACAGTTCTGCACCAGCACGTTCCGAACTCCGCGCGACATCTCGCTGCCTATAACAAAGCCGCCGTGGCTCTTGCCCACCTTGCAGTCGTGAACATAAACGTTCTCGCAGGGCTTTTTGAGTTTTCTCGCCTCTCTGTCCTTGCCGGATTTTAAGCAGATGCCGTCGTCGCCGGTGCGGAAGTCGCAGTTGTGGATATGTACCCTGTTGCAGGAATCCACGTCGATGCCGTCGCCGTTCTGGGCGTAATACGGATTGGTTATGAAAACGTTCCTGACGGTCAGATTTTCGCAGAAGTAGGGGTGAACGCTCCATGCGGGCGAGTTCTGAAGGCGCACGCCCTCGATAAGCACGTTATTGCAGTGCCTAAGGCTTATCATGACCGGTCTGTAGAAGTCGTAGTACGGAGCGGCAGCCGCGAGCGCTTCCTCGTATGTGGGATAGTCGTCGGGGAAAACCTCGCCCACGTATCTGGCGTCGTAGATAGATTTGGACGGAACCCAGATCTCGCCGTCATTGCCGTGGATTATGTATTCTGATCTCGCCAGCAGGCGGTCCCACTGTATGTCGGTCATCTTCCAGCGCTTGACCGGGCGCCAGAGCTGACCGCTGCCGTTTATCGTGCCGCCGCCTGTGATGGCGATGTTTTCGGCATGGTCCGCGGTGATCGGCGACACGGTCCTGATCCTCTTGATCCCCTCATAGTCGGTGACGATCAACGGGTAGTCCTCCGGGCTCTTGTCAAATAATATCAGAGCGTTATCGTCAAGATGCAGCTCGACGCCCGATTTTAGGGTGATCGGAGCGGTGAGCCACACGCCGTCGGGCACGATGACCCTGCCGCCGTGCTCCGCCGCCGCGTCTATAGCCGCCGCGAAAGCCTTTGTGTTGGCCTCCTTGCTTCCCTGCGCCGCGCCATAATTGATTATATCAAACTCATTGTCCGGAAATGTCGGTATCGTAACGGTAAATTCTTTAAACATAATATCCCTCCTTAGGTATGTTTTTATATTTTAGTATTATAGCATATTTGTCGGATAAATGCAATATTTAAAAAACATAATACCAAATTGACATATGATGTCCGATATGTTAAAATTATCTAAAATAATATAAAGGAGTGTTTTATATGCCGCTTTGCGAAGTGCGCTCGCCGGAGGATGTTATAGAGCTGGTGGAGGAGATCGGCTTTCTGCCTTTTTTCGCGAATGATGTTCCGGGGTTCTCGATCGAGGAATGCTGCCCGCCCGAGCTCTGGTTCTCGGGAGAGGCCGACGGTCCGTGGGAATGGAAGGGTCCGATCGCGCGGAGCCTCAGGTGCGTCTACGGCAAATTTTTTAAAGGCAAGGCGATGTTCATAAGCCGCGATTGGTTCCCGGATTTTGCCAACCTGCGCCGAGACGGCTATGACTTTGACGCGCGGTTTAACGACGGTCTCGCCTCATACAAGGACAGGGAGGTATACGAGGCGATCGCGGAAAATAAATATCTGCTTTCAAAAGAGCTCAAAAGAATGCTCGACTACCGAAAGGGCGGCAAAAAGGGCTTCGACACGGTGATAACCCGCCTTCAGATGCAAACCTATGTCTGCATATCCGACTTTGTGTATATGCTTGACAAATTCGGCGCGCCCTACGGCTGGGGCGTTGCGGAATACGCGGCGCCGGAGGCGCTGCTCGGCGGCGACTTTGTGACCTCGGCGTATCGCCGCGACCCCGAGGAATCGGGAGAGCGCATAGCCCGGCATTTGAAAGCCGTGTTCCCCGATATTTCCGATGATAACCTGAAGGCGATAATATAAAAAATTATAGACAAAACCATATTAATTGTGATATAATTTATTTGAAGTATTTTACATTAAAAAGGAGTTGACGAAATGAATAAGAAATTGTTTAAGTTATTTGCCGTGATGATCCTGACGCTGGCGCTGACGGCTTGCTCATCGCAGGTTCCGACGCACGAGACGCAGCCTCAGACCGAAAACCAAAGCGCGGGTTCAAGCGGAGCCGAAAGTGCGGAAAAGGACGCGTCGGGTTTTGTTTCGCTCGCCGAGGCGGTGCCGGATGTGATCCTTGAGATAAGATACTATTCCGAGTATAACTTTGTGGGAGACAGGATCGACGGCTATGAGGAGCCCTGCGCCCTCATTTCAAAAGAGGCGGCCGCCGCTCTCGGAGAGGCAGCCCGAGACGCCAAGGAGCAGGGATACATGCTCAAGATCTACGACGCGTACCGTCCGCAGACCGCGGTCAACGATTTTATCGGCTGGGCCGAGGATGTCGACGACACGCGCATGAAGGAGTATTTTTATCCCGAGCTTGACAAGTCCGTGCTGTTCGACCAAGGCTATATCGCCGAGAAGTCGGGCCATAGCCGCGGAAGCACGGTCGATTTGACGATTTTCGACATGAGCACCGGAAAGGAAGTTGACATGGGCGGAACCTTTGATTATTTCGGAGAGCGCTCGCATCCCGATTACGTCGGAGACCTGACCGAGGAGCAGATAAATAACAGGAATATATTAAGAAACATAATGGTTGAGAACGGATTCAAGCCCCTTGACACCGAGTGGTGGCATTTCACACTTGAGAACGAGCCCTATCCCGACACATATTTTGATTTTCCGGTAAGCGAGGATTCCGTTCCCGCCGCATAAAATGATTAAGTCGTTAAAAACGGGCGGCGGCGTTTGCCTCGCCCCAAAGGGCGCCTATAATCTGCCTCCTCCCGGGAGGAGGTGGCTGCGGCAAGCCGCAGACGGAGGTGGGAACGTAGGTACTAGAGAATAGCAACTAGGGACTAGGAACCCCTCTCAGTCTGCTTCGCAGACAGCTCTCCCCAAGGGGCGAGCCTGACATAAACCGTGAGATGTTCCTAGTTTCTAGTACCTATTTCCTAGTCTCTACGCTGACAGCTCTCCCCAAGGGCGAGCCTTTGAGGCCTTGTTTTTAAAAAAATAAAATTTTTTAAAAAAAGCTCTTGACAAAAGTTCAAAAAGGCATTATAATGTTAGAGTTGTTTGGCAACGACAGCGACTTGCGAGCATGCTGGAACAGGCAGACAGGCACGTTTGAGGGGCGTGTGCTTATGGCGTGT
The DNA here is from genome assembly GCA_947628795.1 of uncultured Monoglobus sp. Taxonomy (GTDB): domain Bacteria; phylum Bacillota; class Clostridia; order Monoglobales; family Monoglobaceae; genus Monoglobus. The sequence continues at coordinate 130,521 of CANRBF010000001.1, forward strand.
GGGTTCAAGTCCCACTGCTCGCACCATATGATGCCTGATTGTGTAAGGGTAGCACGAGTGACTCTGACTCACTTTGTCTGGGTTCGAATCCTAGTCAGGCAGCCATAAGCGTCCGGATATTCCGGGCGCTTTTATGTTTAGAATAAAAGGGAGGCGGGACCATGCGCGAAAAACTGAAACAAAAAACACTGTCGGCGGGAAATTATCTGCGCGCTTTTGTTAAATGGCTCATCCTTGCCACGATAACCGGCGGCCTGGGCGGAGCCGCTATTTCGCTGTTCCGCCTGTGCATAAACTATGTCACGGATTTTCGAGACGCGCACAATTTGATAATACTTTTTCTGCCGCTGGCGGGAGTTGTTATCGTCTTTATATACCGCCTCGCCGGGATGGACAAGACCGGGACCAACAGCGTGATACGCGCGGCGCGGAGCGAGGAAAAGGTGCCTCTGGCGCTGGCGCCGCTCATATTTATCGCCACCGCGCTGACCCACCTTTTCGGCGGCAGCGTCGGCCGAACGGGCGCCGCGCTGCAGATCGGAGGCAGCATAGGCGAGCTTGTGAAAAAGATACCGCGCCTTGACGAAACCGAGTCGGGCATAATAATCATGTGCTGCATGAGCGCCGTTTTCTCGGCTCTGTTCGGCACGCCTCTGGCCGCCACGTTCTTCGCCCTCGAAGTCATAATGGTCGGAGTTATCCGCTATTCGGCGTTTATACCCTGCCTTTTGTCCTCGGTGCTGGCCTACAAGATCACGCTGCTTTTCGGGCTCGAGCCGGGCCTTTATCCCCTTGCGGGCGCGCCCGAGCTCAGCCTTGTCGTGTTTTTCAAAACGATAGCCGTCGCGGTCATTTGCGCGGCTGTGAGCATCGTGTTCTGCGTCGGTATCTACGGCGCAGAAAAGGGCATGAAAAAGCTTTTCAAAAATCCTTACATACGCGTATTTGTCGGCGGAGCGGTCATTGCCGCGCTGACATTTCTGCTCGGCACCACCGACTATAACGGCGTGGGCACGCGGGTCATCGCCGCCGCGGTCCAAAGCGGCAGCGCCGCGCCTTGGGCCTTCGCGCTCAAGCTTTTGTTCACCGTAATAACTATCGGAGCGGGCTTCAAGGGCGGCGAGATACTGCCCGCGCTGTTTATCGGAGCGACCTTAGGCTGCGTTTTGGGCGGCGTTTTCCGCGTCGATCCGGGCTTCGCGGCGGCGCTGGGCATGATCTCGATGTTCTGCGGCGTTGTCAACTGTCCGATCGCCTCGATCTTTTTCGGCGTCGAGATGTTCGGCGCAAGCGGCATAGTGCTGTTCGCCACGGCCGCCGCGGTGAGCTATGTCATGTCCGGCTACTACGGTCTATACAGCAGTCAGATCATAGAATACTCAAAGCTCGACTCGGAGCAGATAGACGTCCACACAAAAAGAAACTGATTCGAAAAACGCCGAGCGATCGGCGTGATCGAAATAATTGTAATGTTTTTTATTACATTGATTTTTAATATAACGGCGGAAGAGGCGGTTCAAATACCCGAATACCGCTTTTTGAAACCCGCGGGTCTCATCACACCATAGGGGCGGATATTATCCGCCCGTTTCTATTCCCCAGTCCCCACGTTAGAAGAAATAATACGCGATAATATTCTCGATGGGATTTTCGGAATATGTCTTTTCGTCTCTCAGGCTGTCCATCGAAAGCTCGTACGCCTGAACCAGTCCCGGCGCGTACACGGGCTCGACAACTTTGTCGGGATCGGCCGCGAAATCCGTCGGCATATAGCACGAAGCATACGGCTCTATCTCGCTCTTTTGTATCTGCTTGTCCGAACCCGCGATCGACTTGCCGTTTCTGATATAATCAGCTGTTATGCTCAATGCGTCTCCCTCGGTAAGAGGCGCGTCCGAATCTGAAGCGTCGGCCGCGACAACATCACCTTGTCCCGCGGCCTTGCCGAGCATTTTCAAAAACTCGCCTTTGGTGACGGTTTCAAGATCGGGATCTTCAATAATATCAAGCTCTTTCAGATATTCCGTCGTCTCGGAAAACGCCTCGTCGGTCATATTGACCACGGGAACAGGCGCGGGCTCTTCATTAACGTCGGCCAACACTTTATAACACGAAACAGGCAGGCTGACGAGCAGCCGTCCGTCTTTTGAGCTTATATCGGTATACGGGCCCGCTATGACCTCTCCTCGCTCGTCGGCAAGATACATGCCGCCGTCCTCCGCGCGGAACGTGAAAAACACTCTGCCCGAGAGCTCGATCACGCGGCAGCCCGAAAGACTGTCGGTTTCCCATGTAGGCTCGATTATAATATTTCCCGCATTGTCGCATACACCGATTTTTCCGCTCCTCATTATAAACGGAAAGTTTATTCCGTCATACTCGCAGGGCAGGATCTTCCGTCCGTCGGTTCCGATCAAGCCCCACTTACCGTTGTCGCAGACCCTTATCGTGCCGCAGTTTACGCTCGCGTCTCCCGCGTCGACGCGAGTTAAAAAATTCCCGTCGATGTCGAACATGTCAAATCCCGACAACACTGTGCCGTCGGACGTCTCGGTCATCTCGCTGCCTCTGGCGCAGGCAAAGAACACGGGGCTATTATCAGCGCCGTCCGCCGAAACCAACGCGGGCCGCGAATCGCCGACACCGACATAATTCAGCGAATAATATTCACTTCCGTCCAATATAACATCGCCCTTTGAATCTATCAGCATATCGCTTTCACCGTCTATTGTTTTCTCTCCGCTTTCGCTTTCCGAAAACGTCAGCATCGCCGCGAGAAATCTATTGTCGCGCGCCATTTCTATTCCCGCGCAGCTGTCAAGCTCAAGCAGTAGATCACCTTCGCCGCCGTACAGCTTAGACACAAATTCGTCCTCGTTTGTGACCGTAAAATAGTCGTTGCTGAGTATTTTGATCGTGTCGGTCGTGAGCGGTATAAGCTCATCGCCGCTTCTCAGGTCAAGCACCGTGTAACCGTAGTCTCTGCCGACCACGGTCGTATAGCAGGAATACCCGCTGTCAAAATCCGCCAGTTGAGAACGGGAAAAAGCCGAAACATAATCGTATTTCGGCTCGATCATAACTTGTCCGTCCTTGGCGGCGTAACCGTAGTTGCCCTTGAAATCCATGATTCGGATTATACCGTTGATCTCGCACACCTCGTTGTACTGCGGCGCGATCAAAAGCTCTCCCGTGGATTTGCTGACAGCGCCCCACATGCCGTCTCTTTTAACCGACACGGTCTCGGGGTCGGACTCAAAATCCCCCTGAAGCGAGGCGGCGCCGCTCTGTTTGGGATTCTCGCTGCCAAGCGACGCTAGCAGTCTGCCGACGGATGTGTTGAGCTGAATATCGTCCCACTCGTTTTCGCATATTATGTTATCGCCTATTCTGAGGCCGTATTTTCCGTCCTCGCCCTGTGTAAAGATCGGTTCCGCTTCCCGCTCCGGCATATAGCGCTCCGCGTTGACAAGATTAACGCTTCCTCCGCGGCTCAAGCTGCACTTTATATATCTGTCGGCCTCGGAACCCGCAAACGCCGGGACCGCAGCGGCTGCGGCAAGCGCCAATATCGACGCCGCGGCAATAAACTTTTTGAATCTCATATCGGCTCGCCTCCTCAGTAGCATAATATCTCCGCTCTCGCGGACGTGTGTATCTCAAGAGTATATCTTCCGCCGGGACTGAGACCCTTAATCGTGTATGAATTGTAGGCTCTGGGAGTAAAATATATCCTGTTGAGCGTCTCGCCCGAGCCCGAAAGAATACGCGCCCCTATCATATCCGAGGTGCGGCTGTCAATATAGAAATTGACAGTTCCGTCATCGCCGCTTTCAACGCCAACGCTGTTGTCTCCCGCGGCTATGGTTCGCCGACGGGCATTCGGATGCTCGCTCTCAACGTCATCTATCGTGGTGCCCGGGAGCAGATCGTTTCTGGATGCAAACACGGAGTTCGCGTCATCCTGCGTCTGAACCGCGGCGTCGGTTTCGGATCCCGTCGCCGCTGCTCGGTTTTCGGAAGAAGAACCGTCCGCAGGCGGCGGAACGACGGCGGTTTGAGAGGCCGTTTCTACCCATTGATCGGACGAGCCTCCCGCGTCAACGACCGCCGAGCTCGTGTTTGAGCCGAATTCGGCAGAGGAAATATCTCCTGCCGCAGCTTCAAAGTCCGATATTTCGGCCGTCTCATCCAAAAATGTGTGCCTTTCGATCAATTGCTCCGGCTCACCGTCGGCAATGACTTTCTCGCCCGGAGAAAAATCTCTGACATCCGGGGAAAAATCCTTTTTTATCCCGCCGAACAGCGGCTCCGGCTGCAGCGATTCGGGAAGCTTGGCGTTGGTAAGTCCCGTGAAGCCCAGCACAAGAACAGCCGTCACTCCGATAATTCGCAGCGCAGCACACGGTCGTTTGAATTTCGAAATTTTCATTATCCTGCGGCGCAGATCGCTTCTTTTGCCGGCCATACCCATAACTGCGCCAAACTTGTGGAATGAAAGCCTCGCGGAGATGTTTATTAACGCTCTGCCGTAATTCTTGCTTTCGCCCTCGCCTATATACATCATGACCTTCTCATCGGTGGCAAGCTCCGCGTCGCGCATGGCGCAGGCGGTGTAATACCATAAAAACGGGTTAAACCAATGAAGACTGCGCGCGGCGATCACCAGATATTTATATAGAATATCACGGCGCTTCATGTGGCACAGCTCATGCATCAATATGTACTTTATTTCCTCGTCGGGAAAGGAGCGAACTTCCTCGGTAAGCAGGATCTTCGGCCGTAAAAAACCGATCAGAGCGGGTGTTTCGAAACGCGTTTGGAACACAAACGAAATGCGGCGGCTTATGCGGAGCCGCCTTGAACATTCGTCAAGTAATTTTGATATTCTGCCGTCGGTACACGAGGGACGCAGGTTCATTTGTATCTGCATTATTATCTGAGGCACCGCGAACCACAGGAAAACCGCCGCACTCACAACAAACCATATAACGGCGCACACCGACACGACCGACACGCCGCCCGATGATGCCGCCGATATTCCCGCGCTCTCAAGAACGCGGCTTCCGGTCTCCAATTTCGCATTTTCCGCCCCATCGGGCAGCAGATTAAACAAGCTGAATCGGCTTTCCGGTGCAAAAGGCAACAAAAACCTAACGGTCACTATAACCCAGAACATGAACATTGCCGAGGCGGGCAGCTGTTTTTTCAAAAGCCTGCCCAATGCCCAGACTATGGCGCCCATGATAGTGCCGTACAGAGCCGCGCTTAGACACAGCAAAAAAAGTTGTTTTATAATCATATCATTCACCTAATAAAATTATCCCTCAAGAATTTTTTTGAGCTCGTCGATCTCTTCTTTGTCAAGATCATTGTCTTTGATAAATCCGGTCAACATCATATTAAGCGAGCCGTCATACATCTTGTTGATAAAATTCTTGGTGGCATTTGACTTGTACTCATCCTCGTCAATTGCCGCCGAATAACGAAATGCGCGCCCGTTGATCTTCTCGATAGACAAAGCTTTTTTGGCGACAAGACGGTTAATAAATGTTCTTATCGTTTTGTCGTTCCAATCGTTGGTCTCCGAGACTATATTAACGATCTCGGTTCCCATAAGACTGCCGTGCTTCCAAAGCACATTCATGACCTCAAGCTCCGCCGGAGAAATCTGCGGTAATTTTGACATGATTATTCCCCTTTCATTAAAATTTATTATTTATTTTTATTATAAGCTTATCTAATTACGAGCGTAAATCTCATACTACTATCTTACACTTGTAGTAACCATTTGTCAAGCTTTTTTTCAAAATTTTTTAAAATTTTGAAAAATATCCAAAAAAACATTGCCTCTGCGACTTTATCAGGCGCGTATATTGTAAAATAATTACAAATTTTCATTAAAGTCACAAAGGGTATTGACTGATCAATATTTTTGGTGTATTATATTAATGTCAATTTAATAAAATTGGCATTACATTTTAATGAAACCTTAAATATTAAAATTTTCTTCGGATTGGGGCAATGCCGCCTGGGGGTGTTGCCCCTCTTTCTTTAAATCAAAAGGAGATGTCTTTATGAGCGAAAGCGCTAAACTTCTTGCCGAGGCAATAAAAAAGTCAAATAATATGGTATTTTTCGGCGGCGCGGGCGTTTCCACCGAGAGCGGGATCCCTGATTTCCGCAGCAGCGGCGGAATTTACAACCAGAAATATCGCTATCCGCCGGAGCAGATCGTGAGCCACACTTTTTTTGTGTACAGCCCCGAGATCTTTTTCGAGTTTTACAAAGAAAAAATGATATACGAGGACGCGAAGCCCAACAAGGCGCATATCGCGCTGGCGGAGCTTGAGAATATGGGCAAGCTCAAGGCAGTCATAACCCAGAACATCGACGGCCTGCACCAGGCGGCGGGCAGCAAAAACGTGTTCGAGCTCCACGGCAGCATACATCGCAACTACTGCACAAAATGCGGAACGTTTTACGGTCTTGACGCGATCGTGAACTCAAAAGAGGTCATACCCAAGTGCGAAAAATGCGGAGCGATCATCAAGCCCGACGTTGTGCTTTACGAGGAGGGCCTTGACGGAAAGGTCATAGACGGCTCGGTGCGCGCCATCCGCAAGGCCGATACCATGATAATCGGCGGCACGTCGCTCAACGTGTATCCCGCGGCGGGACTTATCCACGATTTTTCGGGCCACACTCTTATACTGATAAACAAGAGCGCCACCCCCGCCGACTCCCGCGCCGACATAGTCATCCGCGAACCCATAGCCGAAGTCATGGGCGAGGCGATGGAGATCGTGAAAAACAGCTAACGCGATAATTTCATATGATCTACATTAATTTTGACAAATCTTCGGGCGAGCCGCTTTATATACAGGCGTTCACCCAATTGGCGGATAAGATAAATCACGGCGAGATAGAGCCGGGCTCAAAGCTGCCGTCGCAGCGGCAAATGGCGAGGGATATGAGCGTGTCGGTCAACACGATAACAAACGCTTATAACATGCTGGCGCAGTACGGATATGTATCGGCGGCGGAGCGCTCCGGCTATTTTGTCAAGAGCGCGGAGAAAACCGCCGATGTGCCCGACCGTCTTTGGCGCAGCAATGTGCCGTATGTTTATAATTTCAGCCGAAACGGAACGGACCTGAGTATTCCCTCGGCTTTTCGCCGCGCCTACAAACAGACAGCGAGGCTTGATGAAAGCAAATTCACATATCCCGACTACAACGGCGACTATGATCTTCGCAAGCAGATCTCATACATGCTGAACAAAACCCAAGGGATCAAGGCGAGCCCGGTCCAGATAATAATAGGCACCGACATAACCCGGCTTTTGGACTGTCTGATGCGCGTTATCGGCAGCGAAGCGGTTTTTGGGCTTGAAAACCCCGCGTACAACAAAATAGCGCAGTTTATGAACCTGGGCGCCCATAAGGTGAATTATCTCAATATCCCGGAAAGCGGCATAAGCGCCGAAACGCTCAAAAACTTTGACGCAGATGTTCTCTTTCTGATGCCCTTTCACCACTATCCGCTCTATTATAAAACGGACCACGAACAAAAGCGCGCGGTGCTTGATTGGGCGGGAGACGAGAGATATATAATAGAATATAACTACGATATGGACTTTGTTTACTCAAATCCGTCGGAGCCGCTTTTTTCTATGACCGAAAACAAAAACGTCATTTTCGCGGGGGATTTTACACGGACGGTGTCGCCCTCGCTGAGCGCCGCGTACATGGTGCTGCCCGAATTTATGCTTGCCAAATGGAAAAGAGTGTTCTACACCTATCATTCCTGCGTCGGCAGGCAGGATCAGGCTTTTATCACCGAGATAATAAGAGACGGCAGCTATTACTCAAACATAAACCGCCTGCGCAGGATATACAAGAAAAAAAGGGACCTGCTGATCGGCGCGATAAAGCGTCATCCGTTCGGCAAAAACATTGAGATCCTAAACGCCGAGTGCGGCACGACGCTGCTGCTCAGGCCGCTCATTGACGCGGACGAGGAATTTTTGATCGACATCGCCCACCAAAACGGCGTTAAACTCTCATTCATCAAAAACGCCCTTGAAAAGCCCAACCCGATAATCTCGGACAGGCTGTTTATCTTAGGCTTCGGCGAACTTTCGGACGAGGACATAGTCCTCGGAGCAAACAAACTCCTGGATATCTGGTCGTCGATTTGATACCGCCTCAAAACGAGGCGGTTTTTTTCTGCTACCATAAAAATTTTTGTCATCTGCTACTTTACCCCCGGTTTAAAATGCTTGTATAATATTATCATAAGTTATTATAGGGGGTATTTCTATGAGAAAAATATTATCCGCAATGCTGTGTTTGATTTTGGCGGTCTCTGCCGCGCCGCGGGCGGTGTTTTCGGAATCCGAAGCCGTGACGATCACCGAAGCCTCCGGCTGGTTCGAGTCGGCTTACGCCGAGTGGAGCGGAGCGGGCATTGACACCGTGAACGCGTATATCAAACCCGAAGGCGGCGAGTACGCGCCTATTGACCGCGAGCTTTTGCGCGAGTACAAAAACGGAACGCGCCGCGTTGACGCGGTCGGTCTTTCGGCCGGAAGCTATCGAATAAAAATAGTTCCCGCGGAAAACGGCGCCGAGGACGAGAGCCTCGCGGCGGAAACCGAAATACTCTCGGTCGGCTCTTACCCGAGAGAGGGTTTCGCTTTCAGCGCACAATCCCCCGAAAAGGACGCGAGCGGCGGCTATGAGCCTGACGGAACACCCAAAGACGGCGCGGACATAATTTACGTCTCAAACGGCAACAAAGACCGCGTTATGATAGACGGGATACCCAAAGACGGCGTCGGGCTCGTGAGCATATTTGACTTCCGCGAGCGGAACAAGATCACCACGCCGCTGATCGTTCGGCTTATCGGCAGAGTTGACATGCCCGAGGGTATGGAAAAATATCTGCTCGGTATCCGCAATACCAAAAACGTGACAATAGAAGGCGTAGGCGAGGACGCGGCTATCCACGGATGGGGAATAACATTCAAAGAATCCTCGAATATCGAGCTGCGCAACTTCGCGATAATGTGGTACGGCGGCGGCACCGACAGCGACGCCACGGCTCTTGACGGAAACAACGACAACATCTGGATACACAACCTTGAATACTTTTACGGCGCTCACGGTCCCGATACCGATCAGAGCAAAGGCGACGGCAGTATTGACATGAAAAATCAGTCGGACTACGTGACGATATCATACAATCATTTCTGGGATTCGGGAAAGACCACATTCACCGACAGCCCCGACGGCGCCTCAACAAAAACCCACGTCACCTATCATCACAATCACTTTGACCACTCGGATTCGCGCCACCCCAGATGCGTGGGAAGCGACGTTCATATGTACAACAACTATTATGACGGCGTTTCAAAGTACGGCATAGGCGCGGCCAAAGGCTCGTGCATATTCGCCGAGAACAATTATTTCAGATACTGCGCCAGACCCATGATAATCTCGAGTCAGGGCAGCGACGTTTATAACTCGAGCAAAAAGAATTACAGCGGCGACGGCACGCTGTCCGGCCAGGCGGGCGGAATGATAAAAGCCTTCGGCAATCATATGGGAGAATACGAGAGGTTTTACACTCAGCTTGACACTCCGAGCGACTTGGCTCCGGGAGTGAGCAACGCCGGTCATTTTGATTGTTATCTTGTATCAGACCGAGACGAGAAGGTGCCCGATACCTTCAAAGCGCTCAAGGGCGGCGCTGTGTATGACAACTTTGACACGGCGGCGAACATGTATGACTACAGCGCCGAAACAGCCGAAAACGCCGTTGAGACCGTTAAAAAATACGCGGGACGGATGAACGGCGGAGATTTTGAATACACCTTCGAGAATTCGATCCAGGACAAAAACTATGACATAATACCCGAGCTTCAGACTTTGGTTGAAAACTATGACCCGCCGATCGCCAAAATCGGCGGAGACGCGTCGCTGATCGTCGAGCAGCCGCCCGAACCGTCCGACGACAGGATAACGCACAATTTTACGACCCAAGGCACCGCGAGCAGCGTTTTTGAAATAAAAGGCTCGATCACCGACCTGTTCGGCATAATGCGGTACGACGCGGTCAACCTGACAAAATCCCTCAAGTTCGAGGGCAGCTCGTACATAAAATTCACGGCGCTCGGTCGGGGCATTATGACTCTGCTCGCCAATCCGTACCGCGGCTCGGTAAATGTCAAGGTAAACAACGAGGTCGTCCGCGGCGATCCCGAGACGGGACTTATACAATTTAACGTGGAGCCCGGCGAGACATACAACATCACCCGCGACAGCGTTTCGTATCTGTTTTATCTTGTTCTGGAATACGACCCGAACAGCCCGACAATAACGCCGCTTCCCACGCAGGAGCCCACATCGGCGCCCACCGTAAATCCGGGCGGTCCGACGCCCAACCCCGGCGGCGGCTCAGATCTTCCGCCAAGCGGCGGATATATCCATAATTTCACCGAAAGCGATATGAAAAGCGATTTTTACACAATAAGCGGCGCCACATCAAAGGACAGAGGATCTTTGGAATACGGCGGCATGACGCTTACAAACGCTTTTAAGCTGGGAAGCAGCTCGCGCATAAGCTTCACCGCTCCCGGAGACGGCGAAATGCTTTTGGTTTTCGGCGCATCAAGCACGCCGACGGCAAAGATCAACGGCGAGGCTGCGACGGGCAGCGGAAACACTTTGACATTTCCCGTAAATGGCGGCGAGAGCTATGATATCACAAAAAACAGCGGAGAGCAGCTCATATACTACATGGCGCTGACTCTTGACGCGGCGGCAACAACCGAACCGAGCGGCGCTCCGTCGACCGAAAAGCCTACGGCGACATCCGAGCCGAGCGACGCTCCGCCGACCGAAAAGCCTACGGCGACATCCGAGCCGAGCGGCGCCCCGCCGACCGAAAAGCCTACGGCGACATCCGAGCCGAGCGGCGCTCCGTCGACCGAAAAGCCTACGGCGACATCCGAGCCGAGCGGCGCCCCGCCGACCGAAAAACCTACGGCGACATCCGAGCCGAGCGGCGCCCCGCCAACCGAAAAACCTACGGCGACAATCGAGCCGAGCGGCGCCCCGTCGACCGAAAAACCTACGGCGACATCCGAGCCGAGCGGCGGCGCGTATTCGATAAAAGGCGCCCATAACTCAAATAACGCCTTGATCGCGAACGTGGAATACAGCGGTACAGGCGCGGCACCGAAAGCCACGCTGCTTGCCGCGAAATACAAAAACGGCGTGCTGACCGACTTTGGTAACACGATCGAATTAAACGGAAGCGGGGAATATATAATAGAAAACTTCGCGGCGCAAAACGGTGAAAATATTATTTTGTTTATCTGGAGCGATACCGACGAAATAAAGCCGCTGTGCGAAAAATTTGAATTAAATAATAATTAATATAAACGGAGGTATAGAAATGAAAAAGAAGATATGTTTGATTTTGTCAATGTTCATGATCTTGGCGGCTGTGCCGAGCGGGATCGTCGGCGCGTCGGATACTGTCACGATCACAGCCTCAAACGGCTGGCTCGAGTCGGCCTACGCCGAGTGGACACCGCTTGACGGAGCCGACAGCTACAACGTTTACAGCAAAAAATCGGACGGCGAATACGTTAAACTGGACGCTCCGCTTGTGCGAGAGTATCCCGATTATTTCCGCGCCGACGCGCTCGGGCTCTCGGCCGGCGATTATACGCTTAAAATCGTCCCGGTAAAGGGCGGCGCGGAGCTCGCGGACGCGGCGGCGGAAACCGAACCGCTCACGGTTTTGGCGCACGACAGAAGCGGATTCGCGTTTTCGAAAAATTCGCCCGTCGGCACCGCGAGCGGAGCCTATAACGATGACGGAACATTAAAAGAAAACGCCGACGTGATCTATGTCACAAACGGCAACAAGGACACGGTGACGGTGAACGGCGATCCCTCGCAGGGAATAGGCCTGCCCGAGATCCTGCACTACCGCCAGCAGAAAAAAATCACCAAGCCTCTGGCGGTGCGCCTTATCGGCAGGGTCGAGGACCCCGCGGGACTTACGCGTCACACAGTCCAGATACAGGGCTGGGAGCAGAAAACCACGCCCATGGTAGACCAAAGCCTGACGATCGAGGGTGTGGGAGACGACGCCGCGGTATACGGCTGGCTGATGTGCTTAAAGCGCATGGTCAACGTTGAGATACGGAACCTGGCCGTTATGTACGCCGGAGAGGGAGCCGAGGCGTCCTCGATAGAAATGGACACCGACAACTTTAACATCTGGGTCCACAACTGCGACTTTTTGTACAACGCGCCCGGAAAGGATTCCGACCAGGCAAGGGGCGACGGCGCGGTAGCGTTTAAGTCAAGATCGAGCTATGTGACTGTCTCGTACAACCATATGTGGGACCTGGGCAAAAACTTTGTCTCGGGCGGCCCGTGGGAAAACAGCAATATGTACAGTTCCGAGGCTCACTATTATGCCACATACCACCACAACTGGTTTGACCACGGCGATTCGCGCATGCCCCGCTGCGTTGTGGGCGACAACCATGTTTACAACAACTATTATGACGGCGTATCCATGTACGGCATAGGCGCGGCGATGAAGACCTCGGTGTTCTCGGAATGCAACTATTTCCGCAATGTGCCGCGGCCGATAATAATCGCCTCTCAGGGCAGCGACGTCTATGACAGCGCGACTGACACCTATCCCGAAAAGGGCACGCTTTCGGGTCAGATGGGCGGCATGGTAAAGTCGTGGGGCGATAAGTTTATAACGCCTCAGCAAAACTGGTGGCTCTGGGGAAAAGAAAAAAACACCGGCGAGTTTGACGTTTATAAAGTTGAAAATCGCAATGATATCGTTCCCGACACCGTGCAGGCAAAAGTCGGAGACGACCGAGGCAAAGGCATTTACAACAACTTTGACACCGATCCCGACATTATGTATGAATATACGTCGCAATCCGCGGAAGAAGCGGTCGAAATCGTTAAAAAATACGCGGGACGCGTTGAGGGCGGAGATTTTGAGTGGACATTTAACAACGCGGTCGATGATTCGCACCACGGCATAAACCAAGCCCTGCTTGACAAGATAATGAAATACAGCTCGAGCGTGGTCTCGGTAGGCGGCGGACTTCCGCTGATCCCGCCCGAGCCCGAGCCGACAGCGACGCCCGATCCTTCGGTCACAGCCGACCCGAGCGCCACGGCTAAGCCCACAAGCGCGCCGGTCGCGCCTCCCGAGGGAGACGTGAAGCCGATACCCATAGGCGCGGACAGCTTTGCCAAGGACTGGAACAGCGGACAAAACATGTCGGCGGGCGACATATCCGCAGACGGATATGTGGGCTGCTATAAGGGCAACAAGAACGGCTACAAGAGCAACAGCTTCAGCGTCGACGGTGTTTCAATAACAAGAGGCTATCAGGCAAAGAGTGTCGACAGCCGCTCGTTCTACATCATCCCCGAAAGCGAATGTATGATCACCGTTTATTTCTACACGGGCGGCGAAAACACGCTGGGTCTGTACCTCAGCCCCTCAGCCGAGCCCGCGGCGGTCTGCGCTCCCGACCACGGCGGCGGTGATTACTCATTCACTTATCACTTTGAGAATGTAGGCTCCGCGCTGTATATCGCGAGTACGATGGGCGACATAAACATTGCCGGAATATCGATTCGCGCGGTGCCCGGCGGCTCGACAGCCGAGCCGAGCGAATCGACCGCACCCACAAAAGGACCTGCCGCCACAGCGGAACCCTCAAAAGAACCCGCGGTTTCGGCCGAGCCCTCAAAAGAGCCGGACGCCACAACGGAGCCCTCAAAAGAGCCGGACGCCACGGCGGAGCCTTCAAAAGAGCCGGACGCCACAGCGGAGCCCTCAAAAGAGCCGGACGCCACGGCGGAACCCTCAAAAGAACCGGACGCCACAGCGGAGCCTTCAAGCGCTCCCGCGACCGAACCGCCCGCCTCAGAAGAGCCCGAGGCAAAAGGATACTCTGTAGTGAGCGCCGAAACGAGCTCGAACGGTCTGACCGCCAAAGTAAATTATGTCGGCGACGCGGCTCCGGATGCGCGGCTGATAGCCGCCAAATACAAAGACGGCGCGCTGAGCGGAATTAAAGATATCGAAATAAAAGGCGCCGGAGATTACGCGATGCCCGATTTTACATTGGACGAGGGCGAAACATACGCTCTCTATATATGGAGCGACCTAAGCGGCATAAAACCATACAGCGAAAAATTTGAAAAATAATATAATATGATTTCTTCCCAATTATAAAAGCAAGGTCCCGACGCGCGTCGGGATCTTACTTTTTCCTCAATATATCAATAACTTTTTGAAAATCGTCGGGCAGGTCGCAGGTAAACTCCATATACTCTCCGGTATCGGGATGGATAAATCCGAGCTTGTAGGCGCAAAGCAATTGACCGCTCAGATTAAACTCCTCTTTTTTCACGCCGTAGGTCTTGTCCCCGACGATGGGGTGTCCGTTTTTGGACATATGCACGCGTATCTGGTGAGTCCTTCCCGTCTCCAAAACGCACTCCGCGAGAGTGTATTTCGAAAATCTTTCAAGCACCCTGTAATGGGTGACTGCCTCTCTTGAGTTTTTGTCGGTTATCGTCATTTTTTTCCTGTCGGTCGGGTGCCGCCCGATCGGCGCGTCTATAGTTCCGCTGTCCTGCTTTATATTCCCGTGGACCAGCGTCTTATACGCCCTCGTAAGACTATGCTCCTTGATCTGCTCCGACAGCTTTTGGTGGGCGTTGTCGTTTTTGGCCACCATCAAAAGTCCCGTTGTGTCCTTGTCTATCCTGTGAAGTATCCCCGGACGCTTTTCTCCGTTTATGCCGGACAGGCTGTCTCCGCAGTGAAACAGCAGCGCGTTTACCAGTGTTCCCGAATAATTCCCCGGCGCGGGGTGCACGACCATGCCGCGCGGTTTGTTGACGATCAGCATTGAGCCGTCCTCATACACAATATCGAGCGGTATGTCCTCGGGCGTGATCTCAAGCTCCTCCGGGTCGGGCAAAACTACTTTTATCTCATCGCCCGCTCTCACCTTTCGGTTGGGCTTTGAAATTTCACCGTTCACGGTCACGCCGCCGCTTTCGATAAGCTTTTTTATATACGAGCGGGTTATGCCTTGGAGCCGTTCCGACGCCAGTTTGTCCAGTCTGCCGCTCATTTCTTCCGAAACGATTATCGTTTTAGTTTCCATTTTCAATATCCGCCTCGCTCTCGGATTTTTGAGGCTTTTCCGCGCCGCCGCCGAACAGGAAATGTATAACCAGAGCCGCCGCTCCTACGCACACCGCGATGTCCGCCACGTTGAACACGGGAAAATTTATCAGCCGAAAATCCAGAAAATCAACGACATAGCCCTTTGACACTCTCTCTATCAGGTTGCCGACCGAGCCCGAGATCACCAGAGCCGCGCCCAGCTTCAGCCACACGTCGCGGCGCGGAGCCTTGAGCAAATATATAAAAAGCACCGCAAGAATAATAACGGATAATGTTATAAACACTATCCGTTTATTTTCCATCATACCGAAGGCAATGCCGGTGTTTTCGACATAAGTCAGATGAAACACGCCGGGTATCAGAGGTATCCCCTCGCCCGCCGCCAGCGCCGCGAGCGCCCAATGTTTTGATATTATGTCAAGAATCAGGACTAATATCCCGATTATTATATAAAGCATAGATCGCTCCTTTTTACTTAGCGGCGACATACTCGCCCTTTTCGTTAAGCTCGATCTTGGGCAGCTCCTGCGTCGCTTTTTCAAGGGCGGCAACCACTCTCTGGTTGGCCGTGGGCTGAGCGTCCTCGGGCAGATCGGGTATATCGTTTACCTCGTTCTTTATTATTTCGACCGCCTCGGCGCTCGAACGTATCTCCGAATCAGCCGCCGTGTTGAGTTTAGTATAGTCCTTTATTATCTCAAGCTGGGAATTGAGCAGCGAGACCATCTTGGCGCGGAACACCTCGACGCTGCGCTTCATTTCCTCATATCTGTAGTTGATGTCGGCGACCTCTTTTGCGGCGCGGTTTATTATCTCCGCCGCCTTGGTTTCGGCGTCGCGTATGATGACCTGCGCCTGACCCTGGGCGTTTGTCTTTATGTCATCGCCCGCGCCCTTCGCGACCGTCAGGGCGTTTTTGAGCGTGTCCTCCATCGCCTTGTACTGTTTCACGGCGTCGCTGAGCATTCCTATTCTGTCCATCGCCGAGAGATTTTCGCGGTATATCTTGTCATAGTCGAGAGCGACCTCTCTCATAAAATTATTGACCTCGGATATGCTGTAGCCGCGCATTTCTTTTTTAAACTCTTTGTTTTCTATATCTGTGGGTGTTATCATATTATCCTCCATCTGTCTCTTTATTTTCCAATATACTAAATATACTTGTCGATTATTACGCTCACGCGGCCTTTGCGGGTAGTGCCGCGGATCTCCGAAAGCCTGAATCTGCCAAAGCCTCTGATCGAGAGCATATCTCCCTCCTTCACGGCCGCGGACGAGTTTTTGGCAGTCTCGAAATTAAGCTTAACGTTCTCGCTTTTTATCATATCCGCCGCCTTTCCGCGGGCGATCCCGGCCGCCGCCGACACCGCGCAGTCAAGCCTGAGGCTTGAAACCGTCGCCGCGATCGGCTTGACCGGCTTTTTGGGGATGATGATTTCCGACAAATTTCGCCGCGTAACGCGCACGCCGTGACGGCCGATTTTTGTCAGATTTTCACCGACATAGCTCAGCATCGCGGGTTTTATGAAAACATAGCATTTGTCGGGCATCGGAGCTATATCGCCGATATTTTCGCGCTTTATCCCGAGCCCCATAAGGCTGCCCAGAAAGTCGCGGTGGGAGAGCTTTGATATATCCCTGCCCGTTATCTCAAGAACGGTTATTATCTCGTCATAGTTCGCCTCGACATACTCGGGGCGGCAAATCAGCATCCGTCTCTCCGCCTCGTCGTATCCGCCGAAAAACTCCCACTTGATATCCGAGGGAGCCGCGAACCTGATCTCTCTTTCGATCAGCATCCGCTCTCTCGGATCTAGAAACCCGAGAGACTTGACCGAATACTGTCTCTCGCACAGATTGATCGCGTCAAGCGCCTTTTTTATTATAAGCTTATCGTCCTGCAAATTAAATCAATTAACGGCCGTAACCGTATTCCTCGGCCGCGTCTTCCTCGACTCCCACGTTGCAGGGAGTGATCAGGAATATGTGGTTCGCGACCTTTCTGATATCTCCGTCCAAAGCGTAAACCGCTCCGCTCAAAAAGTCAACGACCCTGCGGGACACGGTCTTGTCCACATACTCAAGATTGACAACGATCGGCTTTCTCTCCTTGAGGTGGTTCGCGATATCGCGGGATTCCTCAAAATTTCCGGGCTGCATGATAACCAGCTTCATCTGGGGAGCATCCTCAAATTTGCTTGCGCGCGAGCTGCGGCCCGCGGACCTGCGGCTGGGCATATAGCTCTCATTCGCCATCGGCTCGTCGTAATCGCCGCGATAATCATCGTAGAACTCTTCCTCTTCGTAGGTATCGCCGACGTCAACGCCCATCATGCTGTATATCTTGTCCATTATATTTCCCATTTTTTAATCCTCCTGAACATCAGTATTTTAGTATATATAAAAATTTAATAATTTACGAATTTATCTCGTGCCGTAATCTCTGGCTCCGAATATAGCTGTTCCCACGCGTACCATGGTAGCTCCGCACTCTATCGCCTCAACATAGTCGTGGGTCATTCCCATAGACAATTCTTTAAGGCCGAACCTGTCCGCCAGTTTTTTTAGCTTAGAAAAAACCTCTCTGTTTTCGTCGGGCGTGCTGCCCGCGACCGAGATCGTCATAAGCCCTACGGGATTCACGGCGTCCATGCTCTTTATCTCGTTAAGCAGAGCTTCGAGCTCGCTCGGCTCTATGCCCGACTTTGTTTCCTCTCCGGTTATATTGACCTGTATCAAAACATCCTGGACCAATCCCGCGGCTTTCGCCCGCTTGTTGATCTCAAGCGCCAACGCTAAGCTGTCGACCGAGTGGATAAGAGCGCATTTGCCCACAATATGACGGACCTTGTTGCGCTGAAGCGTTCCTATCTGGTGCCAGCGCAGCTCGGGCATTTCCGCCTGCTTTGCCGCAAGCTCCTGCGGTCTGTTTTCGCCGAAATCGACCGCTCCCGCTTCCGCCGCCTTAACGACATACTCTATCGGTTTGGTTTTTGACACCGCGATAAGCCGCACGCTGCCCGGATCCCTGCCGCAGTTCTCGGCGGCTTTTTTTACGCTTTCAAGCACATTCAAATAATTTTGTTTTATATCCGGCATATTCACCCCTCGCTTCTCGCGGTTTATTGCCGCACCACTTCGCCGTCGGTTATTCCTTTGGTGTTTATTATTACCTCATCGTATATCTCAAGTGTCACGTCGTAATCCGAATTAAGCACGGGCTCTATTATCGCCCATTCCTTATTGTTGTAAATCAAATTCACCGGCGCGAATCTGGCGACGCCGAGCCGCACCACGTACACGCCCTGCTGGCCGTCGATCACCCTGAGCGCCTCGGAAGGCACTTTAAAGCCCTCGGCGCTCTCCACAAACAGTTCGGCCGACACCTTGCTGGTCGTGTAGATCGAGTCGACATAACTGGACGAGTGCACCGTGACGGCGACGTTTCCGCCCTCGGGTCTTGATATTCTGTCGATCGTGCCGTATATCACCGAGTCGGACAGATCATAAAATCTCATTTTTATCGTTCGGCCTTCCTCAAAGTTGGCGGCCTCTTTTTCGGATATTATACCCGAAAAATACCAATCATAATTATTTATGACCTTGCACACATTCTCTCCCGCTGTGACTTTCTCATTAACCGAAATATCCGCGGGTTTTAGACCGCTCAGGTATCCCGGCGCCGCGTTATCGAGCATTGAGGTGCTAAGCGCCTCCTCGTATCCGTCGATATGAGATGAAAACACTCCGGGTGTCGGCGAATAAATATACTGACCGTTATATTCGCCCGACGATTCGAGCGCGTGAAGCCGAGCCTGCAGCTCGCCCAAACGCTCCTCATCGGTTTTTCCGCCGTTTGTGGATGACTGTTTGGCGGCGATATATTCGTCAATGATCTCCTTCTCGCTCGCTATATCCGAAAAGCTGCCTCCGCTCCTTTTACGCGCCATTTCTTTCGCCTGCTCGGCGATGCTGACCTCGATCCTGGCCGCGCTGCCGGAGAACACGTCGGCTGAAACGCGCGCGTTTTCTATCGCGCTTATCTTTTTTTGAATATCGGCTATTTCCTCGATCACCGCGGGATCGACCGCGTTTTGATATATAGACGCCAAGGTAGCGCCTTCCACGATCCTGTCGCCTTCCTCGGCAACACATTCAAAATACCCGTCCGCGGGCGACTGAACCAGTGTCTGATCTCTGAAAATAAAGCCGTCGGACACGATATATTCCTCAATTTTTCCGTTAATAGCGGTGTATGTGCTGACCGCGCTGCCCGCTCTGATTATCATGGTTATTATAAGAAAGATAATCGCGAAAACCAAGGCGAGCTTGGGTACCAGAAACACGCTCTTTTTTATTGTTCTTTTGCGCCTGTTGCGCAACCTTTTATCTGAATTGTCAGTAGTATTAGCCACAAAACTGCCTCCAAACAACTAACACTTTCGCAGCCGCCGTTTAAATGCCGCACTGCGCAGCAATAATGCGCCATGCCTGAACCGGGCGCGCCGTGATACGGAGCATAAATGTCCAGTATCACTCATATATTATAAATCGCCTAGCGAATGATGTAAATAATCCTCGCTGATTTGTTGGATAAATGTAACTTAATTGTAAAATAAAAAAGTCGTTTTCCGCCGCTGATCATTAATAAAAGCTCGAAAAAAGACTTTTTAAATATTTATTCGAATTATGTTTTTGTTTCGTTTGAACCACGTTATCTGACGCTTGGCGTATCTTCGGGTCTCCTGTTTTATCTTTTCGACCGCTTCGTCAAAAGACAGCCCGCCGCGTATATATTCCGCCATCTCTTTGTAGCCTATGGCCTGCATGGCCGTCGAGTTTATATCCGCGCCCCTTTCCAAAAGACCGCGGACTTCATTCTCAAGCCCCGCCTTGATCATCATGTCGACCCTAATATTTATGCGTGCGTACAATTCTTCCCGCGGGCGGCTTATTTCATATATCTCCGCGTCATAAAGCGGCTCACCCCTCTGCTCTAAGTCAAGCTCCGACTTGGGCCTTCCGCTCAGATGATAAATCTCAAGCGCCCGTATGACGCGGCGCACATTGTTCGGGTGGATCTTTTCGGCCGACTCGGGGTCTGCCTCCCGCAGCATGTCGTGCATATATTCCGCGCCTTTTTCGTCGGCCAGCTTTTTTAGGCTCTCCCTGTACCCGGGGTCGCTTTTTGTTTCGGTGAAGCTTATATTATTGACGACGCTGTCAAAATAAAGACCCGTTCCTCCGCAGAGTATCGGAAGTCTGCCGCGGCTTAAAATATCGTCGATACAGGCGCGCGCCATTTTCACGAATTTTGCCGCGCTGAAATCCTCGTTCACGCCGCAGATGTCTATCATATGATGCGGCACGCCGCGCATTTCCTCTTTTGTCGGCTTGGCGGTGCCTATGTCCATACCGCGGTATATCTGCATCGAGTCGCAGGAGACCACCTCGCCGTTTTTTTCAAGGGCCAAATTCACGGCATAATCGGTTTTCCCCGAGGCTGTGGGGCCGACGACCCCGACTATTTTCGGCTTGCTCACGGCTATGCCTCCTTTACACTATCCGTCCGAACATTTTTTCGATCTTTGTTTTGGAAAGGCTTATAACGATAGGCCGCCCGTGAGGGCAGGTCTTGATCCCGCGCTCGTATAGGTCCTCGACCTGCTCGACCACCTTGCTCATCTCGGGCAAAGAAAGTCTGTCGCCGCCCTTTATTGCCTTTTTGCACGAGATCATATCGAGGGCTTTTTCCTCAAAATCAGCCACAGGATGCCTGATATTGTCCAAAACCGCGTTTAATATCTCATACAGCAGCGACTTGATCTCCTCGTCCGAGGCGATTATCGGCGTCTCGTTGATCACGATCGAGCCGCCGCCGAAATCCTCGATCTCAAAGCCGAACTTTTTGAACGTCTCAAGATTTTCCAAGACCGCGGTGTGCTCGGCGTGGCCGAGACTGACGGCTATCGGCGTAAGCAGAAGCTGAGACAGTCTTTCGTTTTTGCGGTACGCCTCCTTGAGTTCCTCAAAGCCGAACCTCTCGTGCGCCGCGTGCTGGTCTATCAGATACATTTTGTCGCCCGAAGCCAGAATAATATATGTGTTAAACACCTGACCGATTATTTTGCAATCGGAGAATACCGCGGCATCGGGCTCGTCAAGCCCCAGCTGAACGTCAAGATCGTCGGCGTCCGCAGCGGAACTTAAATTGCCGCCGATATCGTCCGCTTTATCAAACGAAGGAATATCATTCGTCTTATCAATCGAAGGAATATCCTCAAGCCGCGGAATGTTATCCGCTTCGCTTTCGGAAACAACTTTTTCCGGCATCCGAATTTCGCCCGTTATTTTCGGTTTGGTGTATTCAAGATAGTCGCGCACCACTTTTTTGTTTATCTTTTCGCTTTCGCGCGGATTGAACGCGCTCGCTCCGCTGTCCCGCAAAACGGCGCGGCTGTTTTCCGATTCTTTGCTTTGCTCCGATTTTTCGGCGGGTCTGCCGCCGTACAGCGCGTTTTTCATCGCGTGGTAAATTATGTCGTAGAGCGCCTTCTCGTTGGCGAACTTGACCTCGGTTTTCGCGGGGTGCACATTGACGTCAACAAGCTCGGGCGGCATTTTTATATCGAGCACAAAAAACGGGAACCTGCCGACCATAAGAGCGTTGCGAAACGCCTCCTCGGCTATTTTGGCTATGACGTGATTTTTGATATATCTGCCGTTTACGAGCACCGTCTGTTTTGTTCTGTTGCCGAACGACAGCTGTTCGGGCCGCCCCGCCGCGCCGGTGACGCGGATGCCGCCCTCGGTGTAGTCGACGGGCATTACAGCCTTCGCGAATTTCAGGCCGTAGACCTTGAGTATCACGTTTTTTATATCTCCGTCGCCGCTTGTGACAAAAACCGTGCTGCCGTCGCAGATATATTCAAACGCGATATCGGGTTTGGAAAGCGCCAGTCTTGTCATAAGGTCGGACACGTAGCCCGCCTCGGTGCTGTCTTTTTTCAGAAACTTCATACGAGCGGGAACATTTAAAAACAGGTCCTCGACCGACATTATCGTGCCGACGCCGCAGGCGATCTCGTCCGCCTCGCCGCACACGCCGTGATCCACGACATAATGAGCGCCAAGCTCCTCGTTCTCGGTTCTGGTGATGACCTCTACCCTCGCCACGGCGCAGATGCTGGACAGCGCTTCGCCGCGAAAGCCCATGGTGGATATGCTGTAGAGGTCGCTTTCGTTTCTCAGCTTGCTGGTCGCATGGCGCAGAAACGCGGTCTTGACCTGAGCTTTCGGGATCCCGCAGCCGTTGTCTGTGACGCGTATCAGCTTGACGCCGCCGTTTTTTATCTCAACGGTGATCTTGTCCGCTCCCGCATCTATGGCGTTTTCGGTCAGTTCCTTGACGACGGCGCTCGGCCGCTCCGCCACCTCTCCGGCGGCTATTTTGTCGGCCACCTCCTCGGGCAGCACCCGTATTTCATTCGGCATGTTTTTCACCCCTTTATGTTTTATTCGTTTTGCGCCTCGGCCTTAAGCTCGTATAATTTTGTAAGCGCCTCGATCGGCGTTATCGTGTTCAGATCCATCTGTTTCAGCTTCGCCACAACGGGACTCTCGGCTTGAGCGAAGAAGTCAAGCTGATTTTCGTCCCGCTTTTTTTGCTTGTCGGCGGCAGTTCTGATATTTTTTGTGCTGACCTGCTTTTTATCTCGGCTCTCAAGATCCGCGGCGATCTCCTTGGCGCGGCGGATAACCGATTTTTTGACTCCCGCCAGCGCGGCGACCTCAACGCCGTAGCTCTCGTCGGCTCCCCCTCTTATGATTTTCCTGAGGAAGGTTATGTTGTCGCCCTTTTTGCGCGCCGCGATGCAGTAGTTCTTGACGTTCTTTATCTTGTCCTCAAGCTCGGTCAGCTCGTGGTAATGGGTGGCGAACAAGGTTTTCGCGCCGCATTTTTTCACATCGGCTATGTACTCAACGACCGCCCAGGCAATGCTCAGTCCGTCGTAGGTGCTGGTTCCTCTGCCGATCTCGTCGAGGATTATCAAACTCTTGGACGTGGCGTTGTTTAAAATATGCGCCACCTCTTTCATCTCGACCATGAACGTGCTGTCGCCGGAGCTCAAGTCGTCGCTGGCGCCCACGCGGGTGAATATCCTATCAACAATTCCGATCTCCGCCGAGGCGGCCGGAACGAAGCTTCCCATCTGAGCCATAAGAGTTATCACGGCGATCTGCCGCATGTATGTGGATTTTCCCGCCATGTTTGGCCCTGTTATGATCGCGATCTGGTTCTCGCGGTTGTCAAGCTCCGCGTCGTTCGGGATAAACAGCGCCGATCGGTTCACAGCCTCCACCACCGGGTGGCGGCCGTCTTTTATCACTATCCTGTCGGAGTTCGTCATGATCGGCATAACGTAGTTCCGCTCCTCAGCGACCTTCGCCAGGGAGCTCAGCACGTCGATAAGCGCCACCGCCGAAGCCGTCTCGCGCACGCGCTCGCAGCTCTCTCCCACTTTGTCGCGCACGCGGAAGAACATCTCATACTCAAGGTCGGTCACCTTGGAGTCGGCGTTTAATATCTGCTCCTCCAGTTCTTTTATCTTTGGCGTTATATATCTCTCGCCGTTTACCAGCGTCTGTTTTCTTATAAAATAATCGGGCACATTTTCGGTCTGGGCGTTGCTGACCTCTATGTAATAGCCGAAAACCTTGTTAAAGCCCAGTCTCATGGTTTTGATGCCGGTGTTTTTCTTTTCCTCCTCCACCATGTCGATCAGCCATTTGCGGCCGTTGTCACGCAGGTCGCGCAGCTTGTCGATATCCTCGTCCGCTCCGTTTTTTATCATGTTTCCGTTTCGCAGCGAGACCGGGGCCTCCGGGTCGATAGACTCAAATATCAGCTGCCTCAGATCGCTCAGATCGTCCAAACGGCGCAGCTGCTCGCGTATGAGCTTGCTCTCGCAGCCGCCGAGAAGCTTTTTAAGCGCGGGCAGATTCTCAAATGAATTCATCAGATTCAGCAGATCGTGGCAGTTGGCGGTCTTGTACACGACTTTTGTTATCGTGCGCTCTATGTCCTTTACGCCTCCCAGCAGCTCGGCCGTTTCCTCCCGCAGCATCGGGTTTTTGAAAAATTCGTCGACCGCTATGTGTCGGTTGGTTATCGCTATACGATTGAGCAGCGGCGCGGTTATCATTCTGCGCAGCATGCGGCTGCCCATGGCGGTGCGGGTACGGCTCAGCACGCTGAGCAGACTGCCGCGAAAGCTTCCGCCGCGTATCGTCTCGGTGATCTCCAGGTTCCTCATGCTGTACGCGTCGAGCAGCATGGTCGGGCTCTCGCTTATTATCTCGGGTGTTTTTATGTTTTTGAGCTCGGTTTTCTGGGTCTCGGTCAAAAATGAGAGCGCGCCGCCCATAGCGCGGTACATCGTGCCGCTGCCGAGCTTCAGATCGCCCGCCGTCTCGTCTCCGAAACGCTCGGGCACCGTTTTGTCGGCCTGCTCCTCGGAAAACGCCCAATCGTAATAATTGCGCACAAAGCAGCCGAACCTGTTTTTGATGTCCTCAACAAGCCCGGTGTTTTCATAGGCCTCGAGATTCATTATAATTTCAACGGGACTGAACCGCGTGAGCGCGTCAATGGTCTTGCTCACCGCGTCGTCTCCGAAATACTCTCCCGCGTATGTCTCGCCCGTGGTTATATCCGCGAAAACAAGCCCAAAAGCGCCGCCGCTTTTAGCGAAGGCGCACAGGTAGTTATTCTTCTTATCGTCAAGGGCGGCCGTGTCCATGATAGTGCCCGGGGTTATCACGCGGATAACCTCGCGGCGGACTATGCCCTTGGCCTCGGCGGGATCCTCCGCCTGCTCGCACACCGCCACATTGTAGCCGGCGGCCACGAGCTTTACTATATAACTATCCACAGAATGGAAAGGCACTCCGCACATGGGCGCCTTTTCCTCAAGGCCGCAGGCGCGGCCCGTCAGAGCGATGTCAAGAACCTTTGAGGCGGTAAGCGCATCCTCAAAAAACATCTCATAAAAATCCCCCAGGCGATACAAGAGTATGCTGTCGGGGTAATTGTCCTTGACCTCAAAATACTGACGCATCATCGGCGTCAGATTGTTTTTGTCTATTATCATCAATGACATCCGCCGCAGGTCGCGCAGCTTCCGCTGCAGCCCTCCTGCTCTCCCGCGATAAAGTGCTTGAGTATCCCGTCCATGCGGCCCAGCAGCATTTCGTAATCCCTGGCGGCCTCCAGATATTCCTTGATTATCGGATTCACCGTCAGCTTTTCAAACTCGCGCTGGAGATAGTCGTTGACCTCCTGCGCCTCCTCCTTTGTGGGGGTCTTGTTTGAATACTCAGCCATTTTTTCCTCTCTGATTCTGTTGTAGTTATCGATCAGGCCCTTTGCCTCGTCGTCCTCCAAAAGAGCGCGGCTGGTCTCGTCGGAGCGTTTTTTCGTCTCGCTGTTTCTTATGAGCTCGCCCAGCTCTCTCGCCTTTTCGAAAATTTCCTCGTTTTGCATATATTTATCTCCTTTGATTGATTATCTTTAAATTATCTCACCGGTGAGCGACCACGTCTGAGCGCCCGTTATCCTGACATTAACAAGCTTACCCGTCAGCGCGTCCTTCTCGCAGCCTCCGAGATTCGGGCAGCCGATGTTCACGATCTTGCCGCCCTCGGTCCTGCCGGTCACTGTCTCGGGATTGGTTTTGCTCCGCCCCTCGATGAGCACGGTCTGCTCGGTGTCTATATATTTCAGATTCTTTTGCTTTGAGATCTCGTTCTGCACCTTGAGCATCTCGTCAAAATTCCTGTGTTTTTCCTCGTCGGTCAGGCAGTCGGGCATATCCGCCGCGGGCGTGCCGACCCGCCTTGAATATATAAACGAGAATATCATGTCGTACTCCGCCTCGCGCAGCGCGCCGAGCGTCTCGGCGAAATCCTCGTTCGTCTCGCCGGGGAAACCGCAAATTATGTCGGTCGTAAGCACTATGTCGGGCATCGCCGCACGAATTTTGCGCAGCTTTTCCATATACTCGGCTCGGGTGTATTTTCGGTTCATCGCCTTGAGCACCCTGTCCGAGCCCGACTGTATCGGCAGATGCAGCTGCTTGCAGATCTTGGGCTCCTCCGCCATCGTTTTGATAAGCTCGTCCGATATGTCCTTGGGGTGGCTGGTCATAAAGCGTATGCGCTCAATGCCGTCGATCTTGCATACCTCCCGCAGCAGCCCGGCAAACGTGAGGCCGCCGCTCAGGTCGTTTCCGTAGGAATTGACGTTCTGGCCCAGCAGCATAATTTCGCGGTAGCCCTGCTTCGCTGCGCTCTCACACTCGGCAAGTATATTCTCGGCCGAGCGGCTGCGCTCTCTGCCGCGGACGTAAGGCACCACGCAATATGTGCAGAAGTTGTTGCAGCCGTACATGATCGGCACTTTGGCAAGAGGCGGAACATCCCGCTCAAGCGGCACGTTTTCAACGATCTCGCCCCTCTCGCCCTCTATGTCAACGACCCTGCCGCCCTCCAAGGCCTCGCATAGTATCTGAGGAAATCTGTAAAGCGCGTGGGTGCCGAACACCATGTCCACATGCTTATATTTTTTCCCGATAGTCTCGGCGATATGCTTTTGCTGTATCATGCAGCCGCAAACACCGATGAGCATATCCGGGTTCCTGCGCTTGTTGTGTTTCAGCGCGCCTAAGTTCCCAAACACCTTAAGCTCTGCGTTCTCACGCACGGCGCAGGTGTTGAATATCACAAGGTCCGCGCCCTCGGCGGAATCTGCAAGTCTGTAGCCCATGTCACGCAGCATTCCCGATATCTTCTCGGAATCGCTGACGTTCTGCTGGCAGCCGTAGGTCTCAACAAACGCCGCGGGCGGAACCTCTCTCATACGGTTAAGCTCCAGGACCCGCGCCATAAAATCTCTCTGCCGCGCGGGAGCCGAAGCCCCCGACGCGGCGGAACTATTCAAATTATTCATGCTATACCGTCTCTCCGGATTTATATTTTTCCAGAATTCTGTTGATCTTCTTCATCGGCGTGAGCAGCTCGCTGATCGAGCAGTCGCCGTTAAGCTGCCTGATGATAAGGCCGATAAACTTTGACATGTCGACCTCGTGGTACCACTCGCAGTCCTTGAGCTCCGGACGCCTGTAGACCGTGTTTGTGGTAAACACCGCGTCGATCAGGCCCTCGGCGTACGCCTTGTTGAACTTCTCGACTCCCTCGGTGAAAAGGCCGAAGGACGAGAACACGATGACCCGTTTCGCGTGGCGTTTTTTGAGCTCCTTGGCAACGTCCAGCAGCGACTCGCCCGAGGCGATCATATCGTCGACCACGATAACGTTTTTGCCGTTTATGTCTTTTCCCAAAAACTGATGGGCCACGATCGGATTCTTGCCGTTTACCACTCTCGAGTAGTCGCGGCGCTTGTAGAACATGACAAGGTCCATGCTCAGCACCGACGAATAGTACATACATCTGCCCATCGCTCCCTCGTCGGGCGACACGATAAGCGTTTCGTCGGGCTTTAAAATAATATCAGAGTTGTACCTGAGGCACGCCTTTATCATCTGATAGGTGGGGCGGACGTTCTCGAAGCTCTTTAGCGGTATCGCGTTCTGAACTCTCGAGTCGTGGGCGTCGAATGTGATAAAATTGTCAACTCCCATGTTCGTCAGCTCCTGAAGCATCATCGCCGCGTCCAGAGATTCGCGGGTGATCCTTCTGTGCTGTCTGCCCTCGTACATCATCGGCATAATAACCGTTATGCGCTTAGCCTTGCCGCCCAGAGCCGAGATTATTCTCTTCAAGTCCTGATAGTGGTCGTCGGGGCTCATGGGGTGGTCGGCGCCGTACATCTTGTAGGTCACGCCGTAGTTGAACGGATCACATATAATGTAAATATCGTAAGTTCTTACCGAGTGGGAAATAACGGCTTTGGCCTCTCCCGTGCCGAAACGCGAGCATGTGGCGGGGATCAAAAACGAGCCCGTCTCTATGCCGCTTTTGGCGCAGAAGTTTATAAGGTGCCTGTCCACCTTTTCGGCCAACTCCTCGCAGCCTTTCATGCCGATGATTCCCAGTCTGTCCAGGTTGTAAGCTTGCAATGGATTCTCTTGCATTATAATATCCTTTCTTTATGTAAGATAAATTAATTGGTTACTCGTTATAGCTTTTGAGCAGATCATATCTTATATCCCACAGCTTTTGCGAAAGATCCACATAATAGGTGTGGGGATTATTGAACCTCTTTACCTCGTCCCATATAAGGGCGAGCTCCTTTTCGGCGTAATCTTTTATCTCGCCGAGAGTCGGCGACTCGTACACCAATTTGCCGCCCCTGAATATCGGGACCTGCAGCTCAACGGCGCTGAAATCGGAGACCGTCTTGCGCTTCCAGGTGTTCTGGGGATCGAATATTTCATATGGCGCGCTCTCGTCGATCTTCTCGTCATACGCCGTCAGCACATCGGCTATCGCCATGCCCGTCTCGTTTGAATACAGACGGACGACCTTTTTGAAATACGGGTTTGTGATCTTCTGCACGTTCTCGCTTATCTTGATGCGCGGAACGATCTCTCCGTCCTTCTCGATCGCGACCAGCTTGTACACTCCGCCGAACACCGGCTCGGACTTTGACGTGATGAGCCTTTCTCCCACGCCGAACGAGTCGATCTTAGCTCCCTGCCTGAGAATATCGCGGATTATGTACTCGTCAAGGGAGTTTGACGCGCACACCGCGGCCTCGGTCCATCCGGCGTCATCAAGCATCTTTCTGGCTTTTTTTGACAGATAGGTTATGTCGCCGCTGTCTATCCTGATACCGCACTTTTTGATGCCCATAGGTTTAAGCACCTCGTTAAACACGCGGATAGCGTTGGGTATGCCGCTTTTCAACACGTTATAGGTGTCGACCAGCAGCGTGCAGTTTTCGGGATAGCACTTCGCGTAGGCGAGAAAAGCCTCGTATTCGCTGTCAAAGCTCTGAACCCAGCTGTGAGCCATCGTACCGAGCGCGGGTATGTCGAACATGCGCTCGCTTATCGTGCAGGCCGTGCCGACAACGCCCCCGATATAGGCGGCTCTTGAGCCGTAGATCGCTCCGTCGTAACCCTGAGCGCGCCTTGAGCCGAATTCCATAACGGGAATACCGTTTGCCGCGCGGACAATACGGTTGCTCTTGGTGGCGATCAAACTCTGGTGATTAACGGTGAGAAGGACCATGGTCTCGACAAACTGAGCCTGAATGATCGGGCCGCGGACGGTCACAAGGGGCTCGCCCGGGAAAATCGGCGTGCCTTCGGGAATAGCCCACACGTCGCATTTGAATTCAAAATCTCTGAGATAATTTAAAAACTCCTCGCAGAACATATTTTTTCCGCGGAGATACTCTATATCGTCATCGGTAAACTTAAGCTCGGACAAATATTTGATCAGCTGCTCCACGCCGGCCATTATCGCGAATCCCGCCCCGTCGGGAGCCTGACGGAAAAACATGTCAAAATAGGCGATACGATCACCCATTCCGCATTCCAGATAGCCGTTCGCCATAGTGATCTCATAAAAATCCGTAAGCATTGTATAATTCATTGAAACTCACCTCATAGCCTAAGTCGGCATATTCTTACGCTATAAGTATACCATTTAAGTCGATATTAAACAAGCAAAAATTTAACACAAATATTACAAAAGATTAACCCACGCTCATAAAAAAGTTGACAAAACAACCAAAAATTTTCAAAGGCACAAAAAAACCGTAAAACACAGCAAAATAAATTGACAATATCGGCGCGTAAATGTTATAATTTAAGGGTTAGAAAGGTGCGGAACACCGATGAAAAATAAAGTATTGATAATAATTTTCGCGCTGGCGCTCGCGCTGTGCGCCGCGGTCATCCTGCTTCGAGGAGGCGGAAAAGACGAGGCGAAAACCGCTGAAATAATGCTAAACGGCGAGGTAGAGCGGACGATTGACCTGAGCGCCGCGGCCGAGCCTTATGACCTCAGGATCGAGAGCGAAAACGGATACAACGTCGTGCACGTCGAGGGCGGCGCCGTCTCGGTGACCGAGGCCGACTGTCCCGACAAGGTCTGCGTGAAGCAGGGCAGGATCACGGGGAGCGCATATCCAATAGTCTGCCTGCCCCATAAGCTGACGATTCGGATAGTTTCGGGCGAGAGCGGAGAGATCGACGCGGTGACCGGGAGGTAAACGGAGTGGACAAAAAATTCGGTATAAGACGGATAACGCTGATGGGCGTGCTGACCGCGATCGCGCTGACGATATTTGTGCTCGAGGCGCAGATACCGCCGCTGACCGCGATACCCGGAATAAAGCTCGGCCTTGCGAATATAGTGACGCTGTTCGCGCTGGCGGCGCTCGGGCCGAGAGACGCGTTTATTATCCTGACAGTCCGCGTGTTTTTGGGCAGCGTGTTCTCGGGCCAGATAATGACCTTGGCCTACAGCATGACGGGCGGCCTGCTCTGCCTCGCCGCGGAGAGCCTGCTCATAAAAACGCCCCTTAAAAAGAATCTCTGGGCGATAAGCGTGATCGGCGCGATTATCCACAACGCGACGCAGATCTGCGTGGCCGTCATTATCACTTTAACGCCGGGCATCTTCTGGTATCTGCCGTATCTGATCATAGCGGGTATCATAACCGGAGCCTTCACCGGAGCCTGCGTGCAGCTCACCCTCAAAAAAGGCGAAAAAATAATAAGCAAGCTGCTGTAAACAAAGCGGCCGGCTTTTAAATTCCACAAAAATCACACAAAGCAAACATATTCTTCACACAATGCGGCGGTATTATTGATCTGTAATCAAAAATATTACAAAATTACGGAAAGGAGCTGCTTTAAATGAACAGCAAAACAAAAAAATTATGCGCGGTCCTGTCGGCAATAGCTCTGACAGCGTCTATGGGCACGGCCTTCGCCGCGGAGAGCACCGAGGATTACGGATACAGACAGGGAAAGGCGAACATCTACGGCACCGGCGGCGAGCAAACATTTGTTTATGACGAAAACTCGGCCGACGCGGACTACGGATACAGACAGGGAAAGGCGAACATCTACGGCACCGGCGGCGAGCAAACGTTTGTTTATGACGAAAATTCGGCCGACGCGGACTACGGATACAGACAGGGAAAGGCTCACCGCGGAGGCGCGGACAGCCGCCACATTGACAGCGGGGCGCTTGTTGAGGCCGGCATAATCGACCAGGCGACCGCCGACGCAATAGCCGAATACGCGTCAAAAAAGCATGAGGATATAAGCGCGCTGCATGAGAACGCGGCAAACATGACTTCCGAGGAACGCAAGGCGGCGTTTGAGGAGAGAAAAGCGCAGCGCAAAGACGGAGTCGACGAGCTTGTTGAGGCGGGTATCATAACCGAGGAACAGGCCGAGGCGATCAAGAACTACACTCCCGAGGAATAAAGATCGGCAAATCCGAGGCGCGGCAGGGCCGCGCCTCTTTTCCGATTGAAAAACTCTCGGAGCTGTGATATAATAATTTATAATAAAATCACTTGAAAAAGGAGCGGTGGCAATGGCTAAAATATTGATCGTTGACGACGAGCCCGATATACGCGCGCTCGTGCGCAGGTACGCCGAGCGCGAGGGCTACGAGACGCGCGAGGCCGCGAACGGCATCGAGGCGGTCTCGATGTGCCGCGGGGATGATTTTGATGTTGTGATAATGGACGCGATGATGCCCGAGCTTGACGGATTCTCGGCCTGCAAGGAAATACGGGCGGAAAAGGACGTTCCGGTTATTATGCTTTCCGCCCGCGGCGAGGAATACGACAAGCTGTTCGGCTTTGAGACGGGAGCCGACGATTATGTGGTAAAGCCGTTTTCGCCGCGCGAGCTGATGGCGCGCGTCAAAGTGGTGATCGGACGGCGCGGCGCAAAGGATAGCGGCGGCGTCAAGATCGGGAACATCAGGATCGACACCTTGGGCAGGCTCGTTTATATATCGGGCGAGAAAACCGAACTCACCGCAAAGGAATACGACCTGCTGCTTTATCTCATAGAAAACAAAGGCATTGTTCTGACGCGCGAGCAGATCATGAACGCCGTTTGGGGCTGCGACTATTTTTCCGCCGACCGCACGGTCGACTGGCAGATAAAGCAGCTGCGCGCGCGTTTGGGAGATTGCAGAAATTACATTGTCACGGTGCGAGGGGTGGGATATAAATTTGAAACCGAAAACTAAATCTATCGGATTTAAGCTGTGGATATATTTCACCGCCTTCGCGGCGGTCATACTGGCGGTTCTGTGGCTGCTGCAAACCGTCTTTTTGCAGAGCTTTTACACCGGCATGCAAAAGCACAGGATAAGCAATATCGCCGAAAAGATCAGCGAGGCCGGAGACAGCATGGAATATGCCATAGACACGCTGGCCGCCCAAAACTCAATACTGATACTTTTGACCGACGGCGAGGGCAATATCCTGCACAGCGCCGATGAGTACAGCCCGTCGTACGGCGCCGACGCGCACAGCCACGGCAGCGGCAAAAATCCGTACAAGGCCGGAGAGGCGCAAAACTGGCAGGAGCAGACATACCGCCGCCTGCCCGAGCACTACGACGATTTTCTGGATAAGCTGGGCTCAAACGACAGCGTGTGCTACACGATCGACCGCGAAAACGGAGACGGCACGCTCGTGTACGGGCGGCGGCTCGATGACGGAAATATCCTGTACATAAACACCGTTTTGGGCGCGGTCGGCTCCGCGGTGTCGATACTCAGGATACAGCTGTGCGCCGTCACGATCCTTGCGCTCCTTATCGGCCTCGCGATCGCGATCTGGATATCAAAAAGATTTTCAAAGCCGTTTTCGGAACTGTCAAAACAATCGCTCAAAATGGCGGGCGGTGATTTTGACGTGAAATTTAATAAAGGCTTCTGCTCCGAAACAGACGAGCTCGCCAATTCCCTCGAGTACGCCGCGAGTAGGATCGCCGAGACCGACAAGCTCCGCCGCGAGCTGATGGCTAACGTGTCCCACGATCTGCGCACGCCCCTCACCATGATAAAAGGCTACGCGGAGCTTATACGCGACCTTGACGGCTCGGAAGGCTCGGCCAAGGACGCGGAAGTCATAATCCGAGAATCCGACAGACTGACGCTTTTGGTAAACGATATACTCGACTATTCAAAGCTGCAGTCGGGCGCGGCGGCCTTTGAGTTTGAGCGCTTTGACCTGAGCGCGCTCGCGCAAAGCACAGCGGAGCAATTCGCGGCGGTGTGCGAAGCGGAAGGCACCGAAATAATCACCGAGATCGAGCCGCGAAAATACGTCTCGGCGGACAAGCGCAGGATAGAGCAGGTGCTGTATAACCTGATCTCAAACGCGGCCGCCCACGCGGGCGGCGACAAGCGCGTTTATGTCTCGGTCAAAGACAGCGGAGAATCCGCTCGGGCCGAGATACGCGACAACGGCAGCGGCATAAGCCCCGACGATCTTCCGCATATTTGGGACAGATACTTCACGTCAAAAGAGCGCGGCTCAAACGGGCTGGGTCTCTCGATAGTGAAAGAGATACTGACCGCCCACGGCGCTAGGTTCGGAGTTGAAAGCGAAGAAAACCGCGGAAGCGTCTTTTGGTTCGAGCTGAAACGCGTTTGATCGGGCGGCCTATGCGCGGCTTTGAAAAAAGGCCGCGTATTTTTGCGCGAATTTTTGCAAAACGGGAACTTTTTGCAAAGTTTTGTCGTCTTACATATAAAGTACACAAAACGCCGTAGGGCGGATATTATCCGCCCGTCTGCCTCGCCCCTTGGGGAGGGAGAGGTGGCGCCGAAGGCGACGGAGAGGGAGACGAACGAACGTATGACTATCACTCCCTCTCAGTCTGCTTCGCAGACAGCTCTCCCCCTTAAAAGGAGGTGAGCCAAAACGCCAACCAAAGCACGCGAAACACCGTAATGGCGGATACTATCCACCCGTCTGCCTCGCCCCTTGGGGAGAGGTGGATTTCCGCCAAAGGCGGAAAGACGGAGAGGGGTTTCCAAATTTTTTATAAGGAGAGATCATATATGAAAAAGAATATAATAATATTGACAATTATATTAACTTTATTCTCCATAAATGTGTATTCAAGCGACTTGCAAATTGAATGCGAGATAATTGATAAAGGAGACAACTTTGTTTATCAATATAATGACAAAGATATATTTTTAGGCAGCAATGGGCGTGAAGAAAATATTTGGTGGACGGGAAAGGAGTATATTTGGTTTAATGATTTAAACGGAAAGTATGAAAAGAGCACGGATGCGAGCAATTGGGAAGATCTATATATTCAGCCGGATGTCAGCGATAAACTTTTTAATCTTGATTATATGGAAATTTGTTACTGTGACGGTGTATATATTGCCCGAAGTTCCCTATATGATTCCCCGATCCAAATAATATCCGCATTGGAACATGATATGTTGAATACAGGTTTTGATCCTGTATATTGTCTGAATGAAAACTTTGAGACAATAGGAGAAACAAATTTCGAATATCCTGTTACGGCTTTTAGTTATTACGATGGCAGATTTTATATAAGAACACAGGACTATAAAACAAACTACGCCGAAAATACTTATGTTGTCTCAAATTCGGAACATCAGCCGATCAATTATGTGTATGTTTCAAATGACGGCATATCATGGAATTTAGACGAATATTTGCAGGAAGTTCCGCTATATAGCGACGGAAAATTAATGACCTTCGGCAAAGGGAATTATGTTCGCGAAAAATATTCCGATTTATACTATTCATTAAATGATATATCGGTTGGATTTGAGAATAACAGTTCCGCAAAAGTTATATATGAACAGACCCCGTTTGGCTCATTTTCGGTTGTTGACGGGTTATTCCTATCTTATGACGGATTAGAGCGAAATAAAAAACCGGTACCTTATTTCAGCGTTTCAAACGACGGGGTATATTGGTATAATGTGAAGTTTCCCGACTTTTATGACGGTGAGATCTTGACAAGGGTATTCGAATTTAAGGATTCGTTTTTATTTAAAACCGGCAAAAGATTATTTAGATATGATCTCGATGACATTAAAAAGGAGCTGTCCGGTGATCCGATTTATATAAAACTAAACGGTAATATCCTCGGTTTTGCGCAGCCGCCGGTTATGGAAAGCGACAGAATACTGGTGCCGATGCGTTTCCTGTTCGAACAAATGGGGGCCGAAGTAAATTGGAATGACGAAACCCAAACAGCTATAGCAACAAGCGCTCGGGACGAAGGCGAAAATACGGTAACGTTTTCAATTGACAACACAACCGCCTATGTAAACGGCGCGGAAACCCCCATGGACGTCCCCGCCCACCTAATAGACGACCAAACCTTTGTGCCGCTTCGGTTCCTTTCCGAAAACCTAGGCTACACCGTAGAATGGGACGAGGCCGCAAACACCGCAGTGATCACAACAGAATAAAAAATGGTTTTATGGAATTTATATGATCCGGCCACAGTCCCCCCTCTCCCCCCCCACTTGCGCAGGGGAGGCAATAATGGATGGGCGCCCCCTCGGGGGAGCTGTCGGGCAACGCCCGACTGAGGGGGCCTAATCCCTACATTCCCACCTCCGTCAGGCTGCGCCTGACACCTCCTCCCGGGAGGAGGCAAAAATACGGCTGCGATTACGAGACGACAACCATAGTGCGCAAAATATAAGGGCGGATATTATCCTCCCACGGGGATATATAATAATTTTTTATGAGTTTTCCCGCAAAAAAAGAGCCGCGGCGCGGCTCTTTTGGTTTTTTATTATTTGCCGGAGTCGGCTATGATCTTCTCGACTACGTTCTGAGGAGCTTCCTGATAGTGCTCGAATTCGAACTCGAAGTCGCCTCTGGCCTGGGTCATTGAGCGCAGGTCGGACGCGTAGGTGTGCATCTCCGCCATGGGGATCTCGCCCTCTATCATCGTCATGCCTCCGCCGATGGGCTCCATGCCCAGCATCTGACCGCGGCGCTTGTTGATGTCGCCGATGATATCGCCGGTGTAGCTGTCGGGCGCGTAAACCTTAAGGTGTCCGATAGGCTCAAGTATCGCGGGCGAAGCCTGGGGCATACCCGCCTTGTAGGCCAGCGAAGCCGCCGTCTTGAACGCCATTTCGGACGAGTCAACCTCGTGGTACGAGCCGTCCACCAGCGTGGCCTTGAGGCCGACCATGGGATAACCCGCCAGAATACCGTGCTTCATAGCTTCCTGCAGGCCCTTTTCGACCGCCGGGAAATAGCCCTTGGGAACGCTGCCGCCGAAGATCTTCTCCTCGAACGTCAGGCCTTCCTCGGTGGAGGGCTCAAACTCGATCCAAACGTGGCCGTACTGACCGTGTCCGCCCGACTGCTTCTTGTGCTTGCCTTCTACCTTTACCTTTTTGCGGATCGTCTCGCGGTAGGGAACCTTGGGCGTCTCAAACGAAATGTCAACTCCAAACTTGTTCTTGAGCTTTGAAACGATAACGTCAATATGCTGATCGCCGAGACCCTTGAGCAGCTGCTGGCGCGTCTCTTTGTTGGTCTCAAACGCGAAGGTCTGATCCTCGTCCATCAGCTTGATGAGACCCTGAGCGATCTTGTCCTCGTCGCCCTTCTTCTGGGATACGACAGCCAGCTCCATGTTGGGCTTTGAGAATTTGATTCCGTCCAGCATGCAGGGATTTCCAACGCGGCTCAGCGTGTCGCCGGTCTTGGTCTTTGAAAGCTTGGTGACCGTTCCTATGTCGCCCGCGTTGAGCTGAGCGATCTCGGTCTGCTTTTTGCCCTGCATGGTGTATATCTTGCCTATCTTCTCGTTGCAGTCGCGGTTCAAGTTATAAACCGTGGTATCGGGCGTCATAACGCCCGAGAATACCTTGAAGTATGACAGCTTGCCAACATACGGGTCGGCTACAGTCTTGAATACCAGCGCGCTCAGCGTGTCGCCCGAGTCTACCTTGAGCTCGATAACCTTGTCGCCGGGGCCTTTGGCGCTGATGTTCTCGGTCTTGTCGTTGGGAGCCGGGAAGTAAGCGTTGATCGCGTTAAGCAGCGAGGGGATACCCAGGTTCTTGGTCGCGCTTCCGCAGAGGACCGGAACTATATCGCCCTCGGCCACGCCGGCGCGCAGCGCGGAATACATCTCGGGCAGAGTGAACTCCTCGCCCTCGAAATATTTCTCCATCAGCTCTTCCGACTGCTCGGCGACCGCCTCTTTGATCATCTCGCGGTTTTCCTCGAGCTCGTCCTCTATGCCCGCGGGCATTTCGCCCGTGATCGTGCGGTTTCCGTCAAAAATTCTGGCCTCCTGCTCAACCACGTTAACAAAGCCCGTGATCTTGTCGCCTTCCTTGATGGGAAGCTGGAAGGGCGCTATCTTCTTGCCGTACTTATCCTTGAGCTGCTGCAGGACCTTCTGATAATCAACGCGGTCGTCGTCAACCTTGTTGATGAATATCATCTTGGGAATGCCGTAATCCTCGCAGTATTTCCAAGCCTTCTCGGCGCCTACCGAAAGACCTGCCTCGCCGGAGATCACGATGATCGCCGCGTCTGTAACGCGCAGGACCTGCTGTACCTCGCCCACAAAGTCAAAATATCCGGGCGTGTCGAGAATATTCAGCTTGTTGCCGTTCCACTCGCAGGACGCCAGCGCCGCTGAGATCGAAAACTTGCGCTTGATCTCCTCGGGGTCAAAGTCCATAACGGCGGTGCCGTCCTGGGTTTTGCCCATTCTGTCGATGTTTCCGGCGGTGTAAAGCATTGCCTCCGCCAGACTTGTCTTGCCGGCGTTGCCGTGACCCAGCAGACAGAAGTTTTTGATTTTTGAAGTTTCGTAAACTTTCATAGATTTACCTCCGATTATGTAAAATTATTAATATAAACGTATTGAAATTATGCCTTAACTATTTAATTTTACATCATATTGCTCAAAAAGGCAACCGAATAATAACCAATAATTATAAATATTTTTATGCAGTTTGCACAAATTTCATTTTCGGATAAAAAACAAAAAAGCCCTCGGGCTGCGAGGGCGGTATTTACGCGGCGATTTTTCATGCCGCGAGAGCGGATTTTGCGTTCCGCTCGGGCTTTGCCGCGGCGTTTTCTCTTTGGGCAATATCGCGGCGGAACAAAAAGCCGAACACGGTCCTGATAAGCGGCTGGATAAAGAACAGCTGCGAGAAAAACGCGAACGGGAAGTTAAAGCACACGAGCTTCAGCCAATTCGCGAGCAGCGTGAAAATATTAAATCCCTCGTGATAAGGATAATAAAGCCACGCGGCGATAAAGCTCATCGCAGGGCACATAAGTCCGACGGTCGCGCAGATTATCGCGGTCTCGAAAAGCGCGGGATGGGTTTTGCGCGGATCGAACACCTTTGCCGCCAGCTTAAACGAGCATGGGCTTCCCATAAGCACTTCAAGCGAATAGGCCAAAACGAACTCAATGGCAACGACCGCCCATATCGGCATCGGGAAACCGAACACGCTGACGCCGCCCATTGAGCGGATCGCCCCGAGGACGCTCGTCTCTCCGGTGAGCGACATAAAGGTTCCTCCGTTTATAACGTACAGACTGTAAAACACATAGGCGTGGACCGTCACGATAACGGTCAGAAACGCGAACACCATTCTCTGGAACTGATTATTCGGCATGAATATACCTCGTCTTTCTAAAAAATCAACAGCTATTATTTTAGCCGCATTTTTCGAAAATTTCAAAGGGAATTATTAACAAAATTCTCGACCCCGCCGCTCAAAATGTTTGGATTTTTAAATAAAATCCCGGCCGGCTGAACGTAGTGATTAGTGATTAGCGAATAGTAAATAGGGCGGATATTATCCGCCACTACGGATTTGCGCATTTTGGCCGAAGTCTCGTAATCGCAGCCGTATTTTTGCCTCCTCCCGGGAGGAGGTGGCAGGCGCAGCCTGACGGAGGTGGGAATGTAGGGATAGGCTCCCCTGCGCAAGTGGGGAGAGGGGTACTGTGGCCGGATCATATGAACTCCCTAAAATCAATTTTTATTCCGTTGTTATTACTGCGGTGTTTGCGGCCTCGTCCCATTCGACTGCATATCCTAAGTTTTCGGAGAGAAAGCGCAGGGGCACAAATGTTTGGTCGTTGATAAGGCGGGTGGGGACATCCATGGCGGTTTCCGCGCCGTTCACATAGGCGGTGGTGTTGTCGATTGAAAACGTGACGATGTTTTCGCCTCCGTCCCGAGCGCTTATTGCGGTGGCTGTTTGGGTTTCGTCGTTCCAGTCGACCTCGGCTCCCATTTGCTCAAACAGGAAGCGCATCGGCACAAGTGTTCGATCATTTTCCATAACCGGCGGCTGACTAAAGCCGAGGATATTACCGTTTAGTTTCACATAGACGCTGTTTTGTGGCAGGTATTTGTCTATATCACTTTTTAATATATAGTTTTTATCCCACGAATAACGCAGGGTATCGGCGGCGTTTAATTCGGGAAAAGCTATATTAAAGCCAGTCATATATATGCCGTCATTGGATACCCAAAATTTGCAGCCGGGATCCTCTCGTAAGTTATTGTTGGCGACCCAATAATATTCTCCCACCAAATTTAATATTTGTTGATTTTCCGTGTTGGCATACGCCAAATCGACCTTTGGTATATTCACATCCTCATACGCGATCCGATTTCCGATACCGTCATTTTCAAAAGTGTATATATTCAGGTCTTTTAAAGTTATCGTA
Organism: uncultured Monoglobus sp.; assembly: GCA_947628795.1. Lineage (GTDB taxonomy): Bacteria > Bacillota > Clostridia > Monoglobales > Monoglobaceae > Monoglobus. The sequence goes on from CANRBF010000001.1 coordinate 170,551, forward strand.
TTTGTGCCGTTACATAGAGGTATATTTTCAAGCTCATTCCTCTCCGTCCAGTTTTCCAAATCGCTTGACGAATACACCTTTTCAACCACATCGTCCGCTGTTGCTGACCAAACATTCTCCCTCAGAAAGGTCCTGTTTGATATTTTCACATAATATATCCCGTTAATATATGACATCGCTCTGACATACCAATCGAATTTTATTTTTTTCACAAATTGGAAATCGCTGTCCAGAATATATAACCAGCCCTCTTTTTCAAGACATCTTCCGCTTTTGCTGGTGTTATCGTACACATTTGAACGCGCCAAATATACTCCGTCAGCCCACTTTATTTCATCCATATAGCCGGCTCTGCTGAACAAATCGTAGCTTTCCCTGTCATTAAACAAATTTACACTTTTGTAGTTTTCGAAATCCTCGGTAAAACACTGCTCAAAATCGCCGGAATCATTTTCTTTTTTCACCAAATATCCGTTGCCCACATATTGAATGTCCTTTATATCCGTGCGGACCTCGCCGTTTATATATATCTCGGCGCTGTTTCGATCAATAAGATGAACAATGCTCGGATCATCGACTGTATTGGCATATACCGCCGAACCGATCAAACATATTATTATGAATATTGAAAATATCTTTTTCATGTATAATCTCTCCTTGTATAAAATTGGAAATCCGGTTAACGGGCGGCCGGGGTCGTCCGCCCCTACGAACGTAGAGACTAGGAAATAGGTACTAGCTACTAGGAATATATTGTGAGGATATACAAATGGTTTTAGTCCTAGTTTCTAGTCGCTAATCTCTAGTACCTATGTTCCCACCTCCGTCCGCGGCGAGCCGCAGCCACCTCCTCCCAGGAGGAGGCAATCAGGGTTAGGCGCCCCCCTCGGGGGAGCTGGCGGGCGAAGCCCGACTGAGGGGGGAACCTATTCGCTATTTACTAATCGCTAATCACTACGTTGGCAGACGGGCGGATAATATCCGCCCTACGGCGTTTTGTATGCTCTTATATAATAAGACGACAAAACTTTGCAAAAAGTTCCCGCTTTGCAAAAATTTGCACAAAAAATACGCGGCAAGTATATTTTATCATATTGTTTTTTAAAGAGCAATTAAAAAATACCGCTTTCGTTTTTGAAAACGGTATTTATATCAAGCCGAAAGGATTTTTCGAATATTTTCAAGTTAGCAATCGCTAATCTGCGCCCCCTTTAAAAGCTCCGGCCTTTCCGGAGTTCGGGCTTTTTTCTGAAAAATACGAGCTGAGCGCGTCGTTCAGCGCGAACGCGCTTGACGAGTGGCAGAGAAGTATGTCCGCGCCGGTCTGCTTGGCTCTGGCCTCCGCCACGGTGACCATTTTATGAGCTGCTGTCCCGGTGAACAAAATCATAATATTAGGGGAGCCGATTTTGTTTTTAAAATCACCGGGACATTGGGTGAACACTTTGCATTTGCAGCCGTATTTTTTGCAGATCTCTTTGTATCGGCAGTGCATTCTGTCATGCCCTCCGACGATCACGATGCTCATTATTTTTGCTCCTTTAAAAAAGAATAGTAAACAATTCCTGCCTCGCCCCTTGGGGAGAGGTGCCCGCTTGCGGGCGGAGAGGGGTTAACATAGGTGCTAGGTATTAGTGACTAAGGACTAGGGACTAGAAACCCCTCTCAGTCGCCTTCGGCGCCAGCTCTCCCCAAGGGGCGAGCCTTTTTTAAATTACCGGATTTATTGTTTGCTTGATTTGCACGTCTTGCTCATGGCGCAGTTTTCGCAGCCGCAGCCGCAGCCGCCTTTGCCGGCCTTTTTGTCTTTTATCAGTTTTGCGATTATCAGAGCGACAACCGCTATAAGCAGTACGGAAATTATTATTGTCGCGATCATATAATCACTCCTATCTTTACGCGTTTGACTTCGCGGGCTTTAAATCGCCGAGATTCTTTTGCGGCCTAAACAGCAGCCAGAGACCCAGAATTATAACCAGAACCGCCGCGATCGTGCCGACCCCGAAGCCGCCGCCCGTAAACAGCGAGCCGATCTGATAGATAACCAGCGACACCAGATACGCGAACACCGTCTGATAGCCTACCGCGAACCATGTCCACTTGGCGCTGTTCATCTCGCGCTTTATCGCGCCGATAGCCGCGAAACAGGGCGCGCATAGCAGATTGAACACCAGGAACGAGTAGGCCGAGATCGCTGTGAAGCTCGCGGCGAGCGTGCCCCAGATCTCCGCTCCGTCCTCGGCCACCTCGGCGAAGCCGTACAGCACGCCGAAGGTTCCGACAACGTTCTCCTTGGCGATGAGGCCCGTGACCGCGGCCACCGCCGCCTGCCAGTCGCCCCAGCCGAGAGGCGCGAATATGGGAGCTATAACTCCGCCGATCTTGGCGAGTATCGAATTTCCAAGATCCTCGACCATGCCGAAGCCGCCGTTTTCAAATCCGAAGCCCTGCAGGAACCAGAGAGCGATCGTTGAGAGCAGGATTATCGTTCCCGCTTTTTTGATGAACGACCAGCCGCGCTCCCACATGCTGCGGAGCACGTTGCCGACCGTCGGCATGTGGTAGGCCGGAAGCTCCATTACGAACGGCGCGGGATCGCCCGCGAACATCTTTGTCTTTTTTAATATTATTCCCGAGATTATTATAGCCGCAACGCCCACGAAATACGCGCTGGGAGCGACCCACCAGGCTCCGCCCAGCAGCGCGCCCGCGATGAGCGCGATGATCGGCAGCTTGGCGCCGCAGGGGATAAACGTTGTCGTCATTATCGTCATTCTGCGGTCGCGTTCGTTCTCGATAGTTCGGGACGCCATGACGCCCGGAACGCCGCAGCCCGTGCCGATCAGCATCGGTATGAACGACTTGCCCGAAAGACCGAAGCGTCTGAATATCCTGTCCATAATGAAGGCTATGCGCGCCATATATCCGCATGCCTCAAGGAAGGCAAGGAATATGAACAGCACCAGCATCTGGGGAACAAATCCCAGCACCGCGCCGACTCCGGCGACGATTCCGTCAAGGAGCAGGCTTTTGAGCCATTCGGCGCAGCCGACCTTGTCAAGCAGACCCTCAAGCGCCGCGGGAATACCGGGAATCCACACTCCGAAATCCGCCGGATCGGGCTCCTCCGCGGCGAGAGCCGCCTCAAAGCCTCTAACATCAACAGGTATCGAATCCTCGATCTCTCCGTCCTCGTTCTCTATATCGGCGACCGTCTCAACGTCCGCCGCCGCGGTCATAAACTCGGCTATAACGCCGTCGTCGGGTTCTTCGCTGTCTAGCGTCTCCGAAAGAGCCTCGGTGTCGATGCCCTGCTCCTCCGCCGCCGCTATAAACGCGTCGGCCTTGGCCGCCTCGATCCCGTAATCCGCCGCGGCCTCCTCATAGGCCGAAGTGCCTATTCCGAACAAATGGAATCCGTCACCGAACAGTCCGTCGTTGGCCCAGTCGGTCGCCCATGTTCCAACGGTAGTCACCGATATGTAGTAAACGATTATCATAACGACCGCGAATATCGGCAGCGCGGCCCAGCGGTTGGTCACAACTCTGTCAATTTTGTCGGATGTTGTGAGCTTCTTTTTGCCGCCTTTTTTGCAGCAGTCTTTTATAATAGACGCGATATAATTGTATCTCTCGTTGGTGATAATGCTCTCGGTATCGTCGTCAAACTCCGCCTCGGCCTTTTTGACTATATCCGAAACGTCGGGCGCGGACTTCAGCGTCCGGGCTATTTTTTCGTCTCCCTCGAACAGCTTTATCGCGTAGAACCGCTTTTGGTTCTCGGGAACCGATGTTCCCAAACGTCCGCCTACTTCCGAGATCAGGTCCTCAACCTTTTTGTCAAACCTGTGCGCGGGCTTTGCCGTCTTTTGCTCGGCCAGCTTCACCGCCTTTGCCGCGGCCTCTCTGATACCGGTGCCCTTGAGCGCCGAGATCGCCACCGCTTGGCAGCCCAGTTCCTTTGAAAGCCGCTCGATGTTGATCGTGTCTCCCTTTTTCTTAACGACGTCCATCATGTTGACCGCCGTCAGGACCGGAATACCCAGTTCGGTCAGCTGCGTCGTCAGATACAGGTTGCGCTCCAAATTCGAGCCGTCTATAATATTAAGTATAACATCGGGACGCTCGTTTATCAAATAGTTTCTCGCCACTACCTCCTCTAAAGTGTAGGGCGACAGAGAGTATATTCCCGGAAGGTCCGTTATCGTGACATCCTTGAAGCCCTTGAGCTTACCCTCTTTTTTCTCAACGGTAACGCCCGGCCAGTTGCCCACAAACTGGTTTGATCCTGTCAGAGCGTTGAACAGTGTTGTCTTGCCGGAATTGGGATTTCCCGCAAGCGCGATTTTAATCGACATTCTGTGACTCATCTCCACTTCTTAATGATTAGCCTCGGCTAACCTTTGATTTTAAAAAAAGCGCGACCAAAATTAGCCAAAGCTAACCTTGGCGCAAAAAATAATAATTTTCCGAAATCAAGCTACGCGATCTCTATCATTTCGGCGTCGGCCTTTCTTATCGAAAGCTCGTAGCCGCGGACCGTGAGTTCCACGGGATCACCCAGAGGCGCAACCTTGCGCACGTATATCTCGGTGCCCTTTGTTATTCCCATGTCCATAATTCTGCGCTTAACGGCGCCGCTACCGTTTAAACGCGCGACCGTGACGGTCTCTCCGATCTTGACATCTTTGAGAGTTCTCATAATTATTCTGTCCTTTCTGCGTTTGGTTTAAGATACTCGCCCGCCCTATACCATAATGCGGTTCGCCATCGTTTTGTCAATGGCCACGCGGGTGTCCTTCACATTAACTATCATATTGCCCGATATCTCGGACACGACTGTGACCTCGCTGCCCTGAACGAATCCGAGATTCTCCAAAAAGCGTCGGGTCTCGTCTTTTCCGGTCACGTTCGTGACCCTGCCCTTTTCGCCTATATTCATCATTGATAACGGCATAAAAACACATCTCCTTCGTCACAAATCCCTGCGCTCGTTCGCTTCCGCTGCGAATTTGTTCCTTCTTCCCAAAAACGCAAGCATTTTCGGGAGCCCTGTTTGCGCTTCGCCGGCGCTTTTGGGGAGCCTTTGAATTAAGTTAGACTCAACTAACTATTAAAAGTTTACCATGACTAACTATATTTGTCAATAAGATTTTTTGAAAAATTTTAAGTTCGGATTTTTGCATAATAAGTTAGCGGCGGCAAACTATATTATTGTGCAAAATAACAGCCACCCGAAAGAGCGGCTGTATATATGCATTTTTATAGAACAAAACCTATTTTAATTCCTTCGCGGGCGCCGCGGGAGCTAGCTTTTCATCCCACAGGAAAACTTTGACCATATCGCCCTCGGAGGCGTTTAAGCCGAGCAATAAGTCACCGCTGTCGCCCCCGTCCAAAATTATAACTTTGACGTCTTTCAGGATCGAGATGTCGCCGCTGTCGTATACCGCCGCGGCAAAAACCGCGTTTCTTCCGCTGTTGTTCATTACGCGGACGCTCAGCGTTTCGCCGCTCAGAACCGGCTCGGAAAGATATGCCGCGACACTCGGCTCGGGCGTCACTGTCGGCGTAGGCGTCGCTGTCGGTGTTGCCGTTGGCGTCACTGTCGGCGTAGGTGTCACTGTCGGTGTTGCCGTTGGCGTCACTGTCGGCGTCGCCGTTGGCGTCTCTATCGGCGTTATCGTAGGCGTCACTGTCGGCGTTGCCTCGGGTGTCACTGTCGGCGTTGCCGTGGACGTCACAGTAGGCGTTGCCGTGGACGTCACAGTAGGCGTTGCCTCGGGTGTCACTGTCGGTGTTGCCTCGGGTGTCACTGTTGGCTTTGCCGTGGGTGTCACTGTCGGTGTTGCCTCGGGTGTCACTGTCGGTGTTGCCTCGGGTGTCACTGTTGGCTTTGCCGTGGGCGTCACTGTCGGCGTTGCCTCGGGTGTAGCGGTCGGTGTTGCCTCGGGTGTCACTGTCGGTGTTGCTTCGGGTGTCACAGTAGGCGTTGCCGTGGGTGTAGCGGTCGGCGTTGCCGTGGGTGTCGCTGTCGGTGTTGCCGTTGGCGTCACTGTCGGCGTTATCGTAGGCGTCACTGTCGACGTTGCCTCGGGTGTCACTGTCGGCGTTGCCTCGGGTGTCGCTGTCGGCGTTGCCGTGGGTGTCGCTGTCGGTGTTGCGGTCGGCGTTTCTGTAGGCGTCACTGTCGGTGTTGCGGTCGGCGTCGCTGTAGGCGTCACGGTTGGTGTTGCGGTCGGTTCGGGTATATCCGAAGGTTCAGCTGACGGCTCCGCTGTCGGTTCGGGCTTTTTGTCGCTTATATTAATATCATAGATCATATCCTCGCCGAGGATCGACACGGTTTCTGCGTCGGTCTCCAGCTTATCGCTTAGACTGCCGCTTGCGTCAACTATCGTCACGGCATAATTCTTGTTTTGAGGCAGCCACAGGCCGTATCTGCCGCTGTCGGTCAGCGGCTCGTCGTAGGTTTTTCCCTCGTCGTCGGTAAATCTGAGCGCGGCGCCTTCAATGACGCTTTCTCCGCCGTAATTCACTTTGCCGCTCAGGTATTTATACACGATCTCGTTCGGGTCATAGTAATCAACAAATATTCCGAATATATCTTTGTTTTGGCTGCCGCCGTATATGTATATATCGCCGTTTTGAGGCTCGACTTTTTCGGCCGTGATAACAGCCGCATTGCCGTCGGACGTTGTAGATCCCTCTCCGCTCGCAAGCGGATCGCCGTTTTGATATATGTACAAGGGTCTCCCCTGCTGGGAATTATACGCAACCGTGACGGAGCAGGTAAATTTCGGGGTGAAATAAAAGCATCTTTTTGTTGTCGATCCGGCGCCCGCCTGCCAGCTTTTTGTAAAGTTGTATACTGTGCCATCGGTGTGAGTATATTTTGCATTTGGTGTTTTAGGGTTCCATTCTCCGTATCCGTATAGATCTTTATACGGGCCGAACGGCTCCGATGTTGCGGCCAATGTAACAATATTGTTCAAGTTTTCATCAAGCGTGGTCCATGCCTCGTTTGACGGGATAGGCGGAAGAGACGGGTCTCTTGTGGGATAAGGATCGCGGATATCCGCGGGATCCGTCGTCGCTGTCGGCGCGGGCGTCGGTTTCGGCGTCGCGGTCGGCTTTGGCGTCGCGGTCGGCTTTGGCGTCGCAGTGGGCGGCTGCTCATCGACGCCGCCTATCCACAGGCTGCCGAATACCGACTGCGACATATATTCCTTGACCGGGTTCTTGGTAGACTGGCCGCCATCCGCAGCTATGCCCACATAGAGTGTATCAGAAAGCCCGCTCAAATTGACGGTAAGCGGCTGTCTGGGATTATCGCTGAAGTCTGTTCCGCTGTTTGAAACCGAGGCGGTGATAGTATCGCCCTTTCTTTCAAGACAGAGATACGACGGCATCATGTAATCGTCTTTTGTCGTGTTGTAACTGTCATTGTTTTCTATATTCGCGCCCGACGCGTTTTTAAACCATGTTACCAAGCTGCCGGCGTTTTCCGACGTTCTGCTCATAACGCGCACGTTTTCGCCGTATTTGAGCCAGCCGTCGGCCAGCATTACCATGCGGCTGCCGCCCTCTAAACCCTCGCGGATCATTATTCCCGAGGACGAGGCGTTGTCGGTCTTCGGCATGCTTTCCATATTGACGATTATCTTAAAGTCGCCGCTTTGCTGCTTATACATAAAGTCGCAGCTGTCCGAGTCGATGCCCGAGATCTTACTGCCGTCGCCGCTTGTTCCCAGTCTGCCGCTCGCCAGCAAATTATAACTTCCGTTCTCATCCCGCCACGAGCCGCCCATGCCGCTGTATGCCGTGGCGCCTATCTGCGTCTGCTCAAATCCCTCGGGCGTATCGCTCGGTTTCACATACACGACAGAAACGTCGCTCTGCGTCGACTCGCCTTTTATATTATACGCTCTTGAACTCAGATAATGGGTGCCCGGCGCGAGAGTCAGCGTCTTGCTCACGTCTCCGCTTTGCGCGGTTTTGATAAGCTTATCGCTGTCGTAAATCTCAACTTTTTCTATCGCCGGCTCGCCCGGATTTTCTGGCTCGGCCTTTGCGGTGTAAGTTAACTCGCCGCTCTGCACGGTCGTCCAGTTTTTGGTTTGGGTCGCCATGGTCTGCGTGCCCGGACTTTCGACGGTTATTTTCGGGTTGGTCGGGCTCGTCTGCTTTTCGGTCCAATCATTGACATAGGCCTCTATCCAGGTATAGCCCGCCCATTCCTGATTTTCATCCGCTGTCACTATATCGGTTTCACTTTTTGTTCCCATGCCGTTTTGGGTTTTCCAATCTTGCGGGATCTCAAATTTTCTGCGTGTCTCGGGGAAATCTATAACACCGCCGACCTGCTCCGATCTGTTGACCAGCCCTCCGCTCTGATTTTTAACGTCGCTGACTATTCTGGCGTCTATGGCGTCTCTCTTGGGCAAAGTCGCGCCGACGTTTTTGAGCACGTTTTTATACGCGTCTTCGGCGCTTTCAAGACTGTCAAGCGCCGCGTCTCTCATATCAATGGGGCTCATAAGCTTATCCGCCGACTCCCACTTGGTTACGCCATTCCAATTGTCAGCGGTAACATTGTCGTCTCCGTATACGAAATTGCCGCCGAAATAAAACTGTGACTTCTCGCCGCCTGATTTTGGCGGGCTTATTTCAAATATTTTGCTTTTAAGTCCGGAATTTGTGGCGGGGCCGTACTTATAATAATTGTTTCTGTAGTTCACGATCGACGGACTTTTATTTATACTGTTATACGAATACGGCTCGCCGCCATAGGCCGAGTTTGTCTTGCCCCAGTCGTATATGACATTGTTAGCCACCTCGGTGTTTTGAAGCTCGCGGTCGAGACGAGGGCTTCGGCTGTCGTGATGAGCCAAAAGATTATGGTGCCATGTGGAGTTTGTGCCGCCCATGATCGCGCCGTAGCCGTGGGCGCCCTTGAAATGATTTGACATTCTGAGACTCTCGGCGGCGATCGAGTTCTGGAAAGTGAGGTTTGAACCCGGTATATGATCATGATTCTCGCTTGAGCCGGCATAAAGCGTCATCATCTCGTCAACGCTCCAGCTCATTGAGCAATGGTCGATTATCACGTTTTTGTTCCATCTGCCGCCTATGCCGTCGGGCTCGCCGCCGTTTTTGTCGGTGGGGCGCACCCTGAGATAGCGGATAATAATATTTTCCCTATAGCTGTCGATAAGCAGATCGCCTCCGGTCAGAGTGATGCCGTCGCCCGGCGCGGTCTGACCCAGGATCGTCAGATTGTCGCCGCTTATCCTGACTTGCTCATTTAAGTGAATGGTTCCGCCGACGTCGAAAACTACTATGCGGTTGCCCTTGCTGACCGCTTCGCGGAACGAGCCCGCGCCAGAATTATCCAAATTTGTCACGTGGTAGACCGAAATATTGCTCTCAGCTCTGGCTCCCTTGGTATATTTTCCGCCGCCGTCAGCTCCCGGAAAAGCGAGCAGACTGTCCGCCGCAAGCTCGACCGCGTCGGGTTCCGCGGCGAACGCGGGTATTGAGGCCGCCGATACGCAAACGCATAAAACAGCGATAAAAATCTTTTTCAAATAATTTTTCATAATAATGCATTTCCCTTTCCATTTTGTCAAACAATAATCTGATCGTTATTAAATTTTACCACCGTTTGGCAAAAAAGTAAATATCACATTTTCGACAAACAACGGCCGAGCGCGTCAGCCAAATTTATTACGTGTTGACAACTTTCGAAAGCGGTGCTATAATGATAGTGTATATTTTATCGGCTGTGCCGGAGAGGATGATTTTTTTGGACACGCAGCCCCCTTTATGGGTGATACTGTTTATTTTGTACATACTGAGCTTTCTGATAGCCATGACGCGGCACGCCGCGGTAGCCGCCGGTGACACGCGGCTTAAATACATGGCGGAAGGCGGCGACAAGCGCGCCAAAGCGCTCATTGAGTTTTTGGACGGGCACTCGCGGATCATGGCGGCGTCGGTCAGATTTTTCAGCGTTTTTCTGCTGCTCGGTATCGGCGCGGTCTCCGCTATGTTTGAGCCTGTTTTGACGGCTCTGCTCCCGATGCCCGAACTGCTCGCGCTTTTGGTGATCGTGATAATCGCGGCTCTGGTTTATCTGATGCTTGGCGTTTTTCTGCCCAAGGGGATCGCGGGCAAAAAGCCCGAGATGTTGGCGACAAGGCTGCTGCCTCTGCTTAAAGTCATAACCTACGCGGGAATGCCGTTTGTGTCGGTCCCCGGCATAATTTCAAAGGCCGCGCTCAAGATCTTCGGCATAAATCTGGGCGAGCAGAACGAGGACATCACCGAGGAAGAAATACGCATGATGGTGGACATCGGCTCGGAGAGCGGCGCGATCGACGATGACGAAAAAGAAATGATACACAATATTTTCGAGATGGACGACAAGCCCGTTGAGGAAATAATGACCCACCGCACCGACGCAGTGATCCTCTGGCTGGAGGACGGCGCCGACGAGTGGGAGAAAATAATAAACGAGACCAACCACACCCGATATCCGGTTTGCGGCGAGGGCGTTGACGATGTTGTGGGCGTGCTCAACAGCCGCGACTTTTACCGCACAATGCTGCACGACAAAAATGCCGACCTGAAATCAATTTTGAGAGAGCCCTATTTTGTTCCGGACTCGCTCAAGGCGGATGAAATGTTCCAAAGAATGCAGGATAAAAACGCCCACTTTGCCATAGTGCTGGATGAGTACAGCGGTTTTTGCGGCATAGTGACGCAGGAGGACCTCATAGAAGAGATCGTGGGCGAGCTCTACAGCGAGTATGACGAGCCCGAAAAGGAGCTTGAAATATACAAAATACCGAGCGAGAAAAACACATGGCTTATCGACTGCGGCGTTGAGATCGAGGACGTTGAGGATGAGCTCGGCATCGAGATACCCGATGACGACGACTACAACACGTTCGCGGGTCTGATACTCGACGTTCTGGGCACCGTCCCGGCCGACGGCGAGACCCCGGAGCTCAAATTCGGCAGAATGAGGATCAAGGTCACGCGCGTTGAGGAACACAGGATCGAGGAAGCCGTCGTTACTCTTGAGGACGAGGAACCGGAAAAGGAAGAGAACAGCGAGACGGAATAACAAAAACATTATAGGTGTAGAGATATGAGAAACAGGAAAGTAAAAATAATATCGCTTATCACAGCGGTTCTTATGCTGAGCGCGCTTGTTTCGGAAACGTTCGCCGAAGTGCTCGGCGGCTTCAGCCAAGTAAACAGCTACAATGATTACACATATGCCGACGTAAGCCAAAACGACTGGTTTTGGGGGTACGCCGGCTTTGCCTATGAATACGGCATTATGACGGGAACCGCCGACAGGATATTTTCGCCCAACGGAAAGCTGACCCTTGCCGAAGCTGTCACGGTCGCCGCGCGCCTAAACGCCGCGCACTACGGCAACATTATCGACACAAATCCCGGGAATATCAGGCTGGCGGCGTCCGACGCCCGCTCCGCTTATCCCGTGACCGGAAACGGCGAATTTGACTTATATAACGGCGCGCATGAATATGACGGAGCGAAAACGGGCAGATATTTTCGCTCGGACAGTCTGGCCGCTGCCCTCTACAGCAGCGAGGACGTGCAGTGGTTTTTGCCTTATCTCGCCTATGCGCTGCGGGAGGGAATTGTTTCGGAAAATTCATTCGGCGGCAGATATTTTGAGGCCGCCACCCGCGAAGAACTGGCATATCTGCTGTACCGCGCCCTGCCCGACTGCTACGGCAAGATAAACGATATCAGCCCATTGCCCGACGTAAATGCCGGAAGCACGTATTACCCGTCGATACTGGCGCTTTATGAAGCGGGAGTTATTACGGGAAACGACGAGTTCGGCACCTTTTATCCGTACTCAAGCATAGTCAGAAGCGAGGTCGCCGCTATGGTTTCAAGAGCGATCAACACCGATCTCAGAGTTCGGTTTACTCTGAATCCGAACATACCGCTGAAAAATCTTTATTTTTCATGGAAATACCCGAGCTACGGAGCCGATTATTCGCTGAATCTTCAAATTTCCTATTATGACTATAATTACTTTAATGTCAAGCGCAGAGTGTATGATTACACGGTGTACGCAACCGACGACGCCGATGTGACGGGCCTCAGCACTCTGGCGTATACCCTGAAATCTATCGCGGAGGATAACGGATATACCTCTGCTTATGACATAGCCGGATTTATCAGCGCCTTTGTGCAGAGCATACAGTATATGGATGATATGGCGGCCAAAGGCATAGCGGAATATCCCAAATACCCGATCGAGACCTTATTTGAGCAAAACGGAGACTGCGAGGACAAGGCCGCGCTGCTGGCAAAGCTTTTGAAGCTGCTCGGCTACGGCTCGGTATTGCTGGTAAGCAGAGACCATATGGCCGTTGGGCTCCAGACATCGGGCAACGGAAATCTGTCTTACGACGGCGCGAATTATTATTATATCGAGACCACCGAGCCCGGCTGGCGGGTCGGCGAGGTCCCCGGCGACATGCTCGGCGTCGGCATGGAAGTTCTTTATATTTAAAAAAGGCCCTGCGGGGCTTTTTTTATTGGCGAAAAAACCAACAAATATACGGCCGCTGCGGCGATTTTATTGCTATAAATTAACGGTTGTATTTTACCGGATTTCGTGATATATTGTAATTGGTGAAAGTTGGGAAAAATTCAACACGGAGGTGTCCTGATGGATATCGCATTGCAGATAATTTCGCTGTTTGGCGGGCTCGGCATGTTCCTTTTCGGCATGCACTCTATGAGCTCGTCGCTGGAGAGGGCCGCCGGCTCGAAACTCCGCAAGATCATGGAAAAGGTCACCGGCAATATCATAAAGTCGGTCGCTCTGGGCGCGGTCGTGGCCGCGCTCACTCAGTCATCTTCCGCCACCACCGTTATGGTTGTCGGCTTTGTTAACGCCGGCGTCCTCACGCTCAATCAGGCCGTGGGAATCATCATGGGCGCCAATATAGGAACCACGATCACGGCGTGGATACTGAGCCTTAACGACCTTCCCGGCGATGTCTGGTACCTGGCAATGCTCAAGCCCACTACACTGGCGCCTCTGTTTATCATATTGGGCGCCGTTATGCTGGTTTTTATCGCAAAAAAGAACATCAAAACGATCGGCGAGATATTCGTCGGCCTCGGCCTTATATTTATCGGAATGGAATTTATGACAAACTCGATGGAGGTAGTGTTCGATCAGGTGCCGTCGCTTAAAAATATATTCGCGATGCAGACAAACCCTTTCACCGGACTGCTGATAGGCGCGGGAATTACGGGAATCATCCAGTCCAGCGCGGCTTCGGTCGGTATGCTGCAAGCTGTCGCCTCAAGCACCACGGTCGTGTTCGCCTCGGCGTTCCCGATCATCATGGGTCAGAACATCGGAACCTGCGTCACCGCGCTTTTATCGTCGGTGGGCGCTACCAAAAACGCCAAGCGCGCCGCCATGATCCACCTTTATTTCAATGTTATCGGCACTATCGTTTTTCTGACGATTATTTATATAATACAATACACGATCGGTCTGCCGTTCTGGAATTCCAGAATATCGGCCACCGACATATCCGTGTTCCACTCGATATTCAACGTGGCGTCCACTATCATGCTGCTGCCGTTTTCAAAGCTGCTGGTATGGTTGGCCGAAAAAACAATTCGCGACAGCAGGCAGGAGATAGAGGACAACCCCTTTTCTCAGCTGGACGAGCGTTTCCTCAAAACGCCGTATGTGGCGGTCGGACGCGTGCATATCGCGCTCTCCAAGATGTTCAAGGTCGCCAAAAAGAACGTGCGCCTCGCGGCCAAGCTTGCGGCGGGCGAGGACACCGAGAAGAATTCGGAGCTTATGATCGCCAACGAAAACTTGCTTGACGAGTACGAGATCAGGATAAGCTCGTACCTGACAAAAATATCGGACGAGCACTTGTCCGAGCAGGACAACGAGCGCTCGTCGACCTACTTCCATCTGGTAACGAACATCGAGCGCATAGGCGACTACTGCGACAACATCCGCGAGATATGCGAGAGCCTCAGCGAGAGCGGCATAGAGTTTTCCGAAAACGCGGCACACGGCCTCAGCGTGCTGTTTGACGCGATAGAAAACATAGTCGAGCTGACATACGAGGCGTTTTCCAAAAACGACACGTCTCTGGCGGTCAAGATAGAGCCCCTCGAGGAGGTTGTGGACGGAATACAGCAGCAGCTGGAGGACGACCACATGATGCGCCTCAAGGCTCAGACCTGCTCGGTCGAGGCGGGCGTTATGCTCCTTGAGATAACAAGCAACGCCGAGAGGATCTCGGACCACTGCTCAAATATCGGCGTGGCTATCCTCCAGGCCAACCGCGGCGGCGGAACCTCTATCGACCGCCACGAGTACCTGCGCCGCCTGCACCGCGAAATGCCCGACGAATACCGCCGCGACTACGAAACCTACAAACAAAAATACGCCCTATAAAAAATCGCCTTTTGAGGGCATAACATAAGACAGTATAATAAAATAATTTATGGCAGATTTCGGACATGATTCAAAAAACGGCATATCGCTTGACTTGCGATATGCCGTTTACGTCATTAAAAATGACTTTTATGACAAAGTGTTGAATTTAATATTAGAAAATGTTAAACTTATTTTTATATAAATTAAGTCTCGAAAAATATCAGGAGGAGTTTATTATGGACGAAAAGCGGAATTTGAGGGAAAGGACAAATCCGGTATTCAACACGGCGAAGGCGACGGTTTTGAATATCTGCCTCGCGGGTGACAGCGACGCGCGTCTGCTTACGGAAAGGCTCGGCATAGACGTCGTTTCCGTTATGGAGAGCGGCGACGACCAAAAAGCGGTGTTCGACACGGCTAACAGGGCTGTTATCGAAACGCGCTACCGGACCATGAATGATCTCATAAAAGCCTCGGGGAAAAACACCGTTCTTGACATTCCCTGCGGCTATACTCCGCGCGCTCTCAATGAAATGTTTAAGGATACTCATTATATAGGCTGCGATCTTCCGGCGGTAATTGATGAGCTTGCTCCCATAATAGGCGATATGCTCAAGGAGAGCGGAATAAAAAACAAGGAATACCGCAGCGTCGACGCTACCAACTATACATCGCTCAGAAGCGCCCTCGATTCCGCCCAGGGTGAGATCTGCGTCACCACCGAAGGACTTATTATGTACCTAAACGATTCCGAGATCACCGAGCTTTGCTCGAACATCAGAAACGTGTTAAAGGAATTCGGCGGGTGTTGGCTGACGTACGATCCAGAATCAAGCTCTCTGACGCTTTCGACGATGAAGGCGATCATCGGCGCGGACGCCTTGAAAACTATGATGAGCTCATTAAAAGCGTTTTCGAACAAATCGGATATTGACATGGGGAAGAACATTATGAACGTCAGCGCGTTTGACTATCAAAACGGGGTCGAAAAACTGACGGAGTTTTTAAATTCGGAGGGCTTTGAAGTCGAGCGCATACCCGTGGTTAAATATATGCCCGAACTTAACAGCACGAAAAATTTTCCCGACGAAACAAAGGCGGCTCTCACCGAAGCGATAAAGCCGTTCTGCGTGTGGAAAATGACTCTCGACGAGGAATATAAAGAATCGGAAGCGGGCTTTGAGAACAAAAGCTTCGGCGTAAACGCGAAATCTCGCGATGGCAAAATGAAAATCACGCTGCGCGGCAGGCTTGACTCCATAACCGCGCCGGAGTTTCTCTCGGTTTACGAAAAAGCCGCGGCGGAAGATAAGCCCGAAAAAATCACGGTCGACGCGTCGGGGCTTGAATATATCTCGTCCGCCGGACTGCGCGTTCTGCTTATCATGATAAAGCAGGTCGGAAACGGCAATATGACCGTTACGGGGCAGAACGAAACGGTGCAGACAATTTTCGATCAAACAGGATTCGCCGACCTTGTGTGCTGATACGAATATATAAGACACTGCAAAATAAACGGCGGCTGCGCGTGAGGCGTGCCGCCGATTTATTTTGCAAAAAAACTTTACATGCCCGGGCCGTGGGTCTTCATTCGTTTTTCGAGTTTGGTTCTGATGACCAAAAAGCAGCCCAGATGGACCAGGAAGGTCGCGAACCATGACATGGGATATGATATGTACAGATTCTGTATCGTGTGAAACTGCTCCATTCGGAACACGGTGAATATCCACATTATCCTGATTCCGCACACGCCGATAAGCGATACGATCATCGGCATCAGCGAGTAACCCACTCCGCGCAGCGCGCCCACCATGACGTCCATCATTCCGGCGGTCGCCTGGGTCCTGGCTATTATATTCAGGCGGTCGAGGCCCGCGCTGACGACCTCGGGATTCGAGGTGTATATTCCGACCAGCGGCTTTCCGAACACGCATACAAGATTGCCGAGCAGCAGTCCCACCACGGTCACGCAGACTTGGGCGTACACCACGGTTTTGTTTATCCTCTTCCATTTCATGGCGCCGAAGTTCTGGCTTGTGAACGTGACGGCGGCCTGATGGAACGCGTTCATCGCGATATACACGAACGACTCAAGGTTCTGCGCCGCGGCGTTTCCCGCCATTATTATCGGGCCGAACGAATTGACCGACGACTGGATAATAACGTTTGAGATCGAGAACATTATGCCTTGGAATCCCGCGGGCAGACCGATCCTGAATATCGTCAAGAGCTTATCCTTGTCTATCCTGAGGGCTTTGAGGTGAAGGCGTATCGCGCCCTTTTCGCGCATCAGGCAGCGGGTCACCATATACGCAGAAACGCACTGGGAGATAACTGTCGCCAGAGCGACGCCCGCCACATCCATCTTGAATATGATAACAAAGACCAGATTCAGCGCCACGTTTATAACGCCCGCTGTTATCAGAAAATACAGAGGCCGCCGCGTGTCGCCTATGCCGCGCAGTATGGCGCTGCCGAAGTTATATATCATCGTGGCGGTCATGCCCAGAAAATATATCCTGAGATACAGCACCGCAAGAGGCAACACCTCGGCGGGGGTCTGCATGAGCTCAAGTATCCACTTGGCTCCGCCCACGCCTATCACCGTAAGTAAAATACCGCTCAGCAGGCTGAGCAGCATCGAGGTATGCACCGTTCTTGTCAGCGCCTTGACGTCCTTGGAGCCGAAAAATCTGGCTGTCATAACGTTGGTCGCCACCGACAGACCGATAAACAAATTGGTTATCAGGCCGATGATCGAGGTGTTTGAGCCCACCGCCGCCAGAGAATTGTCTCCCGCGAATTTGCCCACCACCACGATATCCATCGCGTTGAACATGAGCTGGAGCACGCCGCTTGCCATAAGGGGCGCGGAATACAGCAGCATCTTTTTGAGTATGGGGCCGCTGCACATGTCCATTTCATAGCTTTTTGTATTGGTTTTGTTCAAATTCAAATCTCTTCTTTCTCGAAATATTCAAGCGCGGCTTTTTTGTCGCGCTCAAGCTGAGCCTCAAGCTCCTTGACGCCGCTGAACTTGACGATCGGGCGCAGGAATTTGCGGAACTCGATCTCTATCTCCTTGCCGTACAGATCGCCATCGTGGTCAAAAAGATACGTCTCGATGCTGGGCTCGTCGGTGCCGACCGTGGGTTTGCCGCCCACGTTTGTTATCGCTCTGTGCCACTTGCCGCCGACCTTGGCGCGGGTTATGTACACGCCGAACTTTGGCACCACGTGAAAGTCGGGCAGCCTTATGTTGGCGGTCGGGAAGCCTATGCGGTGCCCGAGACCCGCTCCGTGCTCCACCCGGCGGGTGACCGAAAAATACCTGCCAAGATACACCGCCGCTTCCTCCATCTCGCCCGAAGCTATCAGCTGACGTATCAGCGTGCTTGACACCGGGCAGTCGAGGCTTTTGCACTCGGCTATGCGGACCTTTATGCCGTGCTTTCCGCACAGCTCTTTAAGGTTCTCGGTATTGCCCTTGCCGCGGAAGCCGTAGTGATAATTAAAGCCCGCGCACACAAACTTGGCGTCGAACTTTTCCACAAGATATTTTTCCACAAACTCGGTGTACGGGATCTTCATGTACTCCTGCGTGAACCGCTCGGCGATCACGATATCGACGCCTCGGTCGTATAGTATCCTTAGCCGCTTTTTAAAAAGGTTCACGTTTTTTATGTCGGTGTTGGTTATCACGCTTTTTGGTATGTTGCGGAACATATACACCGCGGACTTCAGATTATTCTCTCGGGCGTATTTCACGACCGTGTCGACTATCTCAAGGTGCCCCAGGTGCATGGCGTCAAACACCCCGAGAGCGACCGCGGTGTTTTTAAGTTTTAAATTGTCAAGGTCATGTCGGTTGAACCACTCGTCCTGAGCGTAATACTCCATATATAAACTCCTTCAGTAAAACGTTTTTAAAATCGTAAATCTGTTATTCTCGCGCTTTGAGAGCGTGAGGAAATTGTTGTTTTCATCGTATATTCTGTAAATTCCGCCTTCTTCGGTTCTATCGGGCGCGTGAACTTTGACGCCGTTTCTGACCATCGCAGCGGCCTTGGCGCCGAGCGCGACCGCTTTGTATTCCTCAAAAACCGCGTCGGTCGGCGTTAAAAACGACATGTCGCCGCTCTCATTCATTTCGGCGATCTCATCCAAAGTACAGCTTTCGGCGGCCGCGAATCTGCCGCTCCTTGTCCGCTTAAGACCCGACATATGTGCGAAGCAGCCGAGCTCCTCGCCGATATCCTCGCAGAGCGTTCGGATATATGTGCCCTTTGAGCATGAGACCCGCATAGAAAACCCGCGAACACCGACTTTCGGCTCGCAGTTTATAATTTCAATTTTGGATATCCGAACCGTCCGGGGTTTTCTTTCGACCTCAACGCCTTGCCGTGCCAGCTCGTACAGCTTTTTGCCGTTCACTTTTATCGCCGAATACATGGGCGGCACCTGGCTTATATCGCCGATAAATTTTCGCGCCGCCGCCTTTATATCGTCCTCGGTCAGCTCAAACCCGCTCATATCGGCGGTCTTTGTCGGTCGACCCGAGGAATCCTGCGTGTCGGTGGCGCTGCCCAGAGTGACGCGCGCGATATATTCCTTATCGGAGGCGGTCAGCATATCGGCGGCTTTGGTGGCGCGCCCTACGCACATCGGCAACACGCCCTCGGCGTCCGGGTCGAGAGTGCCGGTATGGCCGATTTTTCTCGTGCCGAGCAGCCGCCTGAGACGGTTCACCACATCGTGAGAAGTCATGCCGGGCGGCTTATACACGTTTATTATCCCGCTCAGCTGCGCCATCTTTTATCAAGTTCCTTTGAAAGCTCTTCCACGATCTCGTCAACGCTCTTGTCGAACACGCTGTAGCCGCTGGCGTGATGGTGTCCGCCGCCGCCGAACACAGCCGCAAGCTCCGCCACGTCAACATATTCATTTGAGCGCAGACTGATTTTGTATTCTCCGCCCATGCGCCGTCTTATGTACACTCCCACTTCAATGCCCTCAACGCTGCCCGGGATAGTCACGATCCCGGTTGCCTCCGACTCGGTTATGCCCGCGCGAGCGAGGTCCTCGTCCGAAATATAAACCACCGCGGCTCTGCCACCGCAGATAATCTTGAGCTTCTCAAGGGCGGTGCGCATCAGATCGTAATACCCGATCGACTTGGTCGTGAACAGCGCCCGCGACATTCGCGCGAAGTCTATTCCGACATCTATCAGCGCGGCGGCCGTTCTCAAAGTATTGCCCGTCACATTGGTATACTTGAAATTCCCCGTGTCGGTCACAAGACCGATATAAATATTCGTCGCAATATCGCGGGTGATCTCCGCTCCCATCTCCCGAAGCAGCATATATATCAGCTCGCAGGTAGAGGATATCGCGGTGAACACCGTGCAGCTGCAGGCGAATATCTTATGGGTGATATGGTGATCTATCGCGGCCGTGTTAGGGTGGCTCAAAAACGCGTCCTTATAAACGTCAAGCCTTTGTGAATCGGCGCAGTCAAGGGCCACCAAAAGGTCGCAGTCCTCGATCTCAAGCGAAGGGTCATCGCCTCTGACAACCAGCGCGCTCGCCTGAGCGTCGGGCAGCTCGGGCAGAAAAACCCGCGTCCGCTTGCCCATGCGATTGAGCGCGAGACTGAGCGCGTACGCGCTGCCCATCGCGTCACCGTCAGGGTGGGTATGCACGAACATACCCACCTTGGATGAATTTTCTAAAATCGGTATAAGCTGTTTAAACATTTAACTACCTCTCAAATCGGTTTACAGGTCCCGCAGAAGTTTGCTGATATGAGCGCCGTACTCTATGCTGTCATCCTCCACAAAGGTGAACTCGGGAGTCTGTCGCAGATTCACGCGGCGGCTTATCTCTTTTCTGATATAGCCTCCCGCGCTTTTGAGCGCCGCAAACGCGTCTTTTTTGACTTTTTCATCGCCCATAACGCTGATGCCCGCTTTCGCGTACTTTAAGTCTTTAGTCACCCGCACCGATACCACCGATATCATCTGCGGTATCCTCGGGTCCTTGAGCTCGCGTATTATCGACGAAAGCTCTCTCTTTATCTCCTCGGAGACCCTGTCGGTTCTGCTGTAATTTGCCATATATTTTCCTCCGGTTTATTTACTCGGGTTCCACCTGCGCCATAATATACGCCTCAATGACATCTCCGTCCTTGATGTCGTTATAATTGCTGATGCTGAGACCGCACTCGTAACCGGCGTTTACCTCGCGGACGTCGTCCTTAAATCTCTTGAGCGAGGCGAGCTCGCCCTCGTGGATAACGATTCCGTCGCGCACCACGCGCACAAGACTGTCGCGTCTGATCTTTCCGTCGGTGACATAAGCGCCGCCGATCGTGCCGACACCCGAGACCTTGAACGTGGTCCTGATCTCCACGTGTCCGGTGATCTCCTCGCGGAACGTGGGCTCAAGCATACCTTTCATGGCCTTTTCTATATCCTCTATCGCGTCGTAGATCACGCGGTACATGCGCAGATCGACATCCGAATCCTCGGCCGCGGCGCTGGCGCCCGCCGTGGGACGAACGTTGAAGCCGACTATTATCGCGTTTGACGCGCTGGCGAGCATAACGTCGGACTCGGTTATGGCGCCCACAGCGCCGTGGATAACCGAGACGCGCACCTCGTCGTTTGAAATACGCTCAAGCGACTGCTTGACCGCCTCGACGCTGCCCTGAACGTCGGCCTTGACGATTATGTTGAGCTCCTTCATCTTGCCCGCCTCGATATGCTCAAACAGATTGTCGAGCGAGATCGCGGTATTCGCCGTCAGACGCTCCTGTTTCTCCTTGAACTTTCGGTTCTCAACGACCGCGCGGGCGCGTCTCTCGTCATTTACAACATAGAACTCGTCGCCGCCCTCGGGCACCTCCGAAAGTCCCAAGATCTCGACCGGTATCGAGGGGCCCGCCTTTTTGACCGACTTTCCCTTGTCGTTATTCATGGCGCGCACTCTGCCCATCGCAGTTCCGGCAACCACCAGATCGCCCACGCGCAAAGTTCCGTTCTGGACCAGAACGGTCGCCACCGAGCCGCGGCCCTTGTCGAGCTGCGATTCTATGACCGTACCCTTGGCCTTTCTGTCGGGGTTGGCCTTAAGCTCCTTCATTTCGGCTACCAGCAGCACCATCTCAAGCAGCTGCTTGATGTTCTGCTTTTTCTTTGCCGATATCTCGACGCAGATCGTGTCGCCGCCCCATTCCTCGGGAACCAGGTTATGCTCCATAAGCTCCTGCTTCACGCGCTCGGGGTTGGCGCCTTCTTTATCTATTTTGTTTATCGCCACGATTATCGAAACGTTCGCGGCTTTCGCGTGGTTTATCGCCTCGACCGTCTGAGGCATGATTCCGTCGTCGGCCGCCACGACCAGTATGGCTATGTCGGTCACCAGCGCGCCCCTCGCGCGCATCGCGGTGAACGCCTCATGTCCGGGCGTGTCGAGGAAGGTTATCTTCTTATCGCCCACGCGGACGCGGTGAGCGCCGATATGCTGCGTGATTCCGCCGAACTCGCCCTCGGTCACATTGGTGTGTCTTATGGCGTCGAGCAGCGACGTCTTTCCGTGGTCGACATGGCCCATGACCACAACGACCGGAGAACGCGGCTTCAGCTGCTCGGGTGAATCCTCGAAGTCATCAAATAGTTTTTCCTCTTCGGTGAGAATTATTTCTTTTTCGTAAGTTCCGCCCATTTCCTCAACTATGAGCGAGGCGGTATCAAAGTCGATAGTCTCGTTGACCGTGGCCATGATTCCCAAAAGCATCAGCTTTTTGATGATCTCGGCGGGAGATTTTTTCATCCTGCTCGCGAGCTCGCCCGCGGTGATCTCGTTAGGTATGAGAACATGGATCGGCTCTGCTTTTTTCTTTTTCTTTTCGACCTTTTTGAAAACGTTTTCGGGCTTGCGCTTCTGTTTTGTGCTGTGCTGCTGGCGCTGCTGCTGTTTCTTTTTCTGGTTTATCTTCTGCTTCTTGTCGCCCTGTTTGACGTTTTCGGGTATAAGCTCCTCTATCTTCTCGTCGTCTATGCGGTCAAGATCGACGTTGTTGACTCTGGTGTCGACCGTTCTGGTCTTTCTGCCGATCTCGATCTCGGTCATGGGCGCGAAGTCGCGCTCCACCTCCTGAGTCTCGCCTTTGTCCTGCTTTTTGCGCAGAGGCTGCTCCTTTTTGACCTTCTTCTCTATAACCGAGAAGTTTTTCGCCATATTTTTCTGGGTGAGATACTCAAAAATCACGTCCAGCTCATACTCGTTTAAGGCGCTCATGTGATTCTTGGTCGAAACGCCGTAATCGTGCAGTATTTTCACGATATCCTTGCTCGGAAAACCGAATATCTTGGATAACTCATAAGCTCGTATTTTTTCCATTATTTACATCAACCCTTTCTGCTAACTCTGTTATGCGATCCGCGAACCCTTTATCGGTCACCGCGGCCGTTACCGCGTATTCTCTGCCGATCGCGGCTCCGAATCTGCCGCGCCCGCAAAGAGTGATAATAGGGATCCCCCTGCTCTCGCACATATTCCTGTATTTTTTAACGGTATTTTCCGAAGCATCGTCGCTCATCAATACCAAATGCGCCTTGTTTCTTCTCACGGCCTCGGCGGTCCTTCCGTCTCCGGCCGCCAGCTTTCCGGCTCTCATGCAGAGGCCTATGAAACCCAGCAGATTTTTAAGCCCGCGCGTTTCGGGATTATCCATTATCGTCCGCCTCCGCTCTCAGTCTGTCATATATCTCCGGCTCGATCTTCCGCCGAAAATTCCGCTCAAGGACTTTTTTTCTTTGGGCGTCGGGCAGGCAGCCGCCGCATATATACAACCCGCGGTGCTGGGCTTTCTGCGCTTTGTCCACGCGGATGCCGCCGTCCGAAGTCTCCACAATACGGATAAGCTCCCGCTTTTCAAATCGGCCCCTGCACGCCGCGCACATTCTTATCGGCATTATTGATCTCTGCCGAGTATCTCGGCGACCTCGCTTTCCATGTCAGCCTCGGACGAGCTGTTATCTTCGCCCTCCTCGCCGATCTGATCGTCGGGCAGTGAGCTGAGGTCTATCTTCCAGCCGGTGAGACGCGCCGCCAGGCGAACATTCTGACCCTCGCGGCCGATAGCGAGCGAGAGCTGGCTCTCGGGTACCACTACCTTGCACATCTTTTCATCGGGCAAAACGCTTATCGAAACGACCTCCGCCGGACTCAGCGCGTTTGACACGAACTCGGCCGGATCGTCGCTGTATCTGATTATGTCTATCTTTTCGCCGCGCAGCTCGTCGATAACGTTCTGCACTCTCATGCCCTTGGGACCTATGCAGGTGCCGACCGGATCGACGTTATTGACTGTGGACGCCACCGCGATCTTTGATCTGGAGCCCGCCTCACGGGAAATTCCCTTGAACTCGATAATGCCCTGAGCGATCTCCGGGACCTCGAGCTCAAAAAGACATCTTACCAGTCCGGGGTGAGAGCGCGAAACGACCAGATGAGCGCCCTTAACGCTGTCGGCTATCTCCACAACGAACACCTTGTAGCGCTCCCCGACCTTGTAATTGTCGTGCTTTACCTGCTCGTTTGTCATCAGCACCGACTCGGTGCCGTCTATATCCAGCATAACGTTTCTGCGGTCGATCTTTCTGACGATAGCGTTGGCGATGTTGTTCTCGCGTCCGCTGTACTCGTCGACCATTTTTTCTCTCTCGGCCTCGCGAATCCTCTGGAAAACCACCTGCCGCGCGGTCTGAGCCGCGATCCTGCCGAACGACGAGGGAGTCACCTCGAACTCAACAACGTCGCCGACCTCGTATTCGGGCTTTATGTCGCGGGCGTCCAGCACCGATATCTCGGTCTCTCTGTCCTCCACTTCCTCAACCACATTTTTTCTCGCGTAGATCTTTATCTCGCCGTCCTCGGAATACTTTACGTTTATATCCGAGACTGCTCCGAAATTCTTTTTGTAAGCGGAAATCAGCGCGCTGGACAGAGCGTCAAGCACAATGTCCTTGCTTATGCCTTTTTCCTCCTCGATCTCATCCAATAAGTTAAAAAGCTCTGAACTCATTTTTCTGAAACATCCTCTCTTTATTTAGTTTTGCGCGGGCGGCAAATACGCCTAAAAATCAAAATGAATATTGGCTCTCGCCGCGTCCGCTCTCGGTATCGTTATTTTCTCGCCGCCTGTGTCAACGGTTAAATTATTTTCATCATCTATCGAAACCAGTGTTCCGGTGAGCAGCTTGCTGCCGTTTAACGCCTTGTACAAATGAACGTCTATCGTCTCGCCGACCGCTTTTTCAAAATGCTCTCTGTGGCGCAGCCGCCGCTCTATGCCCGGAGACGACACCTCGAGATAATAATTCTGCGGTATCGGATCGTGTTTGTCGAGTATCTCGCCGATCTTCCGCGAATAATCCTCGCATTCGTCGATGCTGATCCCGCCCGGCTTATCCAGAAATATTCTCAAAAAGCGGGCGCCGCCCTCCTTGGCGAACTCCACATCATAGATCTCAAGCCCGCTGTCCTCGGCCGGCTTCAGCGCCAGGTCATATACAATTTTTTCGGTTTTGCTCAGCTGCATAATACCCACCTTTCAATACTAAAGAGTGAGGTCTCCCTCACTCTTTAGCCGATATTCTACATACAACATATTTATGTTACCACAAAACCCATGATTTGTCAAGGGTTTTCAAAGGATTTTTTGAAAAATCCTTCTTATCCGCGCTTTTCTGTCAGCTTTTTCAATTCCTCCTGGAACGTTTCTATGTCCTTGAACTGTTTGTAAACCGAGGCGAAGCGCACGTACGCCACCTCGTCGATATCGCGCAGCATTTCCATAACCATCTCGCCTATCTTTTCACTCGAGACCTCGCGCTGAAGCGAGTTGTGGAGCCTGCTTTCGATTTCGCTCACCATGGCGTCGACAGTCTGCATCGGCACGGGACGGCTGGCGCACGCGCTCAGTATTCCCCGCTCCAATTTGTCTCTGTCAAAGCTCTGTCTTGATTTATCTTTCTTTACAACGATTATCGGAACACTTTCCACCTTCTCGTATGTGGTGAAACGCTTGCCGCAGTTTAAGCACTCGCGCCTGCGTCTTATGGCCGTGCCGTCGTCGGTAGAGCGCGAATCCACGACCTTGCTGTCACACGAGCCGCAATACATACAACGCATATATATCCTCTCCCTGTCGGTATTTACTAACCGTATTTTGACACAAACATTATATATTATGAGATTAAATTTGTAAAGATGTTAATTGATTTGTCACATAAACGTAAACTATTTTTAAATTTCCGGGATAATTTTTATGGTTTGGGAAAAACTGTATTCGGAGGTGATAATATGACGACGAAAGAACTGCTTTACGTTGAGGACGCCCTCGGCCACGAAAAATTTTTCGAGACCAACTGCCGCGCGCTCGCGGGACAGATCAGCGACCCCGAGCTTAAAAGCTACGTAAACAAACTGGTGGACCAACACAGAGAGACTTTTCAGAACTTTTACGGACTTCTGGGCTGATCAAAGTAATTTTAAAAAGGAGTGAATTTTATGAGCGAATCTACACAAAACAGCATGACCGACAAAGACCTGATGGAAAACATTTTGCAGCTTGAAAAGGGCGTGTGCGACCTGTTTATGCACGGAACGATCGAGTCGTCGACCGAGGACGTGCACAAGGCTTTCTGCACCGCGCTCAACAGCTCGCTTGCGACTCAGGACACCATCTACAAAAGAATGGCCGAAAAGGGCTGGTATCCCTCCGAGCAGGCCGAGCAGTCGAAGATCGAGGGCGTAAAGCAAAAATTCGGGCGCATGTCCGCGTAATCAAGAGCGACAAAATCGGAAATTTGACCAATAAAAAAAGTTCGGACACAAAATATTTGTTAAATATTCGATTGAATTAGGTTGACAAATCGTTTTAAAGGTTGTATAATAATTTCATGAGCAAAGGCGCTCACCTTTATTGGTGAGCGCCTTTTGTTTTGGCCGTTTGGGGTTTTTAGAGAGGTTCTGTATACCGCTAAGCAGAACCGACAAATGTATTATTATACACTTTCTCCTTTACAAAACAATTACCAAACAAATATGTGCCCCTCAAACGGCCTGTATTAAAAGCGCTTCCGCCTCGGCGGAGGCGCTTTTAAGCGTTTGTTTGAACCTGTTTGCCTCGCCCTCCGGGGAGGGAGAGGTGGATTTTCGCCGAAGGCGAAAAGACGGAGAGGGAGGCGAACCAACGCAGGGCTTTCACTCCCTCTCAGTCTGCTTCGCAGACAGCTCTCCCCCTTAAAAAGGGGGCGAGCCCAGTCCCTACGTTGACCCCTCTCAGTCACCTTCGGTGACAGCTCTCCCCAAGGGGGCGAGCCTAATATAAACCGTGAAATATTCCTAGTTCCTATTTCCTAGTCTCTACGTTCCCACCTCCGTCAGGCTACGCCTGACACCTCCTCCCGGGAGGAGGCAAGTTGGCGGATATTATCCGCCCGTTTTTTAATCTAATCAAATATCTTGTAATACAGCTTCAGCCAATCGCGCACTATGCGGCTTTGGGAATAGGTCTCTATGGCGCGCTTGTAGGCCTCAAGGGTGGTGTTGCGGAAAACTCCGCCTCTTGATATCTCATAGTGGTTGCTTTTTGAATATTTATTGGTGTCTATCGCGTAGCCGTATGTAAAATACCTCTTTGTTTGGCTAAGCACCTCGTCGTTAAAATATCCGCCCGGATAAGAAATAGCTGTGACGTTTTTTCCGGTCGCCTTTGCCAAGTTCGCGCAAGATTCCCTGAACTCGCTGTCAAGCTCGTCGCCGCTCATCGACGCAAGATCAACGTGGTGCGCGGTATGGCTCTGCACGCTCACATATCCGCTCTGCGCCATCTCCCTTATCTGTTTCGACGAAAGATACCCTTCTTTGTCGATATAGTCGCCAACCATAAAGATCGTGGCCTTAAAATCATATTTTTTAAGCAGCGGGTAAAGCTCGGTGTAGCAATCCTCATATCCGTCGTCAAACGTCAAGATCACGGGCTTATGCGCGCCGTAGGCTTTCTCGTATTCATCGGCGAACAGCGTGGTGTACCCGTTTTGCTTCAAATAGTCAAACTGCTCCTCGAGCTGCGCCGGGCGGCAGTAGAGATTCTCGTCTCCCGTCCGCGGCTCCTCGGCGATACAATGATACATCAGGACCGGTATGCCCGGTTCCAGACAATACGGTATCAGAAAAGCTGCCAGCAGCGCGACAACGATCAGGATGATTATAATTTTGCGCCGCTTTCTTTTTTTTCTTTTCCTGAATCTGTTCATAAACCCTTTACGCAAACGCCGGCAAAAGGCGCCGGCGCTTGTTCTCCTCGCATTATTTATTTAACGACCACATTGATCAGCTTTTTGGGCACCGCGATACATTTTATTATCTGCTTGCCCTCGGTCAGTTCTTTGATACGGTCGTTGCTCATTGCCAGCTCCGTCATTTCCTCGCGGGTCAAGTCGGGGCTGATCATTATCTTGTCTCTTATCTTGCCGTTGATCTGAAGCACGATCTCGATCTCGTCAACAACGAGCGCCTTCTCGTCATACTCCGGCCATTTCTCGACCGCCAGATTCGAGGTCTTGCCTATCATCTCCCACATTTCGCACGCGATATGCGGCACAAAGGGCGAAAGCATAACGATAAGCGATGTGACAGCCTCGGAAACAACGGGCTTGTTTAAGCCGTCCTTCGGCGTGTGCTCTTTATAGTAATACAGCGCGTTGACCATTTCCATAATTGCGCTGATCGCGGTATTGAAGCTGAATCTGTCGCAGTCGGCGGTCACCTTCTTGATTGCGCCGTGGACCGCCAGACGGAGCTTTTTCTCGTCGGCCGTTAAGCTTTCGGCGTCGGGCTTCTCGTCGGTCACGCAGTCCCTCAGGTCCTCGACCGCTCTCCACACGCGGTTCAAAAATCTGTAGGAGCCCTCGACCGCGGTATCGTTCCAGTCAAGATCGCGCTCGGGCGGAGCCGCGAACATTATAAACAGACGAGCCGTGTCGGCGCCGTACTTATCCACGATCTCCTCGGGGCTCACAACGTTGCCAAGAGATTTTGACATCTTGGTTCCGTCTTTTAGCACCATGCCCTGCGTCAGCAGGTTCTCAAAGGGCTCGTCGCAGCTCACATAGCCGAAGTCGTGCAGCGCCTTTGTGAAGAACCTGGCGTATAACAAATGCAGTATGGCGTGCTCAACGCCGCCGATGTACTGATCTACATTCATCCAATAGTCGGTCTTGGCTTTATCAAACGGCATTTCGGTATTGTGCGGGTCGCAGTATCTCAGATAGTACCACGACGAGCAAACGAATGTGTCCATAGTGTCGGTCTCGCGCTTGGCGGGACCGCCGCACTTGGGACAGGTGGTGTGAACGAATTCCTCGCACTCGCTGAGAGGCGACTGACCCTGGCCCGTGAACTTGACGTTCTGAGGCAGAATTACCGGAAGCTGATCGTCGGGCACCAAAACCTCGCCGCACTTGTCGCAGTACACGATCGGTATCGGCGCGCCCCAGTAACGCTGTCTGGAGATCAGCCAATCCCTCAAACGGAAGTTGACCTTGCCTCGTCCGATCCCGCGCTCCTCAAGGCGTTTGGTTATGGCCTTGATTGCGTCTTTGTTATTCATTCCGTTAAACTCGCCCGAGTTCTCCATAATGCCCTCGGCGGCAAACGCCTCGGTCATATCCTCGGACTTCATGTTCTGACCCTCGGGCTGAATTACGATCCTTATCGGCAGATCGTACTTTTTGGCGAACTCAAAATCGCGCTGGTCATGAGCGGCAACGCCCATAACTATGCCCGTGCCGTAGTCAAGCAGCACGTAGTTAGCCAGATACAGCGGTATCTTGTCGCCCGTGAACGGGTGTATCAGATACGTTCCGCTGAACACGCCCTCTTTTTCGGTGTCTGTGGCGGAGCGCATGATCTCGCTCTGGTGCTGCACTTTTTTTATAAACGCGCGGCACTCGGCCTCGGTCTCTTTGCCGGCAATCAGCTTTTCGACCAGCGGATGCTCGGGCGCTATAACCATGTAGCTCACTCCGAATATCGTGTCGGGTCTTGTGGTGTAGACCGTCAGTGTTTCGTCGCTGCCGTCTATCTTAAAATCGACCTCGGCGCCCTCGCTGCGGCCTATCCAGTTGGTCTGCATGGACTTTACTTTATCCGGCCAGCCGCCCAGCTTTTCGATATCGTCAAGCAGTCTCTGGGCATAGTCGGTGATCTTAAAAAACCACTGCTCCAGATCCTTTTTGCCAACCTCGCTCTTGCAGCGCTCGCACTTGCCGTTGACTACCTGCTCGTTCGCCAGCACCGTCGCACAGGACGGGCACCAGTTCACGTACGATTTCTTTTTGTACGCCAGGCCGTGCTTGTAAAGCTGCGCGAACATCCACTGTGTAAACTTGTAGTAATCGGGCTTGGCCGTGGCTACCTCGCGATCCCAATCGTAGCTGAAGCCCAGACGCTTGAGCTGCTTTCTCATGTTGTCTATGTTCGACCATGTCCAATCCGCGGGATCCGCTCCGTGCTTGATCGCCGCGTTCTCGGCGGGCAGTCCGAAGCTGTCCCAGCCCATCGGATGCAGCACATTATAGCCCTGCATTTTTTTGTATCTGGCCACAACGTCGCCGATGGAATAATTTCTCACATGTCCCATATGCAGATTGCCCGATGGATAGGGAAACATCTCAAGCGCGTAATACTTGGGTTTGTCGGTATCCTCGGTGATGTCAAACTCTCCGGTCTCCTGCCATATCTTCTGCCATTTTTCCTCAATTGTTTTAGAATCGTACTTCAAAATCAAATCCTCTTTTCTTATAAATTTACGAAATTAAATCCGAGATGTCAACTTTAACGCCGTCTTTCCATATTCTCTCAAGGCCGTAGAACTCCCTTGTTTCCTCTCTGAAAATATGCACGACCGCGTCGTCGTAACCCAGAAGTATCCATTGAGCTGTGCGGTAGCCCTCCTTGTTGGTGGGGGTTATGCCGTCTTTCTCAAGCTCCTCCTCCAGATTGTCGCACAGCGCCTTGACCTGGGTGTCGGAGCCGCCTGTGACAATTATAAAATACTCGGTCATGGTGGTGAGGGCTGATATGTCGATGACCTCGATGTCGCGGCCCTTTTTGCCGTCGAGTATTTTTACTATTTTGTTTACAACTTCATTCTTGCTGGCCATAGCCTTCTCCTTTCAATTTTATGTATTCGCGCACGCGCGTTTTAATGCTTGAAATTCTCGTCTATAAGCTCCTCGGTCTCGTCCTCGTCGCAAATAAAATACGAAACTCCGCCGCGGTATTCCGAATCTCCGGGAAGCTGATATATGCCTATATTCTTTCTGCCTATCTTAAACACCCGAAGCATCAGCTGCCGCACTTCGCGGTTGTTTAGGTCGGTGGTGGTGTTTTTCATCACAGCGCCGTACAAAAACGGCGCTTTCAGCACTCCGACAGGACTCATGGTCTTTTTCATGACCGCCGAATAAAATTCCGCTTGAGCCTTATTTCGGTCTATATCGCCCATGGGGTAACCCGTGCCGTCGTCGTTCTTACGGAAGCGCATGAACATCATCGCCTTCTCGCCATTGAGCCTCTGCCGTCCGGCGTTAAGCTCGATGGTCAGGCCCTGCACGGGATCGTGGTAGTTCATGTCGATCGGCACATCTATCGTAACTCCGCCAAGAGCGTCCACTATCTCCTTGAACGCGTCAAAGGTTATCGTGGCAAAAAAATCTGTATAAAGACCCGTCACGCTCCTGACCTCATTTTTGAGCGTGTCGATGCCCGAAAAATAAGCCGAGTTGATTTTTTTGTCGTTTCTGTTGTTGCTCACCCTCGTGTCGCGGGGGATCTGCAGAATACTTACTTTGTTGTCTATCGTGTTCACCTGGACCATAAGTATAAGGTCGGTCCTGTAGCCGTCCACGTCCACGCCCGCCACCAAGATATTGGTAACGTCGGTCAGGCGCGACGGCGCGTTGTCTCCGATAAACGTCCGCCCGGCAAAAAAACCGATTACAATAAACGCTATCAGCACAACCGCCGACAATACTCTGACAAAAGGTGATTTTTTTCTCATGATCCGTCTCCTTGGCCGCGTTTTTTATCCGCGTTTCATAATCAGGTCGTTGCGGGCGTGCATCGTGTCGGGGTGGATAACCAGACCGCGCCGTATAAGGTCTTTTATCGTCTCGTCGATGCCGTGAATGATCGCCTCGTCTATATTGTCATACGCCATTTCACGCAGCTCTTTGACCCCGTCAAAATCGCGGTTCGGCTCGATATAGTCGGCTATGTAAATTATCTTGGTCAAGAGGCGCATGCCGCCCTTTCCGGTGGTGTGGTACTTCACCGCGTCAAGGATCTCGGGGTCGTATATCCCGAACTTGCGCTGCGCGTCGCAGGCGCCCAGAGGCCCGTGGAGTATCTTCGGCATGATCCTCGACATGGAATCTACCGCCACGCCGTATTCGGTTTTGAGGATAGTTTCCATTTCATCGGGCGGATATTCTTTGGCGCAGTCGTGGACCAGTCCCGCAAGATACGCCTTGGCGGGATTAGCGCCGTACCTGCGCGCCAGCTTTTCCGCCTCGCCCGCCACGCCGAGCGAGTGCACGTAACGCCTTTTGCTGAGTATCTTTCTCAGCTCCGCCTTAATGTCGTCAATACCGATCGCGCTCAGTTCTTCCGCCATTTTATCCACCTCCGTAAAGATCATATCTTTTTATATATTCAATAACGCTGTCATGCGTGAGATATCTGATCGACTCCCCCGCCGCCAGCTTCTGTCTCAGCATGGTCGACGAAACTCCGATAAGCGGGATCGAGATTTTTTCAATCTTCGCGCCGAAGGCTTTGGTCAGCTCGCTGATTTTTTTGTCGATATCGCTTTTTTCAAAGCCCGGCCGCTCCGCCGCGGCCACCGTGCATAAATCGAAGATAACGTCGGGTCTGTACCACTTTTCCATATAATCAAGCGAGTCGGCGCCCACCAGAAAATACAGCTCCGCGTCCTTATACTCACCGCGCTTTAGCTGCGTCAGTGTGTCCGCCGTGTAGCAGGTCCCCGCGCGGCTGATCTCAATATCCGACAATTCAAAATCCGGATTGCTTTCGATCACGGTTCTGAGCATATTAAACCTGTGGCGGCTTTGCGCCTCGCCCGGCGTGTCTTTATAGACGATCTTGCCGTTGGGAATAAAAACCACCTTGTCAAGCTCAAGCTGCTCCAGAGCTGCCTGAGCTATCACAAAATGTCCGAAATGGGGCGGATCAAAAGTTCCGCCCATTATTCCGATTTTTTTATTTACGCCTTTTTCCATAAGCCGCCTTTTTAATACACAACCACTTCGGTCACGTCCGTGTCGACCGTCTTCGCCTTTTTGCCGTCATCGCGGGTGCGGAACAGCTCAAACGAAGTGGTGCCGCCGTTGCTGTTGTAGTAAACTATGTCGCCGTTATTCTTGAGTCCGTATGAGCTTACGCCCTTAACGACCTCGCGGGTCTTGCCCTTATTGCTCACGCAGTACACGTCTCCGGTCCTGGTCTCAAGGCTGTAATTCTTGGCGTATACAGTATAATTTCCGTTCTTGTCAAATGTGAACGCTCCCGCTCCGACCTCTGTGGCAAGAGCCGCGGTCTTTTCGCCGCTCCACGCGTTCAGGTTCACGAGGTTCCACGTTATATCATAACCGTCGGCATATCTGACGATCTGACCGTCGGGAGTTATATCACAGGAATGAGCCGTGTCGCTGATCTTGGTATCGCTGCCAACAACTCCGTTGGTGATCGCAACGGAGAACAGCGCTCCGCACTCTCTCGCGATGTCGTAGCCCTGAATAAACGCGGCCTTTGTGAAGTCGTCGTTTATGTCAAACTGAACCACTCTCTTGTGATCTTCATCGTCAAGCACTGTGATGTTCTGAGCCAGCATCTGACCCTCGGTGCCCGAGAGATTCGCGTAATAATAATCAAACGCCGTGCCCTCCGCGTTGGCTTTTCTGAAAACGACCGACTGCTCGTCGGAACTCATCGAAACCAGCTCGGTCAGGCTGTTTGAAAGTCTCTCTTTCTCGCCGCCCGCCAGACTGACGTAATAGAGCGATTGATAGTATTCCTCGGCCTCGCCATAGGTTCCGCCCGCGTACATTCCGTCTGACGCCGCGCAGAATATGGGCTCGCATCTCGAGCCGCCGGTTATCATGACCTTCTCGTCCGAGTCAGCCTTTTCGAGATACAAATCGAAGCACTGATTATCGGTGTTGTAATTTTTGGCGTATACAACGGCTTTGCCGCTCGGGTTTGTGCCGAACACGTCGTAAACATCGGAATCAACGGCCTTTGTTCCCGTAACGACGCCCTTGTCGACCGTCGCCATATGAAGGTTGCCAACGTTGTACTCGCTGTTATACTCGTTTATATAGAGCAGGCTGTTTGTGTTCTGTCCGAACACAAAGTGCTCGGGCATAACTCCCGGCGCCAGCTCCGAAGCGGTCTGAGTGATCGACGACCAGAACCAAAGAGTTCCGCCGTTTCCGAACTTGTCGGCGCCGACCAGGTACATAACGCCCGTTCCGTCGTCCGAGACAAGAACTTTGGCGTACACGTCGTCGGCTATCTTGACCGTGCTCTTTCTCTTTCCGTTTTGGGTGTAGTTGAGCGTGCCCTTGCTGTTATTAAAATCAGCGTTATCTATAAAATATGTGCCTATGCCGTCGGCCGTGTATATCACTATGTCCTTCTCGCGCAAAGGCTCAAACGCCGGTTCGGGCGTGGGCGTGGCTTCCTCGTCCTCGTCGTCATCGTTTCCTCTTGACGGGGTGGCCGTGGGCTCGGTCGGCTCAATGTACTCGCTTGAAACAAAGTTGCCGCTTATCTCAAGCTCTTTGCCGTCGTACGCCGAATAAAGGGCGTTGCCCTTGGCGTAGACCGTCGGCGTCTCGGGCATCTCGACCGTGACTCTTGTCGCCATATTGACCGACGCGATAACCACCGCAATAACCAGGACCGCCAGGATACCGCCCGCGATCAGACCGGCCTTTGGCGACGGTTTGAATTTTTTGCGGCGGCTCTTCGCAGCTCCGCTCTCGCGCGCCTTGGCCGCCCTTTCGCTTACCGTCGGCTTTGCGGCATCCTCGCCTCGTTTGGTTTCGGATTTTTCGGCGCGGGGTTTACGCTTGTCCGCACTTTCGGGTCTTGCCGACTTTCCCGATTTTCCCGATTTCATTGACGAAAATATTCCGCCCTCGGCTTTTTTCTGCTGCTTGCGCTCGCGCTTCTCTTTTCTGGCGAGACGAGCCGCCTCGAGAGCCTTTATCTTCTCGTCGTCGGACATATTGGCGAAGCTGTCGTCGTAGCGAGCCTCGCGCTTTTTGCGAAGTTCCTCGTCTATCTGATATTTATTCTCCTCGGGCGCGCTGTCCGAGAACATTTTTGAATATTCCTTATCAAAATCGTCGCCCGATTTTTTCGCCGCCGCATCCGCGCTCACCGCGGGCGCGCCGCATTTGGGGCACGTCTTAGCGCCCTCGGGGATATCGGCGCCGCATTTTCTGCATTTCATAATCGCTTGACCACCTTTCACCGCGTTAAAAATAACGCCTGTTTTTCAGATTAATAATAGTTATATAGTAATAATTTTACCACATTAAAAGACAAAAAACAACTGTTTTGTGAAAATTTATTAATTTTTTATTGTTTTTGTCACTCTTTTTTCAGTTTTTCCACCAGTTGTTTTTCGGCGTCTGTCAGGTTCGCGCGGTTCAGCATACCGCGGCGCTTTTTGAAGGTGGTCCTTATCGCCTGCTCGCGCTTCCACGCCTCGATGTTTTTGTGGTGGCCGCTGAGCAGGATCTCGGGCACGCGCTTGTCATGCCAGATCTCGGGACGGGTGTACTGCGGGAACTCGAGCAGCCCGCCGTAGTGCGACTCCTCGGAGAACGCCTCCTCAGACTTGAGCACTCCGGGCAGCAGCCGCGCCACGCAATCAACAAGCGCCATGGCCGCGATCTCACCGCCTGTCAGCACAAAATCGCCCAATGATATTTCGGCGTCAACTATCTCGTCAAGCACCCGCTGATCCACTCCCTCATAGTGGCCGCAAAGTATCACGATATGCTCATATTTTTTCGCTATGCGCTTTGCCATGCCCTGTCTGAGCGTTTTTCCCTGAGGCGACATATATATCGTGAACGGCTTATGATCAAGCCCGGCGGTCACGCTCTCGTACGCCAAAAATATCGGCTCGGCCTGCATTATCATACCCTGGCCGCCGCCGTAGGGATAGTGGTCGACCCGCCTGTGCTTGTTAAACGCGAAGTCTCGTATCTGCACATAATTCAGCTCAATAAGCCCGTTTGCCGCGGCTCTGCCGATTATGCTGCCCCCAAGCACCGCCTCGAACATCTCGGGAAACAGTGTCAGTATATCAAACCTCATTCGTCGATCAAGCCTTTCATTAGGCGAACGACGATATATCCGCCCTCGATATTTGTCTCAAGCACAACATTGTCGAGCACCGGGATCAGTATCTGCTTTTTGTTAAACGTGTTTTTGAGCGCGTACACGTCGTTGCTGCCGGTTTTTATCACGTCTCCGATCTCGCCCAGCACGCGTCCGTTTTCTTCGCGGACTTCAAGTCCCAAGATATCCGCAATGAAATACCGTCCCTCGGGCAGAGGCATGTCCTCGCGGTTTATATACACGATCTTGTTTTTGAGAAGTTCCGCCGCGTTCATGTCGTCAACGCCCTCGAGCTTGACGATCTGACAGGTTTTGTGGTACCTGTTGCGCTCTATATCATACTCTTTGCCGTCTATTATAAGATATTCAAGCTCGTCAAACACATACGGATCATCGCACCAAGGCTGTATTTTGACCTCGCCGCGTATCCCGTGAGTGTTCACAAGCTTGCCTATTTCAAGCATATCGTTCATAACATTCTCCTTAGATAAGCCGATCAATAAAAATTCAGACATCCGCTGCGCGCGGACATCTGAACTTGGCCGTGTTTAAATAATGTCAACAACCACTTTTTTGTTCACGCGGTTGCCGGCACTTTTGATTACGGTTCTTATAGCCTTGGCGATCCTGCCCTGTTTTCCGATGACCTTGCCCATGTCGTTCTCGGCGACATGAAGCTTGAGTACGGTCAGATTTTCCTTTTCGACAACCTCGACCTCCACCGCGTCGGGCTCGCTCACCATGGATTTGGCTATAAATGTCAGCAATTCTTTCATACTGATTCTCCTTTTGCCGTAAGCTTTAACTAATCAATAATGCCTTTTTTCTTTAACAATCTCTTAACTGTGTCGGTGGGCTGAGCGCCGTTCTTGATCCACTTCTGGATCTTCTCCGCGTCAAACTCTACCGCCGCGGGCTCAACCATCGGGTTGTATGTTCCCACCTGCTCGATAAATCTGCCGTCTCTGGGAAATCTCGAGTCCGCGACTACCACACGATAGAACGGATTCTTCTTCGCGCCCATTCTTTTTAAACGAATTTTTACTGCCATTTTTTAAATCCTCCAAAAATATATATTTATTTAATTAATTTTACAAAATTATTTTCTAATCAAGCCTAGTCCCTAGGTCCTATTCCCTAGTCCCTACTACATGAACATTCCCGGCGGGAAACCTCCGCGGCCCATCTTTTTCATTTTTTTGTTCATATTGCCGCCCGAGAGCTGCTTCATCATGCGCTGCATCTGGTCGAACTGTTTGAGCAGCGAGTTGACCTCCACGATCGAGACTCCGCTGCCTTTGGCGACGCGCTCCTTGCGCGAGGGAGTCAGCTTGTCTTTAAGCTCCCTCTCGTTCGGCGTCATCGACTTGATTATCGCCTCGATATGCGCCATCTTTTTCTCGTCCACCTGAGCGTTTTTTAAAACCTTGGAATTGATCCCCGGGATCATACCCAGCACGTTCTGTATCGGGCCCATGTTTTTCATCTGTTCCATTTGGTCGAGAAAATCGGTGAACGTGAAGCGCTGCGTTCTCAGCTTTTTTTCAAGCTCCTCGGCCTTTTTCATATCAAGCGCCTGTTCCGCCTTTTCGATCAGACTAAGCATATCGCCCATTCCCAATATTCTGGAAGCCATGCGGTCGGGATGGAACTGCTCTATATCGGTCAGTTTTTCGCCCATACCGCAGAACTTTATCGGTTTTCCGGTGACCGCGCGGACCGAAAGCGCCGCGCCGCCTCTGGTGTCGCCGTCCAGCTTGGTAAGCACCACGCCCGATATCTCAAGCTCGCTGTTGAACTTATCCGCCACGTTGACCGCGTCCTGTCCGGTCATGGCGTCGACCACCAGAAGTATCTCGGTCGGCTCGGTTTCCGCCTCGATCTCTTTCAGCTCGTCCATGAGCTGCTCGTCGATATGAAGACGTCCGGCCGTATCTATGATAAGCACGTCGTTAGCGTGATTTTTCGCATGCTCAAGGCCTCGGCATGCGATGCCGACCGCGTCGGTCACGCCTTCCTCGGCGTATACCGGAAGCTCCAGCTGTCCTCCGACCACCTGAAGCTGCTTGACCGCGGCGGGTCTATAGACATCGCAGGCGCAGAGCAGCGGACGCTTGCCTTGCTTTTTGAGCATACCGCCAAGCTTGGCGGCCGTTGTGGTCTTGCCGGCGCCCTGAAGGCCGGCCATCATTATAACTGTCGGGGGCTTAGGCGAGATAGTAAGCTTCTCGGCCTCGCCGCCCATGAGCTTTATAAGCTCCTCGTTTACTATTTTTATTACCTGCTGCGCCGGAGTCAGCGACTCCATTACCTCGGCTCCGCTCGCGCGCTCGGAGACATCCTTAACAAAGTTTCTCACAACTTTGAAGTTAACATCCGCCTCAAGCAGCGCCAGCTTGACCTCGCGCATGGCGGCCTTTAAATCCTTTTCGGACACCTTGCCCTTGCCGCGCAGCTTTTTAAAAGTGTTCTGCAGCTTTTCGGATAAGCTTTCAAATGCCATAAATACACCTCATCTATTCGTTCAGACCGTTGATCTCCTGTATTATCATAAGTATGTCGTTTATCTTGTGTTTCATGCTGTCGGACAGATCCCTGTTTTCGGGCGACGCCTCGATCTCCTTGATTATCTGGTCTATGCGCTCAAGATCGCCGCGTATGCTTAAAAACCTTGCCGCCAGACCCAGACGGTCCTCGGCGTCGAGCAAAGCGCTCTCGGCGCGCATTATATTGTCGCGCACGCCTTGGCGGGTGATGCCCATATGAGCTCCGATCTCCGACAAGGATAGGTCCTCGTTGTAATAGAGGTCGATGCTCTCCGCCTGACGCTCGGTCAGCAGATTCCTGTAAAAATCAAACAAAAGTGAAATTTTAACATTCTTTTCCATGATATAACACCCGTTTCAATGTTCCGTCCGCGCCGCGGAGATAAGCGAACGTTTTGATCAAATTATTTCCGCGTATTCGCTATTCGCTAATCACTAATCACTACGTTGGTAAAGTCTCTTTGCTTTACAGCTTTTATATTTTAAACCATTCGGCATGATTTGTCAAGGTTTTTTTGCAAAAAAATTCGGGCGCCGAGCGCCCGATTTTTGTGTGTGCTGCTTAGTCAAGGAAGTATACGTTGACGTTT
The DNA here is from genome assembly GCA_947628795.1 of uncultured Monoglobus sp. Lineage (GTDB taxonomy): Bacteria > Bacillota > Clostridia > Monoglobales > Monoglobaceae > Monoglobus. Next base: position 209,691 of record CANRBF010000001.1, read on the forward strand.
CGTCTGCCAAACTCATAGCACTGCGATCTCGACCAGTAGAACAGATCGACTCTGTGACCCTTGATGGCTCCGCCGCAGTCGCCGGCGATGGCATATCCGTAAACATACTTACCGTCGCAGGACTCGATATACATCTTTGTTCCGTAGGGGATGACGCTGGGGTCAACGGCGATAACGCCGTATCCCATCGGCATGCCCGTTGATGTAACGCCCGCCCAAGGACCATTGTCAGCGGGAGACGCGTCATAAGCTGTCGCCTCGAACACTTCCATTTTCGAATAATTTGTGGGACGGCTCGCGGGGATCTTTCCGATCTCGAACTCCTCCTGGGGAGAAAACTCGACGATCTCATCGACGGGATCGGCAAGAATAATATCTCCGATCCTCTCTCTGGAAACTTCCGCTCCGTCGCTGTATCTAATGCTGTATTTGATCTCTCTTTCACCGTCCGCGCCGCTCTGAACAACGACTTTCTCACCGGGGGCAAGAGACGCGTTCTCACGCTCGATAGTGTGATAAGCGATAGGCTCGGTCACGGTAACGATCTGGCTGTTGTCCTGATCGATTATTATCTCGTCGCCCGACTCGATAACATCGGTCATTCTGGGCGTAACCTGCTCTTCAGAGGCGGTTATGCCGACCTCCGCCAGAACGTCGGCCACCAGCTTTTTGGTGGTAGTGTACTGAGACGAGACACCGTTGATCGTGATCTTAACGGGCATCGCTCTGTAGATCTCGATAACCGAATCGCCGGTAATCTTTTCATTAAGCGCAACGCTGGTCTTATCACCGCTGCCGAGCTCGATACCGTGCTTATCGAGAACCGTCTGAACGGTCGCGCCTGTCGTCTTTACAGTGATGGGCGCGTTTCCCGAATCATATATGGTAACATTGCTTGGCGTCGCGTACGCAAATCCGCTGCCTACCGCCGCGACAAGAGTCGCGCATACGGCCGCGGCAATTAAATTGTGGGCTGACAAGCTGAATCTTCTTATCAGTCGTGTAAACATCGAATCACCTCAAATAAAATTTTATCCGGAAAAAACCGGTAAATGTCCTTGTTACATTTGCTATTATATAGTCTTTCACAAAATCCGTCAAAAGTTCGAAACCGCTTTAAATTTATTAAAATTGATTTAATATCAATATTTTCAAAAAATAAGCCCATAACTTGCGTATTCTCAATTTTTCTGTGTATTTCTTACGTTTTCGCAATATTTTTCCGACAGGTCGGCAAATTTGGTTATTGTGCTAAAAGCGGTTTTCTGTTATACTTATTTTATGGCATTATATCAGGAATTTAGCGCGAAAAAACTAATATTTTGCTTTGTAACAAAAATGTAACACAATTGTAACAATGCCGGATCATATGGCTCAAAACCGCCCAAAACGCCGTGATTACGTTGGTTTACGTCACCCGAAGCAAACAGCGCACAAACCGTTTTGTGAAATTTGCACAAATAATTTAAAATAACATTATAAGGTTTTAACAGGCAAATAAAATATGAACAAATATAAACAAATATGAACAAATTATGAACAAGATTGGGAGATAAACAGCTATGACCGAATGGTTAACCAAAGAAAACGAGCGTATCGATGACCTATATCCGCTCGATTTGAAAATAATTCAGGACCCGACGCAGTTTTGTTTCGGGATAGACGCGGTGATCTTGGCGGATTTCGCGGCAAGATCCGTCAAAAAACGCGCGAAAGTGATGGACATGTGCGCCGGGAACGGGATAATAACGCTGCTGCTGACCCACAAATCCGAGGCGGAACGCATCACCGCCCTTGAAATTCAGGAGGACGTGGCCGAGATGGCCGACCGTTCTATCCGCATGAACGGGCTTGAGGGCAGAGCCGAGATGATCCGCGGCGATCTGAGACAGGCCCCCGAAATATTCGGCAGGGGAGTTTTCGACAATATAGTGTGCAATCCGCCATACAAAGAGAGCGGCGGAGGCCTTCGAAGCAAAAACCCGTCCGCCGCCATAGCGCGGCACGAGATAATGTGCAGCCTTGAGGACGTGATAAGCTCGGCCGCCGCGCTGCTTAAACCTCTCGGCAAGCTGAGCGTGATACACCGTCCCGAGCGGCTGGCCGACCTGCTTGCTTTAATGAAGCAAAACAAGATCGAGCCCAAGCGTCTGCGGGCGGTATATCCCTCATACAAAAAGGCGGCGTCGATGATCCTGGTCGAGGGCGCGAGAGGCGGCAGGCCCAAGCTTGTATGCGAGCCTCCCCTCTATATATATGAAGAAAACGGAGAATACACCGACGAGATCAATATAATATATGAAAGAAAATAAGGAGAATATCATGGAAAACAAATTCGGAAAACTGTATCTTTGCCCCACTCCCATCGGGAACCTGGGCGACATAACCGAAAGAACTCTAAAGACCCTTGAAAGCGTCGATCTTATCGCCGCCGAGGACACGAGGGTCAGCGTCAAGCTTTTGAACCGGTTCGGCATAAAAAAACCGCTCACCAGCTACTACGAGCACAACAAACGGGAAAAAGGCAGCTATCTTTTGGACAAGCTCAAAAGCGGGGAAAATATCGCGGTGGTGACCGACGCGGGCATGCCCGGAATATCCGATCCCGGCGAGGACATCGTGCGCCTGTGCCGCGAAAACGGCATAGAAGTCGAGGCCCTGCCGGGCGCCTGCGCCTTTGTCACCGCGCTGGTCTCATCGGGTCTGCCCACCGGAAGATTCACGTTTGAGGGATTTTTGTCGGTAAACAAAAAAAGCCGCCGCGAGCATCTGGAAAGCCTCAAAGACGAGGCACGGACCATGATATTCTACGAGGCGCCACATAAGCTGCCCTACACCCTGCGCGATATGGCCGAGACCTTCGGCGGCGAACGTGAGATCGTTATAGCCCGGGAAATCACCAAAAAACACGAGGAATATCTGAGCCTGACCCTTGACGAGGCGATAAGTCATTTTGAGGAAACGCCGCCCAAAGGCGAGTTTGTGCTGATCATCCGAGGCGCCGAGCAAAAATCAGAGCCCACCGCAGCCGCGGCGGACGCGGAAACGCTTATCAAAGCCTGCATGGCGGAGAACATAAAAGGCAAGTCCATAGCCAAAATAGTTTCGGAAACTTTGGGGATCCCCAAAAACCAAGCCTATGCCATGTATCTTGAGCTTAACAAATAAAAATAACCGCTTTCGTTTATGCCGAAATAAACGAAAGCGGATTTTTACTTTATCGCGATAAACGCCACCTGACGCCCGGTATGCTCCTTGTGGGTCCTGTAGGAATAATATTTGTCGGAATTGCAGATCGTGCATTCCTCCGAGACAAATATATTCTCTGGTCTGACGCCCTCGGCGGCTATCATGTCGCGGTTCGCCGCCCACAGATCCACATGGAACTTGTCGCTTAGCTTCGGGATCCTGTATTTTTCGTCAAAATTTTCTGCCGTCGCGCGGTCGACCTCAAAGCAGCACGGGCCTATGCTCGGCCCTATCGCGGCGATGATATCGCACGGGTCGCAGCCGAATTTTTCGCGCATCAGGCGCACGGTTTTTCCCCCGATATTTTGGGCTGTGCCGCGCCATCCCGCGTGGGACGCGGCGGCGATTTTTTTCACCGGGTCGCACAGCAGCAGCGGCACGCAGTCGGCGGTGAAAATTATCAGCGCGACACCCCTCTCGGCGGTGATCAGCCCGTCGGTGTCGCGAATGTCGCTATCCACCTGAAAAATACCCTTGCCGCAGTCGGCGCTCGTGACGATCCTTATATTATCGGTATGGGTCTGGCGGGCGCACACCGCGCGCCTTATGTCAAAGCCCATATCCTCGGCCAGCAGCTTGTAGTTTTCAAGCACGCTTTCGGGCTCGTCGCCCACGCGGAATCCGAAGTTGAAGCCCTCGATCCTGCCGCGGCTCACTCCGCCGCTCCGCCGCGTAAAGCCGTTAAAAAAGCCCGAATCGCTCATTTTTTTGAGCGCGATGCAGCTCCTGTCGGCATTTTTTATCTCGTAAAATTCTTTGTTCATATCACTGCTCTCCCTCGATGTTCACCCGATGCACAGCGGTGACTTTTTTCGTCCTGTTGTCGATGTCGAACACGCAGCCGCTGAGCCGCACCTCTCCCTCGGTCTCCTTCATGAACTTCACGCGCTTGCCCGATTTCATAAAATAGTCGAGCACTATGTCTATCTTTGTGCCGATTATCGAGTTCTTGATGCCGGTCATGCCGAGGTCAGAGATAAAGCCCGTACCTTTCGGCAGTATCTGCTCGTCGGCGGTCTGCACGTGGGTGTGGGTACCGAACACGATCTGGGCGCGGCCGTCCAGAAAATGTCCCATCGCCAGCCGCTCGCTGGTCGCCTCGGCGTGCATATCCACGATTATAATATCGCTGTCGATTTTTTTGAGCGCAGCGTTCACCGCGTGGAACGGGCAGTCGGCGGGCGCCATATTGACCCTGCCCACTAAGTTTATGACCGCGACCGTGGCGTATCCCATGTCGATCTCCACGTATCCCCGACCCTCCATCTCGGGGGGGAAATTCAACGGCCGCACAAGGCGCCGATTTTCCTCTACGGCTATCTCGCCGTTTTTGCAGCTGAACGTGTGGTTGCCCATCGTGATAACGTCAACGCCTCTGTCTATCAGGCGGTCGGCTATCTCCGGATTTATGCCGTTGGTCTCGGCGGCGTTCTCGGCGTTCGCCACCACAAAGTCTATGTTAAACCTGCCGCGTATCTTGTTCAGGTTGCGCTCCACATACTCCCTGCCGCTTCTTCCCACTATATCGCCTATCGCAAGTATTCTCATAATAATCTCTCCTGTTTCTTGATTCTTTGCCGCACCGTCTCATAAAGCAAAACTCCCGCGGCAACCGACGCGTTCAGCGATTCCGCCTCTCCGAGCATCGGTATCTTGACTAAAAAATCGCAGCTCTCGCGGACGATTCGGCTCATGCCCGCACCCTCGCTGCCGACGACGATCCCCAGCGGACCCGACAGGTCGCTTTCAAAACAACTTCGCTCGGCCGAAAGATCGGTCCCGGCTATCCACAGCCCGCGCTTTTTGAGCTTTTCTATAGCGGACGTCAGATTGGTCGCCTTGGCGACAAGCGTGTACTCAACTGCTCCCGCGCTGACCTTCGCCACCGTGGCGGTCAGCTGCGCGCTGCGGTTCTTGGGAATGATCACGCCGTGAGCTCCCGCGGCGTTGGCTGTCCTGATTATGCTTCCCAAATTGTGGGGGTCGGTGATCCCGTCGCAGATAACCACAAAGGGCGGCTCGCCCCGCTCCTCGGCTCGGCGCAGTATATCCTCGATCTCGGCGTAGGCGTGAGCCGCCGCCAACGCAGCCACGCCCTGATGATTGGCGCCTCCGCACATTTTGTCGAGCCTGCGCGCGTCGGCAAAGTCATACCGCACGCCGCCGCTCTTGGCGAGGTTTTTGATCTTTTTTATCGCGGGATGGTTCAGCCCGTCCTGAATGTATATTCGGTCTATGGCGCGCCCGGCGCTTAAAGCCTCGATAACCGGATTCCTGCCGTATATGATATCGGTTCTGTCGCTTCCGCCCGCTCCCTCGTTACGGTTCCGCATAATAATTACCTCTTATCTGTTATTCTATGCACTGAGTATAACACAAAGTCGAAAATAATTCAATACGGCAAAAATTAATTTTTCATATTAAAACCGGCGGATACCCTCCGCCCGCTATAAAGTTTTCGCCTATCTTGAAACATATTCCCTTATCGCCTGTTCCACGGTCGAATTCAATGTTCTGTTATGAGCCGCGGCGTAGATCGCCAAACTCTTGTGAAGCGCGGGCGATATCCTGACATTGAAGCTCCCCTTGTAGGTCTTTTGCGGCTCCTCGCCGTTTTCCTCGCACATTAAAAGATAATCGTCGACCGCGTCCTCAAAATCGGCCTTGAGCTCGGAAACGCTCTCGCCCTCGTAAGAAATCAGACCGTTTATTCCGATAACTTTTCCGTATAAAATATTATCATCAGCCGAATATTCGACCGTTCCGTAATAGTCCTTATATTCTAAAATATTATTCATATCAGATCCTCCTTTTCAAGAATTTCAATAATCTGCTTGATTTGATATTTAAGAAGCTCGTTCCTAGGGTGCGGCTTGTGGAGCATAATAGGAATTCCGTTTCTGACAAATTTGACTCTCGAACCGCCGGTCTTTCCCTTATTGTTCATTTTAACGCCGAGCAGTTCAAGAAGCGTCCGCATTTCTTCAAACGTGAAATCGGCCGGCATACTTTTAAGCCTTAAAATTAATTTTTCTTTCTTGCTCATTTTCATTCCTCCGCTTTTATTATAACATATTTAAAAGCAAAATGCAACTAATTTTTAGTCGCTTTTAGCGTTATATATGCTGCCACATTTTATAGAGCCAGAGAAAAGGCGCCCCGCGGGGCGCCTTGCGTATTTATTGGGAAGATTTATTTTTTTCTTATTTAAAGCTTATTTCTTTTGTCTCGGATAAAGGCTCTGCCGAGCTGAAATCGCTCCAAACAAAGGCTTTTATCGAGCCGATCTTCCGGGTCTGAGGCGGGATGTTGAATCCGAAAGAATAATCATAATCGGGCGCGAAATCGGCGCGCACATAGTCGATATTCAGCAGTATGCCCTCCTCGTTATATACCGCGACGAAAATATAATCCTTTGAGCTTTCGGCCTTCAGCTTTTTGAGCGTGACTTCCGCCTCAAAGCTTCCGTTTTCGGGCGGCGCCTCAAGCTTTTCGCCGGCCTGTGTGAGTATGGACAGACCGCCGATCTCATACGGATGATCCTCGGGCTTGTCGGTCGGCTGCGGCTCGGCTGTCGCCGAGGGAGACGGCGCACCGCTCGCATCCGGCTCGGCTGTCGCCGACGGCATGGGCGATGACGTCACATCCGGCGCCGCTGTCGCCGTGGGTATGGGCGATGATGTCTCATCTGGCTCATTTGTCGGTTCGGGCTCATTGCCGATATCCACTCGCTCATAGCTCGCGTTGCCGCTTGTGTCAACGGCGCAGATCACTATGGATCTATCCGTTTTTATAGTTCCGCCGGAAGCCGAGATCGGTTTTCTCTCTGTCAGGAAAAATTCATCCGTGCCGTTGTCGGACCTGCCTATCTGTTTAAGCTCAACATCGGCATAATCTATTCTCGCTATGCCGATATTATCCGCGGCTGTCACCTTTATTTCCGACGGTTCATTTTCGGACGCGGGTATTGTCACGTCAAAGTCGATCTCGGGCGGCTTGGTGTCGACTTGAGACGGTTTTGACAGTTCCTTCGTCACAACCGTGTATTTTCCCTCGGAATCTTCGATGAACAGCTTGTATGAGCCGGTATATTTTAAGTTATACGCGCCGTTTTCATCGGGCTTTACCTCAAGTCCGGAGTTTATGAAGCTGTCCATCAGCTTTGAGATCATATCATCGTATTGGGCGTTGCAATAGTCGGGCGGCAAAGATTCCGGCCATGAACCGGGCGGCAGCAGATAATCTTTTACGAGAGCGTAACGCTTTATCGTCTTTCCCTTGCCGCACTCCATATTCCTGATCGAGGCCGAAGCGATCGTATCCTTTGAATAATCTCCGAAGTTTTTGAACTCAATATCCGCCATGGGACGCTCTGTTTCTATCTCGTTTATGTCAACCCTCTTTATAAACTGCGGCGCTCCGCTCGTATCGGATATCCAGCCGCAGAATATGTATGTGCCGTTTAAACAAATATCAAGGTCAAACCTGATCTTATAGCTTCCGCCATACCATTCGGACTGTTTTGTTATCAAATTTTCTTTTTCTTTGTTGTCGGCGTAAACTTGATTTAAATCCGCGCCGCTTTCAAGCTCTTCAACTCTGAGCCACGACGCTTTTATAAAACGATCCGCGGGGTACGCGCCCGACGTCTGCGTTCCGCTGTCAAATACCGCTTGAAGCGTGAACGGGTGCATTGTGTAGACATAACCGAGGCTGCTGCCGTGCCTCACCGTGACAGAAAGACTCGGCGCGACATCTTCCGCGAACGCGAGCGGCGCCGAGGCGGCGAATATCATAAGCGCCGCCAAAATTAAACCGATAAATTTTTTCATTTTAGTTCCCTCCGTTTGTATATATTAATTATTTATTATTAAACAAAACCTTGTGTTTCAAGCATAGCGCCTGCGCTTTTTTCACAAAATAATTATAACACAAAAATAATCGAAACTTTTTTCATGTAATAATTAGGCCGTTTCGTGTAATTTTTAAGCCGATCTATATTTTGCGGTTATCATTTTTATATAAAAAATGTCTTATGTCTCAAGTATAGCGCCTTGCGCTTTTTTGTCAACGGCTGTATCGTGAACTACCGTTTTATATCGTGAACTGCATATTTTACAATATCTAAAGCGCGAAGATCGGGGGCTCTCTTAGGATGTGATATGCCTTTGATATATCTTTTGTGATTTTAAAAAAGCGCCATACATTGAGATATTCGGGGCTCGGTTACTGACCCTTATATCTCAAGTATGGCACCTTGTATTTAATTTGTCAACCCGATTTGCAGCATCGGTCGTATATCTGCAACATCGGTCAAATATTATCTTTAATTGCTTGGTAATTTATGATTATTGTGGTGTTGAAAATCTTTTTGCCGCCGTCATAGCTCCATCTGATTTTTCCGTCATAGTTTTTGAGCGCTTGCTTTATGCTGAGCACGCCTATTCCGTGGGCGGCTTTGTCTTTTTTCCGAGTGAGAAGTTTTCCGTCCTCGACCGTGGGCTCGGTGTCGGCGCTGTTGTCGACCTTTATCACGACGAACGCGCTGTTCATATCGTATATGCTTAAAAATATTTTCTTGTTCTCGGAAAGCTTGCAGCTCTCTATCGCGTTGTCCAAAAGATTGGCGAAGATCGCGACGATATCCGCCTCGCTTATAAATGATATGTCGATATCCTGAATGTATATTTGAAACTCGATGCCCTCGGCGCCGCACTCGTTCATTTTTTGTGACAGAAGTATATTAAGCGCCTTGTTGTTGGTATACTCTACCAAAAGGAATTCTTTGTTTTTATCCTCGATCTTATGTATAAGTGACAGCACCTCGGTTTGGTCGGCGCTCAGCATAGCCTCTATGTTGGCGCAGTATTTGTTAAAATCATGCACCATTATTTTAAGCTCATCATACTTCTCCTTTATCAGCCGATAGCTTTCAAAATCGGTCTTGTTTTTGTTCTCGATCTCCCTGAGTCTTTTGATCTGTATATTTTTATCAATAATTCTGTCAAATACAATGTATACGATAAAATTGGCCGCGATAAGCATAAAACTTATTATTAAGAATAGCATTTCCGCTTCATAATTTAAATTAGGTCTCATGTTGTCAAACGCATATAAAAAACCGCAGGTGCATATCGGCAGCATCAACAGCAAAAGCACTTCCGCAACCTTTTCGGAATATTTTTTGCTTGATGAAAAACGCTTTAAAGTAATGACAAAAACAAAATACAGTGTTTTTGAAACAAGCGAATATAACATATCTTGCCCGAAAACAAAATAGGCGGTGGGAGTTTCGGTTATATTCACGCTTAGGATAAATTCGCCGATCAGTTCCGTAAACATCATAAACACAGTCAAAATAATAACATTAAGTACAATTCTTCCTGGTGTTTCCGCAAAGCCCATATACAGCACAATAAATGTTATCGCTATAAAGCTGATTATATTTAATACAGGAATATATAAAAGGCATAAAGCGCCTATAACTATATAACCGAGAATAATTATCAAATTACTTTTTGCTCTGCTCTCTCTGTACTGCATAATTCCGTTTGAATATAATATAAGAGAAACACACTCAATAAGCACACAAAGCTCTGTTGTAATATCATTCAGACTCATCATATTTCTTTTGCCGCCTCAAAAAACCTAATGTCAAAGTCCTTGTATCTCCGTCTGGCCATCATAGCCTTGTATGCGCGGCCTCCGTAAGACATTTTGACATCGGTTTTTGTGTACCCCGTCACATATTTCAGATTTACATAGTAGCTCTGATGAGGCGCGGCAAAATAATTCACCTCTTTTTCTATCATTTGTTTTACAACCGAGAATATCTCCTCGGTTTCAAATTCATATTGCTTGGTTACGATTTTAGCGCGCCGTCCGCTGTTGGAAACATATATTATATCGGCTGTTTTTATTTCAACGGTCAGTTTGTTTTTAAAATTTGTCACCGATATCTTTTTCGACGCGGACGCGATGCTGTCGAGCACATAATCAATGCCCGAGCTGAGTCTTTCGGGGTTGACCGGCTTTGTGAGGTACCTTATCGCTCTGACGTCAAAGGCCTTGTCGAGATACACCGAATAGTTCGTTATGAAAAACACGAAACAATTCTCGTTTTTCTCGCGGATATTTTCGGCAAGCTCAATACCGTTCATCCCGTCCATCTCAATGTCGAAAAAAACCATATCATATATTGTGTTTGATTTCAGCATATCCCGAGGAGATCTAAACAGCTCAAGCTCAAACTCGACGCCCTTTTTTCTCAGCAGGTCCGATATCAGATCGGCCTCGCTCGCCAAGGTAACAGCCTCATCGTCGCATAACGCCGCGTTTAGTTTCATTTTTCATCACGCTTTCCGTTCAATAATTAATACCGTGTTTTTGTAATTAATATTATATACGTAAACAAAAGATTTGTCAACGTAGTGATTAGTGATTAGCGATTAGCGATTAGGATATTATCCGCCCGTTTGCCTCCTCCCGGGAGGAGGTGGCAGGCGTCAGCCTGACGGAGGTGGGAACGTAGGGACTAGGGAATAGGCCTCCCCCCTCAGCCGCCATTCGGCGGCAGCTCCCCCAAGGGGGCGCCTACCCTAAATTGCCTCCTCCCGGGAGGAGGTGGCAGGCGTCAGCCTGACGGAGGTGGGAACGTAGGGACTAGAGAATAGGCCTCCCCCACTCAGCCGCCATTCGGCGGCAGCTCCCCCAAGGGGGCGCCTACCCTAAATTGCCTCCTCCCGGGAGGAGGTGGCAGGCGTCAGCCTGACGGAGGTGGGAACGTAGGGACTAGAGAATAGGCCTCCCCCACTCAGCCGCCATTCGGCGGCAGCTCCCCCAAGGGGGCGCCTACCCTAAATTGCCTCCTCCCGGGAGGAGGTGGCAGGCGTCAGCCTGACGGAGGTGGGAACGTAGGAACTAGAAAATAGGCCTCCTCCCTCAGCCGCCATTCGGCGGCAGCTCCCCCAAGGGTGCGCCTACCCTAAATTGCCTCCCCTGCGACAGCGGTGGAAGGGGCCTTATTTATGCGGCAGTTTTATCACTGTAAGCGAATACGGCTTTAGGGTCAATGCGGCGCGCCTATCGAATTTTTCGGTTTTCGGCTTTATATTGTCGGGAACCTCAAAGGTGTTTTTCGCGGTCGGACTGTCGGCGCGGAGAACCGTTATATCGCCCTCCGCCGCGGCGTTAAGCTCGGCGGCTGTATTTAACTCGACTTCGATCTCGTTTGCGGCCGAATTGACAAGCTTTATTATCAAATCTCCGTTTTCTGTCAAAGATGCGGCGGAATAAACACCCTCGCCCGACTCGCATTTTATCGCGAAAGCGCCCATGTTTTCTGCGAATAATTTCTGCACATAATAATTCGGGGTTTTGACTATGCCCGCCTCGTCGAACCAGATCATGTCGGGCGCCCAATGACTGTGCGGAGACGCTTTTGAAAACAGAGGCGCGTATGACGCCATGATAACGGTTTCGGCCCGCTCCAGTCCGCAGAGAAACGCCGCCTCGGAAAGAGCCGATATCATATCGTTAAAGCGCGTCTCCCCGCCCGCCTCATACGGCTTTGCCGCGTACTCGCCCAAATACACCGGAGTTCCTCCGCCGCGATTTTGGTAAAAGTCCGCGTTCTCGAAAAACCATTCTTTGGTGTTGTAGTTATGCTCGTCCACCGCGAAGGCATACGCGGAGTTTTTAGCCGACTTTTCCTTGAGCCGCTTATGCGCCGCCTCATAGCGCGCGTCGCCAACCCGCGGGCCCGCGGAAAAGATCAAGTCTATCTTTGGATATTTTTCATGTATAGCTTTTTCAAAGGCATCGTAGCGCTCAAACCATTTGTTTGTCTCGGTCTGCCACTGCTCGTTGCCTATCGCGAGCATGCGCAGATCAAAGGGCTCCGGGTGCCCCATATCGCTTCGCAGCCCTCCCCATTTCGTGTCGGGCGCGCCGTTTGCGAATTCTATCAGATCAAGAGCGTCGTTTAAATATTCCGAAAACTCCGGAGTGTAATTCCCGCTTTTGTCATAAAGCGGCACGGTCTCGGAGGTGTTGAACTGGCACGCCATGCCCGCGTTTATAACCGGCAGCGGCTCGCAGCCCAGATATTCGCACAGCAAAAAATACTCGTAGAACCCTATGGCGAAGCTTTGGTTATATCCCGGCTCCTTAAAAGCCCAGCGGCTGAAATCCTGCTTTCTCCTTCGGACGGGGCCGACCGTGTGTTTCCAGCGGTAAGCGTTTTTGAGGTCATAGCCCTCGACCGCGCAGCCGCCCGGGAACCTCAGAAATCCGGGGCGCAGTTCCTTCATGGCCTCGGCCATGTCGCGCCTGAAAAGCCCCAGGACCGCGTCGGACGGGATAAGCGACAGCATTTTTATATCGACGCTCTCGTCTTTTGAAAGATCGGGAAACGACAGGCGCAGACGGCAGCCTTTCGCCCCGCTCTCAGCCTTGAGCGTTCCCGCCCCGTTTTCGCCGATAAGGCAGCGCGCTGAGACTTTGCCGCCCGAAACCGCCTCGAGAATTGCTTTGCCCGAATATCCGCACATGTCAGCGGCAAGCGCCGCGTTACAGTTTATGCCGCGTTTCAGCGCGAAACCGCCGAAGGCCGAGTTGACAACCGCCGCGCCGCACTCGCCGCCGCGCAGCCGCATGAAATAAAACCCGTCCTCGTCTTTGAGATATTCGGCCGAGCCGCTCGCGATCTCCCAGCCGTACCCCGGTTCGGGTGCGGAGCCCGACAAACGCTCGCGCGTCTTTCCGTTTTCGTCGATATAAAATTCAAAAGTCGGCGTTATATGCCCGAACGAGCGGTTCTCGACAAGCTCCGCCGAAAGGCCGCCGTCGGCGGCGCAGCTTATGTCCTCAAAAAACAGACCTATCATGTCGGGAGCGATTTTCGCGGTTTTTTCCGCGGTGATCTTGATTTTCATTTTATTACCTCGATTCACAAAAGGCTCCCCAAACGGGGAGCCTTAAAAGTTTAATTAATTATCTGCCGAGGCTGATGTAAAGGCCGTAGAGCATCTTTGCCGCCTCCGCTCTCGTGGCGGGATTTACGGGGTTGAAGTTGCCCTGATCGTCGCCGCCGGCTATTCCGCTGTTATACAGATACGAAACCGCGTCGACCGCGTAGTCGGATATGCTGCCCGAATCGGGGAACTGATGCGCCTCGGTCGCGGGCGAATCCTGAGTTCTGTAGATTATAACGGCTATATCCTGACGGGTGATGTCGTCGCCAACGCCGAATGTGCCGTCCGGACGGCCGGTGATGATGCCGTTCGCGGCAGCAGCCGCGATATAGGGCGTATACCAATCGCCCATATCATCGCTGAATTCGGTGGTCGCGCTCTGGTCAACCGAGTAGCCCATAACTCCGACGATCATCTTGGCGAATTGCTCACGCGTTACGTGGCTCTGGGGCTCGAATCTGCCGTCGCCCATGCCGTTTATTATTCCCAAACTGCTGAGCGCGTTGATGGAAGGGATCGCCCACTCAACATCCGCCAGATCGGTGAACGCTGACGACTGGGTACCACCGTTCTGAGCATCTGTGGGAACTGCCGTGGCGCTTGTTCCGTCGCCCAGCACATTGCCGTAGTATGGATTGTTGTAAGTTGTGCTGCCGCTCGAACCGCTGCCGCTGTAGGTGGTGCCGGTGTAGCCGCTGTTTCCGTATACAAAGTTCGCCGAGATCAGCATAACGCCGTCTACAACGTAGTTCTCAATATTCGCCGCGCTGATCGACAGCGTGCTGCCGCTCAGGCTGACGTTTCTGTTATTGATCCTGACATTGCTCAAAGTGTAGCCGGTTGTCGAGCTGAATTTGAGCGTCAGGGCATATCCGTACGCTACATTTGTGAAGTAATCGCTCGCGTTGGCCGTCGTCGCGTTGACTGTGGCTTCAACCGCGCCCTGAAATACTACTCTTCCGCCGTGGCTTACGTTAACTTGTATCTCATAGGTGCCGTCCTGATTATTTCCGCCCATTCGCTCGATCAATTCATCGATCTGGTCGGTTATCTCGTCAAGCTCGCTCTGGATAGAGGTGACGTCGTTCCTTGAATACTCGGTCACGAGATCGTCTCTGATTAGGCCGTTGAAATACGTGTACTCATCTTTGAGCTGAGGAAGCAGGTTCTTAGCGTCGTTGATCAGAGTTCTCATCTCTCTGATATCCGCCGCATCATACGTCGACGAGTTGTTGATGTATCTCGAGGTGTATGTATTAAGGTTAGCCGTAACGTCGTTATACTGCTGCTGAGCGCTTCTGTAAAGCTGCTGGTCGCTCATCTCCGCGACTTCGGCGCAGATAACTATATCCGACGCGGGCATTTCGATATAATTATCAACACTTTCGCTGACTGTTGTTGAAATTTCATATATCGAGTCGGTATCGTACTTATAATATACCCTCGTGTAATTATAGCCTCTTGCGGCGCGGGCTTTAACTCTTACTCTCGCGCCCTTTAACGCCGAATTAGCCGCGGTTGAATTTACATATGTCTTTATAGTTGAAAGACTGTTGGGATCGACCGTGATATTATATCTGGTTCCCGCTGTTGCTGTGGGTACCGGTGTGGCCGTGGCGTTCGGATCAGCCGTGGCGTCGGGATTCGCGGAAACCTCGGGAGTCGACGTAGCATCGGGCTCTGTCGACGTGTCGGGCTTTTCGGTCGCATCCGGGGTCGATGTCGCATCGGGCTCGTCCGAAGGCTCGGGTGTTACATCAACATCGGGCGTATCGGTCGGCTCAGCCGTCGCCGCGGTGTCCTCGTCGTCCGCTGCGGCCGTGAGCGCGCCTATATTGTTAGCGGCCGCTGCATTCGCAATAACCGGCACCGTTGAAAGCACCATGCAAAGCGCTACAAACAGTGCTAAATTCTTCAAGTATTTCATTTTAATTCCTCCATAATATTAAAATTTATCGTATGTTTTGTTTTGTCATACTTTTTATGTTGTATCATACTTTTTGTCATAAGTCAAGCGATTTTGAAAATTGTTAAAAATTGTTACCTAAAAGAAACAATCGTCATTTTTAACCGAACGCTCCGGTGATAATACGTATTATATCGTTCCATGTGGCGTAAAGCATCAATCCCATCAGAAGCACAAATCCCGCAAAGTGAACATAGCCCTCCTTGTCTCTGGGCACGGGCTTTCTGAAAATTATCTCGATCAGAACAAACAGTATTCTGCCTCCGTCCAGAGCCGGCAGCGGCAAAAGGTTCATAACGCCGATGTTGACCGCCAAAAATCCGGCGAAAAATATAAAATCCATAAATCCCGAGCGCGCGACCGTGCTCATGGCGGACACCACGCCCACGGGGCCGGACAGGTCCGAAACGCCCGCCTCGCCCTTAAACAGCATGCCGAGCGACACGAACACCAACTTTACCATCCAGACAGTCTGGAAAAAGCTCTCATGCAGCACGGTTAAAAGATTGACCGGGCTTTGCTTGATCGTGAATCCCACCAGATAATACGGGCTGCCGTCCTCGAGGGTAGTTTGCATCGGAGTAAATTTTTCGGTATATTTTTTTCCGCCGCGCTTAAACTCAAGCTCGCATTCTCCGCTTCCGCTGTACATTCCCAGCTCAAACGAAAGGTCGCGTCTGATGTTGACGCGCGTGCCGTTTATGCCCACGACTTTGTCGCCCGGCTGCAGGAACCGCGCCGCGTCGCTCTCGGGCTCCACGCTCTCGATCGTGGTCGAGGGGATAAATCCGTTCTGTCCCGCCGAGCTCGCGACGATTATCGTGACTATCACAAAGCCCAGCAGCAGGTTCATGGCCGCGCCCGCCGCCAGAACTATCATCCTCTGCCACGGCTTTTTGTTGTTAAACGCGCGCGGGTCGTCGTTTTCCTCATCCTCGCCCTCCATCGCGCAGAATCCGCCCATAGGAACGGCTCTGATCGAATAAAGCGTCTCTTTTCCCTGCTTTTTGTATATGGCGGGGCCCATGCCGATGGCGAACTCGTTGACCTTTACTCCGAAGATCCTCGCCGCGATAAAGTGCCCGAACTCGTGGACAAAAATTATCACGCCGAAAACCACTATCGCCGCCAGTATGGTTAAAACTGTTGACATATTATCCGCACCTCTCTGTCAGTCTCTATTATATCCTCAATTCTCGGATCGTCTTTCGGCTCGATCATATCCATGGCCTTTTCCACAAAATCGGCTATCTCGGTGAATCCGATATCGCCTCTTAAAAATTTAGCCACCGCCGCCTCGTTTGCGGCGTTCATGATCGTCGGCATCGTGCCGCCCTCCGCTCCCGCGCGGACGGCCAGATCAAGGCATCTGAACGTCTTTCTGTCGGGCTCAAAAAATGTCATCCTGCCCAGCTCCTTGAACGAGACCTCGCTGTCGGGCGAAGGCAGACGATCCGGGTATGTGAAGGCGTACTGTATCGGATGCTTCATCGAGGGCAGCGACAGCTGCGCGATTATGCTCTTGTCCACGAACTCGACCATCGAGTGGATTATGCTCTCGCGGTGGATAACGACCTCAATATCGTCAAGGCCCACGCCGAACAGCCACTTTGCCTCAAGCACCTCAAGACCTTTGTTCATCATGGTTGCGCTGTCTATCGTTATTTTGGCGCCCATATCCCAGTTGGGATGCTTGAGCGCGTCGGATTTTTTGACGTTTTGAAGCTCATCGGCCGTCATGCCGAAAAACGGGCCGCCGCTGGCGGTGAGCAGAATTTTTTTGATCTCGGAGCGGGCGCCGCCCCGAAGGCTCTGAAAAATCGCGGAATGCTCGCTGTCGACCGGCAGCAGGCGCACTCCGTGCTCCCTGACCTCGTCCATAAACAAGCCGCCCGCGGTGACCAGCGTTTCTTTATTCGCGAGAGCTATGTCTTTGCCGCGCCTTATCGCCTCGATCGTGGGTACCAGACCGGCAAATCCCACGATCGCCGAAAGCACCATATCCGCCCCGCTTTCCGCGGCGGCCTCGATCAGTCCCTCGTCTCCGGCCAAAACTCTGACGTCGGTGTCGGCCAGCCTGACCTTGAGCTCGGCTGCCGCCTTCTCGTCGTGGAGCGCCACCGTTTTCGGCTTATATTTCCGCGCCTGCTTTTCGATCAGTTTTGCGTTATGCCCCGCCGCCAACGCGGTTATCTCTATGTCCTTGATACCGCGAAGGTCGTCAGCCACCTCAAGGGCTTGAGTTCCGATCGAGCCGGTCGAGCCCAGGACCGCGACCTTGAGCGGCGCCCGGCTTTTGTCTGTCATACTCATTATATCTACACTCCAAAAATTAATTCCAAAAAATTAAACGGCAAAACGGTTCGGACAAATCCCCCCGCTTTGCCGCAGCTGTACGTTTTAAAAAAACATGTTGATCTGCGAGGCGAACAGATATATGACCGGCGCCACCAGCACAATGCTGTCGCATCTGTCGAGCATTCCCCCGTGGCCCGGAAAAAGATTTCCGAAATCCTTGATCCCGAACTGCCTCTTTATAAGCGACGCCGTCAGATCGCCCACCTGCGCCGCCAGCGCCGAGATAAGACCCAGCGCGAAGGTCAGAGCGCAGCTCATTTCGGCGTTGATGATATCCGCGAAAAACAGATTTATTATCAGCGCGAACAGCAGAAAGCTCAAACCGCAGATAATCGTGCCTCCGACCGCTCCCTCCACGGTCTTTTTGGGGCTGATCTCGGGGCACAGCTTGTGCCGCCCGAAAAGTTTGCCCGAAAAAAACGCTCCGCTGTCGGTCATGAACGAGCCGACGAACACCAGCCATGTCAACACTTTTCCGAATTCGAGCTGCCTGATAAACAGCACGTTTGAAAGCAA
This sequence comes from uncultured Monoglobus sp., assembly GCA_947628795.1. Taxonomy (GTDB): domain Bacteria; phylum Bacillota; class Clostridia; order Monoglobales; family Monoglobaceae; genus Monoglobus. Next base: position 227,754 of record CANRBF010000001.1, read on the forward strand.
AAACGGGATATATATAAGTCCCATGATCAGCATCGCTATATCCGTTAACCTGATCCTTTTGTGGCTGAAAAGCATCATCAGAAACAGAACGAGCAGATACAAAAACGCGCAGGTCATGATCATTATCGGCTCCGGAAACGCGCAAAACGGCAAAACGGCCGTTCCGATAAATCCGACTATGCACAGCGGCATTTGCCGCCTGAGAAGCCCCACGGCTCCGTAATACTCAAATGTGCCGATAAGAGAACACAAAATCGCCGCCGCCAGCATGACCCACACCGGCGCCAGCAAAATCATGATTATGACCGGGATCCCGACAGCCGCGGTCAAGACCCTAAGCTTCAGGCTCGGTTTTGATTTAGATGTTGATTCGGATCCCATACGAGAGCTCCCCCAATGCTTTCATTTTTCGCGTATCTCACACGTTTCCGAAACGCCTGTCGCGGCTTTGGAAATCAATGATCGCACGCTCCATATCCTTTTCTTTAAAGTCGGGCCAGCATATGTCGCTGTACCAGAACTCGGCGTACGCCGCCTGCCACAGCAGGAAATTCGACAGCCGCTTCTCGCCGCTGGGACGTATTATCAGATCGACCTCGGGCAGATCCGCGGTGTACATCAGACCGCCGAGGTATTTTTCGTCTATGTCCTCGGGGCTTATTTTTCCGCTTTTCACGTCCTCGGCCGCCAGACGCGCGGCCCGCGCGATCTCGCTTCTGCCGCCGTAGTTCAGAGCGATATTAAGCACCATGCCGTCACCGCTCGCGGTGACTTCCTCGGCATGGACTATCGCTTTTTTTATTTTGTCGGAAAGAGGCGCCGTGTCTCCGCTGATCTTCAGCTTCATGCTGCGGTTTTTGAACTTTTCCTCAACAGTCAGCAAATAGCCGTAGAGCAGCTCCATCAGCGCGTCTATCTCGCTTTGGGGCCTGCTCCAGTTCTCGGTGGAAAAAGCGTACACCGTCAGCGCCTTGACGCCGATCGAGCCGCAATAGTCGCATATCGCCTCCAGGTTATCGGCGCCGGCCTTGTGGCCCACGCTCCGCGGCAGACCCTTGCGCCTCGCCCAGCGCCCGTTGCCGTCCATTATCACGCCTATATGCGCCGGAACGCGGCTAAGATCAAGCTCGGCCCGCTCCGGCTCCTTGGCGCTTTTTCGAAACAGTTTCATAAATTTTTATTATACTTCGGCGATCTCGGTCTCTTTTTCCTTTACGATCTCGTCGATCTTTTTAACAAACTTATTGGTAAGCTTCTGGATATCGTCCTCGAGATCGGCCAGACCGTCCTCGGTTACCTCTCCGGCCTTTTTCTGCTTTTTAAAGCGCTCTATGGCGTCGCGTCTCACGCCGCGGACGGCCACCTTGGCCTCCTCGCCGCGCTTTGATACCTGCTTTACCAGCTCTTTTCTTCTCTCGCCGTCAAGAGGCGGGAACACCAGACGGATAACCTTGCCGTCGTTGTTGGGATGAATACCGATATCGGACGCGTTGATCGCGCGCTCTATCGCCTTGAGCAGCGTGGCGTCCCAGGGCTGGATTATTATCATTCTCGCCTCGGGTACCGATATAGTGCCCACCTGCGCCAGTGGCGTGGGAGCGCCGTAATACTCAACGGTCACCTTGTCGAGTATCGCGGGATTCGCTCTGCCCGCGCGGATACGCGACAAATCTCTCTCCAAAGCCTCAATGGCCTTTCCCATTCTTCTTTCGGATTCCTGCATAACAATCTTCCTTTCTTTTTTTATTTCCTGATTTTTATATCTTATTATATTTCGGTCTTACGAAACGACAGTGCCGATATTGTCGCCGCACAGCACATTCACTATGTTCTCGGGATCATCAAGTCCGAACACCAGCAGCGGAATGTTGTTGTCCATGCACAGCGTCGCCGCGGTGGTGTCCATAACGCCCAATCCCTTGTTGAGCACGTCCATAAATGTCAGCTTATCAAACTTCTTGGCGCTTGGGTTAATATTCGGGTCGCTGTCGTACACGCCGTCGATCTTTTTGGCGAGAAGTATGACCTCGGCTCCGATCTCGGCCGCTCGAAGCGCCGCCGCCGTGTCCGTCGAGAAGAACGGGTTTCCGGTTCCGCAGCCGAATATCACGACTCTGCCTCGGGTCAGATGAGCGCCCGCGCGAAGCCTTATGTACGGCTCGGCGATCTGACGCATCTCTATCGCGGTCTGGACCCTGGCCTCAACTCCGAGCCTCTCGAGCGCGTCGAGCATCGCCAAACAGTTTATCACCGTCGCAAGCATACCCATATGATCGGCTCTTGAGCGGTCCATTCCCTCTCCGTCGCGGCCCCTCCAGAAGTTGCCGCCGCCTATCACGATACCGATCTCGCAGCCCATATCGTGGCAGCGCTTTATCTGCTTTGCTATGGACTCGATCGTCTCGTGGTCAAGTCCGAATCCGTTGTGTCCCGACATGGCCTCGCCGCTGATCTTGATCATTATCCTCTTATACTTAGGTGTCATATCCGTTCTCCTTTCGGGATATATTAAATCGGACGCCAATAATTAATTGTCGTCCATATTCATTTCATCGTCATTTCTGCTTCTCGACGCGTTTGAAGTGCTCGAAGTATCCGTATCCGCGTCATCGCCGTCGACGTCTCTGATAAAGCTGTCCTCGTCATTGAGATAGTTATCGTAGCTGTAGCTGCTCGACGACGAGGAGCTCGATGATGAGCCGCTCTTTTTCTTGTAGCTTTCAAGCTCCGACTCCACAACGTCCAGCTGATCCTGAAGCAGCTTGGCGTCACTCTTGAGCTTGACGTTTTCTTCCGTCAAGGTGCGCACCTGCTCGTCTCTCTGCTCGATCGGATTCACAATCATATTGAACGACAGAACAAACGCCGCCAGAAAAAGTGAAATATTGAGCAGAATAATGCCTATGACAAGCATAGGTCTGCTGCCCCGCTCGGGTCTTCTCTTGTACCCGTAATTCTGATTATCGGAATAATTGTTGCTCATCTGATTTTCCTTTCATGATCTATATTTTTGTTTTTATCAACTCAGCCGATCGCGCGTTCCGCTATTTCATCAGCCACTGGCCGAAAGCCCCCAGGTTCAGCACTCCGGTCACAAGCAGCGTCATGATCGCGCCGCTCGTCATGATGCCGAGCAGCACCGCGGGCAGCGCGTATTTCGCCCTCATATCCAAAAGGCCCGCTATCATCGAGCCGGTCCACGCGCCCGTAGTCGGGAACGGGATCGAAACAAACACGTATATCGCCACAGCGGCAGCGCCCGCGCTTTTTCTGGATATGTCGCCCGCCTTGCGGTGGGTCCTGTTTTCAAGCCAGCGCGCGAATTTGCCCAGAAGCTTGGTTTTCTTGAGCCACTTAATAAGCGGCCTGAACGCTATTAATATAAACGGCACGGGCAAAAAATTCCCGATAATCGAAATGCCGTATATTTTTAATATATTTATAAATGTCTGGTCTACCTGAGACAAGCCGTATATCATAGAACCTCTGATCTCCGACACAGGCATAACAGACAGCAAAAACGTTGTTATATATGTGGTAAGTGTTTCCGTCATTCTGTTCCTCCGTGGTTTTATCAAACAAACCGCGTTCGTTCGGTTCATTACATTAAAAAATATTATACCATGAAAAACGCTTCATAGCAAGATATTTTATGTAAACAATTATTGAATTTTTGAAAATTCTGTCTTTTTATCCGCGCGGAGCCCGCGGCGGTCTCCTTGAAGGCGAATTTCGGCGTCGTCTTTCGGCGATTTTTATGTTCTTTCTGATGTTCACGATCATATACGCGATAAACAGAACCAGCGCGACAATCAGCACAATTATCAAGATCCTGATAAACAGAATACTCCACAGGAAGCTGAAGAACTGCATCAAAAATCCCAGCGGGTGGCGCTTTACCCCCGCATCCGCGATGAGACGTCCGCTGCCCACAACGCTGCCTTGGTACATAACCTCGACCGTGCCTATCTCGTCTCCCTGATTTACGGGAGCCACCAGATATTCGGGGATCCTCGGCTCAACGCTCAGTTCGTCCTCGTTGGCGTCCTCGGGTATGGTCACTAGAATGTCGCCGTCGGTCGAAAGAGTCGTGTGATCGGTTCCCGAACCGAAACGAACTCTTATCTCGCTGACCATGTCGCCCCTTGTGACGGCGGTAACGGCCTTATAGTTGTCAAGCGCGTATTTCAGCAGATTCTTAGAGTCATAATGCCGATCGTCCTCATCGGCGCCGTTCATAACTACGCCGATAACCTCAAGCGCGCCCTTTTGTCCGGCGGACACCAGACAGTAGCCCGCCTCGGATGTGTGGCCGGTCTTTACGCCTATTGCGTTTTCGTAATAATAATTCGGATATTTGAGCGTGGACAAAAGTCCGTTTGTGCTGATAAATGTTCTTTGCGTCGTTTTGTCGGTGGCCGGTATAATTACTCTCGGCATCGCCGCAAGCTCGCGGAAGGTATTGTTTTTCATGGCCTCAAGGGTAAGCGTCGCGAGGTCCGCGGCGGTGGTGTAATGCTCGGGATCGTGCAGGCCGTGCGCGTTGACAAAATGCGTGCCGCTCATACCGAGCTCGGCGGCGCGGTCGTTCATACGCTGCACGAACGTCGGGATATCGCCGCACACGATTATTGCAAGAGCCTGCGCCGCGTCGTTTCCCGACTCGACCATCAATCCCTGGAGCAGCTGCTCCACCGTGATCGTCTCGCCCTCCTTGAGCAGCATGCTGGAACCGTCTGCCGGAAGATCGACCAGCATTTCGGGCATGACCAGAAACGCGGCGTGAAGATTGAGCTCTCCTCTGTCTATTGCCTCAAGCGTCAGCAGCGCCGTCATGATTTTGGTGGTGCTGGCGGGATATACGCGCTTGTCCTTTTCCTGCTCAAACATGACCTCGCCGTTTGTGGCGTTTACAAGCACCGCGGTCTGGTTCGCGTCCATCACGGGGCGTCCGTTTTCGTCAACTCTCGGATCGCGCGTGGGAGAGGGCTCCGTCTCGTTTTCATCCGAGGTCTTATCCTCGCTGTCCTCATCGGTGTTGTCCGCGTTCTTTTTCGGAGATTTTGTAGCCGAGGGCTTGTCCTCCGATCCCGAATCGGTATCGGACGACGAGCTTTTACCCCGGATCGTGCCGCGCTCGTCATTTCTCGAGGAGCCGTTATCCTCCGTGGTTTCGGTGTCAGACTGCGAGGTCTCATCGTCGGGCGCCGCCAAAACGCTTATCGGCGCAGCGCATAGCGATACGCACATCAAAAACACGGTCAGCGCCGACAAAAATCTTTTTATAATATTATCCGAAAAAATATTTCTCACTTTAAAAGTCTCTCCTTTCTTTCCCTCTCGGCCTGGGAAAGCCTTATGTAATTCGGGGTGAGCTCGCCGCAGCTTATCGTCTCTCCGCGCTTCAGCATTTCTCCCGCGAGGAACGCCGCTGACGCCGCGGAATTAAGAAGCGCGTTGGGCGGCGCGAAGCTCGCCCGCTCTCCCATGCGCGATTCGATCTCGGAACGGTACGGGAAAACTCCGTCGCCCAGAAAAAGCGCTTTTTCCCCCTCGAGCTCATCAAGCAGATCCTTGAGCGCCAGCGCTCTGTCATCCGTAAGACGCCTCAGACTGCCGTCACCCGCAAACAGCGCGTTATACACCTGGTTTCGGCGCGCGTCCATGATAGGACAGATCACGCCGTCAAAATAACGCGCGTTGTTCGCCAGCGCCTCAAGCGTAGACACCGCGGCGCAGACCGCTCCCGAGCCGCGCGCCATGGCTTTTATCGCGGCTGTTCCGATCCTGACACCTGTAAACGAGCCGGGACCCGCGGCCGCCGCGTAGCAGTCGATATCCGACGGCGCTATATCCAGATGCCCAAGCATCTGCTCGATCAGCGGCATTATTTTCTGAGAGTGGGTCTTGCCGCTGTTTATCGTAAACTCACCGATTATTTTCTCACCGTCGTACACGGCCGCCGAAGCGGGCATGCAGCAGGTGTCGATTCCGAGTGTCAGCATATTTTTATCTCCCTGAAATTCTCTCCCATAGCGGGGTCTTTGGAAATCTCAACGCGGATCGCTTCTGCGGGAAGCATGTCCGCTATGTTGTCCGCCCATTCGATCAAGCATACTCCGTCCCCGAACAAGTACTCGTCGAGCCACAGACGTGTGTCGTCGTCCGGGTCTTCAATTCTGTATACGTCGAAATGATAGACGGGGAGGCTCCCGTCATAATGATTCACAAGAGTGTAGGTGGGGCTCGTGACGGTCTCCGCGCCGAAACGAGCGGCAACGCCTTTTACAAAAGCCGTCTTTCCGGCGCCCAACGGGCCGATCAGAGCCACGATCGAGCCGGGGCCGAGCCGCTCGGCAAACCGCAGAGCGACGCTTTCGGTCTCCTCCGGAGAGGCGGTTCTAAATATTTCCATAAGATAATTTACCTCTGTACAAAAATTTACCGTTTTTATATATTATATTTGCAATACGCGATAAAGTCAATAAGAAACTATTGAATATTTTAAAAAAATGAATTATAATATTGCTGTTGACAAAATTCGAAATCCGCCGCGAAGGTTGCGGCGGCCGAGGAGGTTAGATCATGAAAAGGGTCGATAAGGAAAACTATTATCTTGACATCGCCGAGACTGTGATCGAGCGCGGGACCTGCCTGCGCCGCAACTTTGGCGCGATCGTAGTCAGAAACGACGAGATCATATCCACAGGCTATACCGGGGCGCCGAGAGGACGGGAAAACTGCTCCGACCTGGGCTACTGCATGAGAGACAAGCTGGGCATCCCCCGCGGCGAAAGATACGAGATGTGCCGCAGCGTGCACGCCGAGGCGAACTGCGTTATAAGCGCCGCCAGGCGCGACACTATCGGCGGAACTCTGTATCTTGTGGGCAAGGACGCCAAAACGGGAGAACTGGTCGAAAACGCCAACTGCTGCGCCATGTGCAAACGGCTTGTTATCAACTCGGGCATAGAGAAGGTCGTCGTGCGCCGCACCCACGCGGAGTACGAGGTCATACCGGTCAAGAGCTGGATAGAGAACGACGAGACTCTCGAGGGAGTTTTGGGATATTAAAACATAATAAAAACCGAATCGCTGAATAAAAAACGGAGGAAAATATGAACTGGACCGAAGCGCAGACTGGCGTTATCGAATACGACGGAAAAAAGAATATTCTTGTGTCCGCGGCGGCGGGCAGCGGCAAGACAGCCGTGCTTGTGGAGCGGATCATACGCAGGATACTTGATGAAAAAGATCCGCTTTCGGTGGACGAGATACTTGTGCTTACCTTCACCAACGCGGCCGCAGCTGAGATGAAAAGCAAAATATCCGCGGCCGTTGAGAAACGGCTCCGCGATGATCCGACCAACAAGCATCTGGCGGCTCAGACCATGAAGCTGGGCGCCGCCGATATCTCGACGATCCACGCCTTCGCGAAAAAAATTCTGACCAACAATATACATAAGACAAACCTTCCGGCGGGATTTTCGGTCATGGACGACAGCGAGAGCGCGATCCTGCTCGGCGAGGCGCTTGACGACTGTCTTGAGCGCTACTATGCCCGCATTGACAAACTGACATCCTTTTCGGACCTCACGCTCGGACACGGCGGGATCAAAAACGACAACAATCTGCGCCGCATTATAACCGATCTGCGCAAGTTTGCCCGCACTCTGGCAAGTCCCGAAAACTGGCTGAACCGCTCGGTGAACATGTACAAGCGCGCATATAAGACCGGGTCAATAAGCGGCACCCCCTGGGAAACCGCTTACGCGGACGGAATACGCGAGATGATCGACGACTGCGCCAACATGTATCGGGTCATGCTCGATATTCTCGAAAAAGCTTTCCCGGAGGGCCACAGGATTATAGCGTTTTACGCCGACGAGGCGGCAAGATTCGCGGAGCTTAAAGACTTTGACACGATCGACGAGTTTCTCGGCAAAAAAAGCCGCATGACATTCAATAAGGCGCTGACTCTCACGAAAGCAGAAAAAAGCGACCCGTGTCTCGCGGCGGCCAATAAGTCCGCTTCCGAGATCCGAAAAATGATAAAAAAACTGTTCAATGAACACGCGCTGCTCAAATACGGCGGCGAGGAAGCTGTCGCGAAAACGATCTCCGAGCTTTGGCCGCGCATGAGAACGCTGAAAAATATCACCCTGATGCTGATGCGCAGGTACCGCCGCCTTAAATTAAAGCGCGGCGCCCTGGATTTCGGAGATCTTGAGCACTATCTGATAGAGCTGATAATGAACCGTGACGGGACCCCAAAAGAGCTTTGCGCCGTGCTCGGCGGCAGATACAAGGAAATATATGTTGACGAGTACCAGGACACCAACAATATCCAAGACACTATTTTCCGCCTGCTGTCCGGAGGCAGGGGAAACATATTTATGGTGGGCGACATCAAGCAAAGCATATACCGCTTTCGCGCCGCTTCGCCCGCCCTGTTTATTGAAAAATACGAAAGTTACCTGGGCGGCGGAAACGGAGAGCTGCGCGTGCTGTCCGACAATTTCCGCAGCCGCGAATCGGTGATAAGGCCAGTGAACGAGCTTTTTGAAAATATCATGTACAAAAAAACCGCGGGCATAGACTACACCGAAAGCGAAAAGCTGAAGGCGGGCGCGGAATATCCGGAGCCGAACGACAAAGACGCTTACGCCGCGGAAATTATCATGACCGACGTTATGGTGAGAAACGCCGAGAATGATCGGCTCGTGACCTCTCCCGACAAGACCGAGCTCGAGGCGGAATCAATAGCGGCCCGCATCGCCCGTCTGGTCTATGACGAAAAGCTTCCGATATACGACCGCTCTCTCGGAACAACGCGTCCCGTTGAGTTCGGCGACATCGCGGTGCTGATGAGAAGCACAAAAAGCGCGGCTCCCGTTTACGAAAAAGTGTTCCGCGAGTACGGTATTCCGACCGTTTCCGAAACGGGCGGTTTTTTGGCGTCGGTCGAGATAGGTACCGCGCTGGCATTTTTAAACATAATAGACAACCCGATCCAGGATATACCGCTGCTGACGGTTATGCGCAGCCCGATATTCGGCTTCACAGCCGACGAGCTCGCGGAAATACGCGCAAACTGCAAAGGCGGCAGCTTTTATGACGCGGTCCGCGAAGCGAAGGACGATCCCAAAGCCGCCGATTTTTTGAAAACGCTTGACGAGCTCAGAGCCTGCTCGGCTTATATGGGCATAAACGAGCTGATATATAAAATATGCTTCGAGCTTGATTATATCACGATCGCGGAGGGCATGAAGGGCGGCGCGGTCAGACGCGCCAATCTGGAACTGCTGCTCAAAACGGCCGCCGACTTTGAAAGCAAAGGACTGAGCGGCCTGTTTGAGTTTATGAAATATCTGGACAAAACGGCCGAGAGAGGCGAGCTTCGGCAGGCTCTCGCCGTCGGTGAAAGCGGCTCCGCGGTGCTTATCACCACAATACACAAATCAAAGGGGCTTGAATATCCGGTGGTCGTTTTGGCAAACACTGCTCACAAATCAAACGACCAAAGCGCGATCGCTCTCAACGAAAAGCTTGGGATCGGACTGCCTTATGTTGACGTTGAGCGAAGACTGAGATACGCGTCGCTTCCCAACACCCTTATCAAGCATTATAACGCCAAAGAGGAAAACGCCGAGGAAATGCGTCTGCTCTATGTTGGGCTGACGCGGGCCAAGGAAAAATTGATAATTTCATGCACCAACGGCGGACAGTCCAAAGTCTGGATGAACCCGATCATCGCTCTCGACGGACGAGTTATGCGGAGGCAGATCGAGGCGACGACCGTGTTCCGCGACTGGATAGTTTTCGGATTTATGAACAACATAAATCTTGAAAACATGCGGAACCTGATGGTCACAGACGTTTCGGACGCGCGCTTGAGCGGAAACGCGCCGATCAAAATGACATATATACCGATAGACCGAGTCAAAAAAACCAAAAGTGAAAAAACCGAGATAAAGGAGCTGGCGCGGCCCGAGGCGGCGCCCGTTATAGACCCGGAAAAGCTTGAGCAAATACTCGACTATAAATACCCCGGCGAAGAGCTGACAAGGATCCCGCTCAAGCTGACGGTGAGCGAACTGAAAAACAGGCTGCGCGAGAACGCTGTCGAGGAGGAATGGGAATACACGCCGCGGCTGATGAGCGCCGCGGACAGAACGTTCCACTCGGCGGACGAGGGAAACGCGGCCGAGATCGGCACCATTACCCATTTCGCCCTTCAGCACATTGACCCTGCAAGAACAAGCACTCCCGAGGAAACCGAGGCTCAGCTCAGAGAGCTTGCGAAGCGTGGCGTTATCACGGAAAACCAGCTTAAAAGCGTCCGCGCGGATCGCATATCGGCTCTGTTTGAGTCCGAAACGGGCGCGCTGATAAGAAACGCGGCAGAAAACGGAGGGCTGATGCGCGAATTCAAAATGCTGTTTCCGGTCAAGGCGGCCGAAATATACAAAGAGCTTGAGAACACGACCGGCGGCGAAGCGGAAATAATCATACAGGGAGTGGCGGACTGCGTGTGCGTAAACGGCGGCGAGGCGGTGCTGATAGACTATAAGACCGACCGCTGCGGAGCGGAGCAGGCCGCGGAAAAAGCCGAGAGCTACCGAGTTCAAATAGACTGCTACACAAGAGGGATCGAGGAGATCCTTGGCGTTAAGGTAAAGAAAAGGATCGTCTACTTCTTAACTCCCGGCGCGGCGGTCAGCATATAAGGAGGACGAACGACATGAGGGGACTGATCTTATCAATAACCGCGGGACAGGGACATAACCAGACCGCAAAGGTCATCAACGAGGAATTTAAAAAACGCGGCATCGACACGGAGTATCTCGATGTTTATAAATACATCAACCCGCTGCTCTCGGATTCCATAAACCGGATATATCTGATGTCCACAAAAAATATTCCGAAAATTTACGGCGGTATGTACCGCCTGGCGGAAAAAAGAAATATTCAGCCCAAAGTGGGCGTGCGCGGCATGACAAAGCTGACAAACTCTGTGCTGTCGCGCAGCCTTATCAAGCTGATATCCGAAAAAAAGCCCGATTTTATAATCTGCACCCATATTTTCGCCGCTCTGCTTGTGACGTACATCTCGTCGATCGAGCTGCTCAAGGCGAAAACGATCGGCATTGTGACCGACTTTACCGTCCATCCCTATTGGGAGGACTCGTATCTGGATTATTACATCCTGCCCGACAAACGGCTGACTATCCAGGGAATGAAAAAGGGCTTTCCCGAAAATAGGCTTCTGCCGCTGGGCATACCCATTAATCCCAAATTCGCGGTAAAGCGCGGCAAGGACGAGGCCAAGCGTGAGCTGGGCATCAAAACCGAGCGCAACGTGCTGGTAATGAGCGGAAGCATGGGCTTTGGCGACATAATAAGCGAAATAATCCAGCTCGACAAGCTTGATATCGACTTCGAGATAGTGACGATCTGCGGCAGGAACAAAAAACTCAAAGCGCGCATCGACGGCCTCAAAACCAAAAAGAGAATATACAACCACGGCTTCACCGACAAAGTCGATCTGTTTATGGACGCCTGCGACTGCATAATCACAAAGCCCGGCGGACTGACAACAAGCGAGGCACTGGCAAAGGAAATACCCATGCTGATGAACAACCCTATCCCCGGGCAGGAGGATCGGAACGTGGAATTTTTGCTGAACGCCGGAGCGGCCATGAAGATCAGCCGCACCAATCCGCTCGACGAGGCGGTATATCAGATGTTCATAAACGACGAGCACCGACGCCTGATGCAGGAAAACATGCGGCTGCTGGCAAAGCCCGACGCAGCCCGCGACCTGGTCGATTTTGTTATAAAAGAAATAAAATAAGCGCTCGCGTTTTTGGGAAAGAGGAGGGAACCCGAAGCAGGCTCGCTTTTCCGCTCCGCGGAAAAGCGAGCAAGCGCAGGGATTCCCGACGACGTTACCATATCTTTAATCTGTCTTCTTCGGCGCGGTACATGGCGCAGCCGGGCCGCATGTGATACAGGTCGAGAAATTCCTTGAAGTTCGAAAGCACCATGTTCACCCTGACGCGATCCGGCGAGTGCACATCGGTTGACAGCAGCATTTTTGCGTACTCGTCGGTGCAGACCACGCGGTATGTTCTGGCGTAAGTCTTAAACAGCTCGTCAAGATTCGGATTGTCCGCGCCCGCGATATCGAGTATGCACGCCATTGCGCCTATATCCGCTATGTTCTCGCTGAGCGTCAGATTTCCGTCAACAAAGCTGCCGGGCATAACCTCAATTTTTCCGTATTCACTGACAAATTTGCGGCATATTTCGTTGAAGGCCGTATAGTCCTCGGCAAGCCACCAGTCGCGATAATTTCCGTTTTTGTCAAACTGAGAGCCCACGTTATCAAAAGCGTGGGTAATTTCATGAGCGATAACGCTGCCTATGCCGCCCAAATTGGTCTCAAAAGACGCGTTGGGGCTGTAGTACGGCGCTTGAAGCATGCCTGCGGGGATCACTATGCAGTTGCCCGCGCGGTCGTAATAGGCGTTGACCGACTGCGGCACAAGGCTCCATGCGCCCTTGTCAGCCGATATGCCGCTGTTTATCAGCTCGTTATTTTTTTCGCTTTGCATTTTGTTGTAATCTATCACATATTCCATCAGATTTCCGCCGTCCTCGATGCTGCGGACCTTGAAATCATTGTTCACGTAACCTTGTAAATAGTCCGGATATCCGATATGCACCGATATGGACTCAAGCTTATCCTTGGCGACCTCCTTGGTGGAGCCGTTCATCCACTCGAGGTTGTCGATTCGCTTTTCAAAAGTTTTGATAATAAGATTCGCCAGATCTTCGATTTCCTTTTTGGAATCGGCGGAAAAATATCTTTCGATATACTTTTCACCCAGTTCCAGTCCCATAAGAGACTGCGTTATGGTCACGGCGTAGGCGGAGGGTGAAACCGCGGAGCTCGTGCCGCTTATCGCGTTTATATAATTTCTGTAGGCCTCAAACATCTGCGCGTTGAGGTACAGCGCCGAGCAATCCAGAAGCGCCGCCTTGAGATATTGTTTAAGCGCGTCAAGATTTCGGGATTTAAGCTCGGAATTGATCGCCTTCGCCAGATCCTTGTCAAAAACGATAACATTATCGGCGGAGTCATAACCCAAATTTTTTATATAATTCGTTATATTTATGTTCGAAAAAAGCTGATTAAGCTCTTTTTCGGAGCAAACGTTATATATGATCTCCGGCTTGTCCCAGAGAGAGTCGTCCATCGTGGCCTCGCCCAGACGTATGCATATTTCGGAAGCGGCTTCGGCGTTCTTCGCGGCCTCGTGCGCCGATTGACCCGACGCCATAAACAGATTTTGAATATAAATGCGATACGCCGACTCAACGCTCTCGTAGTCACCGCTTTTTATCACGCCGGGTTCTATTCCGGTATAACACGCCTCAAAGCTGACGCGGTTTTGAGTGGAATCCGAAAAATCGGAGTTGATCCTGATAGGGATAAGCGAATGAAAGCCCGCCTTTTCAAGCTTGGCAAGAGCGCGCGGCAGGTCGCTTATATTCTCTATATCGTCGATCAGCTCAAGATAAGGCTTGATCGGCTCGATACCCACGCTTTCGCGGTATTTTTCATTGGCGGCCGCCAGATATATATCGAGTATCTTCTGCTCGTTTGTGCCTCTCGCGGGCACGTTTCCCACATAATAGTCTGTTATTATCTCGCCTATGATACTTTGGATACGATAGGCGTTATTCTGGGAAAGCTGCTCCACATTGGACCATTTTGCGTAGCCCTCGGGCAAAGTTGTCTCGGCAAGCCACTGACCGTTGACATACTGATAGTAGTCGTTTTTATAAAGCTCGCCTCCGGGCAGCGCCGCGCGGAACGCAAGCAGCCGATCGTACACCAGAGTTATCTGCTCATAGAGCATATAATCATACGAGCCTAAAGTTCCGTCGCCGTAACCGTACACCAGTCCCGCGTTTTTGAGCCGCTCTATATCCTGCTCCGCCCACTCTGGAACATCGGTGAAGAAGTCGGTGCCGTCGCCCAGATCGGTGGGCAGATCGTTGCGCGCCAGAATACGGCTGACTATCGCGAAGCTTTCGACGCGGGTCACATAGTCATTCGGATGCAGCATGCCGTCGTCGGAGCCGTTCACCGCGCCCAGAGCCACAGCCAGACCCATCGAGCGGCGGCTGTCGGCGTCAAGCGCCTCGTAATCCGAGAACACCGTGAGGTCTGCGGGCATGACCGCCTTGAGCTCGTCGCCCAAACCTTCGATCAGGATATCCACCGCCTGCGCGCGGGTCACATAATCATCGGGATTGGGCTTCGGTTCGGGCTTTTCGGCGGCTTCTTCCGCGGCATCCTCCACCGGATCGGGCGCCTGTCCGGGCAGGACCACCGGAATTATCTCGTCATCCGCCCAAACGGGAAAAGGAGCCGAGAAACATACAAAAAGTATAATTGCCATAAGCAACGACGACAACTTTTTCATGCTTCTCAACTCCTAAAACGTTCTATATTCAATTTACGCGTTTTTCATAAATCCTAATCCAAATTGCCCTTTTGTTGATAAATTCTGTTTATCGCGCTGATAAGGGCTATAATCGACGCGTTGATAATATCGTTGTGGATACCGACGCCCCAGGTCACATTTCCGTAAGGGTCGGAAAGTCCGATATAGGCGCAGGCCTGCGAGTTCGAGCCTGTGCTTATCGCGTGCTCCTCGTAAGTCTCGATGGTATACTTTCCGTGAAGCACATCGCCGAACGCGTTTGTCACAGCGTCCAGACGGCCGTTGCCCTGACCGGTGAGAGTTTCGGTCTTTCCGTCCTCCTCAAGAGTGATGTGGGCTATAATTCCGTCCTTCTGCTCGAAGTGCGCCTCTATCATCTTGATCTTTGTCTCTATGTTTATGTAATTCTCCCTGAAGATATTCACGATCTCATCGGGCTGCAGCTCCTTGTGCAGATGGTCGGACACGTCTTTAACCATATATCCGAAGTCCTCGCGCATCTTTTTGGGAATATTGAATCCGAAGCGCTGCTCCATCAGATAACCTATGCCGCCCTTTCCGGACTGGCTGTTTATCCTGATAACGTCGCCCTCGTATTCTCTGCCCAGATCCTTGGGGTCTATGGGGAGATAGGGCACCGTCCAATAGTTCTCGTGCCTTTCATCTCTGTACTTCATGCCCTTGGCGATCGCGTCCTGATGCGAGCCCGAGAACGCCGCGAACACCAGCTTGCCTCCGTAGGGCTGTCTGGGGTCAACGTGCATTCCGGTGAGCCGCTCGTAGTGCTCGACCACGTCCTGTATATCGGAAAAGTCAAGCCCGGGATCAACGCCGTGGGTGTACATATTGAGCGCCAAAGTTACTATGTCCACGTTTCCGGTCCTCTCGCCGTTTCCGAACAAGGTTCCCTCAACGCGGTCGGCGCCGGCCAAAAGACCCAACTCTGTGTCGGCCACGCCCGTGCCTCTGTCGTTGTGGGGGTGGAGCGACAGCACCACGTTCTCGCGGTACCTCATGTTCTCGCTCATATACTCGATCTGCGAGGCGTAAACATGGGGCAGCGACATCTGCACCGTCACGGGAAGATTGATTATTACCTTGCGGTCGGGAGTGGGCTTCCACACGTCGAGCACCGCGTTGCATACCTCAAGGGCGTATTCGGGCTCGGTGCCCGTGAAGCTCTCGGGGCTGTACTCAAAGCGGTAGTCCGCGCCCTCCTCCTCGGTCAGCTTTTTAAGCAGCTTGGCTCCGTCCACCGCGATCTGCTTTATCTCGTCTCTTGACATTCTGAACACCTGTTTGCGCTGGGCCAGAGAAGTCGAGTTATACACGTGAACGATTGCGTTTTTGGCGCCTCTCAGCGCCTCGAAGGTCTTTTTGATTATATGCTCTCTCGCCTGAGTCAGAACCTGAATGGTAACATCGTCGGGGATCAGATTATCCTCGATCAGCCTGCGAAGAAAGAGGTACTCCGTCTCGGACGCGGCGGGAAATCCCACTTCGATTTCCTTAAAGCCTATCTTGCATAGATATATGAAAAACTCCAGCTTTTCTTCAAGGCTCATAGGCACCACCAAAGCCTGGTTTCCGTCTCTTAGGTCGACGCTGCACCAGATGGGCGCTTTTTCGATAGCGTCTTTCTCGACCCACTTCATTGATTTCACGGGCGGCATAAAGTAGCCCTTTTTGTACTTATTAAAGTTTTTCATGTCAAACCTCCTCCTTTCAAAGATTTTTAAACAAATTATGTGATAATGAAAACTCTAACTATCGCTGTTACCCGATAGAATTCAATTATAGCATATTAAAAATTTTTTTGCAAGACGATTTTATATTAATATCTCAGTTTTTTCAAGTTTGGATAAATATGCAAATTTTGTGATATTTTATGGTTCTTTTGATAGATATTACACAAAATGAAAAACTCCCGTAATACAAATGTAACCTGTTTTGTGATATAATTTATTCTGAATAATAACGCCTTTAAAGGAGAAATCATAATGGCGGCAAAAACAAAATCGACCAAAAAACCAAAACCGAAAAAAACGACGGCAAAAAAACAAAAAAGCGGCACATCACGCGGTGCCGCGAGAGCGGCCGCAAGGACCGAAAAACCGGTCGCTGTCAAAAAACCTGTAAAGCGCATGTCGGGCGAGGTGCAGGGTATTCTGCTTATCACGGCGGCGCTGCTGCTGGTGTGCGCGTTTTTCGTGCCCGCCTCGGGGATCGTGGGCGAGTTTATCAAAAACGTGTGCTACGGTCTGTTCGGCGCCGCGTCGTCGGTGTTTTTCGTGTATTTTATATTGGCGGGCATCAACTCGTTCCGCCTCAAGGAAAACGAGAGCGCGGCTTATAAGTGGGTCGTTCTGCTCGGACTGATGATCTGCTCGGGCGTGATCTTCGCCCTTGTGAAGCACGACACCTCGTTTACGGACGGCGGCTTTATATCAAATCTCCGCGCGCTCTACGAAAACGGAGTGGACGGGATAGGCGGCGGCATAATCAGCGGCTTTATATGCAAGGTACTGACGCTGCTCATCGGATACATGGGCGCGTGGGTCTGCGCCTGCGCCCTGACGCTGGTGCTGTTTATAATATTGACCGGGATCTCGGTTGAGAAAATATTCAGGGGCATAGGCGGATTTTTCGCGAAAATACGCGAAAGCTTCCGCAGACGCATGGAACGCGAGATCGAATTTGATCCCGAAGACCCGCCCCACACCACCGAAAAAGCCGACAAGCGGCCCTCCACCCTAAAGCTTATGAGAGAGCGGCGCGCCGCGAAAAAAGAGGCGAAGCGCCTCAGACGAGAAGCGCGAAACAACGTTGATCAGACGCTTTCGAAACCCAAACCGCGTTCCGAAAAGCCGAATATTCCGGAAACACCCACCAAGCCGCAGCGGTTCGTTATCCGCGAGGACGAGGAAAAGAGCGCCGATCTCGGCGATGCGGAGCGACCGAAATTCAGACTTGAAGACCTGCCCTTTGACATAGACGGAATAAAGAGCGGCACCATAGAACCCGAAACGGACGACGACGGCCCGTTTGACGATATTGACGTGCCCGCTTTTCTGGATAAATCCGAGACGGGCGCGCTGACCGATATACCGCCGAAGGACGGCTCCGCCAAGCCAAAACCCGAATCGGACGGCGACGACTTTGAGCCGCCGAGTGACGCGGCTATGGAGGACAAGCTGGACCCGCTGACAAAAGCGGCTTTAGACAGCGGCGCGCCCCTTGACGAGGCTGTGACCCGCGGCAGAAAAATGGCGCTCGATAACAGCGAGCCTCAGAAGGACGCATCCGAGGCGGACAAGATCGCCGCCGAGATCGGAAAAACGGAAGCGCTTAACACGCCGGTTTACTATCACTACAGCCTGCCGCCCATCGACCTTTTGGCCGAGCCGCGGCACAGGCGCAAAACCAAGGACGAGATTAAGCGCGAGCTTGAGGAAAAGGCCAACCGCCTGCTTGACACCCTAAACAGCTTTAAGGTCGAGGCGCAGATAATAAACATAACGCAGGGGCCGTCGGTAACCCGCTTTGAGCTGCAGCCCGGAAAGGGCGTCAAGGTCTCAAAGATCACCGGTCTCTCCGACGACATAGCGCTGAGCCTGGCGGCGTCGGGAGTCAGGATCGAGGCGCCCATTCCCGGAAAGTCGGCGATAGGCATCGAGATACCCAACACCGAGCGGCAGTCCGTGCCGATACGCGAGGTCATCGACACGCCCGAATTTAAAAACAAAAAATCAAAGACCGCGGTGGCGCTGGGCAAGGACATCAGCGGCAGCTGCGTCGTGGCGGACATAGCGGACTTTCCGCACATACTCATCGCCGGAGCCACGGGCTCGGGAAAATCGGTCTGCATAAACTCGCTTATCACAAGTATTTTGTACAAGGCGAAACCCAACGAGATAAAGATGATAATGGTAGACCCCAAAATGGTCGAGCTGGGCGTATACAACGGAATACCGCACCTTCTTATCCCGGTCGTGACCGACCCGAAGCATGCGGCGGGCGCCCTCAACTGGGCTGTTATCGAGATGCAGAACCGCTACGCGCTGCTCAAAGACAATAAGGTAAGGAACCTTGACGGCTACAACAAGCTGATGGAAGAAAATGGGGAACCCGACGCCAAGCTGCCCGAAATTGTGATAATCATAGACGAGCTGGCCGACCTTATGAGCGTGGCAAAAAGCGAGGTCGAGGAAGCTATAAACCGCCTTGCGGCGCTGGCGAGAGCCGCCGGAATGTATCTGGTCATCGCGACCCAGAGACCGTCGGTCAACGTTATAACCGGCGTTATCAAGGCGAACATACCCTCGCGTATCGCGTTCGCGGTGTCGCAGCAGGTGGACAGCCGCACGATAATCGACTCGGCGGGCGCCGAAAAGCTTTTGGGAATGGGCGACATGCTCTATTATCCCAGAGGGGAACTGAAACCTATACGCGTGCAGGGCAACTATGTGTCAGACAACGAGATCGAGGCACTTGTCAATTACATCAAGGACCAGTACGAGGCCGAATACGACGAAGAACTGATCGAGGAGATCGAAAAAGAGCATGAAAAAGTCGCGGCTGATCTTGAAAACGCATCGCCCCGCGAGACCCCGGGCTCGGACAGCGGTCCGCTCTCCAAGACCGACGATATGTTTCTGGAGGCTGTCGAGCTGGTACTCGAGAACGGTCAGGCGTCGGTCGCCATGTTCCAGCGAAAATTCAAAATGGGCTATCAGCGCGCCGCCAAGCTGATCGACCAGATGGAAGAGCGCAAAATAATAGGCCCCTACGAGGGCACCAAACCCCGCCAGGTCCTGATAACCCGCCAAGAACTGAACGAAATGAAATTCAACCGGGACAACACATAAAAACGCCGTTTGCCTCGCCCCTTGGGGATAATCAGCAAGGGGCGCCTATTTAAAGCCTCCTCCCGGGAGGAGGTGTCTTTTCGCCAAAGGCGAAAAGACGGAGGTGGGAATGTAGCGATTAGTGATTAGCAAATAGAAATTAGAATAATAGTATACAAAACGCCGTAGGGGCGGACGCCCTCGACGTCCCGCGGGCGGATATTATCCGCCCGTTTGCCTCCTCCCGGGAGGAGGTGGCTGCGGCTTGCCGCAGACGGAGGTGGGAACGTAGTGATTAGTAATTAGCGAATAGTGATTAGAATTCCCCCCCTCAGTCGGGCAAAGCCCGCCAGCTCCCCCAAGGGGGCGCCTAACGGACAGCCGATCCCCCTACAACCATAGCACGCAAAACGCCGTAGGGGCGGACGACCTCGCATATCCTAGAGGATTTTATGATTTGCGGCATTGCTTATGTTTGCAAGCGGAATACTTTTGCCAAACGAACCCGCTTCGCGGCTCCGGCCACAGCCGCCCGCCCTTTTGGATCTAATTGGGAATTATTTTTTTACAAACTCATTTCGGCGATTTCTGCCAGCGGCTTCATGCCGTTCATGTCGCTCCACAGCATTACTTTTATATTCGCGTTTTGCAAATTTTCACTGAAAAACATTACCTCGCCGAAATTATAATAATTCTGCATTTCGATCAGCGCGCCGTTTTTGTTATACACCGCCAAAATAACCTGCGCGTCAAAATCATCGCAATTATTGACCTTTGCGGTAACAATATAATCCAAAACTTCGGTTATCTCAACCGATGGCGCATTCGGATCCGCGGTCGGCTTTGCCGTTGGTATGGACGTAGGTCTTTGCGTAGGAATAGGCTTTTGAGTCGGTGTAGGCTTTGGCGTAGGTGTAGGGTCAGGTGTTGGCGTCACCTCACCCGGCATAGGCGAGTTATAATGAATAGTGGCGTTTAATAACGGCTTGTTTGAAACATACATGTCTCCACCATCGAATCCTTCATACATATTTATTTCAATTTTTTCCCAGTCTTGTTTTGTTCCTTCATAATACACATCAGAAAGATTACGGCAATATGAAAAAGCGGCACCCATTACTTTGTTTACACTTTTAGGTATTGTAATTTCGCAAAGATTTTCACAATTACAAAACGCATATTCTCCTATTTCTGTAACCCCTTCAGGTATGATTATGCTGCCCAGTTTGGAACAACTGTTGAATATGCTCCACGGTATAACAGTGATTCCTTTACCTAAAAAAATTCTTTCTAAATCTTTGCACATGTAAAACGTTTGCGACCCTAATTCTATCACGCTGTCGGGAATATTAACCTCTTTCAGCGCAGATTCCGAAAAAGCGTAGTCGCCAATACTCTCCACGCCATTAAAGATTTTGATACTCTGCAAATTCTTACAACTATAAAATGCATATTGATTAATTCTTTTTACATTTTGCGGAATAACAACATTTGACAAATTACATTTTTCAAAAGCGGTTACGTCAATTTCTTCAACGCTGTTTGGTATTGTATATTCGCTTTCCTTTTTTCCTGTCGGATATTGGAGTAATTTGCTTTTATATTTATCAAACAAAACGCCATTATCGGATGAATAAGTCAGATTGCCGCTTTCAACATCAATGTTCGGCAAAAATTCGCATTCTCTAAATGCGCCGAAGCCTATACTTGTAACACCGCTCGGAACCTTAACAGACGTTATTCCTGTGCCATAGAAAGCCCCTTCACCAATAGTTTTGGTATTGTTTGGAATATTAACTTTTATTAAATTTGAATCAAGCATAAAAGAATTTTTGCCAATGGTAACGGTACTATCGGGAAGATGTACTTCTTTTAGATTATTACATTTCGAAAAAGCATCATCGCCAATTTCTGTTACGCCTTCGAAAATTTTAATATCAACTAATCCGCTACTCCAAAACGCGCCGTTTCCAATCTTTAAAATGCCGTATTCAATTATTGCATTTTGCAGTGAGTTAATACCCGAAAATGTGTAACTTCCAATATATGTTATTCCTGATTTTACGATAACAGTTTTAACCCATACTCCCGCTTTAACACTTACTCCAAGTCCCCATGGTCGTTGACTCGGCGAAAAATAATCCGCCATCTCTCCCGTGCCGCTGATCGTCAGAGTGCCTTCGCTGTCAAGCGTCCATTTCACGTTATCGCCTTGCGCGCCGCAATTGCCGCTGTCGACTATTGTTGCCGCATTTACGGGCATAAACGTCAGCAGCGCGCAAAGCATTGTTAATACCAAACTTAAACATAAAATCCTTTTCATAAAAATGTACCTCCTGAAAATAAAAAGTGTGTGGTCGCAAACGGAACCACACACGAAAAATGTTTAGCTCCGATTGCTGCCACGCAAATTATTTCACTCTTTAATAAGGATGCGAAAATAGAGCGTACATTTTTACACAATGAAAAATGCACCCTTAATATAAAGAGTAAAATATTTAATTTACGTGGCAAATTCATTCTATCATATTATTTCCAAAAGGTCAATTAAAAATATTAAAAACATAAAAATTAGCAAGTATATCTGCACTTGCCGACAAATATTTTATCTGTTGCGAGACTTAGCCGCCGTAATTATTCAAAAAAAATAAACAACGGCACAGCCGAAGCTGTGCCGCCAAAAATCAAAACTTTACTTTTATACAATATCGTTTATTATAATATCCATCATTTCTCTCGGAGTAACCACAAAAGATTTATTCGGAAAGTGCTTTATATTTCCGGTTACCAAATATGCGTTTTCAGTTTTTCTGCTTTCCATAACAACTTCATAAAATACCCTATCGCTTGGGTCGGGAAACTCAACATCTGTTTCAACTGAATCAATATATATTCCGAGCCGCTCAATTTCTTCGATTGTGTCATTTATAATTTTTTGCGTCAGATGAAATTTTGGTCGATTAAGAACGTCTCTGTATTCCTTGACAATCAACGGATCTAAAAGCGGAACAATTGTACCGATATAAACAAGCTCCATAACATTTCCCGGAACGGAATTCCATTTAAGCATAGCAGACACAAGAACATTTGTATCTATAACCGCATAATATTTCATTCGGAGGCCTCTTTTCTTGCGGCTGATATTTCAGTGTTTATCTCATCCAATGACATGTCGGCAATTCCTGTTTCCAAGGCTATGCGTGAGGCGGCTTTCATCGCGTTTATTCCGCGATTTTCCGATTCGTTATCCAGTTTCATGCTGAACGGGATCCCGTTTTCTTGTATAAGCCTTGCCATACACATACGGAGATATGTCTGCAAATCAATACCCAGCTTTTCGCAAATGCCGATTGCCTTTATTCGCGCCGTTTCATCAGCTCGGAATTGAACTAAAGTATTAGCCATTTTTATCACTCCTATAATTATTGTTACAGTTATTATAACACAAAACATAATCAAATGCAATCATTTGATTATGTTTTTTAAAATTATTTCCGCGTATTTGCTAATTGCTGCGTTGACACCTCATCAGTCGCCTTCTGTGACAGCTTCCCCTCAAGGGGAAGCAGGGACGTCGAGGGCGCCGTCCCCTACGGCCGCGGGGATACGCTTATGTTTTTTGACAAATTATTCCCGCGTATTCGCTATTCGCTAATCACTAATCGCTACGTTATATTCGCGCTCGAACAGTTCTTGGCACAGGGCGCGTTTCAGGGTTTGCTCGTCGAGCTTTTCGATCATGTATTTTATCACAAACAGCTTGCTTTTGTCGGTGTATTTGTAAAGCCCGTTTTCGAGCCTTATATTCATAAGCTCGCTGCGCCAGAGCAGCGACAGCTGCCACCGCATTTGGGCTTTCGGATTTTTTTCGGCCTCGCGAAGCACGCGGATGTCGTTTCCCACATCGGGGATCATGATTATCCCCCAATGGGGCGGCACGTGCTTGTGGGCGTTTTTTCTGTGAGTCTCGCCCACAACGAGATAATTTCGGTCAAAGTATTTGTCGTAATACTTGGTCTGAGACGGCAGGCGCGCGTATGTGTCGCCGTTGCTTTTGAGCTCAAAGCCCAACAGCTCATCGGGCAGCACCGCCATAACATCGGCGCGGGTTTTGCCGATAACCACCTCTTCCATCACTCGTATTTTCTCAAATTTTGAGTCGAGGTACCAGAAAAAATCCTCTTTCATATCGGTTTCAAGCATAATCTCACTCCGTATTTTTCTTTGAAATACTCACGGTTACAGCCCCTTTGGCCTATGATCTTTGAGGTCTCGGAGGGCGGCGCGCAAATCTCGTACTCTTGATCTTTTATCCCGTTTTTAATTATCTCCGCTTCGATCTTATTTCTGTATATCCTGTTTTCGACAAGCTCGCCGAAGGCCGAGTGAAACGGCCCGGCGATTATATTTCCGTCCGAGCGCAGATCCTCGCCGGGGTACAGCCCAACTCTTATAACGCTTATGCCGTTTTCTCTGAAACGGCTCAGTATCTCGGCCGAAGTCTCAATTGCCTCCTCAAGGGTCAGCGGCTCGTATTCTCCGATTTTGTAAAGATTTTCAAGCTGCGTTCCGCTCAGCACCAGCGTGGGGTATATTCTCGAACATACGGGATTTAGCTCAATTATTTTTTCGCAGGTATAAATATCGGTCTCTCTGTCCGAGCCGTACATGCCGACCATCATCTGCAGCCCCAAGTCAATGCCGCGCTCCTTTATCAGCGCGGACGCCTCTTTCACCCGCTCAAAGGTGTGGCCGCGGCGGTTGAGCTCAAGCACACGATCGCTCGCCGACTGCACGCCCAGCTCTATTGTTTTGACCCCGAACTCCTCGCATTGCTCGAGCACTTTTTTGTTGATATAATCGGGTCTGGTGGACAGTCTGATCCCGCGTATCCTCTCGTCTCGGAATGAAACGGCAGTTTCGAAAAAACGGCGCTGGAGCCCAAGATCAAGCCCCGTGAAGCTGCCGCCGAAAAACGCTATCTCAATATCGCAGTCGGGATTTTTGATAGTTGAAAGTATCTTTGATATCTCGGCCTTCGCCCGTTCGGGCGTCACCGAGGTCTGAAACCCCGTTATTTTGCGCTGATTGCAGAAAACGCAGTCGTGGCCGCAGCCCTCGTGTGGAATAAACAACGGGATATTATACTTTTTTCTCACGGGTATGCTCGAGGGCATATTTCGCCGCCTCCTGTTCCGCGCTCTTGCGTGTCTTGCCGCCGCCTTTGCCGATGACCTTTCCGCGGTACACCGCCTCGACCTCGAAATACGGGTTATGGTCGGGGCCCGACTTGCTGATTAAGCGGTACGTCACCACCTCGCGGTTCCTGTCGCGCTTCTGGTAGTAGCTCTGGATCTCGGACTTGTAGTTCTCAAGCTCCACATACGAGGTGTCGCCTATCATATCGCCGATCGTGCTCATAACAAATTCGCGGGCGGGCTCTATGCCGCCGTCTAAATATATCGCCGCCAGCACTGCCTCGTATGTATCGGCAAGCACCGAGTCCTTGCGCTTGCCGCCCGACATCTGCTCCGAGCGTCCGAAACGCAGGTCCTCGCCAAGCTCCAGTTTACTCGCCGCGATCGCCAGCGTTTTTTCGCATACCGCGTTGGCTCTGATCTCGGTCAGCTCGCCCTCCGCGACGCCGCGGTATTTTTTGTAGATATGATCGGCGACCACAAACGACAGCACGCTGTCGCCCAGAAATTCCAGTCTCTGATTGCTCTCGATATGCTTGTCGTTGGCGAATGAAATATGCGTGGTCGCCAGTCGATACAGATCTCTGTTTTTGAATTTATAATTGTACTTCATAATATTCTCCTTTGAAAATAAAGGCTCCCCCGCAGGGGAAGCCTGTGTCGTCTTTTTTACTGCTCGGTGTATTTTTTGATCACGATAGACGCGTTGTGTCCGCCAAATCCGAGCGAGTTTGAGACGGCGTACTCTATATCCGCCGCTCTGCCCTTGTTTGCCACATAGTCAAGGTCACATTCGGGGTCCGGGTCGTCAAGATTGATAGTGGGAGGCAGGAATCCGTCGCGGACAGCCCACGCGGATATAATGCCCTCTATACCTCCGGCGGCGCCCAGCATATGGCCGGTCATCGACTTGGTGGAGCTGACCGCCAGCTTGTACGCGTGATCTCCGAACACCGTCTTGATGGCCGCGGTCTCGAATTTATCGTTATAGGGCGTTGATGTGCCGTGGGCGTTTATGTAATCGACCCGGTCGGGGCTGATCCCCGCGTCCTTTACTGCCGCCGCCATACATCTGGCGCCGCCCTCTCCGTCGGGAGCCGGAGCCGTGATATGGTAAGCGTCGTTGGTCGAGCCGTAGCCCACAAGCTCGGCTATTATATTCGCACCGCGCGCTTTGGCGTGCTCAAGCGACTCAATGACCATAATGCCGCTGCCCTCGCCCATGATAAAGCCGTCGCGCTTTTTGTCAAAGGGCGAGCACGCCTTTTCGGGCTCGTCGTTTCTGGTCGTCAGCGCCTTCATGGACGAGAATCCCGCCAGCGCCAGCTGATTGATAGTCGCCTCGGCTCCGCCGGTCAGCATAACGTCGGCGTCGCCCCTGCGGATCGCCAGCATCGCCTGGCCTATGGCGTCGGTTCCCGAGGCGCAGGCCGAAACCGTCGTAAGATTTACGCCCTTGCAGCCGAAGGCTATTCCTATCTGGCCCACGGCCATGTTTGATATCATCATCGGTATCATAAAAGGCGAAACTCTGCCCGGGCCCTTGTCGAGCAGTCTTTTGTGCTGCTCGCACAGCGTGTTGATGCCGCCGATTCCCGAGCCGACCATAACGCCGACACGGTTCGGGTCCTCCTGTTTCATGTCAAGCTTCGCGTCGTCTGCGGCTATCTTCGCCGCCGCGACCGCATACTGCACGAAAAGGTCCATGCGCTTTGCCTCTCTCTTGTCTATATAATCGGAGGCGTTGAAGTCCTTGACCTCGGCGCCCACTTGGCACGCGAAGTCGGTCGGGTCGAATTTTGTTATCCTGCCGATCCCCGAAACGCCGTTTTTTATGTTCTCCCAAACATTGTCGGTTCCTATGCCGACCGGCGTGACCGCTCCGACGCCCGTTATAACTACTCTGTTCATTTTGCTGTTTCCTCCTACGCTATTCGCTTTTGTAGATTTCGATAAATTATACAGAGGCTTGCTTTGGCAAAAAACAAGCTTCTGTATAATCTGCCGCCCCGGGCACACGGACACACAAGGCGGCATGCGGACATGCCGCCTTTGGGTACCGAAAGCTCTCCTATATCTCTTTTTTAAATCCGAAAACTTTCGCGCCGTGCCCGTAAAATAATCAAATTAGTCCTGATGCTCCTTGATATAGTCAACGGCATCGCTGACGGTTGAGATCTTCTCCGCGTCCTCATCGGGGATCTCGATATCGAACTCTTCCTCAAGGGCCATCATAAGCTCAACGATATCCAGTGAATCAGCCTCGAGATCGTCAATGAACGAGGCGTCCATTGTTACCGCGTCCTCGTCGGCGCCCAGCTGGTCGACCGTGATTTCCTTAACTTTTTCAAAAATATCCATTTTGTTTCCTCCATTTACATTGTTTTAATTTGTTTTATTTGCTTTATTTTAATTTATTTTTCAATACTATATCACATAACAAGGCCGCCGTCAACATTTATTACCTGACCCGTTATATATTTCGCGCCTTCGCCCGCCAGGAACACCGCCAGGTTGGCGATATCCTCGACTTGGCCGAACCGCTTGAGCGGGATCGCGTCCTTATATGACTGCTGTATGTTCTCGGGCAGCTTGTCGGTCATCGGCGTTTGAATAAATCCGGGAGCTATGGCGTTGCAGCGGATATTGCGCGACGCAAGTTCCTTCGCCACCGATTTTGTGAGGCCGATAAGACCCGCCTTTGACGCGGCGTAGTTCGCCTGACCAGCGTTGCCCATGACGCCCGATACCGACGCCATGTTGATTATCACGCCCGCGCGCTGCTTCATCAGCGTGCGCGCAGCCGACTTTATCACGTTGAACGCGCCCTTTAAATTAACTGTCAGCACCGCGTCCCAATCCGCCTCGCTCATGCGCATGATAAGATTGTCGCGCGTGATGCCCGCGTTGTTCACGATAACGTCTACGCTGCCGAACTCGTCCTTGGCGAACTTTATCAGCCCGTCGGTGTCGTCGGGCTTTGACACGTCGCCAAGATAGTATTTCGCGCCGCCGCCCGCGGCCTTGATCTCATCGCACACGGCCTGCGCCGCATCCGCCTGACCCTCGATATCAATATCAAAAACCACAACGTTCGCGCCCAAACCACCGAATTTTATCGCGATCTCTCTGCCGATCCCGCGGGCCGAGCCCGTCACTATTACAGTTTTATTCTCGTATTCCATTATTATACCTCCCTTAGTCGATCCCCAGCGCCGCCTTTGTTTTGTTAAGCGACGCCATATCCTCGATGTTGAGTATGGTCTTTGTTTTGTCTATCCTCTTTACAAAGCCGCTGAGCGCCTTACCGGGACCGATCTCGATAAACGTGTCCACGCCGTCCGCCATCATGCGCCTGAGGCTTTCCTCAAACAGCACCGAGCTTGACACCTGGCGCACCAGAATGTCGCGGATCTCATCGCTGCTCTTGACGTAGTCGGCGGTCACGTTGGTTATCAGCGGGATTTTCATCTCGCCGATCTCAACCTTTTCAAGCTCCGCCTTGAGCTTCTCGCCCGCGCCCCTGAGCATACTGCAATGGAAAGGCGCCGACACGGGCATAAGCACGGCGCGCTTCGCGCCCTTTTCCTTGGCCAGCTCGCAGGCGTACTCAACGGCCGCTTTTTCTCCGGCAACGGTTATCTGGCCGGGGCAGTTGAAATTGGCGGGCTCGCAGACTCCTTTTTCGGAGGCTTTGGCGCAGATCTCGCGCACGTCCTCGGGGGTAAGCGCCAAAATAACAGCCATGGCGCCGACACCGAGCGGAACCTCCTCCTGCATATACTTGCCGCGCTTTTTGACCAAGCGAACCGCGTCGGAAAATTTCATACTGCCCGAGCAGACGTGGGCGGTGTACTCGCCCAAACTCAGACCC
This sequence comes from uncultured Monoglobus sp., assembly GCA_947628795.1. GTDB lineage: Bacteria > Bacillota > Clostridia > Monoglobales > Monoglobaceae > Monoglobus. The sequence goes on from CANRBF010000001.1 coordinate 256,195, forward strand.
GCAACCACGTCGGGCTTTAGCCCGATCTCCTCGGCGACTTTAAGCGCCGCGGCGGACATCGTGAGTATCGCCGGCTGAGTGTTCTCGGTTATCATCAGCGTGTCGCTGTCGCCGTTCCATATCATGTCTTTTATGTCAAAGCCCAGAGCCTCGCTCGCCTCGTCGAAAACTCTGTCGGCAGCGGGAAAATTCTCGCACAGCTCCTTGCCCATGCCGATCGCCTGGGCGCCCTGGCCCGAAAATAAAAATGCTGTTTTCATGTTTTAAAATTCTACTCCTTTGAAATAATCTTTTATGATATCCGCGCAGGGCTCGATTTTTTTAACCATAGCCGCACTCTGACCCGCCATCAGCGAGCCCGTCTGCACGTCGCCTTCTTCAAAAGCGCGCCGCAGTCCTCCGACGCCAAGCGCCTCGATCTCCTCAAAAGACGCACCCTCTTTTTCAAGTCTGTCGTACTCGCGGGTGAGCTTGTTTTTGAGCGCTCTCACGGGCGCGCCCGTCGAGCGTCCGGTTACGACCGCGTCTCTGTCTTTGGCCTTTAGCACCGCGTTTTTGTAGTTCTCGTGAGCCAAACACTCGGTTGAGCATATAAATCTTGTGCCCGCTTGGATACCGTCCGCGCCCAGAGCGAACGCGGCTCTTGTGCCTCTGCTGTCGGCGTAGCCTCCGGCCGATACTACGGGGATAGATACCGCGTCGACCACCTGGGGCGTCAGCACCATTGTGGTGAGCTCGCCTATGTGGCCGCCCGCCTCGGTGCCCTCCGCTATAACCGCGTCGGCTCCCGCTTTTTCCATGCGCTTCGCCATCGCCACACTGGCGATGACCGGCATGATCTTTATCCCCGCCTCTTTGAGAGAGGCTATATATTTTCCGGGATTTCCGGCACCTGTGGCTACCGCCGTCGGTTTTTCCTCTATTATAACACGCATTATCTCGTCGGCGTTGGGATTCATCAGCATGACATTGACGCCGAACGGCTTGTCGGTCAGCGTCCGCGCCTTTTTGATCTGCTCTCTCACTACCTCGGCGGGAGCTCCGCCCGCCGCGATAAGACCAAAACCACCGCCGTTTGACACGGCCGCCGCCAGCTCCGCGGTGGCGACCCAAGCCATGCCGCCTTGTATTATCGGATATTCTATGCCAAGCAATTCGCAAATTCTGTTCATAACTACTTCCTCCTCTACAGTTCTATCAGCGCGCTGCCCCAGGTAAGGCCTCCGCCGAAGCCCACCAGCACCAGCTTTTCGCCGGGCTTTATCCTGCCCTGCTCCACCGCCTCGCAAAGGGCGATCGGCACGCAGGCGGCCGACATGTTGCCGTACTTTTCAACGTTGCAGAAAACCTTGTCGTGCTCAAGCTTGAGCCTCTTTCTGGCGCCCTCGATAATGCGCTTGTTGGCCTGATGGGGTATCACCAGATCAAGCTCCGAAATATCGACGCCGCACTTTTTCGCGACCTTGATCGTGGCGCTCTCCATTGTTTTGACGGCGAACTTGAACACTGCCTGGCCGTCCATCCAGATCGTGCGCTTGTTGTCCGAAAACGGTCTGCGCTCTATGTCCTCGTCGCTCGCCTTAAGGCCGCAGCAGGTGAGCAGATTGCCCTGCGCTCCGTCCGAGCCCAGCACCGTGCCCAACACCCCTGTTTTTTTGTCCGCCGCGGTGAGCACCGCCGCTCCCGCGCCGTCTCCGAACAGCACGCAGGTGGCTCTGTCCTTATACTCGGTAATTTTTGTCAGCGTGTCCGCGCCGATAACCAGCGCGTTTTTATACGCTCCGCTTTTTATGTACAAGCTCGCCGTGGCCAGCGCGAAAATGAATCCCGAGCACGCCGCGTTTATGTCAAACGCCGCCGCGTTTTTGGCTCCGAGCTTCGCCTGAACCATGCAGGAGCATGACGGGGTGTACATTTCGGGCGAAACCGACGCCAGAACGATAAGCTCCACATCCTCCGCCGCAAGGCCTGCATCTTTCAGAGCCGCCTCGGCAGCCTTGGCTCCGAGATCCGACGTGTACTCATCGGGCGCGCTCATGCGGCGCTCCTTGACGCCGACGCGCTTTGTTATCCACTCGTCGCTGGTGTCGACGATAGTCTCGAAATAGGCGTTGTCAAGCACCTTTTCGGGCAGATACTTGCCGACCCCGGCGATTTTTGCGTATATCTCACTCATGTTTTTATGCCTTTCTTTATATGCTGAATTTAAGTTAATATCTTGTTATATTCTCCGCGATCGCGGCGGTCAAGTTGTTGTTTACCATACCTATCGCCTGCCTCACCGCATGATAAAACGCTTTCGCGTTCGAGCTTCCGTGGGCCTTGACGACCGGCTTCGCGCAGCCCAGGATAGGCGCGCCGCCGTACTCGGTATAGTCCATCTGTTTTGCGAAGTCCTTGACTTTGCCTTTTATCAAAAGCGCCGCCATCTTTGAGCGCATACCGTCCAGCAGCAGGCTTTTGAGCACGTCCTTCACGAATATGCCCATGCCCTCCATGAACTTGAGCACAACATTTCCCGTGAACCCGTCGCACACGACCACGTCGGCGCCGCCGAGCGGAATGTCGCGCCCCTCGATATAGCCGATATAGTTTATCGGGATCTCCTTGAGCATGCGTCCCGCCTCGATCACCGCGTCGGTGCCTTTTTCCTCCTCGGCGCCGATATTCACGAGCGCCACGCGCGGACTTTTGGTTTTCATGATCTTTTCCATATATATCGAGCCCATGATCGCGAACTGCTTTAAAAATGCCGCCCCGCACTCGGAGTTGGCTCCGCCGTCCACCATCAAAAAGCAGCCCGTCTCGCAGGGCATCATCGGCGCCAGCGCCACGCGGCGCACACCTTTGAGCCGCTTTACAATGAGCGTAGCGCCGGTTATCAGAGCGCCCGTGTTTCCCGCGCTCACCAGCACATCGCCCTCGTCATGGCGCAGCATTTCAAGCCCGACGCGCAGCGACGAGTCCTTTTTCTGCCTGATAGCCGAGGTGGGCTCGTCATTCCCGCTGATTATCTCGGAAGCGTTTTTGACTTTTATCTTATCGCCGTCGTATCCGCTTGCCTTGAGCTCTTTTTCTATGTCGCTCTCCCGTCCGACCAGCGTGATATTCTCGCCGAACTCCTCCGCCGCCGTAACGCAGCCCTTGACGATCTCCGCGGGAGCGTTGTCGCCGCCCATAGCGTCAACAATTATATTCATACAATCAATCCTATCTGTCGATTAAAACATAATATAAAACCGAAACAATTTCAATATATGTCACATTTATGTAACATCGCTGTTACTTAAATGTTAACAAGCTGCGGTTTTTGAAAATATAATCAAGGCCCGAGAGCACGGTGAGCGCCGTTGAGATCACTACCAGAACGAGCACGATCAAGTTACGGACGCCGCCCGAAATGGGGTCGCTGTAGACGTTTATGATCTGGGTGATGATGACCGCGATTATCATAAAGAACTGCGACACCGTTTTGAGTTTTCCCAGAAATCCCGCGGCTATAACTCGGTTTTCCTCAAGGGCCAGCATGCGTATGCCTGTGACGATCAGCTCGCGGGCGATTATGATGATCACGACACCCGCGTTTATATACGGCTGATCCGACGCCAGAAAGCATACGAGAGCGCCGATCGTCAGCAATTTGTCGGCCATCGGGTCCATCAGCTTGCCGAAATTGGTGACGCTGCGGGTCCTGCGGGCGATCTGCCCGTCCAAATAGTCGGTCACAGCCGCAAGCAGAAACACGACCAGCGACAGATACAGCCCGACCGTGCCGCAGCACAGGTTAAGCACCATAAACACCGGGATCAGAATCACTCTGATAAGCGTCAGTTTATTCGGCAAACTCATAATATCCCCTCCGTTATTTAACCGCTCTTCCGAACAGATTCATGTCCTCCGCCTCGTCTATCCTGACCCGAGCGAAATCTCCGGGTCTCAGCTTTTCTTTAGATTTGAAGAACACCATACCGTCGATATCCACCGAGTCGGCGTATGTCCTGCCAAAGTAATTTTTTATTATCTCGTCGCGGCCCTCGACCAGAACGGTCTGTACCGTTCCGACCTTCGCCGCGTTGTTCTCGTCGTCAATATCGGCCTGCGCCACCATAACGTTTTCAAGGCGCCGCCGCTTTTCCTCCTCGTCTATCTGATCGGGCATATCATACGCCGGTGTGTCCTCCTCGCGGGAATATGTAAACACGCCCAGACGGTCGAATCTCGCCTCGTCGATAAAGCGCAGCAGGTCGTCCATATCCTCCTCAGTCTCGCCGGGGAAGCCCACGATCAGAGTTGTCCTTATAACCGCGTCGGGGATATTCGCTCTGATCTTTTTTATCATTTCGGTTATCTGCGCGCGGTTCGTGCGTCTGCCCATTCTTTTAAGAACGCGGTCGCTTGAATGCTGTATCGGTATGTCGAAGTAGTTACAGAGCTTAGGCTCGCTCGCGAAGGTCTCTATAAGCTCGTCGGTCACAAGCTCGGGATAGCAGTAGTGAACCCTCACCCACTCGATGCCCGAAACGGCGCACAGTTTTTTGAGAAGCTCCGCCAGGCGGTACTCGCCGTAGATGTCAATGCCGTAGCGCGTGGTATCCTGCGCTATAACTATCAGCTCCTTGACGCCGTCCGCCGCCAGCTTTTCCGCCTCGGCGAATACGTCCTCGATCCTTCGGCTGCGGTACGCGCCGCGTATCGACGGGATAACGCAGTATGTGCAGCGGTTGTCGCAGCCCTCAGCAATCTTCAGAAACGCGGTGTAGCCCGGGGTCGAGCGCTCGCGCTCTCCCTCAAACAGCAGCGGCTTTTCGGAGCAGCTGACGCTTGCCGGTCCTCCGCCGATACGCGCGTTTATTATGTCGACGATCCTGTCGTACTCATTGACGCCGATAACCGCGTCGACCTCGGGGATCTCGCGGAGTATCTGCTCCTTGTAGCGCTGCGCGAGACAGCCGGTGACGATCAGCAGTTTTTCCTTGTTTTTATCGGCTTTTTTGTATTGCGCCAGCTCCAAGATACAGTTTATCGACTCGGTCTGAGCGTCCTCCACAAACGTGCAGGTGTTGACGATCATAATGTCCGCGTCGGCCTCATTCTCCCATATCTCAAAGCCGCCCGATCTGAGCAGAGCCGTCATCTGCTCGCTGTCGATCAAATTTTTTGAGCATCCCAAAGATGCTATAGATACCTTTTTCAAATTCTTTCTCCTATTAATTGTTTATCGGGCAAAGTCAAAGTCGTACTCGTCAAGGACCCGGCGTATCTCCGATGGCGAGTAGCCCCGCCGCGCAAGCGCCGCCTTAAACCGCGCCAAGTCTTTGTAGTCCGAGATCTCGGTGACCCTCAGTCTCTGCTCCACGTATTCGCGCAGAGCCGCGTCGAAGTCCACATCGGCGTTTTCAAAGGCTCGGTCGATCAAAACGGGCGCCACGCCCTTGCGCAAAAGCTCCTGCCTTATGCGATACTCTCCCTTTTGGCCCAAATTCACGCCGTCGGCCACATAGAACTCGGCGTATCGCGCGTCGTCGAGCAGCTTTTCCTCGATCAGCCTGCCCACTATCTGCTCCGAGGTGTCCTCATCGTAGCCCTTTCGGCGCAGGCGGTCGTATATCTCGCGGGACGTGTACATCCGCGCTGACAAGTACCGAGCCGCCAAATGCAGCCCTTTTGTAAAATTATCCATAATTTATCTCCATTCACAATATTTCCCCGTTTGCCTCGCCCCTTGGGGAGAGGTGTCAGGCGCAGCCTGACGGAAAGGGGTCAACGTAGCGATTAGGGATACAAACCCCCTCTCAGTCTGCTTCGCAGACAGCTCTCCCCCTTAAAAGGAGGCGAGCCTATTCTTGCCTCCCCCGAGAGTGCGCCTATTTTGCCTCCTCCCGGAAGGAGGTGTCAGGCGCAGCCTGACGGAGGTGGGTCTATTTTTTCTTCTTAGGCTTTTCAAGTCCCTCGACCGGCGCGTCGTCGAACATCGACGGGCCCTCGCCGCCCAGCAGCGGCAGACCGGCCTGCTCGCGGACCTTGTTCTCGATCTCGACGGCAAGCTCGGGATTTTCCTCGAGTATCTTTTTCACCTTTTCGCGGCCCTGGCCGAGGCGCTCGCCCTCGTAGCTGAACCAGGAGCCGCTCTTGTGTATGATGTCCAGATCGGTGGCCGCGTCGACCACATTGCCCATACGGGAAATGCCCTCGCCGTATATTATGTCGAACTCCGCCTCTTTGAACGGGGGAGCCACCTTGTTTTTGACTACTTTCACCCTCGTGCGGTTGCCCATAACTCCGCCGTCGCCCTTCAGCGTGTCGATCCTGCGCACATCCAGACGCACCGAGGCGTAGAACTTCAGCGCGCGTCCGCCGGTGGTCGTCTCGGGGTTTCCGAACATAACGCCCACTTTCTCGCGCAGCTGATTTATAAATATGGCGGTGGTGTTTGATTTTGAGATTATGCCCGCCAGCTTTCTCAGCGCCTGGGACATCAGCCTGGCCTGCAGTCCGACATGCGCGTCGCCCATCAGGCCCTCTATCTCGGCCTTGGGCACCAGAGCCGCGACCGAGTCGATAACGATCACGTCGACCGCGCCGCTGCGCACGAGCTGCTCTGTGATCTCCAGAGCCTGCTCGCCCGTGTCGGGCTGCGAAACGATCAGATCGTCGGTATGCACGCCGAGCGCCTCCGCATACACCGGGTCAAGAGCGTGCTCCGCGTCTATAAAAGCCGCCTCGCCGCCCATCTGCTGTACCTGCGCCACAACGTGGAGCGCTACCGTGGTTTTACCCGAGGACTCGGGGCCGTATATCTCTATAATTCTGCCGCGGGGCAGACCGCCGATACCCAGCGCGATATCAAGGGAAAGCGCGCCCGTGGGTATCGCCTCAACATTAGCGTTGGGCTTCTCGCCCAGACGCATAACGGCGCCGCTTCCGAATTGTTTTTCGATCTGGCCCATTGCCAGGTCAAGTGCTTTTCTTTTTTCCTCGTTCATTATATTTTCTCCGTTTCATGAAATATATTGGGTTATTTTCATTTGGATATAATTTTCCTGTATATAATTATAATTAACATACAAAACCCTGTCAAGCGGTTTTATTTAAAAAAATTGTTACATTAAGTGCAAAAAAATCTCCCCCGAGTCGGGGGAGAAATTTTTTATCTTAGTGATTCTTCACTCTGTCGATGATCGCCGCGGCTTCCGCTCTTGTGGCGTTGTCCTTGGGTCTGTACATTCCGTTGTCTCCGGTCAGGATACCCTGCTCCGAAAGTCCGGTTACGTACGGCAGAGCGTACGCTTCGATCGAATCAGCGTCACTGTACGCCGACGCGTTCTCCGATGCCCAGCTCATCTGTCTGCCGATTATCGCAGCGATCTGCTCGCGTGTGATATTGTCGTTCGGGCTGAACGTTGTCTCGCTTGTGCCGTTTACGATTCCTGCCTCTGTGGCAGCGATCACATACGGCGCAAACCAATCATCCGATGTCACGTCAACAAACTGAGATTCACTGCTCTGAGCTGTTAATCCGAACAGCATAGCCGCCATCTTGGCAAACTCAGCTCTTGTCACGTTGTCTTCCGGCACGAACATTGTGGGTGTCTCACCGTTTATGATACCCATGTTGTAAAGGTCCATAATGTAGCTGTATGCCCAGTGATCAGCGGGAACATCCTCAAATACCTGCGTACCTGCGGTGGGCACGAGCGTAGGCGTTCCGGGCGCTGTTGTCGCTTCGGGGTTGGCTGTAGCGTTCGGATCGGCAGTTGCCGTAGGCTTGGGTGTCGCTGTGGCGTTGCCCGTTCCGAACGAACCGCCGCCGTAACCGCCGCCGCCACCGGAAGAAGGTCTTCTTGTGGGAGTCGGCTTAGGTGTTTCCGCGGGCTCGCTTGACGGCTCTGCCGAAGGCTGCTCGGAAGGCTCTGCCGAAGGTTCGGTCTCAACTGTCTCAACACCGGTCATGTCAAGTACATACGTATACTTATTATTAGCGTCCCACTCAATAGTAAAGTGCGCTATTTTCTGTGAAACGTCAGGTGAAACGTCAAAGTATATTCTGGAGCCTTTGCCTTCAATATTCAGAAGTTCGTCGAATGTTGTGCTTCCTTGGTTTTGGCCCTCAAAAATAAAGTTGTACGTGTTCGGTTCATCTGTATTAACGCCTGCGGGAGCCTGGATCTCAACACCGAACCAATAACCCTCTTCACCATGGGCATTTTTGTAACTTTTGAGATTCTTCGCTGTGCCTTTGATATTGTAAATCGTATTTCCGGCTTCGTCTTTTGTAGAGCCGACATATTCAACGCTGTACTCGTCTACCGCGTCAGCAGGAATGTTAGCCGCCGCTACAACGGGAACGTATTCGGTCGAAGGCTCACTCGATGTCGTGGGCTCGCTCGATGTCGAAGGCTCGCTCGATGTCTGAGGCTCGGTCGATGTCGTAGGCTCGGTCGATGTCTGAGGCTCGCTTGAGGTCACAGGCTCGGTCGATGTCTGAGGCTCGCTCGATGTCGCGGGCTCAGTCGATGTCTGAGGCTCATTTGTTGTCTGAGGCTCGCTCGATGTCGCGGGCTCAGTCGATGTCTGAGGCTCGCTTGATGTCGTGGGCTCGCTTGATGTCGCGGGCTCAGTCGATGTCTGAGGCTCATTTGTTGTCTGAGGCTCGCTCGATGTCACAGGCTCGCTCGATGTCGTGGGCTCGCTCGATGTCACAGGCTCGGTCGATGTCTGAGGCTCGCTCGATGTCGTAGGCTCACTCGATGTCGCGGGCTCGCTCGATGTCTGAGGCTCGCTTGAGGTCGAAGGTTCGGTCTCTGCTATCTCAACACCGGTAAAGTCGATTTCGTATGCATACTCGACGCCTTCGGCCCACTCAATGGTAAAGTCATCTATTTTATTCGGGAAAGTGTCAGACGAAACGTCATAGACTAATATTGCGCCTTTGCCTTCAACATTCTCAAGTGTGTCGAAATCTGATGTAGCTTTAAGTTCGCCATTAACAGTCACCTTATACGTGCCCGATGTGTCAACGCCGTCCGGAGCTTTGATCTCAACGCCGAACCAATAGCCTTCTTCATTATCGAATTCGACTTTCTTGTACTTTTTGAGATTCTTTGCTGTGGCTTTGATATTGTAAATCGTATTTCCGGCTTCGTCTTTTGTAGGGCCGACATATTCGGCGCTGTACTCGTCTACCGCGTCAGCAGGAATGTTAGCCGCCGCTACAACGGGAACGTATTCGGTCGAAGGCTCGCTCGACGTCTCAGGCTCACTTGATGTCTCAGGCTCACTCGACGTCTCAGGCTCGCTCGATGTCTCAGGCTCGCTTGATGTCTCAGGCTCACTCGACGTCTCAGGCTCACTCGATGTCGCGGGCTCGCTTGATGTCTCAGGCTCGGTCGATGTCACAGGCTCGCTTGATGTCTGAGGCTCGGTCGATGTCACAGGCTCGCTCGATGTCTCAGGCTCGCTCGACGCGGCGGGCTCTTCCGTAAGATTTACGATCGCCATAGCGACAAAGTCGGATGCCTCAGCCTGCGTAGCAGATTTATATGTTATAGTGTATTCAGCGGGATCAAGGTCTTTGGCAAGATATGTATAAAGATATACTTCCTCTTCTCCGGCCGTGCCGACGGAAGCTCCCGCTTCAAGCGTTCCGTTGTCAAAACCTTCCGCCGCAAGTGCGGGCTCAGCTTTTGTAAGCGTGATCACGTTGTTATTTTTGTTGCCAACGGCGAGTACGTTAAACTTGTAGTCGCCTTTTTCTACGATATTAACAGTAGCTGTAACGGTGTTTTGATCGTTGATACCGGTTATCTTTTTAGTCGCGATCTCGGCGAAGTCATCGCCGAATACAGCTTTAACTTCATCGTTATATCCGTTTCCGACTTCAAGAGTAACAGTCTCTTCCTTAGCATTGCCGTTCGGCTTAGCGTCCGTAACGGAAATTACCTCGGGTGTTGCCGTTGCCTCGGGCTCGCTTGATACTACAGGCGCTGCCGTGGCGGGCGCTTCAGTCGCCTCCGCGCTTGCGGAAGGCTCTGCCGTTGCGGGTACTTCCGTTGCCTCCGCGCTTGCGGAAGGCTCTGTCGTTGCGGGTACTTCAGTTGCCGCCGCGCTTGCGGAAGGCTCTGCCGTTGCGGGTACTTCAGTTGCCGCCGCGCTTGCCGAAGGCTCTGCCGTTGCGGGTACTTCCGTTGCCGCCGCGCTTGCCGAAGGCTCTGTCGTTGCGGGTACTTCCGTTGCCGCCGCGCTTGCCGAAGGCTCTGTCGTTGCGGGTACTTCCGTTGCCGCCGCGCTCGCCGAAGGCTCTGTCGTTGCGGGTACTTCCGTTGCCGCCGCGCTTGCCGAAGGCTCTGTCGTTGCGGGTACTTCCGT
>CANRBF010000002.1 GCA_947628795.1 uncultured Monoglobus sp.
ATTTTATATACATAATTCTAAGTTATCCTTTATTTCTTAAGTGTAATCGTCAAAATATACTTGCAATTATAATAATTTGTGGTATAATAATTATAATGACTCAATAAAATATAAAGAGGTGACAAACATGAATAAATTTATAGACAGAGACAGCGAAATGGAAATCCTGCAAAATGAATATGACAGGAACGGTTCTTCCCTTGTTATACTTTACGGTCGTAGGCGCGTGGGAAAAACTACATTGATTTCGGAATTTATAAAAGATAAATCGGCGCTGTTTTTCCTTGTAAGCGAGGAAAGCGAGGTGCAAAACAGAGCGGATTTCAAGAACAAAGCCGCTGAATTTATTGACAATGATTTGCTGCGCGGAGCTTCGGTGCAGGACTGGAATATTATATTTAAGGCGATTATGAACACGCCGTTTGCAAAAAAACCTATTATAGTTATAGATGAGTTCCAATATCTCGGAAAGTCAAATCCGGCATTCCCGTCCGTTTTTCAGCGTATATGGGAAGAAACACTCAAGGATCGCTCCGTTATGGTGATTTTATGCGGCTCACTGATTTCTATGATGGAGTCACAGACGCTTGCCTATAACAGCCCTTTATATGGTCGGCGTACCGCTCAGATTAGGCTTAAACAAATTCCGTTTCGGTATTACAAGCAATTCTTTCCTCAAAAAAGCGAAAGGCAGCTTATTGAGATGTATTCCGTAACCGGCGGAGTTCCGAAATATATTGAGGCTTTTGCGGAATGTGATGATATTTACACAGCAATAGAAAAAAGCGTGCTGAATCCTATGAGCTATCTGTATGATGAGCCGCATTTCCTCTTACAGCAGGAGGTATCGGAAATAGGCAGCTATTTTTCCGTGATACGAGCCATAGCCGCCGGAAACAGTAAGTTGTCAGCCATAGCGTCGCTGCTCGAGGTTAAATCCACGAGCCTTACGAAATATCTGAAAACTCTTATTGACTTGGATATTCTTGAGCGGGAAGTCCCGGTGACGGAAGATAATCCCCAAAAAAGTAAGAAGGGCTTGTATAAAATAAAGGATAACTATATCAGATTTTGGTTTGCGTTTGTCTATCCAAATATGAGTTTCATAGAAAGCGGTCATGCAGAAATTGCAGCGGGGAAAATACGCGATGGGCTCGTCAGTCGTCAAACCGCGTTCGTGTATGAGGATATATGTCGCGAGAGGATGTGGGAGCTAAATACCTCCGGCGCTTGGCCGTTCCTGTTCTCGAGAGTCGGACGATATTGGTCGGGAAACACTGAAATTGACATAGCCGCAATAGATCCGGATGACGCGAATATTATACTTGGAGAATGTAAATATTGGAACGAACCTGTAGGGTTAAATGTTCTGCGCGATTTGGAAGAGAAAACAAAAGATGTTGATTGGCACAGAAATACGAGGAAAGTTTGGTATGTTTTATTCAGTGTAAGCGGATTTACACCTGAATTGGAAGAACTGGCCGCAAAACGTGAGGACATTTTGCTGGTAAGTTAATATAAGCTAAAGTATATCCTGTTTATGACTCTCAATAATTATTTGCTGAAATTTTACAAGTCATTGTAGCAAAACAGTACTAAAAAAACACGAGTGCGAGTTTATATACAGCATTATGTGTTTAAATAAATAAAGACGCAGTCGATTGAAATAGGACTGCGTCTTTTATGATAGTATGATTATTTTGCGTCATGCAATATTTTTCTTGCCGTGGCTAGGATTGCCGGATCAATCGGTGTGTTTTCCCAATAACATTGATCAACGAACATTTGTAAAGTTGAAAAATATTCGGGATATATAACGATATAGGCCTCAAGGACCGCTTCGGAATAATCTTTACCATTTTTAATTGCTGCAATCTGCTCGGAGAGCAGAGGTCTCAACATAGTTTCTGCCGTCTGATACACATTGGGACGCTGCATAATGTCAATTATTGTCCGTATAGAGTTTTGAGATATTGCCGAAAGCTCGGCGTAGCCGCAGCCGTTTGTTTCGCCTTTTGCCACCGCATGACGTATGAGAGTATTAGCTCGTCCGCTTGCGGGGCCGTAGCCCAAGCCGTTAAATACTTCGTCCAATATGCCGCCAATAATTTTTTCTGTGGTTTGAATTGCCTGCTCGGATGCGTCAAGAGGTGCGGCTTCCCTCGGAATATCCGCAGCGATCGATGTTGTTGAAAGCATAACCGATAAAATGACCGTTAAACTCAGTGTAAATAATTTTTTCATAATGAAACCTCCTTAAATTTTGATATTAATATTATAACATGTGCTCAAATTAAAGACAAATTTGACCGTCAAAAAATTTTTTAAAAAATTTTTAAATACTCCGAAAAAACTGCGGAGTATAGGATATATAATGATTTTCGGTTGATAAAACCGATACAAAGAAAGCGCGGAGGATAATGCCGCTGCATAATAAAGAGCTGACAAATACGTTCCGGTACGGACGAGCCTGCGGATAAATGCGCCATGACCCGGTTTCGGTGAGCGAGAAACATATTATCCCGAATTAAGCCGCAGCTTAAACGGCGATGACTCTGTATCGGGGGATACTTCTATTCAGTCACAGCATGAGCGGATAGCAATTCAGGGCTCCCGCAAAGCCATGTGCTTTGTGGGAAAAGGAGCAATCGCTTTTAAAGCGAAGTGTTTGCTTTTAAAGCAAATGCGAGCCCGTAAAGCGAATTGCGACGCCGTCGCACGCAATGAGGATAGTCCGGGCGGATGCCGGGAAGGTGAAACTCCAATGAGCGGTCTTGCAAACCGCTGTTTGTCGGGCTTAAATAAATATCAACAACAAAAATAGCATTGATCCTATGCTGATTTTGTTGTTGATATTGAAAATTCATAGGATAGGCAGGGATGTGTTATTGAACGAAAAAGTCCAAAGAATTTCCGAAACCGAGTTTGTTATAGAAAAAGAAAAATATGAGCCGATCATATTGATCTTTAACGAAGCCGATAACAAAGAAGTTGAAAACTCGATACTGGAAAATTTATTGATTTCTTATGAAAACCGTTTAGGTAAAGAAGTAGCGAGCAGCGTCTGATAACAGGCGCTGTTTTTTTATGCAGAGGCAAAATTGACATAAATATATTTGGTATAGTAGTATTTTAATATAAGATGTTTGAAAAGTTAATATGAATAATGACTTTGCATAATTAAATTATGTGGGGTGACAAAACCATGAAAAAAGCATATTGCTTATACAGAGTGTCAACCAAAAAGCAGGTTGATGTCCAAAAAGACGATATACCTATGCAAAAATTAGCCTGTCATGAGTTTGCCGAGCAAAACGGCTGGATAATTACAAAAGAGTTTTATGAGAAAGGCGTATCGGGCTTTAAAGTATCTGCAAATGACAGAGATGCCATACAGGATTTAAAAACGGCGGCTCAAAAACATGAGTTTGAGGTACTGCTTGTATATATGTTTGACAGGCTCGGACGAATCGACAGCGAAACGCCGTTTGTCGTTGAGTGGTTTATATCTCAGGGCATAGAAGTATGGAGCACACAGGAGGGGCAGCAAAAGCTTGAAACTCAGGGCGATAAACTTATGAACTATATCAGATATTGGCAGGCAAACGGAGAAAGTGTTAAAACATCAATGCGTCTAAAAACAAGGATGGCACAACTTACAGCCGAGGGAACATATCATGGAGGAGTGGTTCCGTTTGGCTACAGAGCCGTAAACAAAGGAAGGAAGAATAAGAAGGGTCAGCCGGTAAAAGACCTTGAACTTGATCCGGGCGAAGCCGAAATTGTAAAGACCATATTTAATAAGACTCTGAACGAAGGCTACGGCTCATACAGATTAGCGGAATATATAAACAGCCTCGGCATAAAAACTCATAACGGCAGCTGCTTTCAATGCAATACGATCAACAGAATATTAAAGAATAGGCTGTACTGCGGCTACTATGCCGCGGGTGATACGATCTCTCCAAAGCTTGAACACCTTGCGGTTATAGACGACAATGTATTTGACAGCGTTCAGCATATCTTAAAACAGCGTTCGGGCATAAATGATGAAAAACAGCATATAGCCAGAACAACAAAGGGCAAAACGCTGCTTTCTGGAAATATTTATTGTGCGCATTGCGGCGGAGCGCTTAACGCTTCAAATAAAATCGAAAGCCATAAGAGAAAAGACGGAACGGTATGTTCACATCAGACTATAAGATATATTTGCTATCATAAAGCCCGAAAATTAAATGAGTGCGATGGACAATCCGTATATATGGCAAATAAAATCGACAATGTTATTCTTGAAATCGTAGAGCATTATTTATCCGCGATCAAGCAAACGCCGAGAGATAAAGCTCTTGAGCTGCGCTACAGCCGAGAAATAGACGAAAAGAAAAAACTTAAAGCCGAGCTTGCAAGGCAGAAGTTTAAACTTGAAAATCGCCTGAACGAACTTGCCGCAGAGATCGGTAAATGTTTGAGCGGCGAAAGCGTGTTTACAATAGATGTGCTGTCGCTGTCTATTGACTCAACAAAGAAAGAGCTTAAATCAACAGCGGATAAATTAACGGAATGTGATACAGTGCTCTCGGAAAAGACAAAAATTTTCAATAAACTCGACTATTACTATCAGCAGTTTGTGACATGGGCGGACGAATTTAAAAACGCTTCAAACGAGCGGAAGAAGATGATAATTTGCGGGTTGATAGACTATGTAAAGGTGGGCAGAGGGTACAAGATAGAAATTAAGTTTAATATAAGCTACAGACAATTCTTCAGCGAAAACTGCCGCTATATTCCGAAATGTAATAATTTAGCGGCAAACGTAACGGAGGAAACAACAGCAATATAGAACAATCCATGGAAAAGTGCGAAAATTCATGCGCGAATTTATGGGTTGTTTTGTTGACGTATGGCAGAGCATGCGGCTGTTAACCGCAGGGTCGTTGGTTCGAGTCCAACTGGAGGAGCCAAAAAAGTCTCGGAAAAAATCCGGGGCTTTTTATTTTATAAAACGAGCGGGCGCGGATCGGATAAATAATTTATCGTCAAATGCAATTAGGCGGTCCCAACGGCGAGCTCAGCGCGTCGCTCAGGTATTTGTCCCAGAGATACTCGATGCCCGACGCGATGACAAAAGCGCTGCTGACCGACATAGGCACCGAGGAGCTGGCGCACCTTGAGATAGTTGGCACGATCGTTCGGCAGCTCGCCAAGTGCGCGAGCGACGAGGAGATCGAGAACAGCCCGTTTGGCGCGTATTTTATGAACCACGGCAGAGGCGTGTACCCCGCGAATTCAAACGGCATGCCGTTTGACGCCCTTGCCCTCGCCGTGACCTCCGACCCGATCGCCGACCTGACCGAGGATCTTGCGGCCGAGCAGAAGGCGAGAGTGGTCTACGACAATATTTTAAAGGTCTCCGACGATCCCGACGTGAACGACGTTGTGAAGTTCCTGCGTCAGCGCGAGATCGTGCACTTCCAGCGCTTCGGCGAGGCGCTCGATCAGATACAGAACAAGCGCCTCCCCAAAATGTACTGCGGCAAATAAAACAGAGCGGGTTTTGCCCGCTCTTTTTGTATATTTCGTATAATTTATGTTACAAAATAATAAAAACCCTTGCAATCGACATTTAGGTATGTTAATATATCTTAGTATGTATATTTGAAAATGCTGTGAAGACGCGTTTTGCGTTCTGAAGCAGAAAGGAATTTAATCTGATTTATGAAAAAGCCGCTTATGGCGCGTATTAAGGATCCGGCTAAATTTTTGTTCAGGATCATTCTGGCGCCGATATATAAAAAAAGGATAGACAAAAGCCGAGCGTATATCGAATTACTGCGAGGCATACATTCGGGTAAGCGTTGCTTTGTTATAGGCAACGGCCCAAGCCTCAAAGCCGAGGACCTCAATAAAATAAAGGGAGAGATCAGCTTTGGTGCGAACAGGATATATAATATATTTCCCGAGACCGATTGGAGGCCGACATATTATTTTATACAGGACCCCAATATACTCAGGAACGACAGAGAACTGATAAAAGAGCATATCAATTGTGATAAATTTGTCGGACTGATGGATTATCAGCCCACACCGCCTATAGACGGTGCGTATTACCTAAAGGTCATGCAGGAATTTTACACCGACGAGGTCGAGTTTTCCGATGATCTGACAAAAGAAATATGCGACGGTACAACGGTTACGTATTCGGCAATACAGATGGCTGTGTACATGGGGTTCAGCGAGATATTTTTGATCGGTGTCGATCACAGCTACACCGTGGAGCGTGACAAAGACGGCAAGATCATCAGAAATCAAGACGTGAAAGCCGATCACTTTTCCGCGAGCGACAAAGTCGGAAGCGTGCCGTGGGTATACAGAATGGAGCAGTCGTATGAAACCGCGAAAAAATACGCCGACGCTCACGGCATAAAAATATATAACGCCACCCGCGGCGGCAAGCTTGAAGTGTATGAAAGAGTAGATTTTGACAGTTTGTTTTAGGAGGATTAACAGTTTTGAAAGTAACAGCTTTATTGACGGGACGCGGAAATAACACGCTCAAGGATAAAAACATTCTTGATGTATTGGGAAAACCCGTGTTATATTATCCTGCTAATGCGGCCGCGTGTTCAAAAAAAATTGATGATTATTATTGCAGCAGCGACGATGAAAAAATACTCGGCGCAGCCGAGGCTCTCGGTTTTGAACGTATAGTTCGTCCGGCTGAGCTTGCATTGCCTACCGCGCAGCATATTGATTGTATTATGCACGCGCTTGATGTTATGAAGGAAAGAGGAAAAGTCCTGCCCGATATACTGGTGGTTTTGCTTGCCAATAATGTTACGATTAAATCTGAGTGGATAGACGAATGTATTGACATTATGAAAAATGACATGTCAATTACAGCGGTCGTTCCGGTATATGAGGATAATGACCATCATCCCCTGAGAGCCAAGACTCTTAACAATGACGGAACTTTGGCAATGTATGAGAAGAATATAACGGGCAAAATTTCAACCAATCGTCAGGATCTGCCCGAGTGTTTGTTTTTGTCACATAATTTTTGGGTGTTGAGTACCGATTTTCTTTTGTCCGGAAAAGAGGGTCAACAGCCTTGGGGCTTCATGGGTGACAAGATAATACCGTATAAGATAGACGAGTCGATCGATATTCATAAGGAGATCGACCTGTATATAGCCAAAGAGTGGATAAAAGAGAACTACACTGACCCCTATTGCGTAGATGAAATTACGCAAACGGGGGGGGTAATATGCTCAATTAGTCTTTCAGGTTTATTTATCGGAAAGAAGGTGGCTGCATGAAAACAGCTGCTTTTATACCGATAAAGGCCAATTCAGAAAGAGTACCCGGTAAAAATTTTCGTGTTCTTAACGGAAAAAAGCTTTATGAATACATTATTGAGCACACAAAAGAGTCGGGAGTATTTGATGATATATTTATCGACACAAACAGCGATGAGATAAAGGAATATTGCGAAACGGCCGGGTGCGGCGTGATAGACAGAAAAGAAGTTTTGGCGAAAAATACGGCGAACGGAAATGATTTGCTTAATTATCATTTCGGGCTGTATCCCGATTATGATTATTATTTTCAGCTTTTCGCCACCGCTCCGTATTTGCAACCCGAGTCCATCAGGATAAGCGCGGAAAAACTGATAGGCAGCACCGTGTATGATTCATGTTTTACCGCGATAAGGCATCAGGGATTTTTCTGGCTGAATGACACCTCGATAAATTACAGACCGTGCATCCTGCCCCGCAGTCAGGATATGACCCCGGTCGTTGAGGAAACGACGGGAATGTACGGAATATCCGCCGAATCTTTAAGAAAATATCGCTGCAGGATCGGAGCGAGACCGTATATCCATTTTGTCAGCAAGTTTGAGGCGGTGGATATAAATACCGAGGAAGATCTGAAAATCGCCGAATATATAGGAAAGCATTATTGGAAATTGTAGTTTTTTTCTTGTAAATTTGAAAGGGGAAGAACGTCAAATGGGTGAAATAAAATACGCACCGGTTATAATATTCACAATATGCAGGCACAAACATTTTAAAAATGAAATCGAGTCTCTCAAAAAGAACGCATGGGCAAAATACACCGATGTGTATATAGGGTTCGATTATCCCGCAAAAGCTGAGCACTGGGACGGTTACAAAAAAATATGCGAGTATCTTGAAATGGGTGACTTTTCGGTTTTTAAGTCATTCAACGTTATCAGGAGAGAAAAGAATTACGGTCCTGCCAAGAATCGTGACGCTTTGCTTAATGATATTATATATAAGCAATATGACCGTTGGATATATCTTGAGGATGATATTATTTTGTCGCCTAATTTTATTGAATATATCGACAAGTGCCTTGCGCTTTATGAGGATAATGATGATATCTTAGCGGTCAACGCATATTCGCAGGAGCTTGATTGGCTATGCGACAACGACGCCAACATCATTTTTCAATCATCACAGTGTTCTGCTTGGGGCTTGGGGCACTGGAAGAAAAAATACGATGATATGCGTTTGGAAATGAAAAACGGATATTTGGTCAAAAATTTTGACCGTGCTTACAAAACCGGGTTGTTGAAAAATATGATCAAATGTGAGCGATATAAATACATTTTTGAAACTTTGATCGGCAAGGAGCCGTCTCTTATTCTTGCTCCGACCGATACCTCGCACGGCGCGTATTTGGAACTTAAAAATAAATATGTCGTGACGCCGAGATTAACCAAAGCTCGAAATATGGGTTTTGACGGCAGCGGAGAGACATGCGTAAATATATCAAATAAGAATAATCGTAGTTCAATGAATTATGACTATTCAAACCAGCCGATCGACACAGCCGCCGATTTTGAGCCAAGGCCCGACAGCGTGATTTGCCGCGAGGAGAACAAAAAGATATTGGATGATTTCAAACGGCTTTCGCGTAAACACATGTTTGTGACGCATATAGCATTTGCCGCGTATCGGATATTGGGAGTGAACTTATATAAAAAGCTGGTCGGCGGCCTGATGTCGTTTGTGAGAGGCATAGCCGGCAAAATCCACATATTTTCCAAATTCGCGAAATATTATAACAGCGTTTCGTATAAATATTTGGAAAAATATACCGGTGACAGGAAACAAATTTGATTATAAGTATAAATAAGGTGATAAATATAATGAGCAAAACTATCATGCACGGAATTCGCGGATCATGAGCGCGGATTTAAAAAAACAGACTGTAACGAGCCTCTTGTGGCGGTACGGTGAGCGCTGCGGCGCGCAGGGAATACAATTTATTGTTTCGCTCGTGCTGGCAAGGCTTTTAACGCCCGCGGATTACGGAATAATAGGACTTATTACTGTATTTGTCACGATAGCGCAGGTGTTCGCTCAAAGCGGTCTGGGACAAGCGTTAGTGCAGAGAAAGAATGCCGACAATACCGACTTTTCCACAGTGTTCTTTTTCAGTATCTTTTTTTCACTGGTGCTGTATGCGGTGTTGTTTTTTGGCGCGCCTTTTATTGCCCGGTTTTATGATATGCCCAAGCTTACGCCGATCGTGCGCGTGTTGGGTCTGAGCGTGGTAATAGCGTCGGTCAACAGCGTCCAGCAGGCGTATGTTCAGAAGACCATGCAGTTCAGGCGCTTTTTCTGGTCAACGCTTACCGGAACAATATTTTCGGCTTTTGCCGGAATAGGCGTGGCGTATAAGGGCGGAGGCGCGTGGGCGCTGGTGGCTCAGCAGCTTACCAATCAGGTAATAGACACGATTTTTTTGTGGTTCACTGTCAAGTGGCGCCCGAACTTTGTGTTTTCAATAAACCGCATGAAACGGCTTTTTTCATACGGTTGGAAGATTTTGTGCTCGTCTGTCCTTGATACGGTATATAACAATATATATTCTCTTGTGATAGGCAAGTTCTATTCCGAAACAGAACTGGGATACTATAATCGCGGAAAACAATTTCCGTTTTTTATTATAGTAAACATTAACAGTGCTATTGACAGCGTAATGTTTCCGGTTATGTCGCAGGCTCAGAGTAACAAAAAGCAGCTTAAAGACATAGTGCGCCGCTCAATTGTGACCGCCACGTTTTTTATTTTCCCATGTATGGCGGGTCTGGCGGCGATCGCTAAGCCGTTGACTCTATTCATACTTACCGAAAAGTGGCTGCCCGCTGTGCCGTTTATACAATTTTGTTGCTTTACATACGCGTTCTGGCCTATACAAACCGCGAATTTGCAGGCGATAAAAGCTGTTGGACGCAGCGATATATTTCTCAGGCTTGAAATATTAAAAAAAATTATCGGAATTATTATCCTTATTGTGACATTGCCGTATGGTCTTTATGTCATGATGATCGGAAGCTGCGTTTCGTCATTGATTAACTCGTTTTTAAACGCGTTTCCAAACAAGAGGCTGCTTGATTATAGTTATCTTGAGCAAATCAGAGACGTGCTGCCCGCGATGCTTTTGTCGCTGTTTATGTGCGGCGCTGTGCTTAGTATAAATTTGCTGGGACTGGGCAGATTGACAACTATGATAACACAGATCATTTTGGGAATTTTGATTTATGTGGCAGGAGCAAAGCTTTTAAAGTTTGAAAGTATGGACTTTATTATAAACACAGTTAAAGAATTTAAAAAATAAGTGGTGAAAAAGTTTTGAAGATATCAAAAATGGCGCGAAGCATTCAGCCGTCGTTGACGAGACAGTTGTTTGACAAAGCGAAAGAGTACAGCGATGTGATCGACTTCACTCTGGGTGACCCCGATTATATGACCCCGAGACATATTCGTGAAGCGGGTATCAAAGCCATTTCGGAGGGAAAGACAAAGTATTCCGCCAACGCGGGCATAGCCGATCTGCGCGAGGCGGTCGCCGACAATATATACCGCGAGACCGGGAAAAAATACGACGCCCAAAGCGAGACTATAGTGACGGTCGGCGCTATGGAGGCGCTTTATCTGAGCCTTTGCTGCATAGTCGACCCGGGCGACGAGGTCATTATCCCCGCGCCCTACTGGATAAACTATGAGCACATGACATTAATGTGCGGCGGAAAGCCGGTTATCATAGATACCGATGAGGAGCACGACTTTATCGCGAGCGCGAAGCAGATCGAGGCGGTCCTCACCGACAGGACCGCGGCGATAATTTTAAATTCGCCGAGCAACCCGACGGGCATGGTGTATGACAAAAAGACCCTCGAGGATATATGCCGCCTCGCGAAAAAGCACGATATAACGATACTTTGGGACGAGTGCTACAAAACGATCGTCTATGATGAAAAATTTGTCTCGATTTTGGAGTGCGGTGATATTAAAGACAATTTGGTCGTTATCAACAGCTGCTCCAAAAAATATTCGATGACGGGCTGGCGTTTGGGTTACGCCGCCGCCCCCGCGGAGCTTATCGCCAATATGACAAAGCTTCAGGAAAACATTGTGGCCTGCGCGTCGCTGCCGTCTCAGTACGCGGCGATCGAGGCGTTTAAGGACAGCACCGACGATACCGAGAAAATGCGTCTGGGATTTTTAAACAGAAGAAACATCCTGGTCGAGGGGATAAACAAGATAAAAAATCTCAGCTGCAAATATCCCAAGGGCACATTCTACGCCTTTGTGAACATAAAAGACACGGGGCTTGACAGCGTAAACTTCGCGTATAAGCTGCTTGAACAAAAACAGGTCGCGGTCGTTCCCGGAATAACCTACGGGAAAAGCTGCGATGACCATATCAGGATAGCCTACACCATGGACGAGGATAAAATCATCGAGGGAATAAAGAGAATAAAAGAATTTGTCGAAGAACTATGAGAGGTGCAATGTGAAAAGACTGTTAATGCTTGGCGGCTCGACATCTCAGGTCTGCGCCATAAAAAAAGCCAAAGAAATGGGCTGCTATGTGATTATATGCGACTATCTGCCCGATAATCCGGGTCAATACGAGGCCGATGAATTCTATCAGGTCAGCACCACCGACAAGAAGGCTGTGCTTGAGCTTGCCGAAAAACTGGAGCTTGACGGCGTTGTGTGCTACGCGTCCGACCCCGCCGCGCCCACCGCGGCGTACGTTTGTGAAAAGCTCGGATTTCCTACAAATCCGTACGAATCGGTCATGGTTCTGTCAAATAAAGACACGTTCAGAAAATATCTGCGCGAGCATAATTTCAACACGCCTTACGCCGAGAGCTATACCGACTTGGCGGCTATGAAAAAAAACGCGGATAAGTTTAAGTTCCCGGTCATGGTAAAGCCGGTTGATTCGTCGGGCAGCAAGGGAATTAATAAAATTTTGGGCCCGGATGAATATGATTTCGCCTTTGAGGACGCGATGAAATATTCACGCTGCAAAAGAATAGTCGTTGAGGAATTTATCGAAAAGAAGGGCTATCAGGTTTCGGGCGACGGATTCTCGGTCGACGGAAAGCTCGTGTTCCGCTGTTTCGGCAACGAGTTTTACAGCGCAAACGGAATAAAAGAGTATGTGCCTCTTGGCGAGTGCTGGCCGAGCGTGCTTGACAAAAAAACTCAGGACAAGATACATGCCGAGCTTCAGCGCCTGCTCACCGAGCTTGATATGAAAACCGGAGCCTATAATATAGAAGTGATCTTGGATAAGGACGATAACGTGTATATTCTGGAGCTCGGCGCCAGAAACGGCGGAAGTCTGATCCCGCAGATAACGCAATACGCGACCGGCGTCGATATGGTTGAATACACGATCAAAGCGGCGCTCGGCGAGGACTGCTCGGGTTTGCGCCCGGCGGAGCCAAAGGGTTTTTGGTCGAACTACATGGTCCACAGCAAAAAGACCGGAAAGCTCAAAGAAGTGCATATAAGCGGCGAGCTTAAAGACAACTTTGTGGAATACCAAACCGATTTCAAGACCGGAGATCAAGTGTACGCATTTGAAAACTCGGGTCACGCCCTCGGCACAATGGTGTTTAAATACGAGTCCGAAAAAGAAATGTTTGATAAAATATCAAGACTTACCGAATTGGTGGTTGTAGAAGTTGATTAACAAATCTGATAAATCATTTGTTTAAAACGTAGAAGGGATAAATGATCATGAGAGAGATCGGTGGATATATTGGGCTTGACAGAGCGCGCGGAAAAGAATATCATCAAGGTGCGGCCGCGTTAAACAGCGGGCGGCACTGCTTGGAATATCTGATAAAGGCGAAAGATATAAAGAAAATATATATACCGTATTTCCTCTGTGCCTCGGTAAAGGAACTTTGCGAAAAGCTAAAGTGTGAATTTGAATACTATCATATTGACAAGAGTATGCGACCGTTGTTTGACATGGTTTTAAGCGGCGGCGAGTATCTGTATATAGTAAATTACTATGGGCAGATAAAAAATGAAACTATAGAAGAATACAAGCAAAAATACGGAAACATTATTATAGATAACGCTCAGGCTTTTTTTCAAATGCCAGTCAAAGGCGTTGACACACTATACACATGCCGAAAGTTTTTCGGCGTGCCGGATGGCGGCTATCTGTATACCGATGCGCGATTGAATGAGGAAATTGCGCAGGATACATCTTTCGCTCAAATTAATTATATTTTGGGCAGATTTGAAAGGGACGCTCAGTCGTTTTACGGCGAGTATCAAAATCACGAACATGAATTCGCACGCCGAGAAATGAGGGGTATGTCAAAGCTTACTCAAAATTTGCTGCGCGGAATTGACTATGATTTTGCAAAAAAAGCCAGAACCCGTAATTTTGAGTACTGTCATAAAATGCTTGGAAAAATAAACGAGCTTGATTTGGATGTTCCTGATGGCGCGTTTATGTATCCTCTGTTGATTCGCGACGGAAAAGATTTAAAGAAAAAGCTCATTGAAAACAAAATATATGTGCCGACGCTTTGGGATGATGTGTTTGATATTTCCGGCAGTAATTTGCTTGAACGGGATTTTGCCGAAAATATTGTTCCGCTGCCCGTGGATCAAAGATACGATAAAAGCGACGTTGAATATGTTTTAACTTATATATTGTAAGCAGACCGGAGGCATATATGAAGAAAATATTAGTTTTGGGAGCTGCCAAAGCGCAGGTCGCATTGATAAAAGAGGCGAAAAAAGCCGGATATTACGTTGTGCTTTGTGACTACACAACGACTAACCCCGGTATACCGTTTGTTGACAAGCATTATCAGGTCAGCACTCTTGACAGAGAAGCTGTTCTTGAAGTTGCAAAAAAGGAAAAGGTTGACGGAGTTATATCAAATTCGGAGCCGGCAATGCTAAACGTGGCATATATTTCCCAGGAGCTGGGATTGATAGGAAACAGTGTAAAAAGTGTTGAGAAATTACTCTCGAAAAATGAATTCAGAAAACTCCAAAAGGATGCCGGGGTTTTTTCACCCGAGTGCGCGATAGTTTCGTCGTTTAATCAACTGCTTAAAGCTGCCGAAACAATGAAGTTTCCGGTTATTATTAAGCCAACCGAAAGCTCGGGCACACGCGGAACGCAAAAGATCGATTCTTTTGAACCTGACGAGATGCAAGCGGCTTTTGATATATGTATTGATTTTTCAAGAGACAACCATGTTTCGATCGAGGAATATGTTGAAATGAAAAGCCTGAGAGTAAATGATGCGGATATTTTTGTCTTGGGAGACGAAATAATTTGGGACGGCTGGCTGTGGCAGGACAGGTCACCGGATACGCCTATGCTTCCTATGACTGAAATTTTCCCGATGGCATTACCGAAAGAGCAAAAGGAAAAAATCCGCAATACCGTAGCAAAGATCATGAAAGCATCGGGCGTAAGACACGGCGAATATAATGTCGAAACATATTTTACCGAAACGGGAGATGTTTTCGTGATAGAAATTAATCCGAGACAAGCCGGTAATTATATTCCCGCGCTGATTGAAGAACATACCGGAGTGAACTTGACAAAATTGCTTGTAACTACTGCTGTAGGCGATATGAGTTACTATGAGTATTTAAAGTCATTCAAAAGAAAAAATAATTATGTGACATTGCAGATCGTTTTTTCTAAGAAAAAGGGCATATTTGAAAAGCTTTATATATCTCCGGAAATCGAAAAGTATGTCATGTGGACCGAGATATTGATCAACGAAGGAGAGATTGTTGAAAAAGGTGTAAATGCCGCTGACGCTATTGCCTTTGTTGATTTACATTTTGACTGTTTTGAGATACAGCATAAATATACGGATGATATTGAGAAATATATTTATCCGATTTTGAAAGAGGCAGAGGATAATGAATAAATCAAATTTAGGAATTACTGCGGGTTGGATGAGTTGGGATGAGATCGAGCCGTTTAAGAAACAGTTGATTGAGCTGGAACAAGTTTTATTGGTAAAATATCATTATCCCGACCGATACGACGGAAAATTGTATTGCGAAAAGCGCGTTAATATGCTTGAACAGTATTTGGCAAACGGTAATACTTATTTTTGGGGCGCCGTGCATGAGCAGACGCTTGTTGGATATTATTGGGCGTATACAACACAGTTCATTGACAAAAAGCGTTGGTGTTTAAGTTCGTTGATGATAAGAGATGAATATAGAAAATTAGGACTTGGAACTCTGGCAATTAAAGAAGGATTGAAAATGGCAAAAGCTGTCGGATGTGATGAAGCGTCTACACATTATGTGCCATGGAACGAAGCTGCGGCTAAAGCTTATCAAAAAGCGGGGTATGAGATCACTCGAATAGAAATTGTAAAACGATTGGACAAAGACAATAATTAGATTCATGAGTTTTGATTTTGATAATAAATAAGGAGTAAAAATATGCAAAAGGAAATTGGCAGTATTTTTCCGGTATCGGATTATAATGTGAAAATAAACGATTATAGAGAATATTATAATGGCAGTTATTTTTTCTCTTTATGTCGTGAAGCATTATTTTGTATAGCTGAAAATTACTCGACGGAGAAGAAGGTAATATTGATACCTGCATATACCTGTCAAACGGTTATTGAACCTTTTTTGCAAGCGGGTTGGGAATTGCATTTTTATCCCGTTGACAAAAAACTGTGCATTTCTGAAAATGCTTTTTTGGCTTTACTGGAAAAGTTTTCTCCGAGCGTGATTCTGTTCCATCCATATTATGGCAAGAAGCTTTTAAAATACGAGATTGACCTGTTGCGATATGCGAAAGAACGCGGCGCGCTGATTGTGCAGGATCTGACGCAGTCTATATTTTCTCAAAAAAATCCGAGTTATACGGATATCACTGTAGGCAGTATTAGAAAATGGTTAGGAATTCCGGACGGCGCGTTTTTGTCGGTTTCCGATAACTGCTCGCTGAATATTAAAGAAGGAGAAAGTTGTAATACAGCTTTTACGATCCCGCAGTTGGATGCAATGTATTTAAGAGGTGAGTATTTTCGTACCGACAATATGAATTATAAGCAGATCAGTATCAGATTAAACAAATACGCCGAGGGACTAATGCATACAGAACCGATTGTTATACACAAGATCAGTAACTATTCTTTAAGTGTTTTGAATAAGACGGATTTTGCTTTAATACAGAAAAAAAGATTTGAGAATTTCAAAACATTGTTGTCTAAGATCAAAAATAGCGACGGATGTTTCGGTGTTATTAATTCTATTGCGGAATTAGATGATGCTCCTTTGTATTTCCCGATATATGTCGAGAAAAGAGAGAAATTCCAAAGATCGCTTGCAGAAAAAAGCATATATGCTCCCATTCTTTGGGGTGTGGAAAATAATGATGTTTTAGTCAATGAAACAACCAAGTATATCTATGAGCACTTGTTGGCAATACCGATCGATCAGCGTTATGACTATGATGATATGTCAAGAATAGCAGATGTGATAAATGAAATATGTGATTAGGAGGGATCGGTTTGCAAATAAATGTAACGCGCTCGTCTATGGCGCCGATTGACGAGTATATAAAGGAGATAGAGCCCCTTTGGGAGAGCCGTTGGCTCACCAATATGGGTGTGAAGCATAAGGAGCTTGAAAACAAACTTCGCGAGTATTTGTCGGTGAAGAATATCTCGCTGTTCACCAACGGGCACATGGCGCTTGAGAGCGCTATCGCCGCGATGGGGCTTTCGGGCGAGGCGATAACCACGCCTTTCACCTTTGCCTCGACAACGCAGGCGATCGTGCGCCGCGGCATGACGCCCGTGTTCTGCGATATAAAGCCCGACGACTTTACGATAGACCCCGACAAGATAGAGGAGCTTGTAACCGAAAAAACTTCGGCGATAATCCCGGTTCACGTCTACGGCAATATCTGTGAAGTCGATAAGATAGAAAAAATTGCCAAAAAGCATAACCTGAAGGTCATATACGACGCGGCCCACGCGTTCGGCGTGCGGGTCGGAGAAAGAGGAGCGGCTGATTTCGGAGACGCGTCGATGCTCAGTTTCCACGCCACCAAGGTATTCAACACTATCGAGGGGGGCGCGGTCGCGTATCATGATGATTCGGTGACTGACAAGCTGCGCCTTCAAAAGAACTTCGGCATGGCTGCGCAGGAGAGTTATCCGGAGGTCGCGGGCAACGCCAAACTCGATGAGTTCCGCGCGGCTATGGGTCTCTGCAATCTGCGTCATGTGGACGATGAGATAGAAAAGCGCGGCAGGGCGGTCAAGCGCTATATCGAGCGTCTCGGTGGTGTTGACGGTATAAAGACATGGCAGCCGCAGGAAGGCGTTAAGCCCAACTTCGCCTACTTTCCCGTGGTGTTTGACAAGGACAAGTTCGGCAAGAGCCGTGACGAAGTCGCGGCGGAACTTGCAAAAAACAATGTTTTCGCCAGAAAATATTTTTATCCCATAACAAGCGAGCTTGAGTGCTACGCGGGCAGATTTGAGATACAGACGACGCCGATCGCCAAGCACGCTGCCGAGAACATTCTCACGCTTCCGCTCTACGCGGATCTTTCGCCCGATGAAGTTGACATGATCTGTGATATAATATTGAGATAAGATATAATATTAAAATAAGGAGATAAATATATGAGTAATGACGCTGTTGTAAAAATTGAACGGGGGGGGGTACGTGATTCGGGTATTGAGTTATTCAGGATAATAACCATGCTTGTTATCGTGGCCCACCATTATTACGTGAACTCGGGCTTAATGGACTTGGTAAATAAAAGTCCCGAATTGACAGGAAACGCTATATTTCTTCTGCTGTTCGGCTGGGGCGGAAAAACGGGAATAAACTGCTTTGTGCTTATCACGGGTTATTTTATGTGTAAGTCTAAAATAACGCTAAAAAAGTTTTTAAAGCTGCTTCTTTGGATGGAGTTTTATAAAATACTGTTTTTATTGATATTTACTGTATCCGGATACCAGAGCTTCACGGTAAAAGGCGCTGTTATGTCATTGCTTCCGATCAGTTTGATATCTACCGGATTCGGCTCGGCATATCTTGTCTTTTACCTATTCATACCGTTCCTCAATATACTGGTAAACGCGATGAATAAGAGACAGCACATTTTGTTGATGATGTTGTGCCTGTTTGTTTACACGGTCCTTGCCACCTTCAACATCAAGGTTGTGTTTAACTATGTGACATGGTTCTGTGTGATTTACATAATAGGATCATACATAAGGCTGTATCCCGAGAAATGGTTTGGCAGTAAAAAGATATGGGGCTTTGCCGCGCTGATATCGCTGGCGCTGTCCTGGGCGAGCATTATTGCGCTTGAGCATATGTTACCCAAAATTTCGAGTTACTACTTTGTATCTGACTCAAACAAAATATTAGCGGTTGCGACCGCGGTGTGCGCGTTTATGTTCTTCAAGAACCTGAATATCGGATACAGCAGGTTTATCAATACCGTCGCGGCCTCGGCCTACGGCGTGCTGCTTATACACGCGAACAGCGACGCGATGAGAAAATGGCTTTGGAAAGATACGCTGAATAACGTTGGAATGTATAACTCGCCGTGGCTGCCGCTTCACGCGGTATGCTCGGTGCTCGGCATATATATTGTATGCACGATTATAGATATGCTGAGAAGAATTTTTTTGGAAAAACCGGTTTTCAAATTGTATGATAAATGGTATGATAATAAAATAGAGAAAATCAAGAGAATTACGGAGGAATGATCATGAAAGGCATAATCTTGGCGGGAGGACGCGGGACGCGGCTTTATCCTATGACGCTCACCGTGTCAAAGCAGCTGCTTCCCATATACGACAAGCCGCTGATATACTACCCGCTGTCGGTGCTGCTGCTTGCGCGCATCAGGGATATACTTATTATCTCGACGCCGCAGGATATCGACAACTATAAAAACCTCTTGGGCGACGGCTCGCGGATAGGCGTGCGCTTTGAATACGCCGTGCAGGACGAGCCCAGAGGTCTCGCCGACGCGTTTATATTGGGCGCCGACTTTATCGGAGACGACAGCGTTTGTCTGGTGCTCGGCGACAATGTGTTCTACGGCCAGGCTTTTTCGAGCATACTCAGCCGCGCGAAAACTCAGGCCGAGACCGTCGGAGCCGCGATATTCGGATATCCCGTCAGGAATCCCAAGCAGTTCGGCGTGGTCGAGTTCGACGAGGACAACAATGTTATCTCGATAGAGGAAAAGCCTAAAAAACCCAAGTCGGGCTACGCGGTTCCGGGACTTTACTTTTACAATAACGATGTCGTGGAGATCGCGAAAAACGTCAAGCCCTCGGAGCGCGGCGAGATCGAGATAACCTCGGTCAACAACGAGTATCTAAAACGCGGAAAGCTCAAGGTGACGCTTATGGGACGCGGCATGGCGTGGCTCGATACCGGAACGCCCAAGGGCATGCACAAGGCGGCCGGCTTTGTGAAAACCGTCCAGGAGATGCAGGGCTTCTATATTTCCTGCATCGAGGAGATCGCCTGGCGCAGAGGCTTTATCGACGACAAGCGCCTCAGAGAGATAGGCGAGGAACTGAGCATGACGGACTACGGACAGTATCTGCTGTCACTTTTGGAGGAATAATTATGACGATCATAGTAACCGGCGGCGCCGGATTTATAGGCAGCAATTTTATATTTTACACGCTTAAAAACCACCCCGACTACCGCGTGATATGCCTCGACAAATTGACATACGCGGGCAATCTTTCGACTCTGAAAGACGTTATGGACAAGCCGAATTTCAAGTTTGTCAAGGCCGACATCTGCGACCGCGATGCGGTATATGATCTGTTCGAGAGCGAAAAGCCCGACGTTGTCGTGAATTTCGCGGCGGAATCGCACGTTGACCGCTCGATAGAGAGTCCGGATGTGTTTCTCAGAACTAACATTATCGGCACGTCGGTTTTGATGGACGCCTGCCGCAAGTACGGAATTGAGCGATTCCACCAGGTTTCGACCGACGAGGTCTACGGCGATCTTCCGATCAACCGTCCCGACCTGTTTTTCACCGAGGAAACGCCGCTGCACACTTCGAGCCCCTACAGCAGCTCCAAGGCGTCGGCCGACCTGCTGGCGCTGGCGTACCACAGGACCTATGGCCTGCCCGTCACGATAAGCCGCTGCTCGAATAACTACGGCCCGTATCACTTTCCCGAAAAGCTGATACCGCTGATGATAGCCAACGCTTTGAACGACAAGCCGCTGCCCGTCTACGGCAAAGGCGAGAACATCCGCGACTGGCTGTACGTTGAGGACCACTGCAAGGCGATAGACCTGATACTCCAAAAGGGCCGCGTCGGCGAGGTGTACAACATAGGCGGCCACAACGAGATGCGCAACATAGACATCGTGAAGATAATATTAAAAGAGCTCGGCAAGCCCGAAAGCCTTATAACCTTTGTGACCGACCGTAAAGGCCACGACCTGCGCTACGCGATAGACCCGACCAAGATACACAGCGAGCTGGGCTGGCTCCCCGAGACAAAATTCGCCGACGGAATAAAAAAGACCATTAAATGGTACCTCGAGAACCGCTCATGGTGGGAGGAAATAATCAGCGGCGAATACATGGACTACTACGATAAAATGTACACAAACAGATAAATGAGCGACTATATATAAAAATAGGAGACGGCGAAAACCGTCTCCCGTTTTATCCAAATCAAATTTTATCTGAATGGATATTCGTCAAGTGATATAAACTTCCAGAAAAGCGGGTTTACCACTTTTTTCGGCTTGTTAGCCCTGCTGGTTCGCCGCGTCCTTCTCATACTTCTCAATCATCTTCTTGACCATCTGACCGCCGATGCTTCCGGCCTGTCTCGATGTCAGGTCGCCGTTGTAGCCCTTGTTCAGAGTTACGCCAACCTCGGAAGCCGCCTCCATCTTAAACTGATCCATGGCGGCTTTAGCCTGAGGTACAACCAGATTGTTAGAACTGTTTGAATTAGCCATTTTATTTTTCACTCCTTTTTCATAAATCACATTTTTTTAAATATTAAATATTTAAATTTCATGTGCGCAATAGTATTTTGTGAAACTTGCGTCCGATATATACAAGCAATTTTTTCAAATTTTATAGTTTTGATAGACCGTATAAAATTTTTAAAAATTTTTTATAATAGGTATTGCACAAATTTTTCAATTATGGTAAAATATTTTTAGTCAAATTATTTAATTTAATTTTAAGGAGATAAAGCTATGAAAAAGAATGTAACTTTCAACTATCGCAGAGCTCTCGGCTTCTTCTCTCAGGACGAGATCGACAACATGCAGGCGCAGATCGGCGCGGTCGATAAAGTCCTGATGGACAAGAGCGGAGCGGGCAACGACTTCCTCGGCTGGATCGACCTTCCGGTTGATTACGACAAGGAAGAGTTTGCCAGGATCAAAAAAGCCGCCGAGAAAATCAGAAAGGACAGCGACGTGCTTCTGGTTGTCGGCATAGGCGGCTCATATCTCGGTGCGAAGGCTGCCTGCGACTTTTTGGGTGGTCCGTTTTATAATATGACCGAGAAACCTCAGATCATATTCTGCGGCAACAACATCAGTCCCAATTATTTAAACGCGGTTTTAAAGACCATCGAGGGCAAGGACGTTTCGGTAAACATTATTTCAAAGTCCGGCACGACCACCGAGCCCGCCATCGCTTTCCGTATCCTCAAGAACTATGTTGAGGAGAAGTACGGCAAGGAGGAGGCCAAGTCCAGAATATACGCGACGACCGACAAGGCTCGCGGAGCGCTCAAGAACCTGGCCGACGAAGAAGGCTACGAGACTTTTGTTGTTCCCGACGACGTTGGCGGAAGATACTCCGTTCTGACGGCTGTCGGCCTGCTGCCCATCGCGGTTTCGGGCGCCGATATCGACGCCATGATGCAGGGCGCGGCGGACGCCAGAGAGATGTACATGAGCGCAGACCTTAAAGAAAACGAGTGCTATCAGTACGCGGCTATCAGAAACATCCTGCTCCAGAAGGGCAAGACGATCGAGATGCTCGTCAACTACGAGCCCGAGCTCCAGTATTTCATCGAGTGGTGGAAGCAGCTCTACGGCGAGAGTGAGGGCAAGGACAAGAAGGGCATATTCCCCGCGGGCGCGTCGTTCTCGACCGACCTGCACTCGATGGGTCAGTATATCCAGGACGGCAGACGTCAGCTGTTTGAGACCGTTCTGTATGTAAAGAACTCAAAGACCGACATAGAGATGACGACCGATAAGGACAACGTGGACGGCTTGAACTTCCTAGCCGGTAAGACCATGGACTTCGTTAACAAAAAGGCGTTTGAGGGCACGCTGCTGGCGCATACCGACGGCGGAGTTCCCAATCTCATAGTAGAGCTTGAAGCGCTTGACGAGTACACCTTCGGCCAGCTTGTATACTTCTTTGAGAAGGCCTGCGGCATAAGCGGCTATCTGCTTGGCGTTAACCCGTTCAATCAGCCCGGAGTTGAGAGCTACAAGAAGAACATGTTCGCGCTTCTCGGCAAGCCCGGATACGAGGCCGACAAAGAGGCTCTGGAAGCGAGACTTAAATAGTTTTTCGGATTCTGCAAATTGCGCTTGCATTCTATGAATATATGTGTTAGAATGTGACTATAATCTAATTAAATAACCGGAAAGGGGTAAATCAACATGATAAAAATACATATCGGTCTTAAGGGAAGCGGAAAGACCAAGAGGATAATTCAGGATGTAAACGAGGCCGTAAACACCGAGCACGGCAACGTTGTGTGCATAACCGACGGCAACCGCCTTATGCACGATCTCTCGAGAAAGGCAAGAATGATAGACACCGAGGACTTTAATATCCGCAACTTTGACATGTTCGAGGGCCTTATCTGCGGAATCTTAGCTCAGGACTATGATGTTACGCATATTTTTATCGACAGCATATTCAAAAACGTCAAGAGCGGCACAATGGAGACACTTGACAAATTTGTCGGCGACCTTGAGAAGTTTGAGAAAAAGTTTAATGTGTCGTTCACAATGATGGTCAGCGCCAAGGCTTCCGAAGCGGGCGAGAACGTTAAGAAGTACGCCGTCGAGTAAATTTAAGCGATATATTTGTTGACTTAATTTGTTTTTTGTGGTATTGTATAGAGGTCGTAAAATATACGGCCTCTGTTTTTATGAGATAATAAAATTTATGAGATAATAAAATTTAATTGAAAGGTTTGATGAAATTTGAAGTATATAAGCACGAGAAACAAAGAACTCAAGCTGACGTCCGCCGAAGCGATAAAAAAGGGTCTCTCCGACGACGGAGGCCTGTTTGTGCCCGAGCAGTTCCCGAGGCTTAAAAAGTCCGATTTTGCGGCTCTTGCGGAGAAAACATATATTGAGAGAGCCAAGTTTATACTAAAGAAATTCTTGACCGACTTCACCGACAAGGAGATAAGCGCCTGCGTTGAGGGAGCCTACGGCACCGGCAGCTTCGGCAGCGACAAGGTGGCGCCGCTTATAAAGATAAACGACAGCGAGTATATATTGGAGCTGTGGCACGGCCCCACCTGCGCTTTTAAAGACATGGCGCTCCAGATCCTGCCCTATTTTATGACGACTTCAATGAAAAAGACGGGCGAAAACAAGACGGTAGTGGTGCTGGTCGCCACGTCGGGAGACACGGGAAAGGCCGCTCTCGAGGGCTTTAAAAACATTGACGGAACAAATATAATCGTGTTCTATCCCAGCGACGGCGTCAGCGACATGCAGAAGCTCCAGATGATAACTCAGGAAGGAAATAACGTCGCCGCATACGGAATTCGCGGCAATTTCGACGACGCTCAAAACGGAGTTAAAAAAATATTCACCGACGATAAGATAATAAAAGAGCTTGATGACAAGGGCTTTGTTTTCTCGTCGGCGAACTCGATCAACTGGGGACGCCTCGTTCCGCAGATCGTGTATTACATCTCGGCGTACTGCGATATGATATCGGGCGGCGAGATCGAAAACGGTGAAAAGATAAACATCTGCGTGCCTACCGGAAACTTCGGCAACATTCTGGCGGCCTACTACGCCAAGAAAATGGGTCTGCCTGTCAACATGTTCATCTGCGCCTCGAACAAAAACGACGTTTTGACCGACTTTATCAGAAGCGGCGAGTATGACAGGAACAGAGAATTCTATCAGAGCATTTCGCCGTCGATGGATATCCTTATCTCAAGCAATCTCGAGCGCCTTTTGTTCGACGTGTCGGGAAAGGACGATAAAAAGATATCCGAGCTTATGGAAAAGCTCGCCAAAGACGGAAAATACGCCGTGACAAAAACGATGCACAACAAGATAGGCAAGCAGTTCTGGGCGGGCTGCTGCGACGATTATTTCACAAAGGTGCGCATCTGGAAAACCTTCGCTGAGGACGGCTACACGCCCGACACACATACGGCCGTGGCGATCGACGTATACAAGCAGTATGTGGAGCAGACCGGAGACATGACAAAGACCGTCATAGCCTCGACCGCAAGCCCCTTCAAGTTCGGCGGCTCGGTGCTGTCGGCGCTGGGAGTTGAGCCGTACGGAAAGAATGATTTTGAGCAGCTTGACCTTTTAAGCGAGAAGAGCGATATGGATATACCCAAGTCTCTCCGCGGTCTCAAGGGAAAGAAGATACGCTTCGGCGAGGTCATAGAGTCGGCAGATATGTACGGCGCGATAAAAAAATCGCTGAATATTAAAAAATAAATTACGATAGCGTGCAAACAAAAGCTCTCCCCAAATCACGGGAGAGCTTGCGGATAAATTTGAGAGGAATTACTCGCCGCGCTGCTTGAATGTCACGCACTCGGTATCGCAGGAACTGCAGCAATTATCCGTGCAGCTGACCTCGACACAGTTCGCGCTGCATACGTCGTCCGAGGTGTGATACTCGCAGTCGCTTACTCTGCATACGATTTTGTTGTTGTGTCCGTCCATGGTTAAAAACCTCCTTGAAATTTTATTTCGGTACGGGTATATTTTAACCGAAAAGCGCGTTTGTATACGGATTTATATATAATTTTAGAATTTGGAACAGGGGTATTAAAATGTCGGTATTTGCAATTTCTGACCTGCATTTGCCGCTGGGGATCGACAAACCGATGAACGTGTTCGGCCCGCGGTGGGAAAATTATGTTGACAGACTGAGGGAGAACTGGCAAAAAATTGTCGGTGAAAACGATGTTGTCATCATGCCCGGCGATATTTCATGGGCGACATATCTTGAGGATTCGCTCAGAGATTTTGAGTATCTGAGCGCGCTCAACGGCGTTAAGATAATTTTAAAGGGCAATCACGATTATTGGTGGACGACGATGAACAAGCTCAATGTCTTTGCCGAAAAAAACGGATTTGACACGATAAAGTTCGTTCACAACAATTGCTATATACACAGCACGGGCGGCAAAACTTTGGCGATCTGCGGCACAAGAGGCTGGAACATCGCGAAAGAGAACTCGACCGATGAGGACAAGCGCCTGTTTCTCAGAGAAAAGGAGCGCATGATCTTGTCTCTCGAGAGCGCGACGTCCGCAAAGCCGGACGAGATAATCGCGGCAATGCACTATCCGCCTGTTGAGAAAAACGGCCTGAACCGCGACTTTATTCAAATTTTTAAAGAGTACGGCGTCAAGACCTGCGTCTACGGACATCTCCACGCCGCGGCTCAGGATTTCGCTGTGCAGGGCGACGTCGACGGCGTTAAGCTTATACTTGTCGCCAGCGACTATCTCAAGTTTGTGCCGAAGCTGATTTGCGGATAATCAAATTTACAATAAAATCCCGACATATGCAAGGTAAAATTTGTTAATATTTTTTATAAAAACCCTTGTCTAACCGGAATACCTGTGTTATAATTAAAAAACATGTAAAGAATACATTTAGATTTAGTGAGGTAATTATTAATGGCTAATGTAACAAGAGAGAACAACACTGTGACCTTTGAGTTCTCGGTAACGCCCGAGGAGTTTGAAAAAGCGCTTGAGAGGTCATACAGAAAAAACGTAAAAAAGATCAATCTGCCGGGTTTCAGAAAGGGCAAGGCCCCCAGATTTCTGATTGAAAAAACCTACGGCAAGGAAATATTTTATGAGGACGCCGTGAACTTTGTGCTGCCCGACGCGTATGATAAAGCGGTGGACGAAAACGGCGTGTATCCCGTGGCTCAGCCCGAGATAGACATCAAGGAGGATTCGATCGACCCCACAAAGGATATTGTTTTCACGGCCAAGGTCGTTGTAAAGCCCGAGTTCGAGCTCGGCAAGTATAAGGGTGTCAAGGCCGAAAAGCCCGAGTATCCCGTGACCGACGCTGACGTTGAGGACGAGATCGAGAAAATAAGAGAAAGAAACTCAAGACTTGTTCCCGTTGAGAACAGACCTGTTCAAGCTGACGATATCGCCAATATCGACTTTGACGGCTCGGTCGACGGCGTTCCCTTCGAGGGCGGCAAGGGTGAGAACTTTGATTTGACAATCGGCTCGGGACAGTTTATTCCCGGCTTTGAGGACCAGCTGCTCGGCAAAAACGTGGGCGACGAGGTCGACGTTAAGGTAACATTCCCCGAGGAGTACCACGCCGAGGAGCTCGCCGGCAAGGACGCTGTCTTTAAAGTAAAGATCAACTCGCTCAAGTTTAAGGAGCTGCCCGAGGTCGACGACGACTTCGCTATGGACGTCAGCGAGTTCGACACCCTTGACGAGTACAAGGCCGATATCCGCGAGAAGCTTGAAAAGACCAATGAGGACAAGGCGAAGCACGAGACCGAGCAGAACGTGGTAGACGCGGTTTGCGAGGGCACCGAGATCGACATTCCCGACGAGATGATAAACAGCCAGATCGACAACATGATAAGAGACATGGATATGCAGATGCGCTATCAGGGAATAGACCTTCAGACATACATGAAGTACACCGGCCAGACCATGGACGCCATCCGCGCTCAGTATAAGCCCGAGGCCGAAAAGCGCGTAAAGACCACTCTGGTGCTTGAAAAGGTCGCCGAGGTCGAAAAGGTCGAGGTCACAGACGACGACATCAAGGCCGAGTATGAGAACATAAGCAAGGACAACGGCATGAAGGTTGAGGATATTGAAAAATATATTCCCCAAAACGAGATAACCGAGCGTCTCAAGGCGCAGAAAGCTATCGCGCTTCTTGTAGAAAACGCTGATTTTGAATAATCAACACAATTTTTGGCTATTTTACAATAAGGTTGGTTTGAATTGTCAAATCAACCTTAACATTTTATAATATAATTGGAGGTAGTATTATGGACAGCAAAATTATCACAAACAGTCTTGTGCCCTACGTTATCGAGCAGACAGGCAGAGGCGAGCGTTCATACGACATTTTTTCGAGACTTTTAAAAGACAGGATCATATTTTTATCCGATGAGGTGAACGACGCGACCGCCAGCCTTGTTGTTGCTCAGCTCTTGTTCCTCGACAGCGAGGATCCCGACAAGGACATCAATCTGTACATCAACAGCCCCGGCGGCTCTGTCACGGCGGGCATGGCGATATATGACACAATGCAGTACACCAAGGCGGACGTTTCCACGATCTGTGTCGGCATGGCGGCTTCGATGGGCGCGTTCCTGCTCTCGTCGGGAGCGAAGGGCAAGCGTTTCGCGCTTCCCAACAGCGAGATCATGATTCATCAGCCCTTGGGCGGCGTTCAGGGTCAGGCGACCGATATGAAAATTCATGTTGACAGAATGATAAAAATAAAAGAAAATCTGAACAGGATTTTAAGCGAGAATACCGGTCAGCCCCTCGACATAGTAAAGAGAGACACCGAGAGAGATAACTTCATGGACGCCGAGGAAGCGCTCAAATACGGCCTTATTGATAATATAGTAACCAAACGCTGATTTTCCCGGAGGTAAAAAATGGCAGGTAAGAAAGCTGAAAACGAGGAAAGATGCGCCTTTTGCGGAAAAGCCGAATCTCAGGTGCGCAAAATGGTTCACGGCCCGGTCGCGAATATTTGCGACGCGTGCGTTGAGCTTTGCATTGATATTTTGAATATTGAGTTCGGAGAGCCCGATATTGACGACAACGGAATAATTGAGCTCGAAAAGCTCAGCGAATTGCCCAAGCCGAAAGAACTTCATAAATTCCTTGACGAGTATATTATCGGGCAGGACGAGGCCAAAAAAGCGCTTTCCGTCGCGATATACAATCACTATAAGAGAATAGAGCAGGATTCGGCCCGCGCGGTCGATGACGTGGAGCTTCAAAAGAGCAACATATTGATGATAGGCCCAACGGGCTCGGGCAAGACATTTCTGGCTCAAACGATGGCGAAGCGGCTTAACGCTCCGTTCGTTATAGCGGACGCCACCTCTTTGACCGAGGCCGGATATGTCGGTGAGGATGTTGAGAACATCCTGCTCAAGCTTATTCAAGCGGCGAACTATGACGTTGAGCTTGCCGAGAAGGGCATTATCTATATAGACGAGGTCGACAAGATATCACGCAGGTCCGAGAATCCGTCCATCACGCGCGACGTGAGCGGAGAGGGCGTGCAGCAGACGCTGCTCAAAATTCTTGAGGGAACAGTAGCAAACGTTCCTCCCAACGGCGGACGCAAGCACCCGCAGCAGGATTTCATTCAGATAGACACAACAAATATTCTGTTTATCTGCGGCGGCGCCTTTGAGGGGCTTGAAAAGATAATAGAGTCACGCGTCGCGTCAAAGACATTGGGCTTCGGCGCCAAGGTGGAAAGCAAGAAGGACAAAAACAGAGGCGACATGCTCAAACAGGTAACGCCCGACGATTTGATAAAGTTCGGCCTGATACCCGAGCTTATCGGCAGACTTCCGATCGTCACCACGCTTGAAACATTGAACGTTGAGGCGCTCAAGCAGATTTTCAGCGAGCCCAAAAACGCGCTTTTAAAGCAGTACAAAGCCCTGCTTAAAATGGACGGCGTGGAGCTTGAGTTTGAGGACGACGCGGTGCAGCTGATAGCCGAGAAGGCCGCCGCGCGCGAGACAGGCGCCCGCGGACTCAGGACGGTAGTCGAGGACATCATGCTTGACATCATGTACGAGATACCATCGGCGGCGGGTGCCGAAAAGGTTATAATAACCCGCGAGTGCGTTGAAAAAAAGACCGCTCCGCTGATAGTTTACAGAACGAAATCAAAAACGGCTTAAAGATTTAATTTGATTTGTTGGGGACTGCTGCACGGCGTCCCGTCTGCTCCCCGCAAAGCAGGGGAGCTTTTTATAAGGAGTTGAAAATATGGCGCTTATAACTTGCGAGAACGTGTCTTTGGGCTACGAGGGCCTGACCGTCGCCAAAGATATCAGTTTTTCGATAAATAAAGGCGATTACCTGAGCGTGATCGGCAGAAACGGCAGCGGCAAAAGCACGCTGCTTAAAGCGCTGCTCCGAATCAAAACTCCCGAGCGCGGCAGAGTTGTGTACGGCGACGGCCTCAAGCAGTCCGAGATAGGATGCCTTGCGCAGCAAACGCCCGTGCAGAAGGACTTTCCCGCCTCGGTTTTCGAGGTGGTGCTGTCGGGCCGCGCTCCCAAAAGAGGAATAATGCCTTTTTATTCAAGAGTGGACAAAAAACAAGCTCTTGACAAAATGGAGCTTTTAGGCATAACGAATCTCAAGGAAAGATGCTTCCGCGAGCTCAGCGGCGGCCAACAGCAGCGCGCGCTTTTGGCGAGAGCCATGTGTGCCGCCGAGAAAATACTGTTTCTTGACGAGCCGGTGACAGGGCTTGATCCCGTTGTCACGACCGAGTTTTTTAATATAATAAACGAGATGCACAAAAACGGCATGACGATAGTCATGGTCTCTCACGACATACACTGCGCGGTCAAATATTCGGGCAGGATAATACACATGGACGGCGGGATCTTGTTTGACGGAACGGTCGACGAGTATAAAAAATCCAAAATCGGCGCGGAATTTATCGGAGGGCACAAGCATGACTGATCTGTTCGAATACATAAGCGTTATGTTTTCATACACATTTATTCTGCGCGCTCTTATCGCGGGAGCGCTGGTTTCGCTGTGCGCCGCGCTTTTGGGCGTCAGTCTGGTGCTCAAAAAATATTCAATGATAGGCGACGGTCTGAGCCATGTTGGATTCGGCGCGATCGCGCTTGCCACGGCCCTTAATTTTGCGCCCATGAAGTTCACGGTCCCGGTCGTTATCGTCGCGGCAGTACTGCTGCTCAGAGTCAGCGAGAGCAGCAAGATAAAAGGCGACAGTGCCATAGCCATGATCTCGACGGGCGCGCTGGCGGTCGGAATTTTGGTGGCGTCGATGACGACCGGAATGAACACCGACATCAACAGTTATCTGTTCGGCAGCATTCTGGCGATGACAAAGGAGGATGTTATTTTAAGCGCGATACTCTCGGTTGTTGTTATTATTCTGTTTATCGTGTTTTATAACAAAATATTCGCCGTCACTTTTGATGAAAATTTTGCCGCCGCGACAGGAACAAATGTTAAGGCCTACAACATGCTTATCGCCGTGCTGACCTCGGTGACGGTGGTGCTCGGAATGAGAATGATGGGCGCGCTGCTCATATCGAGCCTTATAATTTTTCCGTCGCTCACAGCCATGAGAGTGTGCAAAAAATTCAAGTCGGTGATCTTAGTCTCGGCAGTCGTGTCGGTCCTGTGTTTTGTTATCGGACTGATAATCTCTTATATAGCGTCAACTCCAACGGGCGCGACTGTAGTGGTACTAAATATAGTCGTATTTTTGGTTTTTGCCCTGCTCGGAAAATTAATATAGGTACCGCATTTGCCTCGCCCCTTGGGGATAATTAGCAAGCTTGCTTGCGGGTTCAAAGCTATCTTTCAAAATTGCTTGCAATTTTGACCAAGAGCTTCCTTAAAGGTGCTCGTTTGCGGGCGGAGAGGGGTTTCTGCGTTTTTTGAGAACAAACATATTGATAAGGCTCGCCTAAATGGGCGAGCCTTACTCAAATTATATTGAACTTTTACTTCAAATTCGGGCGTATAATTTTGTGCGACGATGTTTTGGGGAAGGGCCTGTCTCGATATACGACCGCATTTATCCGCTTGTACATCGGGATGCCTCTGTTTATTTCCGTTATTTTTCTGTCTGTGCTGAGCTTAGCCTCGTCTTTATCCATGTCGGGGTTAAGATAAATTTCCGCGGTTATCACGTCGTCATTTCCGTAAACGACGATCTCCGCCACCTCGGGAAAGCCGTCGAACTTATTTTCAAGCTCCTCGGCGGAAACGTTTTCGCCGTTTGAAAGGATAATCAGGTTTTTTGCTCTGCCCGTCATAAACAGGAAATTGTCCTCATCCAAAGTACCCAGGTCGCCCGTCCTGAGCCAGCCGTCCTCGGTGAATGCCTCGCGGGTGCGCTCCTCATCTTTGTAATATCCGAGCATAACGCTGGAGCCGCGCACCTGTATCTCTCCGTCTTTTATCCTTGCCTCACAGTTGGGAACGACTTTTCCCAGCGAGTTAGGCTTTGACTCGAATTTTGAGTTAAAGCTGATCCTGGGCGAACACTCGCTCATGCCGTAGCCCTGGAGCACTTTTATTCCGAATTCGTTAAATCCCGTGACAATGTTGGGATTAAGATAGGCGCCTCCGCTGTACAGCGTTCTGAGGCAGCCGCCGAACGCGGCCTTGGCGATGTCGGGCTTGGGTGTTTTCGGCTTTTGCTCAGCAGCCGCTTGAACTCCCTTGAGCATTGACGCGAAAATCATGGGTACCGCCAGCATGATATGCGGTTTAAACAGCAGCAGGTTCCGCGCCACCCTCATGATCGAATCGTTGACGCATACGCACATTCCGCCGTGCATGCCGAGCAGTATGTCGCAGGTGAAGCAAAACGCGTGGTGTATGGGCAGCACGGTCATCATTCGATCTCCGGGCTGTTCGCCCGCGTCTATGCAGGTCGCGTTGTCTGCGATGTTCCTTTGGGTCAGCATAACGCCCTTGCTCTTTCCGGTGGTTCCCGACGTGTAGAGAATGGCGCACAGCTTGTCGCAGTCGATGTCCTTGTTCGGGGCTTTCCCGTCAAAGGTCTTTATAAAATTATACAGCTCGTCTCTCATGTTAAGAGTAAGCTCGATTTCAGGACATTTGACCGCGGCGCTCAGCGCTTTTTCTTTATACGCGTTGTCGTATACCATAACGTTTACGTCCGCTCTCTGCATCATGTCGTCGATGCTCTCGGATTCCTTGTCGAGAGGCACTATTACATTGCCGCTTATCGCGGTTCCCAGGAAAGTGATTATCCACTCATAGCTCGTTCCGCCGATCACCGCCACATGGATCGGCTTGTCTCCGAACTTTTTCAGCAGAGCGGCGCCGAAAGCGTCGCTGTCTCTTTTGGTGCGGTTAAACGACTTGTCAATGATCTCTCTGCCCGATTTGTATCTGAGATAGGGGTTGTCGCCGTATTTTTCGGCGGCGTCGTACACGATATCTTTTATCGAATTTATCCCGTCCAAAACTATCCCTCCAATCAGCCTTGCTTTGACTTAACGTACTCGACAACGTCGCCCAGGGTCCGCATGCCGGCGACGTCGCTTTCGTTTACCTCAATGTCAAAAGCGTCCTCAAGGTCGCCGACCGCGCACATGATGTTGTACGAGTTCATGCCCAAGTCCTCAATGAATTTTGATTCCTCGGTGATCTCGTCGGGCTCTGTCTCGGTGTACTCCAGAATTATTTCTTTGATTTCGTCAAACATATCTATCAACCTTTCTTAATATATATAATTATACCGTTTCAATTATTTCGTTTATGGTGCGCTCGTCGTCCTCGATAACCTCGAACAATATCTTGCAGAGATAATAGTATATGTACTCCAGCTGCTCGGGCGTCACCGCGCCTTTTTGGTATT
Organism: uncultured Monoglobus sp.; assembly: GCA_947628795.1. Classification (GTDB taxonomy): domain Bacteria; phylum Bacillota; class Clostridia; order Monoglobales; family Monoglobaceae; genus Monoglobus. The sequence goes on from CANRBF010000002.1 coordinate 33,246, forward strand.
CCCAGAAAAAGTCCAGACCGCGGGTCTCGGGGTTGTGCATTACGGTCAGATAATACGGCTGCGCCGCGACTCCGTTTGACAGCCACTTGGCCTCATAATCTATGTCCTTGAGCATATCGTTGCTCTCGCGGAAAGACATGGGCTGATATGTGAGCGAGACCGAATCGTAGCTCTCGCCGGGCTGATTCCCGAACCGCTTGCAGATCTCGCCGTTAAGCTTTATCGGGTCATAGTTGGCATGCCTGAAGATCTTGTTCTGCATCTCCTGTATCTTTCTGATCGAGTCGATATACTTCATGCTGTTGCTGAACTTCATTCGGAATGGGAAGAAGTGTATCCTTGTGCCGCCGCTCTTTTTCTCAAGCACTGTTCCGCGCCGTGACACAGTCGTCTTTATGCTTATGTCTTCGGCGTATCTGTTGAATTTTGAGAGGTAAGTACGAAGCGCCGAGATCAGCAGACAGACCATGGGAACGTTCTTTTGTTTGCAGTATTCCATCAGTCTGTTTGAAGGCTCCTCCTCAAGGGAAAAATTGCATATGTCCGCAACAACGGTCTGAGACGTGACCTTCGCGCTGCGCTTGTCGGGATCGCCGCTTTCCTTGCGGGCCTTATCCAGCCTTGACGGGCCGAGAATATCGGTGAATATCGGCTCGTCCGACAGCACCGTTTCCTCCCAGAACTGCCTGTCGCGCTCCTCGGCTTTGCTGCCCGCGTACTTTAAGTCCTTTTCAAGTGACTGAATATACGAGCGTAATTCCTTGGGGTACGGCGTGTCATACAGTGCGTTGCAGTATATCTCGATAACGTCGCTTATAAACACGATGATCGACGATGAATCCCACGCCATGTGATCGACCAAAAAGAACACGCCGGTGTAGCCGTTGGGCATCCTAACGTAGTAGAGCCGAAACATCTGGGAGTCAAAGCGTTCCATGGGTATTGTTGTCAGGCGCTTGAGCTCCGCCTCGGCCTCCTCCTGAGTTTTTCCCCATGAGGCGAAGTCTAAGAACTCGGACTCATTCATCGGCTCACTAGAGAGATACTGGCATATATCGCCGTTTTTATCCTTGCGGAACCTGATGTGCGCGGCCTCGTACCTGTCGTATGATTTCAAAAACGCGTCGCGCAGCGCTTCAAAATCCATTTCGCCGTTCATAAAAATGCTTGTTCCTATGTTGAGTACCTCGGGATGTCCCGAGCATTGCAGCTGTGTGTAAAAGTGCATTTTTTGAGCCGGAGTTAAGGGATAAGTTTTTGTTTTCTCAGCCAAAATAATCACCTTGCCTTATTAAAATTATAAATTTTTTGTCTTGTCAATGAATTCCGCGACAGCTTTTCTGTAGCTTTCGGTGTCGATAAAATAGCTCTCCGCGTGAGCCGCGTTTTTTATTATCAACAGCTTTTTGTATTTTGAATCAGACACGTCATATATCTCGGGTGCCATGTAAGACGGCACAAACGTGTCGTTCTCGCCGTGTATAACGAGCAGAGGAAGGGTCGAGCTTTTGACCGCCTCAACCGAGCTCGCGTCCTTGTAGCCGTACTTCGCGAAAACGCGGCAGTACAGATTCGATATCTGCAAAAGCGGAAACGACGGCAGGTGGTACCATTTGTTTAACACGTGCTTAAACACGTCGTATGCCGATGTGTAGCCGCAGTCTGCGATGATGCCCTTGACCGAATCGGGTAGTTTAAGCCCGCTCGTCATCAGCACGGTCGCAGCTCCCATGGAAACGCCGTATAAGTATATCTTTCGTTTGCCGCCGAATTTTTTGTCAAGATATTCGGCCCATTTTTGACAGTCATACCTGTCGAGCGCTCCGAAACCGACATATTTTCCGCCACTTTCGCCGTGGGCCCTGTCGTCAATCAAAGCAACGTCAAAGCCGAGCCCGTTTAAGTACCGCGTTATATGGCTGAATTGGCTCCTCGAATCCGAGCGATAGCCGTTAAAGGCCGCAATCAGGCAGCCGTTCGAATTTGCCGCGGGATAATAAAACCCCGCGAGCTTTATTCCGTCAAAGCTCGAAATGCTCATATTCTCGCACCCGGCCGCGTCGAGCCATTCGCGGCTCTCTTTAAGCAAAAGCCTGTGTTTGTCCCATGAGCCGCCCGACATTTTGGTTGCCGACGCGCTGCTGCCGCTGCGCGGTATGGTTTTTATAAACAGCACTCCCGCCCCAATCATAAAGCCGAGAGCGATCAGAATAATTGCTCCAAAAATATATAACATAATTTCACCACTGCTAAATTATTTGACAGATAAACAATGTTCGATATTAACCGACTATATGCAGTATCTGTTAATGTATATTATATTTTATAAGAATTTGTTTGTCAAGTATAAAATAAAAAAGACCCGATCACGGGTCCTTGAAGAGATGTACATATTATCTGATAAAATTGGTTTTTTCTTTCGGCACGGGGTCGGGGTGGTTTATACCGCTTTGCTTGCCGGCGTCGATCGCTTTGACGAGCCATGCCATATTTCTGCCGAGCAGCCGCATTGTCTGAACGCCCTCGGCGTCCCGCATTACCTCGTCGGGAGTGTTGCCGTGAACCATGTTCCAGTAGTTCGAGCTGACAACAGGCATCTGGTTGATCGTGAAATATTTGCTCAGCTGATCGAGAGCCGCCGACGCGCCGCCTCTGCGGCAGCTTGCGACAACCGCGCCGGGCTTGTATGTAAGCTTGCTTCCGGCCGAGTAGAAAAGTCTGTCGGTGAACGACTTTATAGCGCCCGATGACGCCGCGTAATGCACAGGCGTTCCTATGATTATACCGTCGGCCTCGGCGCACTTTGCTGCAGTCTCGTTGACAGGGTCGCTGTCGAATTGGCATTTGCCGAGCTTTGCGCACGCGCCGCAGCCGATACAGCCGACGATCGGTTTCGCGCCGACCTGAATTATCTCGGTCTCAACGCCGTTTTTGTTGAGTTCTTCGGCCGCTATCGAGAGCGCGGTGTATGTGCAGCCCTTCGCGTGGGGGCTTCCGTTGATCAATAAAACTTTCATGTATATCTTCCTTTCAATAACAAATTTTGTATATCTTTATTATATACAAAAACTTGGGATTAGTCAACCTAAATGTATAATTATGGGAACGAAGGCAAAAATATATTTGGTGATACAAGTGATCAACGCGTCAATATCCGAAAACAAAAGAATAATTAAAGAAATGTTTGACCCCGACAACAACATGGACTTTAATCTGCGCGAGTTTAAGATCGGGTTTAAAAATGAGACAGCCGACGGTTTTTTGATATACTACGACGGCATGACGAACCAGAACTACTTAAACCGCGATATTATGCGCTCGCTTTTGACCTGCGATAAGTTTGACGCGTCCGAGCGCGGACGTAGGGCGGTCGTGACCGAGAGGATAATTTCGGTGGCGCCGCTTTCGATAGTTAACGACTACGACGAGGTCGGCCAAAAGGTGTCGTTCGGCGACTGCGCGGTGTTTATCGACGGCTGCGCCTGCTGCTTTTCGGCCGATGTCAAGGGCTGGGACAACAGAGGCGTGGACGCGCCGACGCAGGAAGTCAGCCTCGCGGGGCCGCAGGAGGCGTTCTCCGAGTCGATTATGACAAACATAGCGCTTGTGCGCAAGATATTGCGCTCGCCGAATACTACAGCCGTGAATATTCCGGTCGGGAACAGCAACAAGGTCCCGTGCGCCGTGATGTATCTTCGCAATATAGCAAATCCCGATATTGTGGCGGAGGTCAAGCGGCGGCTGAAGGGAATCGACACCGAGTATATTTTCTCGTCAAGCGACGTTGAGATGATGATCGAGGACTCGACGTATTTCCCGATGACGCGCACGCTCAAGACCGAGCGCCCTGATAGAGTGGCGGCTATGCTCGCCGACGGAAAAGTCGCGGTCGTGGTGCAGGGCAGCCCGTTTGCGCTGATATTACCAACCACGACAATGGACCTTATCGAGGCCACCGAGGACAACTATGTCAGGGTCCCCGAGGCAAATCTTATGCGTCTGGTGCGCTTGTTCGGTATGGCCGTGTCTGTGCTGCTGTCCGCGCTGTTTATTGCTGTTATGCTCTACCATCAGGAAGTGCTGCCAACAGATCTGCTGATTGCCATATCCGCCACCCGCGAAAAGGTCCCGTTCCCTCTGATACTTGAGCTCTTGCTTATGGAGCTGTCGTTTGAACTTATCAAAGAGGCGTCGGTCAGAGTGCCGAACCCGATAGGCAGCACGCTCGGTATAATCGGCGGCCTTATTTTGGGTCAGGCCGCAGTCGAGGCAAGCATTGTCAGCCCGCTGCTTATAATTATAGTCTCGCTGGGAGGCATAGGCTCATTCTCGACACCGACTCTGTCGCTGTCGCGCTCGCTCAGTGTGCTTAAATTCATATATATTTTCGCCGCGTACTTTTTCGGTTTGCCCGGTCTCACAGCCGCGGTCATAGCCACGCTCAGCCTGCTGGCGTCCACCACGACCTTCGGAGTTCCGTTCCTCAGCCGATACAGGGCGGGCGGGCACAGCTCAGAGTCGGTGCTGGTAAAGCCGATCTGGAAAAAGGAAAAGCGGCCGCCCGAGCTGATGCCGCAGGACGAGATCAAACAGCCCGAGATCAGCCGAAAGTGGAAGTATGACAAAAATAATAAGCGTGGCGATAAGGATTGATGTTTATGAGAAAATTTAATTTTAGTCTGAGCTGTTTGATACTAAACTGCGTTACGGCAAAGCTGTTCCTTGATTATTCGGGATTTCTGCTGCATAAAAACGGCAGCGGCGCCGCTCTTGCAATGGCAATATCCGCTTTGCTTTTTTCGATCATTGCGTCAGTAATATATCCGCTGTGCGGCGCGATCCTCAAATTTATTGAGAGGCGCGCGGTTAAAAAACCTTTGTTCGCCGTTTTGGCGGCGTATTTTATATGTGAAGCGATTTATTATTCATATTCGCTGATAAACGATCTCGGAAAAAGCGAGTATTTAAACACAACCTGGATACTGATACTTATTGTGTTTGCCGCGGCTGTGTTTATAATTACGCGCGGAGGCAAGGGAGCGCTGTTTAAGCTGCACGGCCTGTGCGTTCCCGTTATTGCTGCGGGCCTGATTTTTATTATATTAAACGCCCTGCCTCGCTGCGACGTGTATAACGCGGCGCCGGTCTTGGGAAACGGAGGAAGAACCGCCGCTTTATCGGCTTTCAGAAATATTTTCGCGTTTTCGGGGATCATATTGCCCGCGGCATATTTGCTTTTGTTTGACGAAGAGCGAAAATCAAAGCATATTTTAGCCGCGTCGATGATCGGAGCGTTTCTTTATGCCGTATACTATATCGTTTTATTTTTGTCGATAAACGCGGAATACGCCGCGCTCGGCGGCGCGGACCTGACGCGCTGCATGGCGGGATTCTCGGGAATGAGCCGCCTCAACATGCGCCTTGACGCGCTTTATATAATTATCAAGACCGCGGCTGCGATACTTTATATATCGGCGCTTTTGACAGCGGTCAAAAAACTGCTCGCGAACTTAGGATTTCGCGGCAAAAAATTAGGTAAAAGTGCCGCGGCTGTTTTGCTCTGTGCCTTAATGATAACTCCGCTCGCCGGCTGCGGAGACGCGCGCGATGTTGAAAACACCGCTTATATCATAGCGGCGGGCGTTGATCGTGCGGATGCCGCCGACGGCTATAATTTCACGCTCCAGTTTTCAAATCCTCTTAAAAACGGCTCGGACACAAGCGCGGGAACATCGGATGAGGCTGATGATGAAAGCGGCGGCGGTTCCGAAAAAAAGGCGGTCAGCAATATAACCGTCGATGCGCAAAATATTTTTGAGGCGCTTGAAAAATCAAAGTCATATCTCGGCAAGTCGGCGGATTTGTCACACATGAAACTTTTGGTGATCTCGGATGACTTGCTGAGCGTTGGGCCGACAGAGGCGGAGGAAATATGCAAAAGCTTTTTGAGCGCCGACGAGGTCAGACCCGAGACAAAGCTGTGCGCCGCGGAAAGCGCGAGAGAATATTTGACGTCGGTCGAGCCGGCGATGGAGGAAAGTCCTGCCAGATATTACGAGCTGTTGTTTTCCGAAAAGTCGGCGGTTGTCAGCTTTGAAACCAATCTGCTGGAGTTTGTGACCGCTACAGGCGGTTCGGCGCGTATGGCTGAGGTGACTGCGAGCGGACTGAACGGCGGCATACTTTTTCCCGTCGGCGCGCCTCCGATATATCTCGGCGGCGATGAATGCAGTCTTTTAAACACCGCGCTCGGAAAAACCGATGAGCCGATATTTTTTAATACGGCGGAAGGCGCTCCGTATTATGTCCGAGGAAAATGCAGAGCAAAAGCGCGTTCTGACATTGAAAACGGCTGCATATACGGAAATATAAGTCTGCGCCTCGCTTGCCCGAGAGACGCCTCGGGAAATATCTCACAAAGCGGGCGCGGGCATTTTGAGGAAAGTCTCAGAGAGATAATAAAACGTCTGTACGCCGAAGGCGTCGATATATTCGAGTTCAGAAAGCGGGCGAAAATGAATTTCCTGACCGAGACACAATACAATGATTTTATCGGATCTTCGCCGCCTGTTTTTATCGAAAATCCCGAAATAAAATTTTATTCTATAAATTGACAAAATATTTAAACTGTGATATACTTTGAGAAATTTATTTTTCGGAGGATCAATATATGAAAAAAGCTATCAGCAGAGATATGGATATAAACGGCAGGCTTGTCGTTCCGAAAGAGATGCGCAGAGAGCTGATGCTGCGCAAGCTTGAGGATCCGAACAATCTTGACAAGGACACGGGAGCCGTTGAGGTAAACATGTATATGGACGGCGACCGATTGATCATAGAGAGAAAAAATCCCGCCTGCGCCTTTTGCGGCACCGAGGATGACATAGCCGTAAAATACAGAAAAAAATATGTCTGCAAATATTGTCTGCATGAGATAAGCGCCAAAAGATAAAGCAAAAGCTCCGCTCGATCGGCGGAGCTTTTATATATGAAGAATCAGTAATTCTCGCAGTTTATTTCAAAAAAACTTTGCGGATGAAGGCATACGGGGCAAAGTTCGGGCGCTTTTGTGCCGACAACGATATGTCCGCAGTTTCTGCACTCCCACACCTTGACTTCGCTTTTTTCAAACACCTGCGCGGTTTCGACATTTTTGAGCAAGGCTCTGTAGCGTTCCTCGTGGTGTTTTTCAATCGCCGCGACCATTCTGAATTTTTTGGCGAGCTCCGGAAAACCTTCCCTGTCGGCGGTAACAGCAAATCCCTCGTACATATCGGTCCACTCGTAGTTTTCGCCGTCGGCCGCCGCTTTGAGATTTTCGGGCGTGTTTCCGATACCGTCAAGCTCTTTGAACCACAGTTTGGCGTGCTCTTTCTCATTTTCGGCGGTCTTTAAAAACAGAGCCGCCATCTGCTCGTAACCCTCTTTTTTGGCTATCGAGGCGAAATAAGTGTACTTGTTTCGCGCCATCGATTCGCCCGCGAACGCCTCGTGCAGATTTTTCTCGGTCTGAGTTCCCGCGTATTTTCCCGATTTGGGAGCGTCTTTGATCTCTTCAAGCTTGTCGCCCGTCGATTTGCAGAGCGGGCAGACGGGCTCGGTTCCCTCGGGAACCTCAAAAATTTCTCCGCATACTTTGCATTTATATTTTTTCATTGATTTTGCCTCCTTTGGTTTGTTTATATTCTCTGTTTCGGTCGGCAGTCCGCCGTGGGCGATGCCTGTGTATTTGGCGATATCCTCGTCGATAGTGATAATATCGTCAAGCGACAGATCGTGCATGGACTTATGTCCGGTAACTCTCGCGAAGGTTTTAAGCTCCTCCAGCGAGACGTTCAGGAAATTCGTCACTCTCTGCGCCGCCGCGTTGACATTGAGCCTTTTGCGCAGCTCGGGGTCCTGAGTGGCGACGCCCACGGGGCAGTTTCCGCTGCCGCATATTCTGTACTGCTGGCAGGCCGCCGCGATAAGCGCCGCGCTTGCTATAGCCACAGCGTCTGCTCCCATGGCAAGAGCCTTAGCGAAGTCGGATGATACTCTCAGCCCGCCCGTTATAATAAGCGCAATGTCCGAGCCGACCGAGTCAAGATATTTTCTTGCGCGGCTCAGCGCGTATATCGTGGGCACGGTCGTTGAATCGCGGAGCATCAAGGGGCTTGAGCCGGTGGCGCCGCCGCGTCCGTCTATCGTGATAAAATCGGGATTCGCGTACACGCAGTGCTCAAGGTCTCGCTCTATTCTGCCCGCCGCTATCTTTATGCCTATCGGTCTGCCGCCCGAGCGTTCGCGCAGCATATCGACCATTGCTTTTAGATCCTCTTTTGAATTGATCTCGGGGAATTTGCTCGGGCTTTGGATATCCTCGCCCGGTTTTTTGCCGCGAATCTTTGCGACCTCGGGCGTCACCTTTTCTCCGGGAAGGTGGCCGCCCATGCCGGGCTTGGTGCCCTGTCCGATCTTGATCTCTATCGCGTCGGATGTTCGGAGATTTTCGTCGGTCACGCTGTATTTGTTGGGTATATACTCAAATATGTACTTATATGCCGCGGCCTTTTCTTCGGGCAGGATCCCGCCCTCACCGCTGCACATGGCGGTTTTCGCCGCGGCGGAGCCTTTTGCCAGCGCGATTTTTACTTCTTTTGAGAGGGCGCCGAACGACATGTGTGAAATATAGACCGGGCTTTCAAGAACCATCGGGCGCTTGGCGTGCTTGCCGATAACGGTCTTTGTGTCAATTTCGTCTGCGTCGTTCATTGGCGGCGGATCCAGCTGCGCGCCGAGCAATAAAATATCATCCCACGAAGGCAGCGGAAGAAGGGTGCCCATCGCGGCGCTGATATACTTGCCGCTGACCGCCATTTGGTGTATCTCGTCCATGTAGCGGCTGTCGGTCCCGGCGCGGAGATACGCGGGATCGTAGGCGAGATCACCCTCAAACGCGGCAGCGGGCGCGGGCTTTGCTTTCTCGGCCAAAAGAAAATTTGATGCGGGCTGTTTGCAAACCGGGCAGACCGATATTTCGGATATCGATTTGCCTTCCTTTTCCTCGTCGAAAATCGCGCCGCATACCGCGCATTTGTAGATTGCCATAAAATTACCTCCTAACTTTATTTATTTTATATTAAATTATATTCAGAAAAGAGAGCCAATTTGGTAGATCAGAAAAGCTATTATGTAGGCGAAGCCTGTCTGATAGGCTAGCGCGAAAGCTGTCCACTTTTTGCTAGACATCTCTCTGGCGATAGCCGCCATAGCCGCGACGCAGGGCGCGCACAGCAGATTGAATATCAGAAACGCAAACGCCGAAACGGGTGTGAAAGCGGTGCTCAGCGCCGCGCTCAAATCGGTGCCCGAGTACAGCACGGCGAGGGTGCTGACGACGTTTTCTTTAGCGATAAGCCCCGAGAGCACGGCAACCGCGGCTTCGCGGTTCCCAAAGCCGAGAGGCACGAAGAACCAAGAGAAACCTTGACCGATGTATGACAGTATAGACTTTGAGAAATCGTCGATAAAGCCAAACCTGCCGCCGCTGAAGCCGAGATTTGACAAAAGCCAGATCACAACGGCCGAAAGAAGTATAACGGTGCCCGCCTTTTTCACGAACGACGATACGCGGTTCCACATGCTCTTAAACACGTTTTTCGGGATCGGCAGATGATAGGGCGGAAGTTCCATAATAAACGGAGTAGAGTCGCCCGAAAACAGCTTTGTTCTTTTGAGTATCAGGCCTGAGACTATGATAGCCAGAGCGCCGATCAGATACGAAAGGGGAGCCGCCCACCAAGCGCCGCCGAGAAACACGCCCGAAAACAGGGCGATCATCGGCAGCTTCGCGCTGCACGGTATAAAAGTCGTTGTAATTATCGTGAGCCTTCGCTCGGCGGTGTTTTCGATAGTGCGCGAAGCCATAATTCCGGGCACGCCGCAGCCGGTTCCGATTATTATAGGAATGAACGACTTGCCCGAAAGTCCGATTTTCCTGAATATCCCGTCCATTATGAAGGCCACGCGGGACATATATCCGCAGTCCTCAAGAAACGCCATAAAGATAAACAGCAGCATGATTTGCGGAACAAAGCTTAAAACCGAGCCGACGCCCGCAATAATTCCGTCGATTATAAGCGAGATCAGCGCCTCGTGTGTGCCGATATTTGTCAAAAAAGCGCGGAGAGCCACGGGGACAACGCCCGATTCACCAAAAATATTATCCTCGATTATGCCCGAAAACATCGCGCCCAGCGAGGTCACCGAGACGTAATACATCAGAAACATAACAACTGCGAAAACGGGCAGAGCGGCGAATCTGTTCGTGAGCACGCTGTCTATCCTCTCGGAGACCTTGTCGCCTATCCTGCGTTTAACATAGCATTGCTTGATGATCGACGAGATTTTCGCGTATCTCTCGGTTATTATTATGCTCTCGCTGTCGTCGCCCATTTTCTTTTCGGCCTTTTTGATTATGCCTTCTATTTTGTCGTTTTGCGGAACATCGCCTATAAGCTCGTTGAGCCGCTCGTCGCGCTCAAAAATTTTCACGGCGAAAAAGCGCCTCTGCGCCTTGGGCGCGTCGGGGATCAGTTTTTTTATCGCGAGGACCGCTTCCTCGGCGGGAGCCGAAAAGCCGAGAGGCTTAACGTTCGACGGTTTTCCCGCCAGTTCCGCCGCGGCGTCTATCGCGCGTCTTAATCCGCCGCCTTTGAGCGCCGACGTCTCAAACACCGGGCATCCGCCCAGAGCCTTTGAAAATTTTTTCAGGTCAATGATATCACCGCGTTTTTCGATAACGTCCGCCATATTGATAACGACCACGACCGGTATCCCGAGCTCCAGTATCTGGGTAGTGAGATACAGATTTCGCTCAATGTTTGTGCCGTCCAGTATATTTAAAATAACGTCGGGCGGTGATTTTATAAGATAGTTGCGCGCCACGACCTCCTCGGGAGTGTAGGGCGAGAGCGAGTAGATCCCGGGCAGATCAGCGATCGTGATCTCGGGATCATAGATAAGCCGTCCCTCTTTTTTCTCAACGGTGACGCCCGGCCAGTTTCCCACATACTGGTCGGAGCCCGTCAGAGCGTTAAATATAGTGGTTTTTCCGCAGTTGGGATTCCCAGCGAGAGCAATAGTCACAGCCATAATATTTCTCCGTGTAAAAGTTTTTTTGAAATTTTGGGAACAAAATCTTGCGTTTTGTCGTCATATAAAACATAAGGACAAAATCCGAAAGGACTGAATTATATGAAAACAAAATTTATTAAGATCCCGTTTCCCAAAGCGGCCGTGTTCGCGGCCTTTATACTATCTATTATACTGTTTATGCCGGGCTTGTCAAGTATATGCCGCGCGGAAGAATTAAAACCCGCGGAATTATATTTCGAGCCCGTCGGTGGCGGAAAGTTTATATATTGTAACAACACAGAAGGAATATTCAGAGAATATCTTGCCGACTCGTCGAATCCGAATCCGAGATACACCATGTCAAACTTTGATTTGACACCCGACAGGTATTACATATATCTGTCGCATATCAATTATACCTACGGCTACGACGAGAGCTATAATCCCCACGGCCTCGGGTTTGATGTTGAGCTTGATCTTGAGATAACGGCGAAAGAAGACTCGGTCCTCAGAATAAACAGAGCCGCGTTTGAAACCCCTAAGGTCAAAAGATATCTTGACGAAAGCGGAAATATGAAATACGTTTTTCCCACATGGGGCGCGGAAAACGCGGTCGCTACCATGATGAATCACGATATTTATATGCTGAATTCCGACATTGTGTTTAAAAACAACGGTTACTCGCCCAAAACCGTCAGCATCAAAAAGGGCGAGACGGTTTGGCTCAGCGAGTTTATCGACAACTATTCGGCGTGCGCCATGATACTGCCGGTATTTATGACTGCCGACATCGAGCTGCTTTCGGGAAAAGTCGATATGAACGTTGCAGAGCTCCGCTCAAAGGACGGAAAGATCGGAGACCGATCGGATTTTAACAGAGATAACGTCGCGTTCGGCTCATATCTCAGAGACAGATGCTTAAAGGGTGTTGCCGACAGCCTGCCGGAGGTCGAGACAGAGCTTGAATACGAGATTGACGACACTATAGCCGACGGAACATATCTTCCCGTAAAATTCAAAAACCAGTACACGCCTGATGAGGTCGTTTTGGACTCTTGGGTCACGAATTTAAATCCGCAGGATGATATATGGGCAAAGTATACAACCGCCGAATCCGACATGCTGGCGCTAAAGTATTACGACCCGTCAAAGCTTGAATTTTACGGTTCAAACGTGCCTAAAGGCAGGCGAAGCGACACATGGATATTTGACACGCGGCACAGCGATACCCGCGAATATGTGTCAGAGTCGGATTTCTCAAAGGAAAACTATATCCCGAATTACGAGCTGTCACCCGAAAAGGACAATCAGGGTTTCGGCTGCAGCATGGGAAACTACGGCGTCACCACGAGGTATAACCTCAAAATCACAAATAACGGAGAAAAGACGAGATACTTTAATTATGACGCGTCGACCGCGGCCGATATTATCGTTACCATGAAAAATAAGGACGGCAGCCTTTGGCGCGGACAAGAGCATCCGATCATAGCCAAAGGCGGCCACGGCACAAATATCGTGACAGACACCTGCGCCTATGCCGAGCTGCCGGCGCGCAGTACGACCGAGTTCACGCTTGAGACGCTGCTCCCGGTAAACTATTTGGGCGGAGTGACAAACGCTTTCAGAATTTCCGACGCAAAGCCGAAGATGACATTTTTGACGAGCTACAGAACGATGCTACCCGATTATGACACCATATACAATAAATATTTTGACGAGTACAGCGAAAAGGCTGACGACGCGACACAGAAATTGTTGTCGGGCAACCTCGATAATTTCGAGGTGACAAAGACCAACAGAGGTTATATGCTGCGCTTCAAGGCCTGGGACGCGAACCCGAATTTTCAAGGAAACTTCAAAACGGTAGGCAGCGACATATATTTCCTGGACAATAATTTTTGTTATACCGGAAAAAGCCGGTTTGACGAGTTTCCGTTGAAAGCTGTAGAAAGCGACGGCAAATGTACGGTAACGCTGCAAAGCGGCAGGCGTCTGTTCAGCGCCGACGAAAAAACCTGGCACGAGCCGCTTTGGCCCGCCGATGAAGACGAGAGCCTTGATAAAATACTGGTATCATTAAACGGAGAATTTTTGGAATTTGACGTCGACCCCATATTGGTCAGCGACCGCACGCTTGTTCCGATGCGAAAGATTTTTGAGACTCTAAAATTAAGTGTAAACTGGAATGACTTTACACGAACGGCAACGGCGTATGACGAGAACCGCGTGATTTCGTTTACTTTAGGCAGCAATACCGCTGTTGTAAATGGAAAAGACTTTACACTTAATGTTGCTCCCGAGCTGTGCCGTGACCGCACTATGATACCGCTCAGATTCTTGAGCGAGACGCTCGGATACAAGGTGAGCTGGGACGATGCCTCAAGATGCGCGTATATTGACGACTATCCGAAGCTTCCCGACAGCGGTTCAAAGTATTATGTTATATACAGAGAAGGCTATAGAGACGATCGAGTCGAAGCGGTCATGTTTGACACGAATGTTTCCGAGCCGCGCATTATATGGAACGGGGCTGCAGCGATAGAGGGCGACAATTCTCAGGTTTTGAACGACAAAAAATATTACCTTGATGAGGAAACAAACAGCTGGGTGCTTTTTGAGGAAAATTTCGGCACGATCAGCAACAACGCCTCGATGATAATAAAAGCCAACCTCCCTACTGACATCCCCCGTTAAACGGGGATATATACTCTTGCCTCCCTCTGTGAAAAGAGGGAGGTTTTAAATATTGCCGATCTATCGGGCAAGCCGAAATTTCCGCGCTTTGATCGTGTGTTTTTATGAAGTTTTTTTATTGACAACAACTGTTCTTTATGTTAATATTTATTAATTGCAAATTTAAGTAAAGGACAGGGATAAAAGTGATCAAAATGAAGTTTGAAAAGGCGGCGCCCGAAAGCGTCGGCATAAGCCCGAAGGGCATAGAAGGTTTTATAAAAAGGCTCGAAAAAGACGAGCTTGACATGCACAGCATTCTTATCATGCGCGGCGGAAAGCTGGTTTTTGAGGGATATTACGAGCCTTACGGCAAAAACTCGCTCCACCGCATGTTTTCCATAAGCAAGAGCCTGACGTCGATCGCGATCGGAATGATGATATTTGACAGGGATATCGGGCTTGACGACAAGATATGCGATTATTTCCCCGAGTTTATTCCCGAGGACGGCGTCCATCCGTATATTCGTGAAACGACGATACGTCATATGCTTACGATGACGACGCCCCACGACGGCACGACCTATGACAAATACAGCGGCAAAGGCTGGGTCAAGAGCTTTTTCACAAAAACTCCGTCGCACAAGCCCGGCACGGTCTTTTCATATGATACGAGCGCTTCTCATGTTTTGGCGGCTCTGGTTGAAAAACGGACCGGAAAGCGGCTTATCGACTATGTGCGCGATAAGGGACTGATGATTTCCGACGAGGCGTATTTTATCCCCGACGGCGAGGGCGTGAGCCAGGGCGGATCGGGACTGCTGGCGCTTCCCTATGATCTGCTTATTATTGCCGATATGCTGATGCGGGGCGGCGTTTCGGGCGATAAGCGGCTTTTGACCGCCGGATATGTGCAGGAGATGACCTCGTTTCAAGTGCCGAACCATGCCAAGGGATATTTTCCCGCCGAGCAGCAGGGCTACGGCTATCAGATTTGGCGCACACAGCGCGGCGGTTTTATGATGTACGGTCTTGCGGGACAGCTTGCTGTGTGCTTCCCCGAAAAAGATTTGATTTTTGTTACAACAGCCGATCTGACCGACAGAAAAGGCGGTATCCAGCGCATATTTGACGCGTTTTTCGACGAGGTGTATGACACTTTGGACGGCAAACTTGAGCCTTCGGATCTGCCGGCACTTGAAAAAGGTCTCGCGGTCATGCCCCTTGAGAATAAAGATACATATGATATTGATAAAATATATGAATTTACCGACAACAAGCCGGGGCTCAAGGCTATGCGCATAGTCGCGAACTCTGACAGCGGTTCAATAAACCTTGAGTTTTCCGACGGTATACAAAGCATCGGATTCGGGTTCGGCGAGCTGAGATTCGGCGGATTTGTCAAATATAACTGTCCGTACGCGGCTTCGGCCGGCTGGTGCGGAGAGAATATCCTGATAATAAAAGCTAATCTTATCGGCGAATGCGCGGGAAAAATATTTATAGAGCTTTCATTCAGCGGCAGCGAGGTAACGGTGTTTATGAGAAAAACCGAGGAAACGCTGTTTAACGAATTCAACGGATTTGCTCAAAGCAAATAGCAAACAGAAAAAATTTGAGGTGATCAAATGCGCTTAAAAACAATAATTTCCGTATCGGTGGTCTGTCTGTGTCTGGCTCTCGCGGGCTGCGGAAAAACCGCCACCGACAGCGGCGCTCTGACCGAGCGCGCTAAAACGCAAATCGCGTCCGAACACAGCGATGCTTCCGCTCCTTCCGCTTCGGTATCGGCGGACGCCGAAAACAGCGCCGACCTTCCGTCCGGAGTGGCGGCGGTCGTAAACGGTGAAGAGTTACGGCCCGAGGATTTCGGTTACTATATCTACAACGAGGCGGTCGTTCAAATGTACGCGGCGGATACAAACGCGGATTTTTCGACATTTGACTGGAGCGCTCAATCGGACGGCAGACCTATCTCGGATAAAGTTACGGAAACAGCCATAGCCGACGCGGTCGCGGATACGGCCTTCAGGCAAAAAGCGCAGGAATCGGGTTATTCCGTCTCCGAGGCGGAAAAGACGGCCTCCGGACTTGTCGATGACGCGATCGAAAGAAGCGGAGAGGACGGTTTTAAGAAAACCGCCAACGCGTTGGGAATAAGCGGCGCGGAACAGTATAAAAAAGTATATACGAATATCGCCGTTTTTGACGACGTGGCAGAGGATTTTCAAAAGAATCCGACAAGATATATATCCGATCCGTCGGTCCTCTCCGGGTACGCCGATGACAAAGGCGCATCGGTGCGCCAAATTCTCATACTTAATGACACCTCAAAGGGCGACGCTATGACAGTCGCGGCCGAGGTCAATCAAAGAGCCAAAAGCGGCGAGGATTTCACCGCGCTTATGAGTGAATATAACGAGGATTCGGTTAGCGATAAGAATTATGTGTATACTTTTACGCGCGGTGAGATGGTCAGCTCTTTTGAGGACGCTGCGTTTGCGCTCGGCATTGATCAAATAAGCGACATAGTGCGATCGGATTACGGATATCACACCATTAAGCGTGTTTGCGGCGCGTATGAGCTCAGAAATTACTGGAAGGCGCAGTCGGATATAAAAATCGCGGAAAACGCTGCCGAGATGCTTGATTTTAACAGCGTAATAAAAATGGCAAAAGAGGCGGCAGAATCTTCCGAAGAATAAGAAAAATAAAATGAATAATCAAAAAGCGAGGTAGAAAGTATGAGTGAAAAAAACATTGTAAAGTTCGAGATGGAAAACGGCGGTGAGTTCACGATAGAACTTTATCCCGAGTACGCGCCCAAGACCGTGGAAAACTTCATAAACCTCGTGTCGAACGGGTTTTATGACGGATTGACGTTTCATCGCGTGATCGACGGTTTTATGGCTCAGGGCGGCTGCCCAAACGGAAACGGCACGGGCGGCAGCGGTGAGAACATTCCCGGTGAGTTCGCTATGAACGGTTTTGCCGACAACACTCTCAGCCACACCAGAGGCGTTGTATCAATGGCGCGGGCGATGAACCCGAATTCGGCCAGCAGTCAGTTTTTTATCTGCTACGATAACGCGGATTTTCTTGACGGCCAATACGCCGCGTTCGGCAAGGTTATCGACGGCATGGATGTGGTCGACGGTTTTTTGAGTGTTCGCAGGGTAGGCCCCGAGGGCGGAACACCCACCGAGCCTATCGTTATAAGCCGCGCCTATATTGCGGAGCAGTGAGCCTGATAAGCGTTCCCGAAGCGCTCGGGCGTATTATTTCCGCGATCAATGACGCGGGATATGAAGCGTATCCGGTTGGCGGCTGCGTGCGCGACAGTCTCATGGGAAAAATTCCCAAGGATTGGGACGCGGCGGTGTCGGCAAAGCCCGAGCAGGTCAAGCGGGCTCTTGATAGGCTGAATTGCAGGATAATTGACACAGGCATCAAGCATGGTACCGTGACCGTTATTGCGGACGGCGCGCCGTATGAGATCACCACGTTCAGAACAGACGGCAGCTATTCCGACAACAGGAGACCCGATTCGGTGGAGTTCGTGTCAGACATAAGAGACGATATTTCAAGGCGCGATTTTACGATAAACGCCATAGCATATGACCGCGCTGCGGATCGGATAATCGACCCTTTTGACGGCAGTCGCGATATTGAAGCGGGGATAATTCGCTGCGTCGGTGAGCCCGATAAGCGTTTTATAGAAGACTCGCTGCGCATACTGCGGGGGCTCAGATTTGCCTCGGTCCTCGGTTTTGATATAGAGGAAAGCACGTCCGCTTCAATGAAAAAGCACGCCGATCTGCTTAAAAATGTTTCATATGAAAGAATTTACGCCGAGCTTAAAATGATAATATGCGGAGAGCATATCGGTCCTGTTTTGAGAGAATACAGAGATATTTTCGCATGCGCGGTACCTGAGATCAAGCCCATGTTTGATTTCCCGCAGAGAAATCCTTATCATTGCTATGACGTGTGGGAGCACACGATACATGTTGTTGAGAATGTTCCGCCCGAGCCGGTGCTGCGGTTTGCGGCGATGTTTCACGACAGCGGAAAGCCGGGAACGCACAGCTCGGAGATTTTGCAAGACGGCAAAGTGATCGACCATTTTTATAATCACGGAGCATTGTCGGCAGAGCTTGCGGATTCGGCGCTCTCAAGGTTCAAGGCCGATAATCTCACAAAAGACACGGCGGTATACCTCGCCGCGCATCACGGCGATATGACCGCGCCGACTAAAAAGAGCGTGAGGCGCAAACTGGCAAAGCTCGACGCTGAGTTTAAAGACGGCAAAGCGATATTCGACATGCTTATAAAAATCAAGCTTGCCGATGTTTCGGCGCAGGCTGAGCATGTCAGGCAGAAGCGCAAAAAAGAGCTTGACGAAACTGCGAGGCTTGCCGACGAGATAATAGCCGAAAAGGAGTGCTTGACATTAAAAGATCTGAGCGTAAACGGCAGAGACGTCATGAGCCTCGGATTTTCGGGTCCCGATATCGGCAGGATACTTAATGATGTTCTCGATAAGGTAATATCCGAAAAGCTGAATAACGACCGCGAAGCAATTATTGAGTATATAAACAAAAATTATTTGTAAACAGCGTTAATAATTATTAATTATACTTGATTTATGTATATTTTTTATATATAATATAAGTAATAATTTCATTTGAAGGAGTGATACCTATGGGTAAGAAATACACGATCGGCATTGATTACGGCTCATTGTCGGGCAGAGCTGTTCTTGTTGACGTCGAAAACGGGGCGGAGCTTGCCTCGTCGGTATATGAGTATCCTCATGAGGTAATGTATGAATATCTGCCCGACGGGACGACAAAGCTTGGCGATGACTGGGCGCTTCAGCATCCGCAGGATTATCTTGACGTGCTAAAACACACAGTCCCCGATGTTATCAAACAGTCCGAAGTCGACAAAAACGATATTATCGGCCTCGGTATTGACTTTACCGCCTGCACCGTTCTTCCGGTAAAATCCGACGGAACGCCGCTTTGCTTTATGGATGAGTACAAGTCGGATCCCCACGCCTATGTGAAGCTTTGGAAGCATCACGCGGCGCAGAAGTACGCCAATAAATTGAACGAGATCGCCGAAAGCTCCGATGAGAATTTCCTCTCAAGATACGGCGGCAAGATCTCATCCGAATGGATGATCCCCAAAGCGTGGCAGATCGCCGAGGAAGCACCCGAGATATACGACGCGATGGATAAGTTCATCGAGGCTGGCGACTGGGTGGTATGGCAGCTCACCGGCCGTGAGACCAGAAACAGCTGCACCGCCGGATACAAGGCGCTTTGGAGCAAGTCCGAGGGATTTCCGCTGAACAGCTTTTTTAAATCGCTCCATCCGAAGCTTGAAAACTTTGTCGATGAAAAAATCGGCTGCGAGATCACGCCGATCGGCTCAAAGGCGGGAGAGATAACTCCCGAAATGGCGAAGCTGACGGGCCTCAAAGAAGGCACAGCGGTCGCGGTCGCGAATGTTGACGCGCACGTGGCGCTGCCCGCCGTCGGAGTTACAGAGGCCGGAAAAATGCTTATGATAATCGGAACCTCGACCTGCGATATACTTTTGGGCAATGAGGAAAAGATCGTGCCCGGCATGTGCGGAGTTGTTGAGGACGGCGTTATTCCCGGATTTCAAGGATACGAGGCAGGACAGTCCTGCGTCGGCGATCACTTTGACTGGTTCGTGAAAACCTCGGTTCCCGAGAGCTATTACCGCGAGGCAAAGGCTCTGGGAATGAATATACATCAGCTGCTGAGAACCAAGGCCGGAAAGAAAAAGCCCGGCGAAACGGGGCTTGTCGCGCTTGATTGGTGGAACGGAAACCGCAGCGTGCTTGTTGATGTTGATCTGACCGGAATGATCCTGGGTATGACGCTTCTGACGCGCCCCGAAGATATATACCGCGCGCTTATCGAGGCTACGGCATACGGCACGCGAATGATAGTCGAGACGTTCCGCGAAAGCGGAGTGCCTATAACCGAACTGTACGCGGCGGGCGGAATAGCGCAGAAGGATTCGTTTATGATGCAGATCTACGCCGATGTCATGAACATGAATATAAAGATCGCCGAGTCAAAACAGGCCGGAGCTCTCGGCTCGGCTATGTTTGGAGCGGTCGCGGCGGGCTCAGCCGCGGGCGGTTACGACAGCATCAAAGACTGCGCCAAGAAAATGGGCAGAGTAATGACTAGATATTATAAGCCGATTCCCGAAAACGTTGAGATATACAACGAGCTTTACGCCGAGTATAAACAGCTACACGACTATTTCGGCAGTGGCGGAAACGATGTTATGAAGCGTCTCAAGAATATTAAAAAATCGGTAAAGGAATAAACACATTAGTATAATGAGGATAAATTATGTATGACAAACTGAAAAAAAGAGTATACGAGGCGAACATGCTGCTCCCGAAGCACGGACTTGTGACGTTCACCTGGGGCAACGCCTCGGAGATCGACAGAAAGGCGGGAGTTGTGGCGATAAAGCCCTCGGGCGTTGAGTACGATAAGCTGAAGCCCGAGCATATAGTGGTTCTGGATCTGGATTCAGGCGATATTGTCGACGGCAAGCTGAATCCCTCATCCGACACGCCGACCCATCTGGAGCTTTATAAGCGTTTCCCGAATATAGGCGGAGTTGTGCATACTCACTCTACACACGGAACGGCTTGGGCGCAGGCGGGAAGAGATCTGCCCGCGTACGGCACGACCCATGCCGATTACTTCTACGGTCCGATCCCCTGCACAAGACCGCTCGCGAAATTCGAGGTTGAGGAAGCTTATGAACTGAACACAGGCAGGGTCATCGCCGAGACTTTCGAAAATAAAGGAATTGATCCCGACGCGATCCCAGGAGTTCTGGTGTCAAATCACGCGCCGTTTTCCTGGGGAACCGACGCGAAGAACGCGGTCCATAACGCGGTGGTGATTGAGGAAGTCGCGAAGATGGCGTTTATGTGTGAAATTATAAATCCCGAAATTCCGGTCATGCCCTCTTATGTGCTGGACAAGCATTATAATCGCAAACACGGAAAAAACGCGTATTACGGACAGGGTGGAGCCAATGGGTAGGTTTATCGTGATAGAGGGGCTTGACGGCAGCGGAAAGTCGTCGCAGATCGAGCTGCTCAAACAAAACCTCGAGAGCAGAGGCGAGAAAGTGCATATGACACATGAGCCGACCTCTTATGAGACGGGCGCTTACCTGAACCGTATTTTATCCGAAAGCGATTATAAGGACATACATCTGCAGGCCGCGCTGTTCCTCGCCGACAGGATCGAGCATGTGACAAATCCCGAGTTCGGCATAAAAAAATACTTGGACGATGGCTATACAGTGATCTGTGACAGATATTACTACTCATCTCTTGCTTACCAAGGGACCGATCCCGAGTGTGACTATGAGTGGGTCAGGAACATTAACCTTGGCTGCTCAAAACTGCTAAAACCCGACCTGTGCATATTTCTTGACGTTAAGCCGGAAGTCTGCAAGGACAGGATCGACTCGGGTCGAGACAATATAGAACTGTACGAGCAGAGCGCGGCTCAGCTGAGCGGAATAAGAGACGGTTTTATGACTGTTCTTGATGATCTTAAAAATAACTGTGGACACAATATTGTGATTATAGACGGCGGTCGAGACATTGATGTTATTTCAAAGGAGATATTAAGCTATGTATAAGAGATTATTTACATCCGAATCGGTGACAGAGGGTCATCCCGATAAAATTTCCGATCTTATTTCCGACGCGATATTAGACGCGATCTTAGAGAATGACCCGAAAGCGAGAGTAGCGGTCGAGGTGACCGTGACGACGGGACTTGTTTTGATAGTCGGAGAGATCACTACGACCACTTATGTCGATATGAAAACCATCGCCCGCGAGACGATACGCGAGGTGGGTTACGACAGAGCAAAATACGGCTTTGACTGTGACACCTGCGCTGTGCTTTTGGCGATAGACGAGCAGTCGGGCGACATAGCTCGCGGCGTTGATGACGGCGGAGAAGGCTTGGGCGCGGGCGACCAGGGCATGATGTTCGGCTTTGCCTGCGATGAGACAGAGGAATACATGCCCCTGCCTATATCACTTGCGCACAAGCTTACAAAGCGTCTGACCGAGGTGCGCAAAAAGAATATTTTAAACTATCTACGTCCGGACGGAAAGGCTCAGGTCACGGTAGAGTATAACGAGGACGGCAGCTTTAAGCGCGTTGACGCTGTTGTTGTGTCCACCCAGCACAGCGAGGCTGTGTCTCAGGAGCGGCTGCAGAGGGATATAAAAAAATATGTCATCGACGAGGTTATAGGAGATGATCTGAAAGACGAGAACACGACCATATATATAAATCCCACCGGCAGATTTGTGGTCGGAGGCCCGCAGGGTGACAGCGGCCATACCGGCAGAAAGATAATTGTTGACACATACGGCGGATACGCGGGTCACGGCGGCGGGGCCTTCTCGGGCAAGGATCCCACAAAGGTCGACAGAAGCGCCGCTTACGCCGCAAGATATGTTGCTAAAAACGTTGTGGCGGCGGGACTCGCAAAGGCGTGCGAGATACAGCTTGCCTATGCTATCGGCGTCAGCAAACCGGTGTCGGTGCGCGTTGACACGCGCGGCACGGGCATTATTCCCGAAAGCGAGATCGCCGAAAGAATTTTAAAGGTGTTTGACCTGACGCCGAGCGGCATTATAAAAAGTCTTGATTTGCAGCGCCCGATTTACAAGCAGACCGCGGCTTACGGCCACTTTGGCAGAAACGATCTCGATCTTCCCTGGGAGAGAACCGACAAAGCGGAATTGCTTAAATAAATGAAAAATTACTGACTCCCCCGTTTCGGGGGAGTTATCTTCGAAAAAGATATTAATATTTTTGAGGTGTAAATTATGTCCTATGACGGATTTGTGACGCGAAGCGTTGTCTGTGAGCTCAGCCAAAAGCTGCTCGGCGGAAAGATCGACAAGATATATCAGCCCGAGAGCGACGAGATAATACTCAATGTGCGGACATTTGACGGAAACTATCGTTTGCTGCTTTCGGCGAGCGCTTCAAACGCACGAGTGCATCTGACAAACACGAAAAAAGAAAACCCGATGACGCCGCCCATGCTGTGCATGCTTATGCGCAAACATCTGAGCGGAGGCAGAATAACGGCCGTTTCCCAGCCGGGATGCGACCGCGTTGTAAGGGTCGACGTTGAATGCCTGAGCGAACTGGGCGATCTTGAGACAAAGTCGATAATCACCGAGATCATGGGGCGCCACAGCAACATAATTTTTATTGATCAGACAAACAAGATATTGGACAGCGCCAAGCATGTGGATTTTACCGTCAGCAAGGTGCGTCAGATCCTGCCGGGCTTTATTTACGAGGCGCCTCCGGCGCAAAATAAAATAACACCGGATAAGTTTGAACTTGTGGGATTCATGAACGAGTTTTCCCGTCAAGATTCTGACACGCTGCTTGACAAGTTTCTGCTTGATCATATCATGGGCATGAGCCCCCTTGTGGCGCGCGAGCTTGTGTATAAGTTCGCCGGCCATACGAAGATAACAAGATCAGAGGTCGACGACGCCGAGTTTGTCACGTTTATAGGCTCCTTTATTGACGATATCAAAAACGCTCGGTTCACTCCCTGCGTTGTATATGAAAAGCCAACCGGAAAACCGATGTCGTTTTCGTGCGTATCGCTTGAGCAGTACGGCGATATTGCCGATGTAAAGCCCAAGGATTCGATATCCGAGGCGATCGACGAATACTATGTGACCCGCTCAATGCGCGAGAGTATGCGCCAAAGAAGCGCCGATATTTTAAAACTCGTCAACAATAATATCGACAGATGCGCGAAAAAGCTTGCAATGCACAGAGAAAATCTCCAAAAATCCAAAAACAGAGATAAGTATAAAATAAAAGGCGATCTGCTCACCGCGAACATGCACAGGGTCAAATACGGCATGGACAGCATAACCGTAGAAAATTTTTATGATGATAACAAAGAAATCAAGATCTCGCTTGACCCGACAATTTCGCCGGCGCAGAACGCCCAAAAATTTTATAAAAGATACAACAAAGCAAAGGTGACCGAAAAATTTGCAGCCGAGCAGATCGCCGAGGCGGAGGAAGAGCTCGCGTATCTTGAAACAGTGCTCGAAAGCATCCGAAACGCGGAAACTCCACGCGATCTTTCCGAAATAAAGCAGGAGCTTCGTGAGCAGGGTTATATTAAAACGACCGGCCCGACAAACAAAAAGAAAAAGCCGAAAAACACGGCATCAAAACCCATGAGATTCACCTCAAGCGACGGATATGAAATTCTTGTCGGACGCAACAACAAGCAAAACGATGAGCTGACGATACGCATGTCGTATTCGACCGATATCTGGCTCCATACAAAAGAGATACCGGGCTCGCATGTGTTGATTCGAACCGAAGGCACCGGAGAGGCGCCCGATCAAACAATTTTGGAGGCCGCCCGTCTCGCGGCGTACTACAGCAAGGCGAGGGAGTCGGCGCAGGTCCCGGTCGATTATACGCGTGTCAAAAACGTGAAAAAGCCGAACGGCGCAAAACCCGGATTTGTGATATACGAAAAGAACCGAACGGTTTATGTTGAGCCGTCGCTTATATAATTTTTAAAGGGAGTGTTATTTATGAATGTCAATTCCGAGATCTCGGCGCGCGAGGCGCTTGAAAAATTAAAGCGGGGAAACGCCGCGTATTTAAACGCAGTCTTGCCCGGTGGCGATATTTCGCCGTCCGTGCGCCAAAAGACCTGTAATGAGGGCCAAAAGCCATATGCGGTCGTTATCACATGCTCGGATTCGAGAGTTATGCCCGAGAGCATTTTTTCGGCGGGAATAGGCGAGCTGTTCGTGATAAGAGTCGCGGGAAACGTTATGGACAGAACCCAGCTTGGCAGCGTGATTTACGCAGTGTCGCATCTGGGCTGTAAACTTGTTGTTGTCTTGGGCCATACCCATTGCGGAGCTGTTCACGCGGCGATACATGACGAGCCTGACGGATGCGTTAAATTTCTTACCGATGAGATCCGCCTCGCTATCCGCGATGAGCAGGACGAGAACAAGGCGTGCCGCTTAAATGTTGAGCGCAGCGTCCGCGTTACGAAAGACGCTTTGGGCGTATCCGAGGGCGATGAAAGCGGTTTGGGGGTAATTGGAGCAATATACAGCATTGACAGCGGAAAAGTTGATTTTTTAAACGAGATTTAAATTTCAAAATTTATAAAATATTCACAAATTATCTATATTTTTGCAATTATTTTATATTAAAATATAATAAATGCTATATAGATAGGAGATGTATATTATGAAAAAGCTGAACAACAAGATCTCGATAACCGCCGCTGCTCTGTTGTGCGTTTTATGTGTTGCGGTCGGAGGCTGCGCGGCGACGATCGTGCAGAACATTCAAGCCGAGCTCAGACCGGATTTTACGATAGTTATTGACGGAACCGAACAGACATTCAAAAATGTCAACGGCGAAGTTGTTGACCCGATTTTGTATAACGGCTCGACCTATCTGCCCATCCGCGCCATCGGAGAGATAATGGGCAAGGAAGTCACTTGGTACGAGGATCAAAAGAGGGTTGAACTCAGCGACAAAAAGACCACCGTTACCGATGCCGACAATATTGTGACGGGAACGTCTCCCACGGCAAAGCCTGCGCCGCAGAATAATCAAAACACGCAGCAAAACGCGGACATAACGCTTGACAAGGCGAAGGAGATAGCACTTCAAAAAGCCGGACTCAATGCGGCGGATGTAAAATTTACCGAAGCGAAAAAAGATTTTGATGACGGAAGAGAGGTATATGACATAGAGTTCCGCATGGGCAGGACAGAATATTCCGCGGAAGTTTTGGCAAGCGACGGAACAATAGTTTCATGGGAAGTTGACAACGATTAAATTTTAAAGCCGCCCTCGGGCGGCTTTTGTTATGTGAGAAGTTTTTTTATCTCGCCCGCCAGATACAGTGATCCGCACACGCATATTGTTCCGTCAAAATTTTTAAGAGCGCTTAAGGCCGCTGCCGGTGATCCGGCGGTTGTCGCGGTTATGCCGCGGCGCGTAAACTCATCCGCGAGTTTGTCTGAGCTGAGGCAGCGGGGCATATCAAGCTGCGTTACCGTGACCTCGGAATTATGTTTTTTGCAAAATTGCGAGATCAAGCTTGTTATCTCGGCGTGATCTTTGTCATTCATGACAGCGGTGATAAAATGTATCGGCTCGCACTGCCTTTCTAGTTCGTTAAGCAGCGCGCTGACAGCATGCGGATTATGCGCGCCGTCTATCAATACGTTCCCTATCCTCTCAAGCCTGCCGCCGATTTTTGCTCGTGACAAGCCGTGTTTTATATTATTTGCGTTAATTCTATAGCCGATATCCGATAGCTTTATTGCGGCTTCGATAGCGGTCACCGCGTTCAGCGCCTGAAACTCGCCGCTCATTGCGAGAGTGTATTTTTCGTCTTTATAATTGAATGACCTGCTGTTTTGATCATACTCGTACGGAAGCTCCGGAATAATCAACTCGGAGTTTAGCTTAATACAGGTATCTTTGGCGTTTTTAAAAACGATATCGTCTTGTTTTGGGTACATAACAAGAGGCGAGCCGCGTTTGACTATACCCAGCTTTTCACGTGAAATACTGTCGAGGGTGCCGCCCAGATATTGGCAGTGATCAAGTCCTATGGAGGTCAGCACAGTGACCTCTGATCTCTCAATAACGTTTGTTGCGTCAAGTCTGCCGCCCAGACCGACTTCAAGCACGACAATATCACAGTTTTCTCTGAGAAAATAAACCATTGCCGCTGCGGTAATAAACGCAAACTCCGATACCTCGGCGTCGTATTTTTCGGAAAATTTTTTTATATAAGCTATAATTTCCGCAAGGCCGCTGTCGCATATAGGTTCGCCGTTTAGTCTGATCCTTTCGTTGAAGCGCACGAGATAGGGCGATGTGAACAGTCCGGTCTTATATCCCGCCGATTGCAAAATTTCTGAGAGCATAGTCGCGGTGCTGCCCTTGCCGTTTGTGCCGCCGATATGAATAAATTTAAGCTTTTTATGCGGGTTACTCAGCTTGCCGAGCAGAACGCGCAAAAGATCATTTCCCAAAACGCGGCTGAATTTTGGTATTGAGTGAATATATTTGATCGCTTGGTCGTATGTCATTATATCAGCTCCGTCTTACGGGCACTCCCTCTGATTCGAGATAATCTTTGAGGTCTCTTATTTCAATTTCGCGAAAATGGAATAGGGATGCGGCAAGCGCGGCATCGGCTTTTCCTTCGGTTAGTGCGTCTTTAAAATGCTCCATGGTTCCCGCGCCGCCCGACGCTATAACGGGTATCGAAACACTTTCGGCAATAGTGCGCGTCAGCTCAATGTCATAGCCGGCCTTTGTTCCGTCGCAGTCCATGGATGTCAGCAAAATCTCGCCCGCGCCGAGTGATTCGGCGCGCTTTGCCCACTCAACCGCGTCAAGTCCGGTGTCTATCCTGCCGCCGTTTATATATACGTTCCATCGCGGCTCGGCAGCGTTCCCGTCCTCGCGCCGCTTCGCGTCTATAGCGACAACAACGCATTGACTGCCGAATTTTTCGGCGGCGTCCGATATCAGCCGCGGATCTCGTATCGCCGAAGAATTGATCGAGATCTTATCGGCACCTTGAAGC
Source organism: uncultured Monoglobus sp. (assembly GCA_947628795.1). Taxonomy (GTDB): domain Bacteria; phylum Bacillota; class Clostridia; order Monoglobales; family Monoglobaceae; genus Monoglobus. The sequence continues at coordinate 60,783 of CANRBF010000002.1, forward strand.
AGCAGTTCTCTGAAGTCTTCAACGGTTTTTATACCGCCGCCGACTGTGAACGGAATAAAAACAGTCTCGGCGACTCTTTTGGCCATTTCAATTACCGTGCCGCGCGCCTCATGAGTGGCGGTTATATCCAGAAAAACAAGCTCGTCCGCGCCTGCTTTGTTGTAAACCTTCGCTACTTCCACCGGATCTCCCGCGTCTATTAGATTTATAAAGTTAACTCCCTTTACAACCCGTCCGTTTTTAACGTCAAGACAGGGGATAATGCGTTTTGCAAGCATAAAGTAAACCTCCTTTACAGCTCTCCGAAGTTTTTAAGAATTATAAGTCCTGTGTCGCCGCTTTTTTCCGGATGGAATTGAGTGGCAAAAATATTATTTTTATGCACCGCAACGGGAATTTTTGTGCCGTATTCGGTGTGCGCGCAGACTATACTCTCATCTTTCGGAGCGATATGATATGAGTGTACAAAATACATATAAGGCTCATCTCCGATCCCTTCAAAAACCGGGCAGTTTTTGTCATATGTTATCGAGTTCCAACCCATATGCGGAATCTTGAGACCATCTGCCGCGGGTATCTTTTTGTTTCCGCCGCCGAATACAGAAAGGCCTTCTGAGCCCGGCGACTCGTCGCTTTTGTCAAAAAGCAGCTGGAGCCCCAAACAAATGCCGAAAAACGGCTTTTCCCGCGCGATCCCCTCGCGTATGCAGTCGTCAAGCCGCGCTTTTTTGATCGATTCCATACAGACGCCGAATGCTCCGACGCCCGGAAGGATCATTTTGTCAGAATTTAATATTTCTTTCGGGTCGGATGTGATTTTAGCTTTAAACCCGAGATACTCCAAAGCCTTCTCAACGGAGCGCAGATTGCCCGCTCCGTAGTCAATTATAGCAATCATCAGTCTCACCTCAGGTCTATACTACCACATTTTTAATAAAATTGTCAATAATAGTATAATTGTCTTGATAAATTTATTTAAGTGTAGTATAATATATTATTAATATCAGAAAATAAGAAAATTCACACCGGAGGTAAACATGAGAGTACTGTTTATGGGAACGCCGGATTTCGCGGTGCCGTCGCTTGAGGCGATAGCCGAGGCCGGACATGATATAGTTGCCGCGGTTTCTCAGCCTGACAGGCCGAAGGGCAGGGGCCACAAAACTCAGCCGACCGATATTAAGATCGCCGCTCAAAAAATCGGGATCCCGGTCTATCAGCCCGAAACCCTGAAAAACAACGCTTTTCTTGATAAGCTCGAGGAACTTGGCCCCGATATAATTATTGTGGCCGCTTACGGAAAAATTCTGCCCGGATACATTCTGGATTACCCGAAATACGGATGCATAAACGTTCACGGCTCACTTCTTCCGAAATACCGCGGCGCGGCGCCTATTCAACGCTGCGTGATAAACGGTGACAAGATAACCGGGGTCACCACAATGTATATGGACAGAGAGCTTGACACCGGAGATATTATTCTTAAAGAACAAGTTGAGATAGGCGAAGCCGAAACCGCGGGAGAGCTTTTTGACCGTCTCGCGCGGCTTGGAGGAAAGCTTATTGTCAAGACGATCGAAGCTTTGGAAAACGGTACTGCGCCAAGAATAAAGCAGGATGATGACGCTGCAACTTACGCGCCGATGATGGAAAAGTCCACGGGCCATATAGACTGGACCAAAACAAGCGGGGAGATCATAAATCTGATCCGAGGCGTCAATCCCTGGCCGATCGCTTACTCGGAGTATAAAGGCGATGTTATGAAAATCTTCAGAGCGTCCGCCTCCGACGGTGACGGCGCTCCGGGCGAAGTTCTCGGACTTCGTGACAAAAAAATCGAGATCGCGTGCCGAGGCGGCAGCGTTCTGATCGAGGAGCTTCAGATGAGAGGCGGAAGGCGAATGTCCGCCGAAAGCTATTTAAACGGGCACAGCATAGAGCCGGGCGAGATATTAAAATAACTAAATTATAACGATTACAGAAACAAAAGCGAAGGAGGATAATTATGTATTTGGGATATTTTGACCCTACGGTAATTTTACTCATACCTGCGATCATATTGGCTATGTGGGCGCAGGCCAGGGTGTCAAGCACATTTAATAAATATTCAAAAGTTATAAACACGCGCGGATTGACCGGAGCCGAGGCGGCTCGTTTAATCCTTGACCGCAACGGTCTAAGGAACGTGCGCGTTCAGCATATTCAGGGAAATCTGACCGATAACTTCGACCCGCGCACCAATGTTGTGAGTCTGTCCGATTCGACTTACGCGAGCAACAGTATCGGTGCTATCGGAGTTGCCGCGCACGAGTGCGGACACGCTGTTCAATATGCCACAGGATACGGACCGATACGCGTCAGAAACGGCATATACCCCGCTGTAAACATATGCAGCAAACTGTCGATGCCGATCATTCTGATAGGGTTTATACTGACCGCTTTCGGAGGCATCGCGCCGATAATCATTGATATCGGGATTTTGCTATACTGCGCTACGGTCGTTTTTCAACTTATCACGCTGCCCGTTGAGTTTAACGCCAGCGGCAGAGCCCTTAAAACGCTTGAATCATACAACATGCTGAGCCCGCAGGAGCTAAGCGGAGCGAAAAAAGTTTTATCGGCGGCTGCGATGACCTATGTTGCCGCGGCTTTCAGCGCGCTTATGACTCTGCTGCGCTTGATACTAATCTCGCGCAACTCAAGACGGGATTGATAATATGAACGGAAGAGAGGCCGCGTTTTTGGCTTTACTCAAATTTGAGCGCGGGAAAACATATATAAACCTGGCGCTGAACGAAGTGTTTTCGAAAAACGATGTAAGCGAGCTTGAGCGCTCGTTCGCCACCGAATTGACCTGCGGCTGCCTAAAAAACAGGCTTCTGCTCGATTATGTAATTTCCCGATTTTCGAAAATAAAGATCAGGAAAATGTCGGCTCAGGTCAGAACAATACTCGAGATCGGCGCGTTTCAGATAATCATGCTTGACCGCGTTCCCGATTCGGCGGCATGCGACGAATCCGTGAAGCTTGCGCGCAAATTCGCGGGCCGCTCCCGCGGTTTTGTGAACGGGGTGCTGCGGAGTTTGTGCAGAGGCAAAAATGATATCGTATATCCCGATCGAGCCGATGACGAGGCCGAATATTTATCGGTTATGTTCTCCTTCCCGAAATGGATGGTCGAGCATATCATATCCGATTACGGGATAGATACCTGCGAGAAAATACTTGCGGCCGCAAATAAGGCATATTCGCCGTATATAAGGCAAAACCGTCTTAAAAATAGCGATAATTTTATCGGACTTCTTGAAGCGGACGGCATCAATGCAGAACCCGAACCGGAGATAGAAGGTTGTTTCAAAGTTCACGGCAGCCTGAACATTTCCGAGTCGGATACATACAAAAACGGACTATATACGATCCAGAACAGAAGCTCACAGTCTGCGGCTCTCGCGCTTGAGCCAAAGCCCGGAATGTTTGTGATAGATATGTGCGCCGCCCCGGGCGGAAAAACAACCCATATCGCCGAACTTATGAATAATCAAGGCGAGATACGCGCCTTTGATATTCACGAGCATAAGATAGATCTGATTAACGCCGCGGCAAAAAGGCTCGGGATCGACATAATTAAAGCCGAGGCCCGCGACGCTTCCGTTCCCGCCTCCGATTTTATCGGCAAGGCTGATCGCGTTCTTCTCGACGCCCCCTGCTCCGGACTCGGAGTTATACATTCGAAGCCGGATATCAGGTGGACGCGCAGAGAGAGCGATATAGATGAGCTTGTTAAAATACAGCGCAAACTGCTTGATGTTGCGGCCGAATATGTTAAATACGGCGGGATTTTGGTGTACAGCACGTGCACGATATTAAAAACCGAAAACGAAAGACAAATTGACCGATTTCTTGAGAAGCACTGTGATTTCAAACTTGTTTCACAAAAAACATTGCTCACTCACGAAACCGGAGGCAGCGGATTCTATATCGCGAAACTTGTCAGAGTATAAACTGCCGAGCGTTTAAAAAGCCGCTTTTATCGCGGCGGAACGGAGAATATATGGAAAAAATCAAACTTAAAGATTTTTCGCTCTCTGAACTTGAGAATTTTATGGTGTCGCTTGGCGAACCTAAATTCAGAGCCAAACAGATATACAAATGGCTGTATCAAAAAGTTTCAAGTTTCGACGAAATGACAGACATACCCAAGTCTCTGCGTGAGAAGCTGAAAGATATTTGTGAAATAAACACAATGATTATTCAAAAAAGATTTGTCTCAAGTCTTGACGGAACACGCAGATATTTGTTAAAATTAGGTGACGGAAATTATATTGAGTCGGTGCTGATGAAATACAAGCACGGATATTCGATATGCGTTTCAAGCCAGGTCGGCTGCGCAATGGGCTGCAAATTTTGCGCCTCCACGATCGGAGGCAAAATTCGCAGTTTAAGCTCAGGCGAGATCATTGACCAGATAATTACAGTCGAGCGCGACCTTGGCGAGCGGATCTCGAATATTGTCATTATGGGAGTCGGAGAGCCGCTTGACAATTTTGAAAATGTGACGGCTTTTATAAAAAACGTAAACGAGCCTTTGGGCCTCGGAATAGGACAAAGACATATAACCGTATCGACATGCGGCATTGTGCCGAAAATTTATGAGCTTGCCGATATGCGGCTCCAGATCACGCTTGCCGTGTCTTTGCACGCTGCAAACGATAAGGCGAGAAACAAAATTATGCCTATCAACAGGAAATATGATCTTGAGAAGCTTATTCCCGCCTGCCGCTATTACATAGAGAAGACGGGGCGACGCCTGACTTTTGAATACACATTGATAAAAGGGGTCAGCGACGGAGCCGATAAAGCGAGGGAGCTTGCAAAACTGCTTAAAGGCATGCTTTGTCATGTTAATTTGATTCCGGTGAACAGCGTTGACGGCACCGGATTTTCGCCGCCCGGCTCCGAGTCAGTGCGTATGTTTTCGGAAATTTTCGAGTCAAAGGGAATACCGGCTACCGTGCGGCGGGAGATGGGAAGCGACATTTCGGCTGCTTGCGGGCAGCTGCGCTCAACACATAATATTGAGCAGAATGGAGGTAATGAAAATTGAGATTTGATGTTTATGGTGTTACCGACACCGGCTGCGTCAGAGAACTGAACGAGGACAGTTATATTATCTGCGGCTTTGAAAACGGCACGGAGCCCGGTTTTTGCGTTGTGGCTGACGGTATGGGCGGACATAATGCCGGCGAGGTAGCGAGCAAGCTCGCGGTTGATTATATAACAAACTCGCTGAACGGCATTTTATCCGACAGTCCGCCGTCCGATGTTCCGAGACATATAAATGACGCGCTCTCGGACGCTAACGCAAGCATATACAAAATGTCGCGTGAAGATGCAACACGCAGCGGAATGGGCACAACAGCCGTTGTCTGCGCATTTGCGGGCGGTGAGGGTTTTATAGCGAACATCGGAGACAGCAGGGCTTACGCCTGCCGCAATAACGAGATATATCAAATAACCGTCGATCACTCGGTCGTTGAGGAGATGGTCGAGTGCGGAACGATCACAAAAGAAGAGGCAAGAATACATCCGCAGAAAAATATTATTACCAGAGCGGTAGGCAGCGATGAGACAACAAAGGCTGATATTTTTGAGTATGAATACAAACCGGGCGACAGCATTATAATGTGCAGTGACGGATTATCCGGAATGGTTGAGGATAATGTTATTTTGAGTATTGTCAGGCAGTGCGGCACCTCAATGGAAACCGCCGAAAAACTCAGAGATCTGGCCAAAGAAAACGGTGGCCTGGATAACATAACCGTTATCGTTATACGAATTCTTGAGGAGGAAAGTGCTATATGAACATGATTGGTAAATTAATAGCCGGAAGATATGAAATAATAGAGGAGATCGGGAAAGGCGGCATGGCGCGCGTATACAAGTCGAAAGACAAGCTTCTTAACAGATATGTGGCCGTTAAAGTCTTGAAGGACGATTATAAGGACGATAAAGAATTTGTACGCCGTTTTAACACCGAGGCTCAGGCCGCCGCAAGTCTTTCGAATCCCCACATTGTTTCGATTTACGATGTCGGCTGTGAAGACGGTATGTATTACATCGTTATGGAATATATTGAGGGAGAGACTCTCAAGGATTATATTGATAGAGTGGAAGTTATTCCGTGGCGCAAGGCGGCGGAATTCGCGCTTCAAATATGCGAAGGCATAGAAGAGGCGCACAACAATTCGGTTATACACCGCGATATTAAGCCTCAGAATATTATAATGGCTCCGGACGGCGTTCTTAAGATAACGGATTTCGGGATCGCCCGCGCCGCAACTCAGGCGACTACCACAATGGCGAGCAACAACACTATCGGCACCGCGCATTATCTTTCGCCCGAGCAGGCGAGAGGCGGATACACCGATGAGCGCACCGATATATATTCAATGGGCGTTGTTATGTACGAGATGCTCACGGGAATGCTCCCCTTTGATGACAGTACGGCTGTGGCGATCGCCATCAAGCATTTGCAGGAAACGCCAACGCCTATAACCGAGATCAATCCGGATGTTCCCAAGGCTCTCGAGGCTGTTGTCATGAAAGCGATGACGAAAGAGCAAAACAGCAGGTACTCGTCTATTACCGACATGATTTCCGATATCAATAAGGTGCTTATTGATCCCGATATCCAAGTATATAACAAGAGAAAGCCGCGCTCGTCAAATTCCGGCTCGGGTTCAAGCACCGTCAAACTGCCGACCGTCAATCGTGACGGCAGTCTTGACAGCAGAATACCGGGTATTGACCTTGACGATTACGATAAGCAGGATAAAGAGTTTGAAGCTATGGAGAGACTTAACGAAAAAAGAGCAAGAAGAATTAAAAAGAAGAAAGAGCGCAAAATTGCATTTGTAGCGTTTATTTCTGCGCTTGCCGTGCTCGCCGCGGGTATCGCGGTCGCTTTCGCGGTGACCGACGGATTCGGAATATTCATGACTTCATCCGACACGCTTTCGATCCCGAATCTTGTCGGCAAAACTCTTAAAGACGCTCAATCCGAATACGGCAAGACTTTCAGTATTTTAGAGCAGAGCAAAACAGAAAGCACTCAGCCTGTCGGCACGATCCTTGAGCAGTCGCCGAGCGGCGGCACAAACGTTGCGAACAGAGACAATATTATAATAAGAGTAATAACCAGTTCGGGCAGCTCGTCAATAACACTAAAGAGTTATTCCGGAATGTCATATGACGAGGCGAAGGCGGATCTTGAGAAGTTAGGTCTCTCGTGCGGAAAAATAGAAAAAGTAAACGCGGACGTTAAGGAAGGTCTTGTGTTCGAACAGACACCTGTGGCGGGCAGCGCGCTCGCGGCAGGCGATATGGTAACTCTGACGGTAAGCTCAGGCCCCGAAAGGACTCCCGAGCCGACAAAGGAAGTTAAGCAAAACTATGACAGAACCGAGTCGGATACGACCACGAATAACGACAGAAACCAAGGAAATTCATCCGAAAAATATGATAATGACAGATCCGACACAAGCTCCGATTCGGATTCTAATACCGAGCGGGAAAGTTCCCGTAGCGGCTCAAATGACTCGGGCGATTCCGACAGCGGCGGTTCGGGCGGCGGCTCAGAAGATTCCGGCGATCTGGGCGGCGGAAGCGGAGGAGGATCCGAAGATTCCAGTGATCAGGGCGGCAGCGAAGGAGGTTCCGGTGATTCTGACGGCGGTTTGATCGATTAATGGCGAATATTCAAGTTGAGGGAAGAATAACAAAGGGCGTCGGAGGATTCTATTATATCTCATCCTCGGGAGACGGCAAAATTTACGAGTGCCGCGCAAGGGGCAGATTCCGCAAAGAAGGCATAACCCCCTTGGTCGGCGATGTGGTCAGATGCGGCATAGATTCCGCGTCAAACACCGGTCTGATAAGTGAAATACTGCCTAGAACCAATTCGCTTATCAGACCTCCGGTTGCCAATGTTTCAAGGATCGCGATAGTTTTTTCGGTCGTAAATCCGAAACCGAATCTTTTCACCGTGGACAAGCTTGTAACTTCGTCAATGTACGCCGGAGTGAGACCGATAATTTGCATAAATAAGACCGATCTCGGCGATGGCGGCGAGTATTATGACATATACAGCCGCGCCGGTTTTGACACTATATGTATCAGCGCCGAAACGGGCGAGAATGTTGACAGGCTTAATGACATGTTGATTGGGGAGCTGACCGTTTTTGCGGGTAATTCCGGCGTTGGAAAATCCAGCATACTTAACAGAATTTTGAGACACGCCGATCTTAAAACCGGCGAGGTCAGCGACAGAGTTGAGCGCGGACGGCATACCACGCGCCACAGCGAGCTTATGCAGCTTGACAGCAGAGACGGATACATTATCGACACGCCGGGGTTCAGTTCGTTTTCGGTTGCGGATATGGACGAAAAACAGTTATGCGGACTTTTCCCGGAGTTTCAGCCTTATATAAATGACTGCGGATTTACCGACTGCAGCCACACGGTCGAAAAGGACTGCGCCGTTCTAAATGCATTGAAAAGCGGAAAAATCAGCAAGTCCAGACACGAAAGCTACAAAGCTCAGTATAAAGAAATTTTGGATAATAAACAATATTAATCACAAGCATAAACAATTGATCAGCTCAACAGAAAGGAAAAAATATGCCTTACATAAAAATTTCTCCATCTATTCTCGCGGCGGATCCGGCTAATCTTGAGCGCGATGTTAAAAGAGTTGAGGCGGCGGGCGCCGATTACCTACATATTGACATTATGGACGGGCATTTTGTCCCTAACTTGAGTTACTCATCGTCGGTCGTAAGCGCCCTTCGCGACAAAACGGCGCTTGTTCTTGACGTTCATCTGATGGTGACCGATCCCGAGGAGTTCATTGATGATTTCGCTGCTGCCGGAGCCGATATAATTACCGTGCATCAGGAGGCGGTAAAAGACCTTCGGGGAACTATTGAGCATATAAAAAGTTTGGGAATCAAAGCCGGTGTCAGCATAAAGCCCGGGACAGACATAAGCGTGATCACCGATGTCCTTGATCTTGTGGATCAGGTTTTGATTATGACCGTTGAGCCGGGTTTTGGCGGTCAGGAGTATATGTACTCGGTTGACGAGAAAATAACCGAGCTTTATAACACGCTTAAAAGCCGCGGACTTACGGTTGACATCGAAGTTGACGGAGGAATAACGGAAGAAAATATTGATGACGCGACGCGCTCGGGCGCCAACGTCATTGTGTCGGGCTCGTCAATTTTTCATTCCGAGAACTACAGAGACACTATACATAATCTCAGAAATCGGGCTGTGCGGGGGGTTGAAAAGCGTGAAGGCAGTGATATTCAGCAGCGCGAAAATACCTGATTACGAATATCTTAAAAAATATGATTTCGACGACCAAATGATAATATGTGCCGATGCTGGGTTGAAACACGCGATGAAGCTTGGACTCAGCCCGGATATTGTGCTCGGTGACAATGATTCGTTTGCGAGTGAAATACCGAACGGCATCAAGCGTGTTGTATATCCTCCGGAAAAGGACAAGACCGATACCAATATAGCGGTAGATTATGCGATACAGTGCGGCGCCGATGATATAACCCTAATAGGCGGTCTCGGAGGAAGAATCGACCAGGAGTTTTCACACTTTTGTCTTATTGAATACGCGCTGAACCGCGGTGTTCGTTTAAAAATGGTCGATGATATAAACGAGATTTGGATGGAGCGCGCTCCGTTTTTTTTAAAAAAATCAGAATGTGGGAAAAAATATGTGTCTTTTTTTCCGTATGGCGGTATAGTGCATAATTTTTCTGTTAAGGGTCTTAAATATGAGGCAAGAGGCATGACTCTGCGGCCGGATATGGTTCAGGCATCCAGCAACGAATTTGATAAATCCGATGAGGCGCGGATAGATTTTGCCGACGGCACCCTGCTTGTTATGCTGTGTGATGACAGACGTTAATGGCGGTTTGTGAGGAATTAATATGAAAAAATATATAAATATATTTGCGGTTTTACTTTTTTTGACAGCTCTTCTCAGCGGCTGCGGCGATGACGCGGCCGTTGACTATACTTATTCTCCAAATGTGGGGTTCGGGGAAGTTTTTTATGAGTTTACCGATATAAGAGCCGCTTCAAACAGCCTTCTAAACGGCGCGATTGACGCGTCATGGTGGAACAGCTTTGATTCGGTTAAAGACAATGTAAACGCGGCTGACCTTGCGGCGAAATCCATAAGAGACATTGATAGCCTCTCAAGCGCCGATGCCGCGCTCTGTCCCGTATTGTCCGAGGTTTTGGACGCGTACGCAAGCGCGTTTGACATCATGAGCGCTTCGCGCGACGGCGCGGATTCGGAAATTGCAGCATATGCCTTGAACGGCTTTAAGCAAAAAATAACCGGAGCCAACAGCCGTTGGGATGCTGCGTTAAGCGCTGCGGCCGCGCAGACCGCCGCCGCAACGCCTTGATTTCATATGCGCGTCAGTAAATCAAGAATATCAAGAAGCTCAAAATAATCCTTAAGTTCCTTATCGCCAAGGATATCGCAGCCGCATTCTTCAACAAGAATTCTGAGCTCGTCTTTATACGCTTTAAGTCTGAAATTAATAAATCCGTCTATGTTCATTTTGCTGTCATGCTCAAAGAATTCCAGCAGTTTGCTTTTAATATATTCGAGATGCCTAAGTTTGTATCTGCAGCTTATTATATCACACACGCCTCTGTATACCTCGTCTCTGTCCTCGGTGTCGAGTTTTCCGAAAACATCGTCTATACAGTCATAAATCAGCTTTGAACGATATTTAGCCACAAGCCATCTCGCAATCAAACCGGCGGTTTCGCTGTCGGGTATTTCACCGTCCGCCTCCAGCACCGCCGGCAGGTCATAATTATCATTTATATCCGATATATCCAAATCATCCGATTGGTCAATTTCATCATTAGTGAGTTCGTTTATATTCATTCTTTCAACCACCTCCGTATATCAGGCTTCCGTAGTCTGTGAGCGCGCCGTTTGAAGCGCAAAAATATTCTATATTCAGGTCATTCAAAAACTTTTTTACTGCAGTGTCGGGATTTCCGAAAAACACGGCCGTTTCTCCGATCAGTCCGCTCGTGCCGCCGATGAAGCCGTTGCCGTACCCTTCCAGTATTATCCGCGATTGATCGGTTTTAAGGCATTTTATGTTATCAAGCTTTTGAAGCAGCGCATAGAGTCCGCTGTCTCCGGTTATAACCGCGCTGCCGCTCACGATTGCAAGACTGCATTTTGCATATCCTTGATTTGTGTTTACGATACAAAAGCCGTGCTTTTTATAGTATTCTAAAATTTTAGGCTCCGTATACCGCGTATTGGCGATAACATATTTTCCCAGCCTTGCTGCATTATATGCAATGTCCGAGGGATACGTGTCCTTCGGGGTCACAGTGCCCGGAATCAAATTGACGCCGCTCAGAGTCGACGAATAGTATTCATAGCACTCGGGAGCGCATATTGCCGTGTTTTTACTTACAAAATGGATCTGCATGTCGGGATGAGCTGCGGTTGATCCCGAAACGTTTTTAAGCATCACACTTTTTACTATAGTTTCGTTCGGAAATCTTTTTGATATACTGTCAATTATTTCATTCGTACAGATTTGATTAATTATAATTGCCATAAAAACACCTCGATTAAAATATAAATGCTTCTGTTTTTTAGAATAATAAATCCGATGTTGCTCAGAATAAGAACGGGAGGTGAAAATTGTGTCAAATATCAACTGTTCTGAATCCGGGTGTGATTTTATGAAGGACGGCAAATGCACGCTCTGCATGATAACGCGGGCGGGAACGGAGGATGCAGCCGCCTGTCCGTATTACCGAAGCGGACAGACGGGCGGATGATATTTTTAATTCAAAAACTTAACGGCATAGTCGCAAAAAATTTCTGCGCCGTATTCAATACATTTGTCGGAGGCAAAGAATCGCTCGCTGTGAAGCGGGTACCCCTCACAACCATCATCGGTGCATCCGAGCCAGAACAACGCCGAAGATTTTACCGCGTCGGTCAGATATGAAAAATCCTCGCCCGCCATGGTAGGTTCGGATAATACAACGGTTTCGAGATAATTATCTGCCGAGTCTTTGAGAAGCTCGGTCGTGTTTTTGTCGTTTATGAGAGGAAGGAACAGCCTGCGGTAATCATACTCACATTCGGCCCCGTATATTGCGCAAATGTTACGAGCTGTTTTGCCTATAGCGTTTTCGATAATCTCGCGGTCCGAGTCGGAAAATACTCTGACCGAGCCTCCTATATGCACGGAATCGGGTATAATATTATACGCAGCGCCGCCGTTTACCATGCAGACCGAGACAGCCGCGGGATCAAGGGGACTTATAAGTCTTGTCGGCAAATTTTCGATCGCGGTTATGATCTGCGCGGCAGCAATAATAGGATCGGCGCATTTTTGGGGCGTGGCGGCGTGACCGCCTCTGCCTTTGATAATTATGTCAAATTCGTCGGGACATGCGTAAAACGGACCCGGCTTAAAACCCGCCGTGCCGACTTTCATTGACGGCTCAACGTGTAGTGCAACACATGAGTCAACCTTCGGATTTTCAAGAACGCCTTCTTTTATCATCGGCTCGGCCCCTCCGGTCGTCTCCTCGCCCGGCTGAAACATAAGCTTGACCGTGCCCGAGAAATCGGCGCGCAATTTATTTAGCGCGGCAGCGCAGCACAAAAGAGTCGATGTGTGGACATCATGACCGCACGCGTGCATTACGCCGTCATTTTCGGAGGCGAATCCGCATCCGCTTTTTTCAAAAACCGGCAGCGCGTCCATATCGGCGCGTATAAGCAGAGTTTTTCCCGCACCGCTCTTTTCGCCTTTGATAATGCCCAGAACCCCGGTTCCCGCAATACCGGACCGATATTCGATTCCGTGTTTATCCAGAACCGAACAAACCAACGCGGCGGTTTCATATTCCTCGAATGAAAGCTCGGGGCGCATATGTATTTTATGCCGCAAATCAATTATTTCCGGCAGTATCTCAGCGATAGTTTTTTTTATTTTATCAGCCATTTTTATCAGCCTCCGCAGCAAGAGCGTTTTTATATTCTTCGTAAAGTCCGGCTTTGTTTATTAGCTCGGCCATCGCGTTTGGCGAAAGCCTGAGCGGCAGCTTCATGCGGGCAAGTATTTTTTGTCTCAGTTCAAAACTTCCTTCGCGACCGCTGATACCGTCCAGGTACATTTCGGACTTTGTGAGAGTTTTGATTGGTTTCGCGGCTTCGGTTGCCGCGGCTTTTTCGATGGCGCGCCGTATGACCTCGTCGTCCATTCCCTCAACGCCCAGCAATCCTTCTTTTCCGGGCTTGTCCTTGCGTTTTTCTTTTCCTTTGAGCGAGGGTATATATGCGTGTTTTACGGTTCCGCGCTCTCCAACGCAGTTTTTTATGTGGTTCCTGATTTTAAAGCCTGCGCGGTCGCTGTCGGTCAACACGATGATACCCGTTGTTTCGGCCAGTTTTCGAATAGTCTCGGTCATGCGCTTTGACCTGAACAGCTCAAAGCCGTCGGTGCATATGATCGGCGCCGAACACACGCGCTTCACGCGCTCCTTATCAAATTTTCCTTCAACGATTATCGTTTCTTTAATATTCAACATGATAATATTATATCACTGCCTGCGTGCTTTGTCCACATTTTTTTCTTGACCCGAAAAAGATTATGATGTAAAATGGTTTTATACGATGCAAAGGCGGGTTACATGTGAAAAAGAACGATATTTTTGATATTGAAATAGACGGGATGACCGACGACGGAAGAGGAGTCGGCAGAATTAACGGCATGGCTGTGTTCGTGCCGTATGTTATTGTGGGCGAGACCGCGCGTGTTTTACTGATCAAAATTACAAAAACATATGCCGTCGGCAAGTTGATAGAGATTATCAAACCCTCGCCATATCGTGTGAAATCCGACTGCCCCGTGTTTTATAAATGCGGAGGCTGCGCGCTTATGCATATGAGCTATGAAAAAGAACTGGAATTTAAGCAGAATAAAGTCAAAGACTGTATCGAAAGGATCGGCGGATTTAAAAATTATGAGACAAGTGATGTAATACCGTCGCCGAAATCAAGGCGTTATCGTAATAAGTCGCAGTTTCCGGTGACCCCGGAGGGCATAGGAATGTTCGCGGCGCACAGCCATCGTCTTGTCGAATCGGATGATTGTTTGATAGCGGGCGAAAACTGTCGAGCTGTTATAAGAGCCGTTAAATACTGGATGAAAAGCCGCGGTATCAGCGCCTATGACGAGCAGAGCGGCAGAGGTCTGGTGCGCCATGTCTGTGTGAGACAGGCTGACAGCGGCACCTTGGTCACGATTGTGACATCAAAAAATAAGCTTCCGGGTTCCGATGCTCTTGTGAACGAACTAAAAAGCGCGTGTCCCGATTTATCGGGAGTGGCGCAGAATATAAACTCCCAAAAAACCAATGTTATTCTTGGAAACGAGAACAAAACAATATACGGCAGTCCTTATCTTATCGACAATATAGGTCATGTGAAGTTCAGAATATCGCCTGTGTCCTTCTATCAGGTGAACCGCGCACAGACCGAGAGGCTCTATTCGATCGCCGAGGAATTCGCGGACTTAAAGGGGCACGAAACATTGCTTGATTTGTATTGCGGTATAGGAACTATAGGACAGTTTATGGCGCGCGGAGCGAAAAAAATCATCGGTGTTGAATACACTCCGCAGGCGGTTATGGACGCGCGTGAAAACGCCGAGCTGAATAATGTGAAAAACGCGGAATACTATTGCGGAAAAGCCGAGTTTGTTATACGCGATATAATAAAAAATGGTACGCGTCCGGATATAGCGGTGCTCGACCCGCCGCGCAAAGGCTGCGACATAAAACTGTTAAACGAGCTTTCGGAAATACCGACGCTCAAAAAAATCGTCTATATTTCCTGCAAGCCGTCAACCTTGGCGCGTGACATGAAAATACTGAACAACCTCGGCTTTACACCGAAAAAAGCCGTCCCCGTCGATATGTTCCCAAGAACCCCTCACGTCGAGACGGTAGTATTGATGTCACGCATAAAAAGCTGACCGCCGAAAAAGTGTCGTATTTTCGGGCTTTTCGGGTATTAGGCCGTCGGCCATAAGCCCGGCGGCAGCTGTCGAGCTCAGATTTTTCTTTCAGATTACGGAGCCGTAAAATCTCATCGGCGATGGCGTCGAAATTCTTTACAAATATCAATCAGCATTTCTACTGAACGCTTTAATTTTTCAATCTATATTGAGCTTATATACCCGTTTGATTTAACACAACTTATCGTAGAAATTTTCAAAAAATATTGACGAAATGTCAGAATAGTGATATAATATAATCAATGACACGACGTCAGAGTATATTTTTCTAAGGAGAGTACTATGGATACACACGGATATTAAAATATTTTCTCGCGGTAGCGAGAGAGGAAAACATAACAAAGGCGGCGGAGATGCTGCATATTACGCAGCCGACGCTTTCGAGGCAGATTTCAAAGCTTGAGGACGATCTGGGAGCAAGGCTTGTGGTCCGCGACAAAACAAATTGACCGAATAATTTATCCATACAAAATTTGTATGGATAACTATGAAAAACAAGCATTTTACGATATTAAACAACAGGTATATAATATATGTACAGTTAAATTTTTACACATAGTTTTAAGTAAGCGCAGAAGGAGTGATAGTCGTGGAATACACAAAATTAGGCAAGTCCGATCTGAACGTGTCGCGGATATGTATGGGCTGCATGGGTTTCGGAAACGCTGCGACGGGGCAGCACAGCTGGACGGTCGACGAAAGTCAGACAAGAGAGATAATAAAACGCGGACTTGAGCTGGGTATAAACTTTTTCGATACCGCGATAGTTTACCAAAACGGCACAAGTGAGCAGTATGTGGGACGGGCGCTCAGGGATTTTGCGAAGCGCGATGAATACGTGATCGCAACAAAATTTACCCCGCGCACGCAGGGCGAGATCGACTCGGGTGTAGACGGCCGCAAACATATCGAAAACTATCTCGATCAAAGCCTTAAAAATCTCGGTATGGACTATGTTGACCTCTACATCTATCATATGTGGGATTATCACACGCCGGTGGAGGAAATCATGGAAGGGCTTGACAGAGCGGTCAAAGCGGGCAAGGCGAGATATATCGGCATCTCCAACTGTTTTGCGTGGCAGCTTGCCAAAGCGAATTACTACGCGAGAGAAAATGGACTTACCGAGTTTGTTTCGATCCAGGGGCATTACAACCTTATCGCTCGCGAGGAAGAGCGCGAAATGATCCCGTTTTGCAAGTCGGAAAACATAGCGGTAACGCCGTACAGCGCGCTGGCGGGCGGCAGACTGTCCCGCAGGCCGGGCGAAAGTACAAAGAGGCTTAAAGAGGATTCATATGCCAAATTCAAGTATGAC
Organism: uncultured Monoglobus sp.; assembly: GCA_947628795.1. Lineage (GTDB taxonomy): Bacteria > Bacillota > Clostridia > Monoglobales > Monoglobaceae > Monoglobus. The sequence continues at coordinate 77,271 of CANRBF010000002.1, forward strand.
GCGACCGCCGAAGCGGACGGCAAGATCATAAAGCGTGTCGAGAAGCTTGCCGACAGGCGCGGCATTTCGATGACCGAGATCGCGCTGGCGTGGCTGCTGACAAAATCGACCTCTCCGGTGGTCGGATTGACAAAGCTCTCCCACGTCGAAGGCGCGGCAAAAGCGGTCGATCTGAAACTGACCGAGGACGAGATCAGCTATCTGGAAGAGCTTTATATCCCTCACGCGCTGGCGGGAGTTATGGCTCAGAACGGAAAACAAAAAGCCGGAAATGTGGTGTAGAATCAAGGAGGTAATCAAATTGAAAAAGTTATTACTGTTACTTTTATCGGTTGTCATTATAATATCCATGGTGGGCTGCGCCGCGGATAATACCGCACCGGATGCGGAAACGGCGGCAGAACAAGCCGAAGAACCGCCCGCATTATTTAACAAAACTCTTGTCGTATATTTTTCCGCGACCGGAAACACAAGAAACGTCGCCCAAAACATCGCTTCCGCGACAAACGCGGACTTGCACGAGATCGTGCCGGAAATTCCCTACACGGACGCCGATCTTGACTACAACAGCGACTGCCGCGCAAATCGCGAGCAGAACGACGATATGGCCCGCCCCGCGATCAACGGAAGTATTGAAAACATGGAGCAGTATGAAACGATGTTTTTAGGCTATCCGATCTGGTGGGGCAACGCGCCCAAGATAATATTTACCTTCCTTGAAAGCTATGATTTTTCAGGAAAGACGATAATCCCGTTCTGCACCTCGGGCAGCAGTCCAATAGGTTCAACGGCGGCAATGCAGAGCGTGACGCCCGGAGCGAACTGGCTTGACGGACACCGCTTCAGCGGCGGCTCATCGAGCGACGTCGTTATGGAATGGGTAAACGGCCTCGGCCTGTAATAATTAAAAACAAAAAATTCGAACAGAGACGAAATAACCGCATGGCTTAAAGCAAGCGGAGCTTAGGAATAAAAATTAAAACAGCGCGGTCCGCTTCAAATCTGACCGCGCTGTTTGATACATGATTTAACAATTACTCAATACTGTCGAGCAGCCGCTTTATGCAGGCGTATGTTATATCATAGATCGTCATTTTCGGATAATTCATACCCGCGTCCGTCATTGCCTGCTGCTTGTCCGTTACGACCGCATACGGATATATACCGAACATAAGGAGAGAGCCGCGAAAAATCTCGCGGATGCGGCGGGAGCGGATCTATATGAGATCAAGCCCGCGGTCCCCTACACAAGCGCGGATCTGAACTGGCAAAATAAAAATTCGCGAAGCTCGGTCGAGATGAAGGATAAGTCGAGCCGTCCCGCTCTTGCGGACACAAACGCGAATATCGGCGCGTATGACAAAATCCTTTTGGGCTTCCCTATCTGGTGGTACACCGCGCCGACAATAATAAACACGTTTCTTGAAAGCTATGATTTTTCGGGTAAAAAGATCATATTGTTCGCAACCTCCGGCGGCAGCGGTATCGGCGGCTGCGTTGACGCGCTGAAAGACTCGGTTTTGCAGAGCGCCGAAATAAAGGCGGGCAGAATGTTAAACGGCAGGCTGCTTAGCGACGAGCTTAAAAAGTGGGTGGAGACGTTATAAAAAACTATTTTTATCTAATTAAACAATAACCTTAGATTACGATATCCTAGTTGCTTTAAGCAGATTTTTATAGCCTTAATATATGAATGTAAACCTCCATATTCCTTGATTTTCCGCCGTTTATGTGGTAGAATAATTATGTCAATAAAATATATGAGAGAACCGGGTGATTACTGATGAAGAATTTAATTGATGCGGCTATGGGCAGAACCGAGCCCGATATGATTTTGAAAAAATGCCGCATTGTAAACGTGTTTACGGGCGAAATAGAGAACGGCGATATTGCCGTCCGTGATGGCGTTATCTGCGGTATCGGCGAATACTGCGGCAAAAACGAGGTCGATTTGAACGGACAGTATGTGCTGCCCGGGCTTATCGACGCGCATATGCACATTGAATCGTCAATGGTGACGCCGCAGGAGTACGCGAGAGCGGCTGTGCCAAAGGGCGTTACCACCGTAATGGCTGATCCGCATGAAATAGCGAACGTATGCGGCGAAGCTGGATTAAGATTTATGCGGAAATGCGCCGAAGGTTTGCCGCTTGATATTAATTTCATGCTCCCATCGTGTGTGCCTGCCGCTCCGATTGAGCACTCGGGAGCTGTTCTGTCGGCAGCCGACACGGCGCGGCTCGCTCCGGATTTTTACGGAATAGGAGAGATGATGAATTATCCCGGCATCGTAAACGCGGACGCGGAAACGCTCGACAAGCTTGTAAAGCCAATCATAGACGGTCACGCGCCGCTATTATCCGGAAACGCTCTCAACGCGTATTTGTGTGCCGGAATAAAGACCGATCACGAGTGCGGAAATGTTGATGAAATGCTTGAAAAGCTCGGAAAAGGAATGTATATTTTAATGCGCGACGGCACGCTCTCGCGCGATGTGGTGAGGCTTGTCGGCGGACTTACAGCGCGTAATATGCGCCGCTGTATGTTCTGCACAGACGATTTGTTCGTAGGCGCGGTTAGGGAGCGCGGAAGCGTATCGGCGTGTGTGAGAAAGGCGATTTCTTTGGGGATAGAGCCGGTTGACGCGATAACAATGGCAACGCTCAACGCCGCCGAATGTTACAGAATGTACAATAAGGGCGCGGTCGCGCCGTCGTATATAGCGGATTTGGTTGTTTCAGAGGATCCGGAGCTTACGAAAATAACGAGGGTTTACAAAAACGGAATACTTGCCGCACATAACGGCAAAGCGCTGTTTGAAACGAAGCCCGTAAACGACGAATCGGTATTAAACACGGTACATCTTCCCGAAATCGACGAGAGCTTTTTTGCATATGCTCCGAAAGCAAATACTTTTCCCGCAATTGAAATGATCCCGGGATCAATTATTACAAAGAAAGTCACCGCTTCTATGACTGATAATTTATCAAAGGTCTGCGTGATAGAGCGCCATCATAACATGGGAACAAAGGGCTTCGGCTTTGTGACGAACTACGGGATCAAAAACGGCGCGATTGCCACGTCCGTGGGTCACGACTCGCATAATATAGCGGTGATAGGCGACAACGACCGCGACATGGCGGCCGCCGTAAACGCGCTCGGCAAAACGGGCGGCATTGCGGTTGCCGGTGGAGGAGAGGTTAAAGAATTTCTTACGCTTGAAATAGCCGGATTGATGTCGCTAAAGTCGGCGGATGAGGTCGAAAAAATTCACAAACGTCTCGACCAAGCCGCGAAAGCCGTGGGTGTTACGGACGGAATAGACCCGTTTTTATCGCTGTCGTTCCTGCCGCTGCCGGTGATACCGGAGATCCGAGTGACAGACGGCGGATTGTTCGATGTGGAGGAATTTGTTTTTATTGACTTATGAGACAGACGAGCAGCGCCTTTGACCGAAGTTGAGCCGTTAATGAGGCGTGTTTAATTTTAAAATGTTATATATTACTAATATAATGACATTTTCTCTTAAAACTATTTATTTATAAAAATTAATATGATAGAATAGTCAAGATAGATATCATGCGCGGACATATTGTGTCTGCTCTGTTGTGATATGATAAGCGTAGAGGGGGGGAGACAGCAATGTTTGAAGAATTTGGCATTAAAGACAATAAAATTTTTAAGGTAGTCGTTGTTGCCACTATGAGCAGCGGAAAATCCACATTTATAAATGCTCTGATTGGAAGGGAGGTGCTGCTCAGCAGAAATGAGGCTTGCAGCGCTCAGGTCATATCTATACTTGATAATGACATAAACAAAAATGAGAAAGTTTTTTTGAAATATAATAATAATAAAATTGAGGAGTATAACCGCATTGACAGAGACCTTATGGAGAAAATCAATCAAAGCAAAAATGTTGACAAAGTTTTGTTTGAAACAGAAATTGGTGGTATTAAAAACACAGACAGAGCAATGGTTATAGTGGATACTCCGGGAGTGAACAATTCGCAGGATTCATCACATAAGAAAAAAACCATGGACTTATTGAAGCAGATTGATTCCGGACTTATAATATATCTTATCAACGCTACTCAAATTGGAGTGGATGATGACCGAGATCTGCTTATGAAAATATCCGAGGAAATTCGTGAAAGCAAAGGAAGAAAAAGAATAATTTTTATTGTAAATAAGACGGATGAAATTGACGAGCAAAAGGAAAATCTGTCTGAAACCATTGATCACATTCATAAATATCTGGTCGATGCGGGAATTGTTAATCCGCAGATTTATCCGGTATCATCTTTGGCTTGTAAGTTGTTTAGAATGGTTATGAATGGTAATTCTCTGACCAGACACGAAAGTGCTGATTTTGAAAAATTTTATGATACATTCAAACCCGTAGGATATAACCTGAACCGTTATATAATTTCTGATGAGTACATTGATAGGGAAAACGTCATATGTGTCAGAGGCGTTGAATACAGTTACGCGGATTTATATATGGCAATAGAAAATACCGGTATACCATCCGTCGAGCATGCAATTGAAGATATAATCGCTGAAACCGGAAATGTATTCAATCCGCTGATAAATCCGCGCAAATTCTCCTATAAAATAGACGGCGATTCGCTGGAATTCGAAATTAGAAACGGCTTGATATTTAAATGTCCCGCCGGAAATCGCCCTATAAGCAGCGGAGTCAAAAGCGGAGAATCTGTTGCGAGATTTAAACGCGCACAATGCACACACTGTGATTATGCCAACCGATGCGGAATAGAAATTAAACCTAAATCAGCAATAAAAATAATTAAGAAAGGCAGGATATAACATGGGAGTAGCTGCAAATCCTAAAAACAGTAATAATTCGCATAGTGAGCAAACGGACATTGGAACGAAACGAGAATTTTATATTGAGTATAATCCGTATAAAAACGAAACAAAATTTTTGTTGGACGGTGATCAAGTCGGCGGCGTTTTTGAAACATACAAACGCAATTTCAGACTTCAGCAATATCTTGAAAAACGCGAGGGATGGAACGGATTATTTGCCGAAATATCAAAAAAATGTAATAGCGGCAGAATAAAGGTGATTTTCAAAGGCAGAGACATTGATTTCGCTGATTTAAAGCTTTGTCTTGAAGAAAGCATTTATGCCGATAAAACGGAACTTGAATTTATTCCCGCTAAAAAGGATTTTGACGATTTAATGTCCGGCATAGGAGTAATAATAGATGATATTAAGAACACTGAGATAGATGAGCTTAAAAACAATCGGAGGATTGAAGCTGCTTATCGCGAAGCTATCAATTCGCAGCTTAAAATAAGCGTTGTGGCGACAATGAGCAGCGGTAAATCAACTCTTATTAATTCTCTGATCGGCAAAGAACTGCTTCCCAGTAAAAACGAGGCGTGCACGGCGACAGTCGCAAGAATTCTTGATAATGATTATGCCGAGGAGTTTAATTGTGTTTGCAGAAACAAAGATGAAGAAATAATTGACGAGAAACAAAACGTCACCAAAGAAGACCTTGAGGCGTATAACAATCAGGGAGCGGCGATGGATAATGATGATCCGAATAAAATAATTTTTTTGGATCTGGACGGCCCGATTCCGGAAGTTAAGTCCGATAAAATCAGATTGTTGCTTATGGATACTCCGGGTCCGAATAATTCGCGCGACGAAAAGCATAAAGCGCTCACGGAGGATATGATAAAAGACAGAAAGAATTCAGTGATTCTCTATGTAATGAACGCCACACAGCTCAGAGTTGATGACGATTATAAGCTCCTTAATCTTGTTTCCACGGCAATGAAAAACGGCGGTAAGCAAACAAGAGACCGATTTATGTTCATAATAAATAAATTTGACGCTCTTGATTTGGAAAAAGAGTCTTCCGAGGATACGATCAAAAAAACAAGGGATTATCTGAGCGGGTTCGGAATAGAACAGCCGAATATATTTCCGGTAAGTGCTTACGCGGCGCTGCTTTTAAGAAAGCAAAATGAAGGAATTGAGCTTTCGCGTAAGGAAGCTTCGGACTTCAGTAAGTATTTGTATGACTTTGGAGATAAGGAATATGTAGAATCCCATTTTGAAAAACTGGCCGATTTGTCTCCGTCTGTCAGAAAGAAACTTGAGTCAAGGCTTGAAACGGCGGATAAGTATGAAAGGGCGATTATACATACGGGAATACCCGCCATCGAGGAAACTATAAACGAGTATCTTGAAAAATATGCTTACCCGATAAAGGTAAACGATGCCGCAAGCGAACTCAGCAGCTTGATTCGCGAATTGGATATGCAGCGCCGATTCAACGAAAGCATAGTAAACAGCAAAGAAAAAAGAGACCTGTTGGAACAGCAGATAAAAGACGCAAAGGAAAAACAAAAGTCGGCAGAAAAAAGCAAAGATGACTTTAATAAAAGAATCGACGCTTTCAATATTGATGATTTTGATCCAAATTTTGTGATAGGCGAAGCTACTGCTGAAATATCAAGAATCACCGATGAGTTTGTAGGTAAGGGTGAGGTAGATCATTCAAAAGCCGAGTATTTGCTTAAGGGATTCCGAAAATCCATAGAAAGACTTTTGGATAAGTATGAATCAAGACTTAAATTTTTAATTGAGAATGGATTAAAAGAAAAAGGCAATAAAATGAGCCGTGAATATAACGAAATTGTTATGAAAATGTTCAACGATATAGAAATAGAGGGGTTTGATTTTTCAAATATCAGAGAGTTGGACAGATATATAATACCCGATATGGATACTCTTATTTATAAGAATATCCGTTATGAGGATATTGAGGAAGAGTATGAAATCAGAAATCCGGAAAGATCGGGCTTTTGGGGCAGTTTAAAGTTTTGGAAACCTAAAAAAATTACAAAGACGCGCGTAATCGGACAAAGAGAAATTGTAGATACCGATAACATTATTATCGGCGAGATAACTGATGTGGAAAATATGCTGATGAACGAAATCAACACAACATTTAAAAATGCTAAAGATGAAGTTCAAAAATATAAGAATATATTTAAGCGCAACCTTAACAAGCTCAGCGAGAAGATAAAACAAATCATACAGGATCAGGAGGACAAGCTCAAAAACGTTGAGGAACTTAAGTCGGAAATAAAAAATAACGAGAAAAAGCTTGCTCAAATAGAAAAGCTTGCGGATAAAATAAATCATATTATGGAATTTTAAGGAGTGATAAAAATGACAGCACAGGAAATTATAGATCGCATATCCGGTGATATGAAAAACAATAACATAACTGCGGCGAGGACCAGAACCGCAAATATATTAATGAGTAAAAGCTTCAGCAAGGAAGACATAAGCAAGTACGGAATGGTTATAGAGAAGCTTAGCGCGAATTATCCCAATATGTTTGAGAAATACAGCGGCTCTCCCGAGCTTATTGCTCAGTCAAAAACTCAATTTACGGCAAATGATTTTATAAATGCGGTCACCAACCTTAAAATAAACTTTTGCAAAGAACGCTTTAATGACGCGGTTCGTATAGGTGAAGCGGTCTATGGTAATACAGCGAATCAAAAAACTCAAACAGAGCATATCTCAAAACCAATGTCCGCGCCAAACACCGCAAACTACAGAGCGAACAGTGTGTCCGGTGGAAACGCGAAGGACACTGCGAAGGTGAAAACGGCATCCGGAGGAAACGCGAGTGACGCCGCGAACGTAAAAAAGGCAGCCGGTGAAAACGCGAACAGAACTAATTCAAATCAAAATAATTATACTCGGCCCGAATATAAAAAGAACGTTCAGTCATCGTCTTTTATTCCGTTAGCGGCCGGTGCTGCTGCGGCAATCGGGGCTGTTATTTGGTTATTAAAAAGCATTTTTAAATAAATCAATGATACGAAAACTGAAGGAGGGGTGGTTTTGTCCAACAATAATTCTCTTGATATAAGAGACAGCGCGGCTCTTGAATCAGCGACCGAAAAAATGAATATGGTAATAACAAAAAACTATCTTGCTGAACTTTCGGATTACGATGTACTGCAAATTGATGATGAAATATTGCAGAAAGACATTATCAAGAGTATGCGTTTGTATAAGCTTGATAAATTTGTTTATCAGAAGGATGAAAGCGTGATAGATAAACTCGGCACGGCGCTTAATGTTGCATTTACCAACGGTATGACTGTTATTACCATCATGGACAGCAACGGCGAAAAAACGGACTTTTACATTGGAGCTGTAAATAGAAGCGAAGAAGACGGAAGTGTGGCCGGTGAAACGCTTGAGGGTGCGTTTAACGGCAATTTCCCGGGCTCGTATTTAAGCAATATTGACGCGGAAAATATTGAAAGAATAATAAAAAACAGCATAACGGGTGATACGTCGGGAAAAGTTGTGTCCTCCGTCTCCGCAATACCGTCGCTCCGTAAGAAGAACAGGGACGAAATTAAAGCATATACTCAGGGCGTTGAAAATATGATTGACGCCCTTTCGGGTAAAAAATATACAGCGATTATGATCGCTGATCCGATTCAACCCGATGAACTTGACAGAATTGAACTCGGCTATGAGATGCTTTACACACAACTTTCACCGTATGCGAAAAGCGCTTATTCCTATAACGAATCAAAGACAACAGGAACATCGCATAGCGACACAACATCAATAACCAAAAGCATCAATCAGAGTGTGAGCTACAGCAACAGTACAAGCGTCAACAGCGGTTGGAGTACGTCGAAAAGTGACACAAAGTCCACATCCGCTGACGCTTTAAAAGTTTTGGGAGCCGCCATAGGAATGATTCCGAATCCGATAACAAATATAGTTGGCGGTATAATATCAATTGCCGGTTCAATGGGTTTTTCAAAAAGTCACACCACTTCCGAGAGTGAATCCGGCGGAACAAGCGAACAGCATGGAACAACGGATACAAAAGGAACAAACCTGGGAAGTTCAAAGTCCGCAACGGACACAAATATGAATTCGGATCAGAGCGGTCGTTCACTTACGATTACTTCGATAAATAAAACGGTGCAGGATCTGCTCGGCAAAATTGACGAGCATTTGGCGCGTATCAAATCTTGCCGCGTTTATGGTGCTTTTAATTCCTCGACATATGTAATTTCTGATGATACCCAAACAAACGGCATTGTTTCGGCAAATTATAAGGCTCTGATTCATGGCGAGTCATCGTCCATGCAGGCTTCATATGTAAATACTTGGGATGAGAGAGGTAAGCCGGCTGAAGTTAAAGAGCTTAAAAAATATCTCTCAAAATTTACTCATCCGATTTTTCTGAAGCCAAACAATACTGACTTATATCTAAGCGCGTGTTCGGTTGTCACCGGACAGGAACTTGCGGTACAGACAGCGCTTCCAAAAAAATCAGTAAACGGGATCTCGGTAGTTGAAACCGCTCCGTTTGGCAGAAACATATACAGACTTTCCGACGCAGCTCATAAGCGTTCCGCAAATATGGGCAGAATTTATCACATGGGTAAAGTATCGGGTGACAGGGTGAAACTTGATTTGGACAGTCTTGCCTCTCATACGTTTGTTACCGGCTCGACAGGTTCGGGCAAGTCCAATACAGTATATAAAATCCTGAATGAAGCGGTAGAACGCAGTGATGTAAAGTTTCTTGTTGTAGAGCCCGCAAAAGGCGAATATAAGGATGTCTTCGGAGGAAGAGAGGATGTTTGCGTCTACGGTACGAATCCCAATATTTCACGACTTTTGCGAATTAATCCGTTTTCCTTTGCCAAGGGGATACATATTTTGGAGCATCTTGACAGGCTTATTGAGATTTTTAGCGTCTGCTGGCCTATGTACGCCGCAATGCCGGCCGTATTGAAAAAAGCGGTTGAGCGGGCCTACGAAGTCTGCGGATGGGACTTGATGACTTCCGAAAACAAAATAGACAACACATTATATCCGACTTTTAAAGATGTTTTAAATGAGATATACAATGTTGTAAACGAATCTTCATATTCCTCTGACAGCAAAAGTGATTATATCGGCTCATTGGCAACAAGAGTTGAATCTCTGACAAACGGATTTTATAAGATGATTTTTACAAATAACAGTGTTTCAGATGTGGAATTGTTTAACAAAAACGTTATAATTGATTTAAGTCGTATTGGCTCGCAGGAGACGAAGTCTTTTATTATGGGTCTTATGGTTATGAAGCTTCAGGAATATCATATGTCGTGTGGAACTGAAGGCAATAGCGAATTAAAGCACATAACGGTATTGGAGGAAGCTCACAATTTGCTTAAAAGAACTTCTACGGAACAGTCCAGCGAAGGCTCCAATATTCTTGGAAAATCTGTTGAAATGATTGCCAATGCGATAGCTGAAATGCGTACATATGGTGAGGGATTTATTATAGCGGATCAATCGCCCGGTCTTATGGATATGTCTGTTATACGAAACACAAACACAAAAATCATTCTTAGATTACCCGATTACGGAGACAGAACCCTTGTCGGCAAAGCAATAGGCCTTAATGAGCAGCAGATCGTTGAACTGTCCAAACTTCCGAAAGGTGTTGCGGCCGTATATCAGAATGATTGGATTGAGGCTGTTTTATGTCAAGTAGATAAATGCGAGGAAAACAAACCATTTGAAAAGTGCGGCGAAGAAGAACTTTATAAAGACGACAAAGATGTTGAAGCCGAGCTGCTTGACCTGATAATGACGAACGAAATATTTGACGGTGATCTTGCGGAATTAAGAAAAATCAGAGAGAGCGTAATGAACTCAAATATACCGGGAGTTGTAAAATATAATTTTTCCGCATATTTGAAAAATCACCGAAAGAACAGGAGAAAATATCTTCTAAATCTTCTCAGCGTGTTCTTTGCCGCGCGTCGCGCAATAGACATAGCGGAGGATTCATGCGAAGATATAGATTCATGGCGAAAATCGATTTTGTCTAATCTGGCGTATGATATAAGCGGCTACACAGAGCTTCAAAAAAATAAGCTAATCGGCCTTTTGCTTTATCCGCTGCGTGACAGCGAATACGATAAGATATTCATTTATATATCTGATTTGTGCCGTGAAGCACCGATTGAGGATACAAAAGGAGTTGTGAAATAAACTTGGAAAAACTACATGATGTGAATGAGGTTAAAAGCACTCATAAAAATAGAATAGAAAAAATAAACAAGACACTTCCCGAAACGAAAACAACTCACCAGGAAGCTGAAAAGTCTTTAAATAACAGAATCCCCGAAACATATAAACGTCCGACGAATTTTAGAAAAGGGCTTCGCGATGAGGTTTGGGATAACGCAAAAGACAAACACGGCAGAGTCAGAGATCCTGTTAGCGGAAGATATATGTCAAAAAATAAACAGTGGGATATGGGACATAAGCCGGGATATGAGTTTAAAAAGCATCAGGAGAGCGCCGCGCGCAGAGGAATAAGCAGAACTGAGTTTTTAAACGAGTATAATGATCCTAATAAATTCAGACCCGAATTGCCAAGTTCGAACAGAAGCCATAAAGGTGAAGACAAAACAAATTTATATTTTGGAGATTAAAAGAGGTGTTTTAACATGAATAAGAAAAGTATTGCGAACTATGCGTTGAGTTTTATAGGCGGCAAGCCTAAGGTTTTTGAGTATCATAACGGGGACAAATCAAAATCAATTGACATAATGACATCTATAAACAGCCGTTACTCGGACAGTATTGTTGTGTCTACAATAGGCTTGTGTGATACAGATATAAGCCTGAATATTGATGATAAGCCATTGAGAGTGGAACTCATATCAATAGCTGACAGCGATTTTGAGAATCTTGAAAATGCTGTTGCGGAAGCGGCATTTTACATAATGGATGAAAAATCTGCCTATCCCGGATTTATAATTGAAAATGTTTACAAAAATTATATTGAAGACGCAACGACAAAACATGCGGTTTTGTTGACTCCCCCATATTGGGATGATTATAAATCAATGGATTGCGGTGACTGCGTTGTTGCGTGGCTGTATCTGCTTCCCGTAACGGATAATGAGGTCGAATATATTATTAATAACGGTATTATTGAATTTGAAAATTTGATGGACCAAAAGGGTATAGACACATTGGATTTTGGAAGAGATTCTGCCGTATAGTTTAAGTTACAGCGAACATTTTGGAATACGGCGCAGAGATAGTGATTTTATTGGAATAATTACGGTTATTGACAATTTATTAAAATCCTGCTATAATGGTTTGGCTCAATCAAATGTTATTAAACGGAGGATTTTATACATAATGAAGAAAAAACGGTTTGTTATAAAAGTCGGAACTTCGAGCCTGACGCACAAAAACGGCAAGCTTGATCTTGAGCGGATCGAAAAGTTGGTTAGAGTTATAGCCAACGTTAAGAATTCCGGACACGAAGTTATTTTGGTATCGAGCGGAGCTATCGGTGCGGGAATGGGCGTCGTAGGTCTTGAGGAAAGACCCGCGTCCACCAAAGAAAAGCAGGCGCTTGCGGCGATAGGGCAGGTTGGTCTGCTGGCGATATACGATAAGTTTTTTAAGGAATACGGCTATAACACCGGCCAGGTGCTGCTGACGAAGTTTATTCTGGACGAGGAAACCAGATACAACAGCGCGCGCCGAGCGTTTGACTCGATGATAAAATACGGGGTTGTGCCGATCGTAAACGAGAACGACGTTATTTCAACTTATGAGATAGAGTTCGGCGACAATGATACCTTGTCGGCGTATGTGGCGGAGTTGGTTCGCGCCGACCTTTTGATCGTGCTTTCGGATATCGACGGATTTTACGACGCCGATCCGCGGCAAAATAAATCCGCCAAAATTATACCGATCGTCAAAAAAATCAGCGATGAGATCAAGTCGTTCGCGGGAGCCGAGGGCAGCTCGCGCGGAACCGGCGGAATGAAAACCAAGCTCAAAGCAGCGGACTACGCAACAAGGCACGGTATTGACATGGTTCTCACCAACGGAAATTCGCCCGAGAATATCTATAAGATTATTAAAGGCGAAAGCATCGGAACACTGTTTAAACGCAAATAATTTAAAATTTTCATAAAAAGGGAACTTTATTAATATTTTTATCGTCTAACATAATATACGGATTACAGGCGGTGATTATATGAAAACAAAAAGTTCCCGTTTTAAATTTTTGCTGTTTTTGGCGCTGTTGCTCGTTCTTTCCATAGCAGCTGTTCTTATATGCGGAGATATATGCCGAGGCGAAAAGCCCGGCGATCCATTCTCGGGTACATACAGCCCGACAGATTTTCCGGTTTATCTTGACGGAAACAGAATTCAGGCTTATTATTGTGATGGCAGGATCTTGATCTCGCTTGACGATCTAACTCGATACGGCTTTGAGATGAATTATGACCCGGGGAATAATATAATTAATCTTATAACAACATCGGATATAGTCGGCAGCCCCGAACCGAGTATGATCGCAATATCAAGCTATACGGCCGGGTCCTGTTCGCTTGATACCCGCGTAAACGGTGTAAAAATCAGCGCTTACGCTTTGGATAATTATGCCTGCGTCAGCGTTGACGATCTGGTCGCACTAATCGATGATTACAACGTTTGGTGGGGCTGGTCGGACTACAATATGAATGGCGGATATGACGCAGAAAACAATTGCTTTAATATAAACGTGTTTCGTCCAAAAGTTTGGGATTGGGCGGCGCTGCTTCATGATATGGAATCAAGGGTCGACAAAACAGAGCTTGAGATATACACCGAGGCACCTCCTGACGAGGCGGAATATTTCGGAGCGAGACTTGAACCGAGAGCGGGAATATACGCCGGGATCGTTAGCGACGGAAACGGGGATCCAGAAATCGGAAAGCCACCGGTATTTGACCACGACTTCGGAATATACTCGTCGTATGTCGAGTTTGACGATTTCCAAAAAACTCTCAATAAGCCAAGCAGCTATATTATACCCGAAAAAGACGCGGTCAGCCAGGTGCCGTGGAACATAAAGGATATAAATCTCGCGCTTGATCACGAAAATGACGGATACATCAAAGAGACACTTGACAATCTGAGTATGCTCGGAAAACCGACGATCATCAGGTTTGGCGGCGAGATGAATATCGGGTATTTGGGCGACTCGCCGTCGGCCTATGTCAAGGCGTTCAGGAAAATTTCCGATATTGTTCACAGATACCCGAATTTCGCGGTTATGTGGTCGCCGAACGACAGCGGCTCCCTCGACAGGCCGTTTTGGTATTACTATCCCGGCGACGAGTATGTTGATTGGGTCGGCGTCTCCTCTTTTTCAAAAAAAGATTTTTTCAGCAGCCTTGATATAAAGGACGGCTCGGAGGTCGTCACATCCCGCGAATCACAGATTTATTTTACTCTAGGTGATTTCGGATTCGCAACAAACTCGCTCAAGTACATCACGGATTTTATGGCGGAATACAATATAAAAAAGCCGCTCGCGATAAGCGAGGGCGGAGTTGTGTCCCGACTTTCCTATACCGATGAGAATATCGACCGCTGGGGAGAGACGAGAATACGCAATATGTATTGGTACACCGCGATGAGATATCCGCAGCTCAAGAGCATTGTGTATTTCAATCATGACATGGCGTCCGAGGTTATCGGGTTTGATCTGAGCTTTAAACCGAATTATGTCAAGATAATGGATGAGGCGTTTTCAAACGGTCAGTATCTAATGAGCAAGGACGCGTCTCCGAGATTTGTGTTTAAGCCCGTTCGCGGCAGGAAGTTCAGCGGCGGAAGCATACCGATATACGGATACGTTTATCAACCGGAGCAGTATACCGAGCGCGTGAATTATTATATTGACGGCTCGCTTATTGACACAAAAACCGAGACCCCGTACAAAGCGTCGATTGATACGGCTCAGCTCACCGACGGAACGCATATTCTCGACATGGAGGCTGTCGGCGAAAAATCGACCGATCATCTCGCGTACACGATTGAAAAAAATAACGGCGTAATAACAATATATTAAATCAAGTCAAATTGTAAATATCGTCAAATATCAGCTCTCTGTCCCAAATTTTAAGGGCGGAGGGCAGATTTTTTATACTGTTTCTGTTTTTGGCGAGAGGCAGCGCGGAAGTTTTTTTTGCGCGGTGAAGCAGCTCACGTCCCGTGTCGTTAAAGTCGAGTATCTTTATATACTGCGGAGGCGTCGCGGCGTCTTTTTTTGTTATGTCCAAAAAGGCTGACAGCACGATCCGTCTGATCCTGCTGTGAGCGTAGCGCTTGGATTTGATATTTTCGCAAAGCTCGAAAAAGCTGTGAGAACCGCGCGCGGCGGATATAAGCTTGTTTTCAAGACCCTCGCCGATATCGGAAATATCTTTTAATTTTTTCGGATCAGACAGCATAATTTTGGATATGATGGCGGCGCTCAGATTTTCTATATCATGGATTTCCGCGTTTTCATAAAGCCTGCTTAAATTCTGAGGCACAGCGTCATACGCCTCGTTATCACCATAATACAGGGCTTCTCTGATCGCGGTGGCCGATGATATTGAGCCGATTATTTTATTCTCATTATGCTCGGAAAAAACACGTTTAACCACAACAGGCTCGATTTCGCTTTCGAATCTGAGCAGCGATTTTATATACTCGACGGCCAAAATATTGTTCGGTTCGGCTATAACATCAGCGGCGGACTTGCCGAGCATTCGCTCAACCGCCACGGCACGCGCGGTGAAAAACGGTTTTCCGAAATCCAGCTCGGATCTCAGCGCGTCTTTAAATCGAGCGGGCTCAAACGCCAAAATTTCCGCAATTTTGGTAAGCAGCGCGGCGTCGGCGCACTCGGCGCCGAACGCGAGAGAGTCGATTATTCCCGACTCGGATAATATATACACCGCGTTCCGCGCGAAAACCTCGGCCGTTTGCATCGCGTGATGAGCGGGTAGTTCAAGCACAAGGTCGGCGCCACATTTCAGTGCGGCTCTTGTCCTGATATTTTTATCAAAAATCGCTATATCACCGCGCTGAGTATAATTTCCGCTCATAAGGCATACGACAGCGTCAAAGCCGTAATTTTGCCTTAAAATATCAATTTGATATTTGTGTCCGTTGTGAAACGGATTGTACTCGCAGATTATGCCGCAGACTTTCATAAAAATTCCTCCGAATTAAAACGGGCGGCTTAACACCGCCCAAATTAAGGTTAATACAAACCGATCACATATTGTTCGCTTTATCAACGCACGCGTCGACAGCGCCCTGAACTGATGTTCTGAAACCCGAGCGCTCGAGCTCGCAGACCGCGGCGATCGTTGTGCCGCCGGGACTGCACACGTTGTCCTTGAGCTGCTCGGGATGAATGCCCGTTTCGAGCACCATCTTCGCGCTGCCCTCGACCGCCTTGGCCGCAAGCTTTAGCGCAAGCGCCTTCGGTATACCATATTTAACGCCCGCGTCAGCCATAGCGTCGATCAGCATATAAATATACGCCGGGCTGCTGCTGTGAAGCGCTATCGCGGGATTCATATATTTTTCATCAAGAATAACCGTTTCGCCTATTCCTTTGAGAAGAGCATCTATTTGTTCAAGCTCGTCTCGCGAAATATTTTTGTTCGGCGTTATGACCGTCATGCCGCAGCCGACAAGCGCCGGAGTGTTCGGCATGGTACGTATTATTTTTTTGTCGGCTCCGATGCCCGATTCAAGCTTTTTCAGGCTGATTCCCGCGGCTATCGAGATATATACCTTTCCGTCAACGCCTTTGAGCTCGTTAAGTATTATCGGCATAACATTGGGCTTGACTGCCAGCACAACAATGTCCGCCGATGATTCGACATCGGAAGCGGAGGAGGCGGGAGAAATTCCCAAAGTTCCTGCCATATTGTCAAGCTTTTCGGCGTCGGTATCGAACACGATTATATTTTCGGCGGCTGCTTTGCCGGATGAGATAAATCCGTTTATCAGCGCGGACGCCATGTTTCCGCCGCCTATAAATCCTATTTTCATAAGAACTGCTCCAATCTTTTAAATATTATACGGTAAGCTCGACCTCGTCGGCCGCGTCGCTTCCCGAGAGCGCGGGATCGACATATTCCGCGATAAACTCGGTAACCTGACTTTCGCATCTGCCGATATAGTTTTCGGGCTTTAATATGCCCTCGATATCCTCGCGGCTCAGATTAAAGGCGGGATCCGCGATAATTCTTTCGATTAGATCGTTTTCTCCGCCCTGCTCTTTAACGACTTTTCCGGCTTCCATGGAGTGCTCGCGAATAAGCTCGTGAAGCTCCTGACGGTCTCCGCCCGCCTTTACAGCGTCCATCAAAATATTCTCGGTTGCCATAAACGGAAGCTCGGACATTATTCTGTTATGGATGACCTTAGGATATACAACCAATCCCGAAGCCACATTCATATAAATGTTCAGTATCGCGTCAACCGCCAAAAATCCCTCAGCGACGCTGAGACGCTTGTTGGCCGAGTCGTCAAGCGTGCGCTCGAACCATTGAGTGGAGGAAGTGATCGCGGGATTTACCGCGTCGACCAGCACATAGCGAGCAAGAGAGCATATGCGCTCACTGCGCATCGGATTGCGCTTATACGCCATTGCCGATGAGCCGATCTGAGATTTTTCAAACGGCTCCTCGATTTCCTTGAGATGTTGAAGCAAGCGAATGTCGTTCGCGAATTTATAAGCGCTCTGGGCAATATTGCTTAAAACCGACAGCATGTGATAATCAACTTTTCTTGAATATGTCTGGCCGGACACGGGATAAAACTTATCATATCCCATTTTTTCGCATATTTTTTTATCGAGCTGCTTAACTTTTTCAATATCACCGTCGAACAGCTCCATAAAACTTGCCTGAGTTCCGGTCGTGCCTTTGCAGCCGAGCAATGCTTTTCTTGAAAGCTGAAAATCAATATTTTCAAGATCCATCAAAAGTTCCCATATCCAGAGAGTCGCGCGTTTGCCGACCGTTGTCAGCTGCGCCGCCTGGAAATGCGTGAATCCCAGCGTCGGCATATCCTTATATTTCAAAGCGAAATCGCGCAGCAGCGATATAACTTTGACTACTTTTCCGCGAATAAGCTCGAGAGCCTCGTTCATAATAATCAAATCGGTATTGTCGCCAACATAGCAAGATGTGGCACCCAGATGAATTATTCCCTTAGCTTTCGGACATTGAAGGCCGTAAGCGTATACATGCGACATAACGTCATGGCGCACTTCCTTTTCGCGAGCCTCCGCCTCGGCATAGTTAATATTGTCCATGTTGGCTTTAAGTTCCTCGACCTGCTCGGGCGTGACATTTAAGCCGAGCTCCATTTCCGACTCCGCAAGAGCAACCCACAGCCTGCGCCAGGTTTTGAATTTTTTGTCGGGTGAGAACAGATACTTCATTTCCGAGCTCGCGTAGCGAGAGCTCAGAGGACTTTCATAAATATTTTTGCTCATAATTTTTCCTTTCCGGGTTCAATATCTAACATTCACCCATCAGATATTTTTCAAGTCTGTCAAGGCCTGTCTTTATGTTTTCCATAGAGGTCGCGTATGACAGACGAACATATCCGTCAATACCGAAGCCCTCGCTGGGCACCATCGCGACCAAAGCTTTGTCGAGAACATCGGCGCAGAATTCGTTTGCCGTGTTTATCATCTTTCCGTAATGCTCCTTGCCGAGTGATTCTTTCACATTCATAAAGATATAAAATGCGCCGTGAGGATTAAGGCAGCTTACTCCGTCGATCGACTTGATCCGCTTAACCATATAGTCGCGGCGTGTTATGTATTCGCGCTTCATATCGTCTATAATGCTTTGATCTCCGTCCAAAGCTTCAACAGAGGCAGCCTGCGCGATCGAGCAGGGGTTTGACGTCATATGGCTTTGAATATTTGATATCGCCTTTGCTATCTCGGGCTCCGCCGCCATATATCCGATCCTCCAGCCCGTCATACAATACGCCTTTGCCATGCCGTTTACAATGATAGTAAGCTTTTTGATATCTTCGCCCAGCGTGGCAATATTCACATGCTCGCCCTCGTAAACGAGCTTTTCGTATATCTCGTCAAAAACAACGTATATATTATTCTCGACGCAGATCTTGGCAATTTCCTCAAGCTCGGCCTTTGTGTATATCATGCCGGTGGGATTGCTGGGAGAGTTGAGTACCAGCGCGCGAGTTCTGGGAGTGATCGCCGCACGGAGCTGATCGGGTGTGAATTTAAAATCGTTTTCCTCGGTAGTATTTATAACGACCGTGGTCGCGTCGGCAATTTTTATCATTTCGGGATAGCTTACCCAATAAGGAGCCGGGAGTATGACCTCGTCGCCGGGATTGCATATACATATAAAAACGTTTGAAAGCGAGTGCTTTCCGCCATTGCTTATCACGATATTTTCAACGCCGTACTCAAGTCCGGTATCGCGCTTTATCTTGCGGCAAACCGCGTGTTTTAAATCAAGGGTACCGGAGGCGGGAGTATATCTTGTGAAATTGGCGTTTATGGCGTTGATGCCCGCGCGCTTAACGTTTTCGGGTGTGTTGAAATCAGGCTCTCCCGCGCCAAATCCCACAACGGGAATACCCTCTTTGATCATTTCCTTATATCTCGCGTCAATTGCGAGAGTGGGGGAAGGGGAGATGCTTTTGGCTTTTTCTGAAATAAATAGTGACATATTCAACCTCCATAAAAATTACTTAGTTTATATTTTAATACAATACCTTGCAAAATGCAAGGATATATTCAACAAAATTTTATAATATATGCCGCGGATTTACATGATTCTTAAAAATCAATAAATTCACTGACATCGGGAAACGCGTTTATAATATGATTTACGCGTATATCGCCCGCTGTGTACACCTCGATCACGTCAAAGCGTATATCGGTGTCAAAAGGATTTTCCAAAAGATACTGCTGCGCGGATTTCACAATACGCGATAATTTTGTTTTATTCACGCTTTCGGCCGCGGCGCCGTGAGTTGAGTCTTTTCTGGTTTTAACCTCAATAAAAACTATAACGTCTTTTTGAGGTGTCAGTGCTATTATATCAATTTCTCCGAAATGTGTGACGAATTTTCGCTCCAGTATATAATATCCGTTTGAAGTCAGCATTCCCTCGGCGATGTTTTCGCCGAAATCACCGATATTTTTCTTGTATCTGCTCATTTCGCGGTACCTAAAACTTTGGGCGTCATAAAGGTTTTTCTGTGAACATCCGTAACTCCGAATTCGCGTATCGCCTCACAGTGGGCTTTAGTGCCGTAGCCTTTGTGTTTTTCGAATCCGTATTGCGGGTATTTTTCGGAAAGCTTTGTCATATATCTATCTCTCGTTACTTTGGCGATGATCGAAGCCGCCGCAATCGTCTGTGATTTGGCGTCGCCTTTCACTATATAAAGGCTGTCGATCTTGTCAAATTCGAGCTTGTCGTTTCCGTCAACGATCAGAATATCGGGCGTGACGCTGAGCGCGTTCACCGCGTTCTGCATGGCAAGGTGAGTCGCCTGTCTTATATTAATTTCGTCTATCACGTCCTGAAACACAAATTCCGCCGACCAGGCGAGCGCCTTTCCTGTTATTTCTTCATACAGAACGGCTCTTTTTTTCTCCGACAGTTTTTTCGAATCATTGATGCCCTCGATAATAATATCTTTTGGCAGAATAACTGCCGCTGCGCAGACGGGTCCCGCAAGAGGGCCGCGGCCTGCCTCGTCGATCCCGCATATCAGTTTTTTCCCGGAATTATATAAGTCGATTTCGTATTCAAGCATATTATTCATGATCTACTCCTTGGTTTCATATAAACGCGGCGGAAGCTCAAGTGTTATATTTCCGAGCGCCGCCGAGCGAAAGTCGCCTAAAACTATATTCGCCGCCCTGAAAGTGTCGATCTCGCCTCCCGATATAACGCAGCCGCGCTTTCGTCCGATAAGTTCAAGAAGCTCGTATTTGCTCGACGAGTCCGAATCATCTTCAAGCTTGTACACCTTTTTCAGCGCGGATAAATAGTTTTCTTTAAGATAACCCAAAAGCTCATATGCCAAATCTTCCACGTCAAGTATCTCGTCCTTTATGCCGCCAGTGAAGGCGATTTTTTTGGCCACGTCATCATTTTCGAACTTCGGCCATAAAATACCTGGTGTGTCCAAAAGCTCATACTTTCCGGCTATTTTGATCCACTGCTTGGTTTGAGTGATTCCCGGGCGGTCTCCGGTTTTTGCCGCGGCTCTGCCCGATAGACGGTTAATAAAGGATGATTTTCCCACATTCGGAATACCTATAACCATCATCTTCACCGCGTGCCGTTTGATCCCTCTCTGCTCGTCGCGCAGGAATTTGTCTTTGAGTTCGATCTCTATAGCTGCGTCAAGATTCTTTCTGAGGCCTTTGCCCGAGCGGCTGTCCGCGGCTATGGCCGTGTTTCCGCTGTTATTAAAATAGTTTAGCCATTTGTCCGTCGCCGCCCTGTCTGCTATATCCGCTTTGTTCAAAACGATAACACGCGGCTTTGACGCGACGATCTTATCTGTCTCCGGGTTGCGCGACGACAGAGGAAGACGCGCGTCAACCAGTTCTATAACGACATCAACAAGTTTCAGGTTGTCTTTTATCATGCGCCTGGTTTTTGACATGTGACCCGGAAACCATTGAAGCTGATATTGATTTTCCATAATTATCTCCCCGTTAATCTAATTGGTCTGATTATATAATAGGGCTGTATCACACTGTTCGTCGGTGATACAGCCCTTGTTTTTTTAAGATACAAATGTAAAGTTATGTTTTTCGTCCTCGATCAGATAAGAGGATTCGATAGGATAAGCCACCGAGCCGAAATTGCTGATGGGCCAGAATCTGAACACGGCACCGCCGACGATTTCATTCTCGGGAACTTGGCCGATCTCTCGGCTGTCTCTGCTGTTGTTGCGGTTATCTCCCATAACAAAAACTTTGTCTTTTTCAATAACAATAGGATTTTCCTTACTGTACCTGCCATCGGCTATACATTCCATAATATACGCGCCTGTGCGGGTGGTCTTGTCTTTAATATAAGGCTCGTCAATAACCTGACCGTTAACGTATACATCGCCGTTTTCAAAGTCAATATAAACTGTGTCGCCCTCTGTTGCTATAACTCTCTTAACGTATGGTCTGTCGGGATCGCTTTCCGGCTTAAATATTATTACGTCGCCTTTTTCCGGTTTGTAAAAAAAGCGGTTCACATAAAGCTTATCGTTTTCTTGAAGTGTAGGCTGCATTGACGCTCCCTGAACTTTTACCAGTGTAAAAACAAAATTTCTGATAACCAGAGCCAATGCAACCGCGATCACAAGACATAAAACCCAATCTCTGATTTCTTTCAGCATGTTAATTTCTCCATTCTTCTTTTTAGCTTTTGTTTTTTTGCCGCTTTGGGAACTCGGCGGCATCTGAGCGCGTGCTCGTGAAGTATCGGTTTTTAGATCACGCGGAGCGGAAGCTCGATTAGTCTGCGAGGCGGCCGCCGTCCGTTTCTCGGATCTTGGCCGCGATGACGGGTTCTGAGCAACCGACTCTGTAATTTTAGGCATTTTTTGTGTCTGGCCCGGGGTGACGGTCTGCCTTTTAGCGGGTCCGCTCTGAGACGAACTTCTGTTTTTGCCGTTCAAATCGGCAGATGCTGATGAGGCGGAACGTTTGGCCGGTTTAGGGGTGTCGGCTTCGCGAGAGGGCTCGCGAGGCGTTCTGCTCGTTTGAGCCTGTGCGGATGTCGGCACATGTGCGGAGCGCGGTTCGGGACGTGATTTGTTACTGAAAACACTGTCAACCGACGAAACGGTCGGCGCAGGTTTTGGATTTTCACTTTTTGCCGAGGGGCGTGAACCGCTTGAAAGCACAGATGATTCACCGGCTTTTGCGCGGGCCATTCTTCTGGCCTTCGCGTTTTCTTCGGCTAAGATCTGCTGTTCCATTTCGCGTTGTCTCGCCAAGCGGCGGGCTCTGCGCTCCTCAATTTCACGGAGCATCAAATCAGTCTGAGCGTTTATCTCCGACCTTGCTTTTTCAAGTGTAGGATCATTCGCAGAGGAAGAGCGAGCGGCCTTGTTCGCGGCGTCCTCAAGAATTTTATCAAGTTCCGAGCCGTTTCCGGCTGCGGAATTTCTGTTATTGGAATCCATAATATTTCCCCCTGATACCTTATAAAATGCCAAAGAGTGGTGATTAAAAATAACCACCACCGCATTTTGCAAATATTATAACTTTTCTCTTACCTTGGCAGCCTTACCCGCTCTGTCACGCAGATAATAAAGCTTTGCGCGTCTGACTCTTCCGTGTCTTACAACCTCGATACGGTCGATCTTGGGCGAATTAACCGCAAATGTTCTCTCAACACCAACGCCGTAAGAGATACGTCTGACCGTAAATGTCTCCTGAATGCCGCCGTGATTCTTTTTGATCACGGTGCCTTCAAACATCTGAACTCTCTCTCTGTTTCCCTCTTTAACCTTTACATATACGCGCACCGTGTCGCCTATCAAAAGCTCGGGAAGATCTTTTCTGATTTGTTCTTGTGTGATTTGCTGTAAAATGTCCATTTTAAAAATCCTTTCTGTTTATACCATTCTTAGATATTCATGTCAAAAAATGACAGCGGACTACCCGATATTAACTATATCATAGTAACATACTTTTTTCAAAATCGCAAGTTATTTAAGGCTAAATTTTCAAAATATAAAAATTTCGATTAAATTTACCAAAAATATTAGATTGGATCATGCGCAAATTGTTTAAATTTGCGGTGTTACTCGTCTTCGTCATCCGGGCTGACGATCGCGTCCACAAACTCCTTAGGATCAAACGGTTCAAGATCGTCGATTTTTTCACCAACGCCGATATACTTCACGGGAATGTTATAATCGTTTTTGATCGCGAGAACGATTCCGCCTTTCGCGGTTCCGTCAAGCTTTGTCAGGATTATGCCGGTTATATCGGCCGCCTCTTTGAATTGCTCCGCCTGCTGCACCGCGTTTTGACCAGTTGTGGCGTCAAGTACCAGAAGAACTTCTTTGCTTGAGTCAGGAAGCTCGCGGTCAAGGATCCTGTAGATTTTTTTCAGCTCAGCCATAAGGTTCTTTTTGTTGTGGAGCCTGCCCGCGGTGTCGCAGAGCAGCACGTCGATCCCGCGAGCTTTTGCCGCGTTCACCGCGTCAAAAATAACAGCCGCCGGGTCAGAGCCCTCCTGCTGCTTGATGATCTGAACATCGGCTCTGTCAGCCCAGACCTCAAGCTGCTCGATTGCCGCGGCGCGGAACGTGTCGGCCGCGGCTATGAGAACCGATTTTCCCTGATTTTTATAGAGATTCGCAAGCTTTCCGATCGACGTGGTCTTGCCTACACCGTTCACGCCGATAACCATAATGACGGCGGGTGTTCCGTAAATCTCAACCGAATTATCGCCGTCCTCAAGTATCTCGGTCATTATGCGGTTAAGCTCGGACTTAAGCTCATAGCTGTCGCGAAGTTTTTTCTCGTCAGCGGCCTCCCTGAGTTTCTCAATTATGTCCATCGAAGTGTTAACGCCGAGATCGGCTGTGATCAACGCTTCTTCAAGCTCGTCGAACAAATCGTCGTCGATCTTTTTAAACGTTTTTATAACCGAATTAAATTTTTCGTTAATTGACTCTTTTGTTTTGCTTAAACTGTTTCTTAATTTATTGAATAAACCCATTATTCACTCACCTCGTCTATATTTAATGATAATAATTTTGATACGCCTTTTTCCTGCATGGTAACGCCATACAACACATTCGCGGCCTCCATGGTTCCGCGCTTATGCGTTACTACGATAAACTGTGTGCTCTCGCTGTAACGTTTCAAGTATCCGGCGAAGCGGTAAACGTTAACGTCGTCAAGCGCGGCTTCGACCTCGTCGAGAATACAAAACGGGGTCGGCCTTACATTGAGTATCGCGAACAGCAGCGCTATTGCCGAAAGCGCTTTTTCTCCGCCCGAAAGCAATGTCAGGCTCTGGAGTTTTTTGCCGGGAGGCTGCGCCTCGATATCAATTCCGCTTTCAAGCACATTGTCGGGGTCGGACAGACTGAGCTTTGCGCGGCCGCCGCCGAACAGCTGCGAAAAGACCATGTTAAAGCTGTCGTTTATTTTCACAAACTGCTCCGCGAACTGCGTTTTCATTATCGCCGTCATCTCGGTAATAATTCGGTTAAGCTCTTTTTTTGATTTGTTCAGATCGTCGATCTGCTCGGTCAAAAAGTCGGATCTCTCCTTGACGTTTTTATATTCCTCAATGGCGTCAATATTTATGTTGCCTAAGTTTCTGATTTTTCTGCGCAGCTCGCCTATGCGTTTTGACGCCGCGGCGTGGTCAAACCCGCTCAAATCGCGGCCTTCCTTGGCGTCGCTGTAAGTCAGCTCATATTCATCCCAAAGATGGTCTATTATTCCCTCAAGCGCGGCGTCCATATTCTCATAGCCGGTCTGAGCTTTTGTGTGAAGGTTAGACAGCTTTAAAAGGTTGTCGCGCACATCGCTCATTGATTCCTGTTGAGTTTTAACCTCGGCCTCGGTTTCACGCCGTTTTTCGGTAAGCTCATCAAGATATTCTTCAAGCTTTTTGACCTCGTTCTCATTTTGCGCGGCTTTGAGCTCAAGTTCTTTTATCTCGTTTTCCGTGTCCGTGATATGCTTTTCAAAAGCTTTTATCTCATCAAGTCGAGCCAAAGTCGATGAAATAAGCTGAGACTTTTCATTGTTGACGCTGCGTATCTTTTCGTTGGTCTGCTCTATGTCCTTTAAAACCGAATTGCGCCTTATGGTGAGCTCAAGAAGCTCTCGTCCCAGCTTTTCGTTTTCACCGCTCAAACGGTCAAATTCCTTGCCTCTCGTCTCTACCGCTCGATTCAGTTCGGTTATTTCAATTTCAAGCTTGTCCGCTTTGCCGGCGTTTTGCTCGATCTCATCGGTTATTTCGGTGATCTGAGAAATAAGCTGATCGAGTTCCGCGCTCATCTTTTCCCTGTCTGCTCCGGTCGAGTTTATGATCTCGCTGAGGTGGCCGCGCTCGGATTCAAGCTTTATAAGTTCCTCGTTTTTTTCGGAAATGCGCGCGTTGTTGTTTTTTATTTCCTCAAGCATATCGGCCGCTTCGATAGAGAGGCGGTTGATATGCTTTGTCAGGGAAACGATCGTTTTTTCGGTTCCCTTAACTTTTTCTTTAAGCTCCTCGATCTCATTTGCGCGCGACAGCGAGCCGATGGTTTTTAATGCGCTTCCGCCGGTCATGGCTCCGCCGGGATGCACAACGTCTCCACCCAAGGTAACGATCTTAAATCTGTGGGAACATTTTTTCCCCATAGCCGCGGCGTTATCAATGTTATCCGCAACAACTACGGTTCCCAATATATTTTCAACGATCTCCGAATACTTATCGTCACATTCAACAAGAGAGGATGCGGTTCCGATATATCCGTCAAGTTTTTCGGCTTTCTCGGTGTCCAATCCGCGCGAGCGGATCTCGGTGATCGGAAGAAATGTCGCTCTGCCGGCCCTGTTGTCCTTTAGGTATTTTATCGCGCGTTTAGCGTCATCGGGATCGTCGGTCACAATATTTTGCGCGGCGCTGCCTAATGCCGTTTCAATGGCGGTTATGTATTTTTTGTCGGTTTTGATGAGCTGCGACAGCGGACCGTGGATATTTGCGCGCAGACGCCCTTTTTTAAACGCGTTCATAACACTTCTGACGCCGCGGCTGTATCCCTCAAGATCCCTTTCCATGTTTTCGAGCATTTTAATGTTGGAGTTAAGCTCGCTGAGTCTGATGCTGTTTTGATTCTTTTTATTTATCTGACTCTGCATTTCGGAGTTTTTCGCGCCGTATGCCTCATCGGTCTTGTTTGTCTCTATTTTCAAATCGTCAATGTATTTTTCCGATACGCCAATTTCGGCGTCAAGCTCGGAAAGCTTCGTGCTCATCTCGTCGATAGATGTTGTTTTGCCTTCAAGCTCGGCGCGTATGATCTCGGCGCGCGACTTAAAGCTGTCCATCAATATTTCGCGGCTCGAAATATGGCTTTTCAGACCTCCCAGATCGGCTGTTTTTTCAACCAGCTCGGAGCGCAGCTGTTCCAAAGCCCTGCTTTCCTCGGAAACGTCCAGACCGGATTTGCGCGATTTTTCCGTCAAATCATCCTCGGTCGCTTTGACTGCCTCGCTTTGCGAGTTAAGCGACTCAAGCGTCGAGTTAAGTTCGCGAATTTGCTCGTCAAGCTTCACGGCGCGCTTGTCCGCCTCGGTGTTTTCATCGCCGAGTCTTGTTATCGAACTTTCGGAATGGGAAATTTCATTTTCGGCGAGATTGATCTTGTTTTTGATCTCGTGGGCAAAATCACGAAGCTCCGTCTCTTTTTGGCGGCTGTTTTCCGCCTCCGAATCAAGTTCGGCCATTTTTTCATACAGAGCCTCGACTTTGCTGTCGCTGTCGGATATCTCGCCTTTTATCGAGTTGATCTGACTTTCATACACGTCAATATTTTCTTTGAGTTTTTTTAGATCCTCGCGCTTTTTTTCGATATTAATAATCGAAAGATTAATCTCCAGATCTTTCATCTCGTCGCGCAGGATCAGATATTTTTTTGCTTTTTCGGATTGAACGCGCAAAGGCTCAAGCTGAGTTTTAAGCTCGCCCAGTATATCCTCGACCCTGGTTATATTGTCAGAGGTGCGTTCAAGTTTTCTTTCGGCTTCGATTTTTCTGTATTTATATTTTGATATTCCCGATGCTTCCTCGAATATATGCCGTCTGTCCTCGGACTTTGTGCTGAGAATATTGTCGATCTGTCCCTGGCCTATGATCGAGTATCCGTCGCGGCCGAGTCCGGTGTCCATAAACAATTCGTGCACGTCTTTTAATCGGCATAAAGTTTTGTTTATGTAATATTCGCTTTCGCCGCTTCTGTAGAGTCTGCGCGAAACGCGTATTTCGGGAAAGTCTATGCTGAAAATGCCGCTTCCGTTGTCAAGATTCAGAGTGACCTCGGCAAAGCCCAGAGGCTTTCTGCTCTCCGTGCCCGCGAATATAACGTCCTCCATGCGGCTTCCGCGCAGGGACTTTATGCTTTGTTCGCCCATGACCCAGCGTATCGCGTCTGAAATATTGCTCTTTCCCGAGCCGTTGGGACCGACAATTGCGGTTATCCCCGAATTGAAATCAAGATAAATTTTGTCGGCAAAGGACTTGAAGCCCTGCATCTCAATACTTTTTAATATCATAATTGTATAGCTCCGATTTTATTTTGTTTCGGCCGCGGCCACGCTCGGAAGTATCGTAACCGCGATCTCACCGTCAGCGGCGTCAACGAACGCCGTCTTTCCGTGAGTCATGGTTCCGTCGATCAAGAGCCGCGCCAGCTTATCCTCGATATTTTTTTCGATATATCTGCGCATCGGACGCGCGCCGTAACGTTTGTCGTACGATTTTTCAACGACCAGCTCTTTAGCCTCTTCTGAAACCTCAAGACATATGTCCTTTTCTTTAAGACCGTCTCTTAAATCATTAAGCATAAGGTCTACGATCCCCACAAGGTCATCTTTTTTAAGCTCGCTGAAAATAATAACGTCGTCAACGCGGTTCAAAAATTCCGGTCTGAAAAGCTGCTTGAGCGCGCGGTCTATCTTTATGCGCGTCGCTTCCTCGGCTTCGTTAAATCCGACAACGTTGGACTTGCTGTCGCTTCCGGCGTTTGATGTCATGATTATTATCGTGTTCTCAAAATTCACGACTTTGCCGTGGCTGTCTGTTATCCTGCCGTCGTCTAAAATTTGCAGAAGAATGTTGAAGACATCCTCGTGCGCTTTTTCTATCTCATCAAGCAGAATAACGCTGTACGGTCTGCGGCGTATTTTTTCGGTCAGCTGACCCGCCTCGTCGTAGCCCACATATCCGGGCGGCGAGCCGATTATTTTCGAGACCGAGTGCTTTTCCATGTATTCCGACATGTCAAGCCGAATGAGCGACTCCTCGCCGTCAAAAACTTCCCGCGCTATCTGCTTGGCAAGCTCGGTTTTGCCGACTCCCGTGGGGCCGACGAAGATAAACGAAACGGGGCGGCGCTTGAGATTTATTCCCGCTCTCTTTCTGCGGATAGCGTTTGCCGCGCCCGTAACGGCCTCGTCCTGACCTATAACGCCCGCGTGAAGTCTGTTCTCAAGGTCGGTAAGCCGCTCGGACTCGTATTCCGATATGTGCTTTACCGGAATTTTTGTCCAATTTTCGATTACCGCGGCCACGTCCTCGGGCTCAATGTATTTGACAGCGGATCTGCTCACATTATCTATCTTTGACTTGAGCTGCAGCTCATGTACTTTAAGGTCCGCGGCTTCCTGATAGTTGTCAGCCTCGGCTGCCGCGTCCTTTTTTTGCACCGTTTCGGCAAGCTCGGCGTTTAGGCGTTCAAGCTCTATCAGCTCGCGGTTGTTTAAGTTTACTTTCGAGGCGGCCTCGTCGATAACGTCGATTGCTTTATCGGGCAAAAATCTGTCCTGTATATATCTTTCGGATAAAATGGCGGCTGTTTTGAGTATTTCATCGGTTATTTTCACATGGTGATAGTTCTCGTAATAACCTTTTATGCCCTTTAGTATCTCGATAGTCTCGTCGATCGTGGGCTCGTCTACCATAACGGTTTGGAATCTGCGCTCGAGCGCCGAGTCTTTTTCAATATGTTTTCTGTACTCGTCAATGGTCGTGGCTCCGATGACTTGGATCTCACCCTTGGCTAAAGCGGGCTTTAAAATATTTCCCGCGTTCATACCGCCTTCCGCGTCGCCCGCCGAAGCGATCGTGTGTATCTCGTCGATAACCAGAATAATGTTTCCGGCTTTTTTCACCTCATTGATTATGTTTCTGAGCCTTGATTCAAATTGGCCGCGGAACTGTGTGCCCGCGATAACCGATGTCATATCAAGCAGATATATCTCGGTGTTCATCAGCTTGTGCGGAACCTCACCGTTTACTATTTTAAGAGCCAGTCCCTCAGCGATGGCCGTTTTGCCGACCCCGGGCTCGCCGATCAAACACGGATTGTTTTTTGTCCGCCTGTTAAGTATCTGTACAGTGCGCTCGATCTCGGAATTTCTGCCGATGACCGCGTCGATCTCACCGTTTGCCGCGCGGGCGGTCAAATTAACTCCGTAAGTGTCAAGCATACGGTTCTTTTTGCGCTCGCGAGCGGCACGCGGAGCGGTTTTTTTATTATCATCTTTTTGCTCGTTATTCTGCTGTCTGCCGGGATTCATAAAACTATTAAAAATGCCCGACATATTAAACGGGTCGCGCTGGCGGCTTTTACCCATCGGTTCGTCGCCGTTTGCCTCGTCGTCCTCGCTTTCGACCGATATCAAATCGGCGTCTCCGCCAAGCTCCTGGCGCAGCATATTTATACTTTCTCCTATATCAAAATCATCGCCCATCTCGTCGATGACCGACTTCATTTCACCGTTAAGTCTGTCCATCTCCTCGGCGTCAATACCCATTTTTTTCAAAATATTATCTATCGGGCCCAGATTGAGTTCCTTGGCGCACGAAAGGCAATAGCCCTCATTTTTTTGCGAGCCGTCGGGGCTGAGTCTCGATATAAACACAACAGCAAGATTTTTATGGCATCTGCAGCAAAGCATTATACCCCTCCTATTTGCCAATATATTAAAATATTATAACACAATAAAAATGTTTTAGCAATAAGTTTATTTATAAAGTTTTTATCGTAATCAAATTTTGTAGAAAAATTACTTGTATTCTTGTATTTTTTATTGATTTGTGGTATAATTCTTATGAAATATAAGATACGGGAGAGTAATACATGGCAATACAAAATTTTGTCGGCAAAAATAACGGTATACCGCTTTACTTACAGCTAAAGCGGGCTTTGATCGAAGAGATCAAAGCCGGGAAATACGAAAATATGCAAAAGCTTCCGTCGAGAAGAAAATTGGCGAGAACGCTGGATCTCAGCACAACGACCATAAATAACGCCTATCAGGCGCTTGTTGACGAGGGTTACGCCGTCACGATAGACCGCAGCGGTTTTTACGCCAGAACCTTTGAATCGACAAACGATGAATATAACGATATTGTTTGGGAAACGAGCACAGAGTATTCCTATAATTTCAGCTACAACAACTGCGACACTTCGTTTTTGGAGGAATACTTTATTATTCCGTCCGAAAAATATAACAAAGCGATCGAAAACAACTCCCAAATTTTGTCGGCCCACGGCAACAAGAGGGGCGAGCCCGGTCTCCGTGTCGAGCTTTCGAAGTTTTTAAGCCAATTCAGAGGAATAAACTGCTCCATTAATGATATCATAATCGGCGCGGGGATCCAATACCTTTTGACTTCTATCGTAATGATCCTCGGGACAGACAAGGTTTACGGCTTTGAAAACCCCACCGATTATAAAATGTATATATGGCTTAAAAATCTCGGCGTTAATATAAAATTTCTGAACATCACAGCGCATAACAGAATAATTCCGGATGAGCTTGACAAACTCGGCATTGACGTTATGATTCTAATGCCCGAGAACCAACTCCCGACCGGCCGCAGAATGGGGCTTGAGGAAAGACAGGAGCTTGCCCGCTGGTGCTCGGGCTCCAATGATAAATATATCATTGAAACAGGAACCGACGGATATCTGAATTATACTGACAATATAATAAGCACGATATACGCCCTCGCCGAATCAAATGTGATTTATCTTGAGAGTTTTGAATATATTATATCACCGAATATTCACGCGTCATATATGGTGCTTCCGCCAGGCACAATTGATTCCGTGATAAAAAAGCTTGAAATATTTTCGCCTCTTGTCACGGCTTACGAGCAGGAAATATATCATAATATGCTGAGCGGAGGCTTTTTAAAAAAACTGATACTTAAAAATAATAAAAATATGAAGAAAAAGCGCGATTATTTGATCTCGGAGCTTAAGGCCTCGGAAATAGGCGACCGCTTCGCCGCCGTCAACACCGAAACAGGAATGAACTTTCTCGGAATAATTGAGAGCGGAGTAAGCGGCATTGAGCTTACGCGCGCCGCGTTTGACGCGGGTGTAAAAGTATTCGAGATGAGCAAATTTTTGAATAATCCGAATCCTCAAATCGAGCATCGAGCCTTTGTGTTCGGATACGGCGGCCTGAATATTCGCGAGATCAAGGACGCGGTAAAGCGCATTGAAAGAGTTTGGAACAGGATTGATTAGATTTTAACAATATTCTTGAATTAGCCGTATTTTCGGCTTGACAAAGAAAATACCTAATGTTATACTGAATCTGACATAATATTAATTGGAGTGAAATTTTATGAAGATTACTGTTGCCGAAGCGTACGCGAGCCTTAACGAAAACTATGACGAGGTGCTCACACGCCTGCTTGGAAAAGAAAACCTGGTAATTAAATATCTTACCATGTTCAAAAACGACGGAACATACGCTCAGCTTTCCGCCGCGTATCAAAAAGGCGACGCGGAGGAATCGCTTAAAGCAGCGCACTCCCTCAAGGGAATGTGCTTTAATTTGGGTCTGATCGGGCTCGGCACAGCCTGTTCCGATATGGTAGACGCGATCCGCGGCGGCGAGTATGACCTTGACGCACTGTACCGACCGATCGAATCGGAGTACGAAAAGGTTATCGACGCTCTTAATAAATGTCTTGATTGATTTTAGAATTTTTATTGACGGAGGAAATTATGACAAAAACTAAGCCGACTGTTCTGATTGTCGATGACATGGAAATGAACAGAGTTATGCTGAATGATATTCTGGAATCTGATTTCAACACGATCGAAGCCGATAACGGAACGCGGGCAATTGAGATCATAGAAAGTAATTACGAAAATATTTCCGCTGTTCTGCTCGACGCAATGATGCCCGAGCCGGACGGTTTTGAGGTGCTTAAAATATTATCCCGCAAAGGGCTTTTGGAGAATATGCCGGTGATTATGATATCAGCCGAAAATTCTCCCGAGTATATCGCCCGCGGTTACGACCTCGGCGTTGTCGACTACATAAGCAGACCATTTGACCCGAATATAGTTTTAAGACGCCTTTCCAATGTTATTATTCTTTACGCGAAGCAGAATCTTCTGACAGCTTTGATAAAAGAGCAGATATCAAAGCGCGAGGAAAACAACACAATGCTGATCGATGTGCTCAGTTCGCTTGTCGAGTTCAGAAACGGCGAGTCGGGTCCTCATGTTTTGCATATACGCCGTCTGACGGAATTGCTTTTAAACGAGCTGCCGCGGCTTGACTCCAAATATTATATGCCGCCGCAGGACATCGCCATGTGGGCGACTGCCTCGGCTATGCACGACATCGGCAAGATAGCGATAGATGACAAGATCCTCAACAAGCCCGGACGGCTGACGGACGAGGAATTTAAAATAATGAAAAAACACACGATATACGGCTATGAGATATTGAACCATCTTAACTGGCACAACGCGCCGCTTATCGAGGCAGCTAAACAGATATGCCGTTGGCACCACGAGCGCTGGGACGGCGGAGGATATCCGGACGGTTTAAAGGGCGGCGAGATCCCGATACCCGCGCAAGTTGTCGCCATCGCGGACGTGTATGACGCGCTGACAAGCGAGAGAGTTTATAAGCCCGCTTACAGCCACGAAAAGGCGCTCGACATGATAACAGGCGGCGAGTGCGGAGCGTTTAACCCCGACCTTTTGGAAGCTCTTGTGCAGATCGGACCAAACATAAAAAATAAAATGGATGACGACACAGACCAAGA
The DNA here is from genome assembly GCA_947628795.1 of uncultured Monoglobus sp. Lineage (GTDB taxonomy): Bacteria > Bacillota > Clostridia > Monoglobales > Monoglobaceae > Monoglobus. The sequence continues at coordinate 111,027 of CANRBF010000002.1, forward strand.
TTACGATCAGATTGCCGAGCAGATATTCGAGGGTCTGAGAGAAAAATTGAGTGAAATTTAATATTTTTAAATAAACGGAGGAATGAAAATGAGTTTAGTTATTAAGTCTGTTTCGGACAAGGATTTCGTGAAATACGGCAGAGTGGTCGACGGATACGACTTCGGTGAGCTTCTGTCCACACTTGAGAAATGCTCCCCCAAGCCCGAGGATGTTGTCTATGTTCCATCGTGTCCCGAACTTGAGGCTCATGAGGCGAAAAAATATTTAAGCGATAACGTCTACGGCGGAATGCCGATCCAGATCGGTTACTGCAACGGCACAAACACCAAGCTTAACTGCCTTGAGTACCACAAGGACAGCGAGATCGACATAGCGGCAGATGATGTCGTTCTGCTTGTGGGAAGTCAGCAGGACGCGGCGGCGGGAACCTACGACACATCTAAGATTGAGGCATTTTTATGTCCGAAAGGCACCGCGGTCGAGCTATACGCCACGACAATGCACTACGCGCCTTGCAGCGCCAAGCTTGGCGAGGGATTCAGAGTTGTTATCGTTCTTCCCAAGGGCACCAACTACGACAAGCCCGATATAAAGATCACAAATGATGAGGACAAGCGCCTGTTCGCGAGCAACAAATGGCTGATCGCTCATCCCGACGCGCCCGAGGCGGAGCAGGGCGCGGTCGTTGCCATAACCGGCGATAACACCGATATTGCCGAGCTTATTAAATAAGGGGGTCTGATATATGAGATGCGCGAATTGCGGAGGAGAAATAGTTGACGGCAAATGCATTGTATGCGGAACCGGCACTCAATTGACCGAGACGAACGGATATATGCAGCCGCCGCAGATGCCGTCTCCGGAAAAAACCTACAGCCGTACGGTTTCCGTTCCGGCGTGGGTCGGCAGGCAGTTTATTTCCTGGATACCCTTTGTAGGCGGGATAGTATATCTGATAATGCTCATCGTTTGGGCGTGCAGTGACAAATTTGAGCGAACTTCCAAGAATTGGGCGATCGCCACGATCATAGTAACTGTGATAAAAATAATTATCGGTGCTCTTATCATGGCCGGATTGATAGCTCTTATCACATACGCGGTCAATAATCCCGAATTCAGGAACGAGTTTGAAAACTTTAATTATTATACATATTAATAAATTGTAAAATAATTTTAACAAACAGGTCTTGACACAAGGCCTGTTTGCGTATATAATAATAAACACATAAATTTTTGGAGGTATTCTGAATTGAACTTTATCGAAGTTATAAAATCAATTATTCTCGGTATTGTCGAAGGCATAACCGAGTGGCTGCCGATCAGCTCCACCGGACACATGATCCTCGTAAACGAGCTTATTCGCAACACGGGCTTTACCGCCTCGGACTTATATTTGTATGTTATACAGCTGGGCGCTATACTCGCGGTCGTTACCCTGTATTTCCGCAAGCTCAACCCGTTCTCGCCGAGCAAGACAAAGAGCGAGAAGTCGGACACATGGCAGATGTGGTTCAAAGTGATAATCGCCTGCCTGCCCGCGGCTGTTATCGGTCTGCTGCTCGACCCGATCATGGAGAAGCTTGAGAATTGGGAAGTCGTTTCCGCGACCCTTATAATCTACGGTATCGCGTTTATTATTCTCGAGAACCGCCCGAGAAAAACTCTCGTGCGCGATATGAACGGCATGACTTACAAAACAGCTCTGCTGATCGGCATGTTTCAGGTGCTTTCGATAATTCCCGGAACCTCGCGCTCGGGCTCGACCATACTGGGCGCCATGATAGTCGGCTGCTCGAGGGAGATCGCCGCGGAGTTTTCGTTCTTTCTTGCGATACCCGTCATGTTCGGCGTAAGCCTTTTGAAAATTTTAAAATACGGCCTTGTTATGAGCGGCAGCGACGCGGCCGTGCTGCTTATCGGCATGGCGGTGGCGTACATAGTCTCAATGTTGGCGATAAAGTTCCTTGTAAATTTCGTAAAAAGCCACGACTTCAAGCCTTTCGGTTGGTACAGAATAGTTCTCGGAGCGGTCGTTATCGCCTACTTTTTGATATTTTAAAATAATATTATTATCAAATAAAAAAGGTTATTGCCGTATATCATGTTTAACGCGGTAATAACCTTATTTTTTTATAATTTTTTATACGTCAAAAAGCACTATATCCGTTTCGTAAATTCCGTTTTCACAGGAAGCGCGCATAATTCCGTTGTATTTTTCGACGACCTCGGTTATGTTTTTAAGTCCGATTCCGTGATTTGCCGCGTCCGCTTTGTCGGTCATCGGCAGCCCGTTTTTAAATTTCGGCTGCTTGTCCGTAGTGTTTTTTAAACCGATAAATAATTGATCTTGTTCAAATAAAATATCAAAAAATATTTTTCGTCTGCTCGGTTCGAGCCCCGCGCAGCCCTCTATGGCGTTGTCAAAAAGATTGCCGAGCAGCATGCAGCATTCCACGCCCGTGAGCTTTAAGTCACAAGGCAGTTTTTTGATATTCAGCTTGGTTTCAATGTCGTTTTTTCTCGCCTGTTCGATTTTTGAATTAATTATCGAATCAAGCGCGAGGTTGCCTGTGTTCATAACGGCGTCCTCATTTTTTACTTTTTCAATGCCAAGCTCCGATATGTACTTTTTTGCCTCGGCGATATTATTGTTTTCAAGCATCGCGTCTATCATTTCCAGATGATTTTTGAAATCATGTTTTATTGATATCATTCTTTCGTTCTCGGCATCCGACCTTTTTGCCTGTTTTTCCTGCGCGTCAACCTGATTTTCAAGAAGAATATTTTTCATTTTTATTTCAACCGTATCTATAAGTTTATCAAATAAATAAAACCCGATCACGCTGCTGTACATTATACATATCATTAACAATAACAAAACTATCCCGCTGATATCGGTGAGAGTTTCAAAGAAATACGCTATGCAAATCAGGATCGCGATATTTACTATCGGAGCGGTCATCAGCGCCAGCCAATAACTGCGGTACATCCCGAACCGCTTTTTATTCCAAATTATACATACTGTTTTTATAATTATAAGCGCGAGGATTTTCGACGCGATTATTCCGACAAATCTGGAAACATTTTCATCCATCAGCTCGACAGGACGAAGATGCTTTAAAGCGATAAACAATGCTCCTACCAAATATTCCGAGGCGATTCCGATCAAAATAAAAGTCAAGGCGTAAAAAACCTTTTGCTTAACACTGTTTTTATATAATATAACGCCTGCCAAGGATGCCGCGACTGACAGTATTGTTGTGATAAGAATATTGTCGCCGATAAAACTGCTGATTAGCAAAAAAGCCGCGAACAATACCCTTGAAAGTATTTTGAATTCCCTTTTGTCACATACCAAAAAACTGTCAAAGAACATAAACGCCATAATTGTTTCAAATATGATCACGGCGATATCCAAAATTCTAAACATGATGTGTTACCTCTTATTCTTAATATACGCCAAATAACGTCCCTCAAAACTCTCTCTGCGCGAGTCGCTGACGGGCACGATTTCGCCGTTTTTTAAAACGACCTCTGCGGCGGAACGATTAGCAATTGCGGACAGATTCACGCAGAATGAATTGTGGGTCATGGCGAATCCGTGTTCTTCGAACGTCTTTTCGTAATCCTTGAGCTTGCCGATAAACTCATAAGTTTCATTTGACGTGTGCAGAATGATCTTGCGCATGTCGTTATTAACATATATGATTTCACTGAAAGGGATATTATACTCCCTGCGGTTATACTTAAAATAAAATATGGCGGCGTTTTCTGTTTCGGAAAGCTTCTTATCCAGTATTTTCTTTATATCGTCAAAGCTCACCGGCTTGTCGAGAAATCCGGAAGGCATGCAGCTGAAGCAGTCGCGCATGTATTTCTCATAATTCGTGAGAAAAATGATGCTTATGTCTTTGTCAAGCTCTCTGATCCTGTTCGCGGTTTCGACTCCGTTTATCCCGCTCATCTCAATATCGGTAATAAGCATATCAAAAACATTGCCGTGCGCGGCGCAGTATTTCAAAAGCTCCTCGCCGGAATAGAAAACTTCCCAATCGATTCGATCATTGTTTTCATTATACCGCAAAAGACATTTTTCAAGCTCGTTTATCCAATTGTTTTCATCGTCGCACACAGCTATCCGCAGCGCCATTTAATTTTCACCCCTCAATATTCGCGTTTAAAATTTGCATAATTTTATAAACGATTGGTGAGATGAAGCTCGTTTTTTAATGCTCTTTGCAATATTGCCGAAACATTTACGCCGCTTTTTTCGGCTTCATAATTCAGCCATGACGGCAGAGTGACATTTCGCCGCACCATTCGCTGCTCGTTTTGTCTGCGGTACTCGGTAAAATCGACATCAACTAAAGAAATTATATCGCTGCTCGAAGTTTTTTTTAGCTCGCCTAACGCTGTAGGGAGCGGCAATTCCTTTTTGTCATCTTCCATATCAATTCCCATTATCCCTATGGCGTCCCGCGCCATCTCTATAGCATCTGTAAGTGTGTCCCCTTCGGTATTAATATTAAAATCAGGGATATATACCACATATCCGACTTTGTCCGGCGTTAAAATTATAGGATATGAATTTTTCATAATATTACCTCCATAAATTGTTTATTAAACGTGACTTATTTAAGCCCTCTCCGCTTTATTATTGCTTTTGCAAGGTTTTCCTTGATTTCTTTGTGCCTCGGTATTGTCTCGGTATCGGTTCCGTTTGTGTATATATCATGGTTTCCACCGCTGCGCTTCAGATACCAGTTATTTTTTTCAAGCAATTTGATCAAATCTTTTGTTTTCATTCCGAAACCTCCAAACATTATATATTATACACATCAAATGTGTATTTGTCAATATATTATTTAACTATCAAGCTAAAAGTCTAAAAATACATTCAGTATTGCGATTATGAATATAATAAAAATGTCAACGGTGTTTTATTTAAAATAGCGGTTTTTTGAAATTAACTATTGCAAATCATCATTTGTTGTTATATAATAGATAAAGAAAATTTTGCCCATGCGGCATAACATAAATTGGAGGTATAAAAATGGCAAAAGAAAAAGTTGTACTGGCGTATTCGGGAGGTCTCGACACTTCGATCATCATTCCATGGCTCAAGGAGAATTATGACTATGACGTTATCGCGGTATGCGGCAACGTTGGTCAGGGCAAGGAGACCGAGGGTCTTGAGGAGAGAGCTAAGAGATCGGGCGCTCTCAAGCTCTATATCGAGGATTTAAGAGACGAGTACGTTGAGGACTTTATATTCCCCACGCTCAAAGCCGGCGCGGTTTACGAGGGCAAGTATCTGCTGGGCACATCCCACGCCCGCCCGATCATCGCGAGAAGGCTGGTTGAGATAGCGAAAAAGGAAGGCGCGGTCGCTATTTGCCACGGCGCCACAGGCAAGGGCAACGATCAGGTTCGTTTTGAGCTGACTATCAAAGCTCTGGCTCCCGAACTTAAGATAATCGCGCCCTGGAGAATTTGGGACATCAAATCAAGAGAGGACGCGGTCGACTACGCCGAGGCCCACAATATTGAGATCCCCGTAACAAAAAAGGATTTGTATTCAAGAGACAGAAATATCTGGCACATCAGCCACGAGGGCATGGACCTTGAGGATCCCGCCAACGAGCCTCAACTTGACAACCTGCTCAAGCTCGGCGTATCGCCCGAAAAGGCTCCCGATGAGCCCACATACATTACTATCGGATTTAAGAAAGGCGTCCCCGTTTCTCTGGACGGCAAGAAGATGAAGGCGCGCGAACTGGTTGAAAAGCTCAACGATCTGGGCGGCAAGAACGGCATAGGCATCGCCGACATCGTTGAGGACAGACTGGTCGGCATGAAGTCAAGAGGCGTGTATGAGACCCCGGGCGGCACAATTTTGTACGCCGCGCTCCAGGAGCTTGAATATCTCTGCCTCGACCGCGATACGCAGGCCTTCAAGCGCCAGGCGGCCATCAAATTCGCCGAGCTGGTATATGACGGCAAGTGGTACACGCCGCTGCGCGAGGCGCTTTCCGCAATGGTTGACTCGATGGAGGAGACTGTAACGGGCGAAGTTCGCGTTAAGCTCTACAAAGGCTCCGTTACCCCCGCGGGCACAAAGTCGCCCTATTCGCTTTACAACGAGGATATCGCGAGCTTCGGCGACAGCCACGAGCTCTACAGCCACAAGGACAGCGAGGGCTTCATAAACCTGTTCGGTCTGCCGCTCAAAGTAAGAGCCTTAATGAAGAAAAAAGAGAACAAATAGACAAGTATTTCGGAAAGAGGACAAATAATGGCAAAATTATGGGGAGGCCGCTTTTCAAAATCCACCGACGCTCTGGTTGACGATTTCAACTCGTCGATCAGGTTCGATTCGCGCATGTACGCTCAGGACATACGCGGGAGCCAAGCTCATGCCGAAATGCTCGGCAGACAGGGGATAATAAACAAAGAGGACTCCGAGCTTATAGTAAAGACCCTCGGCGAGATCAAAAAGGATATTGACGACGGAAAAGTCGAGTTCAAGATCGACGCCGAGGACATACATATGAATATCGAGACGATACTCATCGAGCGTATCGGTGATGTGGGAAAGAGACTTCACACGGGCCGCAGCCGCAACGATCAGGTAGCGCTTGACACGCGCATGTATGTTCGCGACGAGCTTGACGAGATAAAAAAAGAAGTCGAGGCGCTCAAAGCGACGCTGCTTGATCTGGCGGAGGAACATCTGCACACGATAATGCCGGGCTACACCCACCTGCAAAAGGCCCAGCCCGTGACGCTGGCGCATCATTTGATGGCGTATTACGAGATGTTTAACCGCGACGGCTCAAGGCTTGACGACTGCCGAAAGAGGCTTAATGTAATGCCCCTCGGCAGCGGCGCGCTCGCGGGAACCACATATCCCCTTGACCGCGGATTTGTGGCGAACAAGCTCGGATTTGACTCGGTGAGCATGAACAGCCTTGACGGCGTTTCCGACAGGGATTTCGCGCTCGAGCTGGCGTTTGACTTATCGGTCATTATGACGCATCTCAGCCGTTTTTCCGAGGAAATAATTCTTTGGAGCTCTCATGAGTTCGGATTTATTGATCTGGACGACGCGTACAGCACCGGATCAAGCATAATGCCCCAGAAAAAGAATCCCGACGTCGCTGAGCTTGCCAGAGGCAAGACAGGCAGAGTGTACGGCGACCTGATGGGACTTTTGACCGTCATGAAAGGAATCCCGCTGGCTTACAACAAGGATATGCAGGAGGACAAGGAGCAGCTGTTCGACGCGATCGACACCGTAAAAATGTGTCTGCCGGTATTCGAGAGAATGATCGCCACCATGACGGTTCGGAAGGACAGGATGCTAAGCGGCGCCAAAGGCGGGTTCACCAACGCAACCGACGTGGCCGACTATCTTGTCAAAAAAGGCCTGCCTTTCCGCGACGCCCACGGCGTTGTGGGCAGAATGGTGGCATACTGCATTGAGAAAAACACCGTTATCGACGCGCTCACAATTGACGAGTTCAAGGGCTTTTCCGAGCTTTTCGACGATGATATATACGACGCGATCTCGCTTGAGACCTGCGTTAATCAAAGAGAGCTTGTCGGCGGCCCCGCGCCGAATACGGTCAAGACGCTAATAGAAAAATATAAAAATTAATATAAAAGGAGATTGATTCAAATGAAATTATTTATCGACACAGCTATTGTTGACGAGATCAAAGAAGTCAACGATATGGGCGTGATCAGCGGCGTTACCACAAACCCCTCGCTCATCGCGAAGTCGGGCAGAAAATTCGAGGACGTTGTAAAAGAGATCACTCAGATCGTGGACGGCCCCATCAGCGCGGAGGTTACAGCGAAAGATCCCGACGAGATGGTTGAGCAGGCGATTCCCCTCACCAAGATCCACAAGAACATCATCATCAAGATACCCTTTAACAAAGAAGGTCTTATGGCCTGCAAAAAGATGACGGCCAAGGGAATCAAGACGAACGTTACGCTTATTTTCTCGGCGGCTCAGGCGCTTCTCGCGGCAAAGGCGGGCGCTACATACGTCAGCCCCTTCCTGGGCAGACTTGACGACATAGGCACCGACGGCATGAACCTCATTGAGGAGATAGTTGATGTATTCGCGAACGATTCCGAGATCAACACGCAGATCATTGCCGCTTCTATCAGAAATCCGATCCATGTTATAGACGCCGCGAGAGTAGGCTGCGACATCGCGACAGTTCCCTACGGCGTTATCATGCAGATGCTCAATCATCCGCTGACCGATATCGGCATTGCCAGATTCGACGCGGACTGGGCGACGGTTCCCAAAGACTAAGAATATATCTAAGGGCTCCCGAGCGGGAGCCCTGATTTTTTAATATATAAATATGCCGACCACCGCGCCGCAGAGAATGTACACTATCGGGTGGATTTTTTTCAGAGGTTTCAGATACAGCAAGATCAGCGCGACTATGCAGATCACAAGGCCCTTGGGATCGGCGAGGTTAAGTATATTGCGCGTTTCGGAAAATTTATCAAGCGTCAGTATCGCCACCTTCATGACCTGAAGAGCGGCGGCGGCAATCAAGCCCGCAACAGCGGGGCGCAGACCGTAAAACGCGTACTTCACAAGCTTGTTTTCCTGAAATTTTTGCAAAAACTTCGCGATAATAACAATAATAACCAGTGACGGCAGCACAAGGCCAAACGTAGCAATAACCGAGCCGAATGCTCCGCCGACCGTGTAGCCCGTGTATGTCGCCATGTTTACGCCCATAGGGCCGGGAGTTGATTCGGAAACCGCGATCATATTTGAAATGTCATTTATCGACAGCCACTCGGGGTGTCTTGCCGACATGTCATAGATAAACGGCAGCGTGGCAAGGCCGCCGCCTACCGCGAAAAGTCCGGTTTTGAAAAATTCATAAAACAAAAGCAGATATGTCATTCCTTGCACCTCCCGAGACGGCCCGCGATCAGACCGATTATAAGCGCCCCGATCACGACATATACCGAGGATATGCCGAGAATTCCCGCCAGAATAAAGGCGAGAATAAATATAACAAAACCGGTGATATCCTTAACTCCGGATTTAAAAAACTTGACAACCGCCTGAATGATAAGCGCGGCTACGACCGCGCGGACGCCTGCGAAAGCGTGCTGCACAAACTCGATCTCGGCGAAATTCTGCAAAAACGCCGCGATAAGCATTATTATGATCAACGACGGAAAAATAACACCGGCGGTGGCAGCGACAGCTCCGGGAACTCCCTTGTTTTTATATCCGATAAACGTCGCAGTATTGACCGCGATTATTCCGGGCGTGCATTGTCCGACGGCGAAATAGTTTAAAAGCTCCTCGCTTGTCGCCCATTTTTTGGTTGATACGACCTCTCGCTCAAGGATCGGCAGCATGGCGTACCCGCCGCCAAAAGTCATCACTCCGACCTTCGCGAAGGTGATAAACATTTCAAGCAATTTTTTCATAAAAATCTCCCCTTCTGCTCAAAACGCAGATTGCACTAATAATACCATATTTTTTATAATCTGTAAATACACAAAAAATAATTTATGGATAAACTAATTTTGTCACATTTTTAACGTGAGATATATTGACAAGAAGTTAATCATTGTTGTATAATAGTAAAATGGTATTTAAGAGAAAAGGAGATGCGTTATAATATGATTAAAAACGGTGCCGACATCGTTTTGGAATGTTTGCTTGAACAGGGCGTTGACACTGTCTTCGGCTATCCCGGAGGCGCCATACTCAACGTCTATGATTCCTTTTATAAATATTCGGGAAAAATCAGACATATTCTGACCTCTCATGAGCAGGGTGCGGCCCACGCAGCGGACGGATATGCCAGAAGCACAGGCAAAGTCGGCGTCTGCGTTGCGACCTCGGGCCCCGGAGCCACAAACCTTGTAACCGGAATTGCCACGGCTTATATGGACTCGATCCCTATGGTTGCGATAACATGCAACGTGGCGAATAATCTGCTCGGAAAGGACAGCTTTCAGGAAGTTGACATTGTGGGAATCACCATGCCCGTCACAAAGCATAACTTTTTGATAAAGAGCGCTGACGAGATCGCGCCCACATTCAGAAGAGCGTTTAAAATCGCCGCCTCGGGCAGACCCGGACCGGTTCTTATTGATATCACCAAGGATGCGACGGCCGGCGAGGCGGATTACAAAAAGGAGATACCCGAGAGAGTTGACAACTATAAGATAGAGAGCGATTCGGCCGCGTTTGACAAGGTTATCGAGATGATAGAAAAGGCCGAGCGTCCTTTGATCATGGCGGGCGGCGGAATTATCGCGTCTGGCGCTTCGAAGGAGCTGCATAAGTTCCAGAAAACGATCGACGCGCCCGTGACTCTTGCCACCATGGGTCTTGGCGCTTTCCCGGCGAGCGACCCCGCTTTTACCGGAATGATCGGAATGCACGGTTCAAAGGCAACGTCTCTCGCGGTCAAGCACTGCGACCTTTTGATAAACATAGGCTCAAGATTTTCTGACAGAGTTATATGCGATCCCGCGACGTTCGCAAGGCGCGCCAAGATCGTGCATATAGACGTTGACAGAGCCGAGATCAACAAAAACATATTGACCGACGCGTACCTGATCGGTGACGCGCGCGCCGTGCTGGATGAGCTCAACAAGCGTCTGCACAAGAAAAAGCACGGCGAATGGATGAGCAAGATCGCGGGCTGGAAACAAAAATATCCCGTTAAATACAAGAGCGACAGCGAGTTTAATCCCGAGACAATAGTAAAAGAGATCAAGTGCCAAACCGGAGACGATACATATCTGGTTACCGATGTAGGTCAGCATCAGATGTGGGCGGCCCAGTTCTTCGGGATCGAAAAGCCCAGACACTTTTTATCGTCGGGCGGCCTCGGAACAATGGGCTACGGCGTAGGCGCGGCTATCGGCGCGCAGGCGGCTCACCCCGACAGCGTTGTAGTCAATATTTCGGGCGACGGCTGCTTCCACATGAATCTTCAGGAGCTTTCGACCGCCGCAACACAGAAGCTGCCGATCATAGACGTTGTTATGAACAACAACGTGCTCGGCATGGTTCGCCAGTGGCAGAGATTGTTCTACGGAGAGCGTTTCTCCCACACCACGCTCAACAAGCCCACGAACTATGACATGGTTGCAAAGGGACTTGGAGCCGATGCGTATACCGTAACAAATATCGAGGAACTCGGAAAAGCCTTGAGCGCGGCGCTTAAGAACAGAACCAAGCCGACGGTCATAAACTGCGTGATAAATCCCGACCACGCGGTTCTGCCAATGGTTCCGGGCGGCGAGTCTATAGAGGAACCGATACTTGAAATAACTGCGGACGGCAAGGAGGTCAGATAATATGAGCGGAATTATTACAAATCCTGTTCCCGAAAAGAAGCAGGCAAAAAAGAAAATGCACGTTTTATCTATTCACGTTGTGAATCATGCCGGTGTTCTGAGCCGTATCGCGGGTCTTTTCTCGCGGCGCATGTATAATATCGACAGCCTTTCGGTCGGCGAGACCGAGGATCCGAAGATCTCGCGCATGACGATCGTGACCCACGCCGATGAAAACACGTTCCATCAGATACAGAACCAGCTTGCCAAGCTCGAGGATGTCAAGCATATCTGCGAGCTTCACAAGGACCAAGCGGTTCTGCGTGAGCATGTGCTGATAAAAGTAAATAACAAGGACACAACGGCGATAATGCAGATCTGTCAGATCTTCAGAGCCAATGTCGTCGATGTTTCCAAAAAACTGCTGACTCTGGAGCTTACCGGAGGCCCCAGCAAGATAAACGCGTTTATCGACCTTATGGAACAGTTTGAGATAGAAGGCTTAGTCAGGACCGGTCTGACCGGCCTAAAACGCGGAAGCACCACGGAGGCGGAAGAGGCCGCGCGCGAAAATAATTAGAAAAATAATTAATTATTAAATAATTGGAGGTTTTATAAATGGCAAAATTATATCATGAAAGCGACTGCAATTTAGGACTGCTGAACAACAAGACTGTGGCGATCATCGGCTACGGCAGCCAGGGTCACGCCCACGCTCTGAATCTCAAGGAGAGCGGCGTTCACGTAATCATCGGTCTGTATCCGGGAAGCAAATCCTGGAAGGTAGCAGAGGAGGCGGGATTCGAAGTTTACAACTCGGACGAAGCCGCCAAGAAGGCTGACATAATCATGATACTTATCAACGACGAGAAGCAGGCAAAGCTGTATGAGGAGAACATCAAGCCCAACCTGGAGCCCGGAAACGTTCTGGCGTTTGCGCACGGTTTCAATATTCATTTTCAGCTTATCACTCCCCCGAAGGATGTTGACGTTATAATGATCGCTCCCAAGGGACCCGGCCACACGGTTCGCAGCGAATATGTAGCCGGCAAGGGCGTTCCCTGCCTGGTAGCTGTTGAACAGGACGCCACCGGCAACGCTATGGATATCGGTCTGGCTTACGCCGCGGGTATCGGCGGCGCGAGAGCCGGCGTACTTGAGACAACGTTTAAGATGGAGACCGAGACTGACCTGTTCGGCGAACAGTGCGTGCTTTGCGGCGGCGTTACCGCTTTGATGGAAGCAGGCTTTGAGACTCTGGTCGAGGCGGGCTATGATCCTCAGAACGCGTACTTCGAGTGCATCCACGAGATGAAGCTGATCGTTGACCTTATCTATCATGGCGGATTCGGAGAGATGAGACACTCGATCTCCGACACAGCCGAGTACGGCGACTACGAGATAGGTAAGAGAATAATCACCGAGGACACCAAGAAAGAGATGAAGAAGGTACTCAGCGAGATACAGGACGGAACATTCGCCAAGAGCTGGATCACCGAGAACGCTGTTAATCGTCCTCACTTTAACGCCACAAGAAGGATCAAGGCTGATCACCAGCTTGAGCATGTGGGCAGAGAGATCAGAAAGCTCTATTCATGGAACGACGAGAAATAAACTCTTGACTTTAAGGCGGCGGCAAACGACCGCCGCCTTTTCTAAACGAGGTGTGTTTATTTGAATATCAACAGCCGCCTCGGCGGCAGAGAAGAAAAAAACATTGAGATCTTTGACTCAACATTAAGAGACGGAGCCCAAGGTGAGGGCATATCGTTTTCGATCGAGGATAAGCTTAATATAGTTAAAGCTCTCGACTATGTGGGAGCGGATTACATAGAGGCCGGGAATCCCGGCTCAAACCCGAAAGACCTTGAATTTTTTGAAACGATAGACCGCGCCAAAATGCGGCACGCGCGCCTGGTAGCTTTCGGCTCTACATGCAGAAAAGAGATCATGCCCGAAAATGATGATAACTGCAAATCGCTGCTTACCGCGAATACCGATGTTATAGCTATCTTCGGTAAGTCATGGGATCTGCATGTGACGGATATTATTAAGACGTCGCTTTCCGAGAATCTTCGAATGATCCACGACACGGTCAAATTTTTCAAGGCTCACAAAAAAGAGGTAATATTTGACGCCGAGCATTATTTTGACGGATTCAAACGCAATCCCGAATACGCAAAATCGGCGCTAAAGGCCGCGATCGACGCGGGCGCCGACAGAATTGTTTTATGTGAAACCAACGGCGGCTGCCTTCCCGACGAGGTCGAGCGGATAACCGCGGCAACCTGCGCGGAGTTTCCCGATACAGTGATCGGAATACACTGTCACAATGACAGCGGATGCGCCGCTGCAAACTCGCTGGCTGCTGTAAAGGCGGGTGCGCGGCATGTCCAGGGCACATATCTGGGCTACGGAGAAAGATGCGGAAACGCGAATTTATCCACCGTGATACCGAATCTTCAAATAAAGCAGGCTTACCGCTGCGTGCCCGAAAAAAATCTTGAGCGTTTCACAAGGACCGCCAGATGGATATCCGAGATCGCGAATTTATCACTGTTTAAAGGCATGCCTTATGTGGGCGGCTCGGCGTTTTCACACAAAGCGGGAATGCACATTGACGCTGTGGCTAAAGAGTCGGCGTCGTTTGAGCACATTGCTCCCGAGAGCATAGGCAACGAGCGCAGATTTTTGATGAGCGAGGTCGCGGGTCGTGGAACGGTGCTGAAAAAAATCAGCAAAATAGCTCCCGAGCTTACCAAGGACTCCCCCGAGATCGCCGAGATCTGCGCGAGAGTTAAACAGCTTGAATATGAGGGTTATTCGTTTGAAGCGGCGGAAGCCAGCTTTGAACTGTTAGTCAAAGACGTTTTAAAGCAAAAGAAAAACTATTTCACGCTCAACTATTTTAAAACAATAGTCGAGCCCGAGGAAAACGATTTCAGCGCCTCCGCGATAATTAAGATCACGGTAGGCGATAAAACCGAAATAACCGCCGCCGAGGGAAACGGCCCGGTTCACGCTTTGGATAATGCGCTTCGGCGCGTGCTTGAGGGATTCTATCCCGAGCTCAGCGACGTGCATCTGACCGACTACAAGGTAAGAGTTCTCGAGCCCCAGCAGGCGACCGGCGCCAAGGTACGCGTTCTGATCGAAAGCAGAGACGAGACCGGCAGCTGGACGACTGTCGGCGTTTCGGAGGACGTTATCGCGGCCTCGTGGATCGCATTGGTTGAATCGGTTGAATATAAATTAATGAAGGAGGAATAAGAATATGGGCATGACAATGACACAAAAGATCCTGGCTGACCACGCGGGACTTGAAAGCGTTAAAGCAGGACAGCTTATCAAAGCAAAGCTTGACATGGTTTTGGGAAACGATGTTACCACGCCCGTTGCCATTAAAGAATTTAAGGCGGCGGGTTTTGACAAGGTTTTTGACAAAGACAAGGTTTCGATCGTGCTTGACCATTTCACGCCCAACAAGGATATAAAGTCGGCTGAGCACTGTAAGATGTGCCGCGAATTTGCAGGCGTTAAAGACGTCACAAATTTTTACGATGTGGGCGAGATGGGAGTTGAGCACGCTCTGCTTCCCGAAAAAGGTCTTGTGGCTCCCGGCGAGGTAATAATCGGCGCGGACTCCCATACCTGCACATACGGCGCGGTAGGAGCGTTTTCGACCGGCGTCGGCTCTACCGATATGGCAGCGGGAATGGCTACAGGCGAGGCATGGTTCAAGGTTCCGTCGGCTCTCAAATTTAACCTTACGGGCAAACCCGCAAAGTGGATATCGGGAAAAGACGTTATACTGCATATAATCGGAATGATAGGTGTTGACGGCGCTCTCTATAAATCAATGGAATTCGGAGGCGACGGTCTCAAATATCTGTCGATCGACGACCGTCTGACAATGGCGAATATGGCGATCGAGGCGGGCGGCAAAAACGGCATATTCGAAGTTGATGATGTTACAAAGGCATATCTTGATGAAAGAGTTGACCGCGAATATAAGATATACACGGCCGACAGTGACGCCGAGTATGACGCGGTTTATGACATTGATCTGTCGGCGCTCAAACCCACGGTCGCTTTCCCGCATCTTCCCGAGAACACAAAGACGATCGACGAGGTCGGCGAAGTCAAGCTTGACCAGTGCGTGATAGGTTCCTGCACAAACGGCCGCCTTGAAGACCTTGAAAAGGCAGCCGAGATCTTTAAGGGAAAACATGTGGCTAAGAATATCAGAGCCATCATTATACCCGCTACTCAGAAGATATACCGCGAGGCTATGAAAGAAGGCCTGTTTGACATATTTATGGACGCGGGCTGCGTTATTTCAACACCCACCTGCGGTCCTTGTCTCGGCGGCCACATGGGTATACTCGCCAAGGGTGAGAGAGCGATCTCAACTTCAAACAGAAATTTTGTCGGCAGAATGGGTCATCCCGAGTCGGAGGTTTATCTGGCGAGCCCGGTCGTGGCGGCAGCTTCGGCAATAAAGGGATACATCTGCGGTCCCGACGAGATATAGAAAGGAGGAAGAACAAGTGAACGCAAAAGGCAAAGTACATAAATATCTTGATAATGTTGACACCGATGTTATTATCCCCGCGCGCTATCTGAATTCTTCGGTGCCTTCGGAACTCGCGGCGCACTGCATGGAGGATATTGACAAGGATTTTGTGAATAACGTAAAGCATGGCGATATCATGGTTGCCCGCAACAATTTCGGCTGCGGCTCCTCGCGTGAGCATGCTCCGATAGCTATCAAGGCTTCGGGTATCGGCTGCGTTATCGCTGCGACCTTCGCGAGAATTTTTTACCGCAACGCCATAAATATAGGACTTCCCATCATGGAGTGCCCCGAGGCCGCGGAAAACATAAATGCGGGAGACGAGGTCGAAGTTGATTTTGACACGGGAATTATTAAGGACATAACCAACGGCAAGGAATTTAAGGCTGAGCCGTTCCCGGAGTTCATAAAGGAAATAATCAACAAAAACGGCCTGATGAATTCTCTGAAATAGTGTTTATTACCGTACGCATATTTAAAATCGTAGGGGCGGACGACCCCGGCCGCCCGTTTGACTAGAAAATACGGCATCGGCTTTATAATATAAAAGAAAGGAAACTTACCATGAACATAAAATTAGCAGTAGTAAAGGGCGACGGAATTGGTCCCGAGATCATTACCGAAGCCGAAAAAGTTCTTGACAAGATAGGTGAAAAATACGGCCACAGCTTTGAGTATACAGATATTTTAGCGGGCGGATGCGCTATAGATGAGACAGGCGCGCCTCTGCCCGAGGAATCGGTCAAGATAGCCAAGGCGTCCGATTCGGTGCTTCTGGGCGCGGTCGGCGGCCCCAAGTGGGACACGCTCCCCGGACATTTAAGACCCGAAAAGGCTCTGCTCGGTCTCAGATCGGAGCTCGGTCTTTTCGCGAATATCAGACCCGCAAAGCTTCATGACGCGCTCTCGGGCGCGTGCCCGCTCAAACCCGAAATTTCCGAGGGCGGTCTTGATTTGGTTATCGTGCGCGAGCTCACCGGCGGCCTATATTTCGGCGACAGAGGCAGAAGAAACGAGAGCACGGGCGATGAGGAAGCCTATGACGAGCTTAAATACGCCGTAAGCGAGATCAAAAGAATCGGCAAGGTCGCGTTTGAACTCGCGATGAAGCGCGACCGCAAAAAGGTTACAAGCGTTGACAAGGCGAACGTTATCGAAACATCTCGTCTCTGGCGCGAGACTATGCACGAGCTCGCCAAGGAATATCCCGAGGTTGAGTATTCGGATATGCTGGTTGACAACTGCGCTATGCAGCTCGTGAGAAATCCGGGTCAGTTTGACGTTATTGTTACCGAGAATATGTTCGGCGATATTCTTTCCGACGAGGCAAGCATGACGACAGGCTCGATCGGAATGCTGCCGTCATCGTCTCTCGGCGACAGTTCGCTCGGCATGTATGAGCCTATCCACGGCAGCGCTCCCGATATAGCGGGCAAAAATATAGCTAATCCGATCGCGACCATCCTCTCCTGCGCAATGATGCTTCGCGACAGCTTCGGACTGATGGAGGAAGCAAAGAATATCGAGGACGCGGTCACAAATGTGTTAAACGACGGATACAGGACCGCCGATATCATGGACGAGGGCGGAAAGCTTCTCGGAACCAAAGAAATGGGCGATATAATAGTTAAGTATATCGGATAATACGGGACATATAAAAAGAACCAAGCCGATCATTTGGCTTGGTTCTTTTAAATGCAGTATAATAAACGGACGAATTACTCGGCTGCGGGAACCTCAGCTTCGGAAGCTTCATCCTCGGCCTGTGTTTCGGTCTCGGCTGACGCCTCGGCGTCGGCTTCAGCTCCTTCTTCCTCAACGGCAGTATCGTTATACTTCGCGGCCAGTTCCTCGATCTCGCCGTTTTCCTTCATCTCGGCAAGCGTGGCATTGATCGTCTCGAGCAGTTCGGAATTGCCCTTCTTAACCGCGATAGCGTATTCCTCGGCGGCAAAGGCTTCCTCGTCCTCAACGACCTTGAGGCCTGTGCTCTCGGCAAGCTTTATGCCTGTGTACGAGTCAATAACAACCGCGTCAAGTCTTCCGTTCTTAACGTCCTGAACAACATCGATGCCTCTGTTTGCGCGAACGATATTCGCCTCGTCAAGCGCGAGATCCTCGGTAACGATCGTGTCGGCAGTATAACCGATAACAACGCCGACTTTTTTGTCATTTTTCAGATCCTCGGCAGAAGCGATGTCGCTGTCCTCGGGAACAACGATAACCTGCTCGGCTACATAATAGGGATCCGAAAAGTCAACGTTATTCTTTCTTTCCTCGGTGATCGTCATACCGGCGATGCCCATGTCAACCTTTCCTGTTGATACGGCGGCGATAATTCCGTCAAACTCCATGTCCGAAACCTTGAGGGTCTTGCCTGCTTTCTCGGCGATCTTCTGAGCGATGGCAACATCAATGCCGTCATACTCGCCTACAAGACCGTTTGAAGTTGTAAATTCAAACGGAGGGAAAGCGGCGTTTGTCGCCATTATAAGCTCTCCGCCCGCCTCGGTGTCGGCAGCCTTGTCTGCGTCATTTGTTGTTGTGTTGGTTGAGGTTGTGCCTCCGCACGCCGCCAAAAGGCACACGCACAGCGACAGCGCGAGAACCAGCGCCAATGCTTTTTTCCAATTTTTCATGTAAATCTCTCCTTTTTAAAATTTTTATATTTTTTTATAATATTTTACTTAAAAATGACTGTGTTCTGGGATTTTGCGGCGTGTCAAAAATCTCGGAGGGAGTTCCCTGCTCATAAACTATTCCCTCATCCATAAAGAATACTCGGGAAGCAATTTCTCTGGCAAATCCCATCTCGTGAGTGACAACGACCATAGTCATTCCTTCATCCGCGAGTTTTTTCATAACATCCAGAACCTCTCCGACCATCTCGGGATCGAGAGCTGATGTCGGCTCGTCAAACAGCATAATTTCGGGGTCCATCGCAAGAGCTCTGGCGATAGCTATTCTCTGCTGCTGGCCGCCGGAAAGCTGCCCGGGATACGAATCAGCCTTTTCCTCAAGACCGACGGTTTTAAGAAGTTCCATAGCTCTGCGTTTCGCCGAGTCCTTGTTTTGCTTTTTAACATTGAGAGGAGCGAGAGTTATGTTCTCAAGCACAGTCAGGTGCGGGAACAGATTAAACTGCTGGAAAACCATTCCCATCTTTTCGCGCACATGATTTATATTGCATTTCTTATCGCAAATGTCCTCGCCGTCTATGTAAATGTGACCGCCTGTCGGCTCTTCAAGTCGGTTTATGCAGCGCAGAAACGTTGACTTGCCGCTGCCGGAGGGACCAATAACAACGATTTTTTCGCCTTTTTCAATGCTTTCGGTAATGTCTTTCAAAACAACGTGATCACCGAAACTCTTTTTTAAGTTTTTAACTTCTATCATTGACATAAATTAACCCTCCTAACGTCTGTCATCGCTGGCGCGAAGCCTCTTTTCCAGTCTTGATAAAAGCATGGAAAAGATTTTGATAACCACATAGTATATTATCGCGCAGGACAGCAGCGGCCATAAGAAGTCATATGTAAGCGTCTGGACTTTTTTAGCGGCTCCCAGAAGGTCGATGTTGTTGATCATACCTATAACGGCCGTCTCTTTGATAAGCACGATAAACTCATTAACAAGCGCCGGAAGAATATTTTTAAGTGTCTGAGGCATGATAATGAGCCTCATAGTCTGAGCATGTGTCAAGCCGAGCGAGCGTCCCGCCTCGGTCTGTCCCTTATTGATCGAAAGAATACCTCCGCGCACAATTTCAGCTATATACGCTCCGCTGTTGATACTGAACGCTATAACACCGACAAACCACGCGGGTATGCTTCTGGCGCCCGCAAGAATAACAAAATAGAATATAAGCACCTGAACCATGGTAGGTGTGCCTCTGATAACGTCAATATAAAGTCCAGCTATCCAGTTTAATATCTTGACTTTTGAAAGTCTGCCCAGCGCGGCCAAAATTCCGAGAATTAGGCCGAACAGCACGGCAAAAAGCGAAATCAACAGAGTGTAACCCAAGCCGCGCACAAACAACATCCATCTGTCGTCATAAATAAAAGTGGCGTACAAGCCGTCAAGCATCGGCTGAAAGAATTGCATAGATCAAATCACCGTCCTTAAAGTATATTATCAAGAATATAATAACAGATTTTCCAAAAAATTTCAAGACTTTTGTTAACAATTTGTTAAAAATATCATTTCAATACGGTAACTGTATATAAAAGAGATTATAAAATAGCGCAAATTAAATATGCCTCCCGTAAAAACGGGAGGCGGCAACATTTTTTCAGCTTCCGAAATCTTCCTCAAACGATGCCAGCTCTTCACGTGTCCTGAATATTATTCCGCGGGTCAGATCGGATATGTCGTTTTCAGGGATCCCGTTTCTGTACACCTCGAAAGAATACAGATATTTTTCTTTCGGCAGTTCACCCGGATTTTCATGAACCAGCGAGATCTCAATATTGCTTCCCTTGAGCCGAGCGATATAATAGTCTCTCGGCAATACGGATGAAGTTGGCGGCGCGGTTTCAGGCGCCGTGTTTGAAATAACCGCCTCGGCTGTTTCCGACACTGTGGTTTTTTGCAGTATTCTGACTGTAGCGTAGTAAGCTGTGCAGCCTACGGCGGTCAGAAACAAAATGACCGATATACACAAAATAGTGTTTTTGATTAACTTATTGTTCATAATATACCCCCATATCTTGTATTTTTACGGTTGATGTAACACTAATTTAATAGATTATTAACAGATTTATTGTTTATTATACTTGAAGAAATGTTATAATTATGGTATATAATATGTATAAACAGAAATTTGTTGTAAAATAAGGGGACAGATTATGAGAAAGTATATAGGCAAATTTATTCTGGTATTTTTGATAACTTTGATCGTGGGCGGAGCTATAGCCGGCGGCGCTGTTATCACTGCCGTTATGGGTATGTGGGGTAATACCGACGGCATGGACATAGAGACTTTGACGATGGACAAAAACTCGGATATCGTGTATCTTGACCCGAACACGGGCGAGGAAAAGACTTTGCTCACTCTGACATCGGATGAGAACAGAGTATGGGTCGATCTTGACGCAACGCCAAAGAATCTGCAAAACGCATTTATAGCGATCGAGGACGAGCGCTTTATGACGCATAAGGGTGTTGATATCATGCGTACCGTCAGAGCGACGCTCACATATTTTGTTGATAAACTGAGCGGAAAGAGCGGCCAGGCATCGCTGGGAGGAAGCACGATAACACAGCAGCTGATAAAAAACATCACGGGTGACAAGGAGCAGACCGTCGCCAGAAAGATCGGAGAAATTTCCAAGGCAATTGATCTTGAGAAAAAAATGTCAAAGGATCAGATCCTTGAGCTTTATATGAACTGTATATTTTTGTCGGAAAACTGCCACGGCGTACAGACGGCCGCGAACCTGTATTTTGACAAGGACGTGAGTCAGCTTAATCTTGCCGAATGCGCGTCTATAGCCGCGATCACGCAGAATCCGAACTATTACGACCCGTTTGTAAATCCCGACAACAACAAGGAGCGTCAGGAGCTGGTTCTGGCAAAAATGCTTTCTCTGGGATATATAACGCAGCAGGAGTATGACGAGGCTGTCAACTTCCCGCTTGTGTTCAGCAAAGAAACGGCGCTTGAAAAAAAGAGCGAGATCATAACCTCGTATTATGTTGACCAGGTTGTCAGAGACGCCATATCGCGTCTGCAGGATAAAGGTTATTCCGAAACTCTGGCTCAAAAAATGGTATATTCGGGCGGATTAAAGATCTATTGCGCGTACGACCCCGAGATCCAAAAAATAGTTGAGGATTATTATTATAACGCCAACAACTTCCCCGATCCCGAGGCCCAGTCTTCGATCGTTATTATTGATCCGCAGGACGGCAGAGTTGTGGCCATGGCGGGAGGCATAGGCGAGAAGGAAAACAGCTTCACGCTTAACCGCGCGGCACAAAGTCCCAGACAGCCCGGATCCTCGATCAAACCGCTTTCCGTATACGCGCCTGCTCTCGACTACGGAACCATAAACACCGGCTCCACGATAATGGACAGGAGAAAGTCATACGACGGATGGATACCGAGAAACTCAAGCTATACTTATACAAACTCTGCGGTTGGTCTTGATTACGCTATTCAGCAGTCGCTCAATACTGTTCCGGTCGAGATCATGTCCGAGATGGGCATACAGACCTCATATGATTTCATGACGCAGCAGCTCGGCGTCACAACGCTGGTTGAGGCTGAGGATATAAACGGCGAAATATACACCGATTTAGGTTACGCGCAGCTGGCGCTCGGCGGTCTGACGCATGGAATGACAAATGTAGAATTGACGGCGGCTTACTGCATATTCCCGAATCACGGCATATATAATAAGCCTTACACGTTTACCGAAATCAAAAACAGCGACGGCGAGACCATTTTAACCGGCAGAGACGCCGACACATCCTGGCAGGCGATAAAGCCCGAGACCGCCGCTATTATGAACAGATACTTAAGCAGCGTTGTAACCAGCGGCACGGGCCGCGGCGCGTCTCTTGCGGACGGAACATTCACGGCCGGAAAGACCGGTACCACATCCGAGAACTTTGACAGATGGTTTGTCGGATATTCGCAATATTATGTTGCTGCGGTATGGTACGGTTATGACACACCTCAGTCCATATCAATGTCCTCGAATCCATGCATACCCGTTTGGAGAAATGTGATGAGCGCCGTCCATTCCACGATCAAGAACAAGGACAGAAGCATTGACGTGAATTACGGCGTAAGCGTCTCATCAAGAGCAAGCTCATCAAACTCAAACAACAGGAGAAACAGCAACAGCGGCTCAAGCAATAGCTCGTCCGGCTCGCGCTCATCGGACGATGAGGACGACGAGTAAGCTTTAAACAGATTATTAATATAAAGCGGCAGGTTTTGGATCCCTGCCGCTTTTGTGTGTATTATATTTTTTTAATTTCCTCGACCGTGTTTTTGACGGGGTTAATATCAAGATTCTCGATCGTTCCGTCGTCGCAGGCTTTCGCGATCTTGGGAGCAATGGGTATCTTGTCAAGCACTTTAAGGTTGTGGGCGCTTGCGATCTCGTCAATATGGCTCTCGCCGAATATATTGATTTTTTTGCCGCAGTCGGGACATTCGGCATAGCTCATGTTTTCGATCAGTCCGATGATCGGTATGTTCATAAGCTCCGCCATTTTGACCGCCTTTGAGACTATCATCGAAACCAGCTCCTGCGGCGAGGTCACAATGATTATTCCGTCAACTGGCAGCGACTGAAACACCGTGAGCGGAACGTCGCCGGTGCCGGGAGGCATATCAACGAACATTATATCCTCGTTTTCCCAAAAGACCTCGGTCCAGAACTGTTTAACTGTTCCGGCTATGACCGGGCCGCGCCAGACCACGGGCTCGCGGTCATCTTCAAGCAGCAGATTTATAGACATAATATCAATTCCGCTTTCCGATTGCTCGGGCAGTATTCCGAAATCGCTGCCCGCCGCCTTTTGTGTGATACCGAACGCCTTGGGTATTGACGGTCCCGTGATATCGGCGTCGAGTATTGCGGTTTTAAGGCCTTGTTTTTGCGTATTTGCGGCCAGCATCGCGGTCACCGATGATTTTCCGACGCCGCCCTTGCCGCTCATAATGCCAATGACTTTTTTTACCGAGCTGTACGGATTAAGAAATGCCTCGAATGAATTTTGCTCCTCTCTGCGCGATGAGCAGTTCTCGCCGCAGTTCGAGCAGTCGTTTGTGCAGTTTGTGTTATCACTCATGATCATATCTCCTTATACATTAATTTCTTTGATTTAATATATATCTAAATCCGCCGGTTGTCAAGCAAAATAATTTATTTGCACAAATTTGGTTGCATTGACTGATAAATTATGTTATAATATAAAACTGATTTGTAAACTGATTTGGAGGTAGTTTTTTTGAAAATTTCGGATATATTTAAAAACAGAGGCTCAAAACCCGTTGTTTCTCTTGAGATATTTCCTCCGAAAAAGGAGGAAGCCTTCAGAAATGTGGGAGAGATGCTAAAAAAATTGAGCGAGATCAGTCCCGCGTACATCAGCGTGACCTGCGGAGCGGGCGGCAGCGGCGGACACCGAAACAAAACCATCGAGCTTGCCTCAAGAATTAAAAATGAGTTCGGTATAGAGTCGATGGCGCATTTGACTTGTATCGCTTCAACCGAAGAATCTATAGATGCTGAGCTTGATGAGATCGAAAACGCGGGTATTGAAAACGTGCTTGCGCTGCGCGGCGATATTCCGAAAGAAGGTTTCGACGAGTCGAAAATAGAATATCACTACGCGTATCGGTTGATCGAGAAAATAAAGTCGCGCAGCGGGCTCTGCGTTGCGGCGGCGGCGTATCCCGAGGGGCACATAGAGTGCGAAAATCTCAGTGACAGCGTGGAATATGTTAAAATCAAGCAGGACGCGGGAGCCGAGTTCTTTGTGAGTCAGCTGTTTTTCAGCAACGAGTATTTCTATAAATTTATGGAGGAAGCCGCGAAGCATAATATTACTGTTCCGATAACTCCGGGTATAATGCCGATGATGTCAAAAAGTCAGATCTCGAATATGATATTCACCTGCGGAGCGTCTCTGCCCTCGGCGATGATCAAGCTTCTCAATAAGTACGAGTCAAATCCCGAAGATCTGCTCAAAGCGGGCATCGAATACGCGGGCGCTCAGATCAGCGATCTGGCCAAAAACGGTGCGCCCGGCATACATATATATTCGATGAACAAGCCCGAGATCGCCGCTCGGCTGATCGAGTACGTTTAAGGCGGTTTGATAAAATGAACGGTATTGATCTTGACAAGAGCGAGATCCTGCGCTATCTGGGACACAAAAATCAGGCGGTAAACGGTGATATAATGAAAACGATCGATGTCTGCGCTGATGACATTCTCAAAACCGCGCGCTATCGCTATATTTATAAAATATTCGATATAAAGATGGGCTTTCGAAAAGGTGAATCCTGCATTGAGCTTTCGGGCACTAATATCAGTTTGCTTGGCAACGATATATATGAGCATTTAAGAGACTGCAAAAAATGCGCTCTTATGGCTGCGACCTTAGGTATAGAGGCCGATAACATGATAAGGGTCGCGCAGAATACCGATATGCTTAGGGCGGTCGTGCTTGACGCGTGCGCGGCGGATTTTATCGAGAAAGTTTGTGACCTCGCGGAAAGAGAAATTAAGCAAAAAGCGGAGGAGGAAGGTTACGAGACGAGCTTTAGATTTTCACCCGGTTATGGAGACCTGCCGCTTGAAACCCAAAGAGACTTGCTGAACCTCCTCGACGCGGGAAGAAAAATCGGGCTTACCCTGACCGACAGTTCTCTGATGATTCCCGGAAAGTCGGTTACAGCAATAATAGGGTTCACCAAAAATTATTCCGCGCCCGTGAAAAAGTCGGGCTGCGACATATGTTCTTTGAGAGATACTTGCAAATTCAGAAAGGCGGGCAGCACCTGTGGACGTAATTGAGTATATTAAAAACAAAAGATTGATTTTTGACGGCGCGATGGGCACCATGCTTCAGCGCGCGGGTCTTGAGACCGGCGGTCTTCCCGAGGTCTATAATATTGAACATCCCGAAACGGTGCTTTCGATACATAAGCAATATGTCGACGCGGGCGCCGACGTGATAACATCGAATACCTTTCAGGCCAACGCGTTTAAGCTTAAGGGTTCGGGTTACTCTGTTCAGGAAATAATTACTTCGGGCGTGACGCTT
Source organism: uncultured Monoglobus sp. (assembly GCA_947628795.1). Classification (GTDB taxonomy): domain Bacteria; phylum Bacillota; class Clostridia; order Monoglobales; family Monoglobaceae; genus Monoglobus. The sequence continues at coordinate 136,751 of CANRBF010000002.1, forward strand.
GCAAAAAAAAGCGGCGCCGAATACACCGCTTTGGATATAGGGCCTCTGGGTCAGCTGATGGAGCCGATGGGAACGCTGAGATTCGACAAGGCGTACGAACTGTTTAAGGAGCAGCTTGTAGCCGGAGAAAAAGCGGGCGCCGATCTTGTGCTTTTTGAGACCATGTCGGACCTGCTTGAGGTAAAAGCCGCGGTGCTTGCGGCGAGAGAAAACACAAGCCTACCGGTTTTTGCGACCATGACGTTTCAGGAGGACGGACGCACTTTTGTCGGCTGTGACCCCGTTTCGGCGGCTGTCACTTTGTCCGGGCTGCGCGTTGACGCGTTGGGCGTTAACTGCTCATTGGGCCCTAGTCAGCTTATGCCTGTTATTGATGAGCTTATATCCCATTCGCGCGTTCCGGTTATGGTTCAGCCCAACGCGGGGCTTCCGTCGATTAGAAACGGCGAGACCGCGTATGATATAACAGCGAATGAGTTTTCGGAATATATGAAAACAATCGCGGAAAAGGGCGCCGCTATCTTAGGCGGATGCTGCGGAACAACGCCCGAATATATAAGCAAGACAAAGACCGCTATTTCCGATGTGCCTTATGTTAAGCCCGAATTGCCGCGTGAGACTGCGGTCTGCTCGGGCACAGAGACCGTAATATTTGACGGCGGCGTCACTTTGATCGGAGAGAGGATAAATCCCACCGGAAAGAAAAAACTGAAGGAAAAACTCAGAGCGCAGGATTTCGGTTATTTGGTCGGCGAGGCGATAAGCCAGAAAGACGCCGGAGCCGATGTTCTGGATGTAAACTGCGGCCTGCCCGAGATCGACGAGGCGGCGACTTTAACGCGCGCTGTGCGCGAGATCCAAGCTGCTGTAAATCTGCCGCTCCAGCTTGACAGCAGCGACGCTGACGCCATAGAGAAAGCAATAAGAGCATACAACGGCAAGCCCATAATCAATTCGGTAAACGGCAAGGCCGAGAGTATGGACGCGATACTTCCGATCGCCGCCAAATACGGCGCGGTCGTTGTGGGATTGTGCCTTGATGAGAACGGTATTCCTGAGACTGCCGAGGGCAGACTGCGCATTGCCGAGAAAATAATAGCCGCGGCCGCAGCCTTCGGGATACCGAAAGAAGATATAATAATAGACTGTCTGGTTCTGACCGCATCGGCTCAGCAGAGCCTTGTTATCGAGACGATCAAAGCTATACGTTTGGTTAAACAGCTTGGCGTCAAGACTGTTCTGGGCGTCAGCAATGTGTCGTTCGGACTTCCGGCCAGACCTATATTAAACAGCGTTTTTCTCGCCGCAGGATTCGGAGCGGGGCTCGACTCCGCCATAGTTAACCCCATGAGCGCCGAGATCATGAAAGCCTTCCGCGCCTATAAAGTGCTTAATGATCAGGACAAAGACGCAGTCGATTATATCAATAACTATGCGGATTATAAAGCAGAGGGTTCACTCTCCGCCGTCTCAGCGGCAAAGTCGGATATAAGCGTTTCGGACGGTGACCTTAAATCGGCGATAATTGACGGCAGACGCGAGCTTGCTCACGATTTGACCGCAGAGCTGCTTAAAACTCATGATTCCATAAGTATTATCAATGAATACTTTATACCCGCCCTTGACGTGGTGGGCGACAGATACGAAAAAGGGACGGTTTTCCTGCCGCAGCTTATTCAGTCCGCCGAGGCGGTAAAGAGCGGTTTTGGCGTTTTGAAAGAAAATTCTGCATCCGATGGCGGAGGCAGAGGAAAAATAATTCTTGCCACGGTTCGCGGCGATATACACGATATCGGAAAGAATATCGTAAAAATGCTGCTTGAAAATTACGGCTATGATGTAATAGATCTGGGAAAAGACGTTCCGGAAGAGGAGGTCGTTAAAGCGGCGCTTGATAATGACATAAAACTCGTGGGTCTCAGCGCGCTTATGACGACCACCGTCAAGAGCATGAAAGACACTGTCGCCGCGCTCAAAAAAGCCGGAAGCAAGGCGAAGATCGTTGTAGGCGGCGCGGTTCTGAACGAGGAATATGTCGAGTTTGTAGGCGCCGATTACTACGGTAAAGACGCGGGCATGACCGTTAAGATCGCAAACGAGGTTTTCGGTCACAACAATTAAAATTAATAAATTGGAGGAATTAAAATGATCATAGATTTTCACACGCATGTTTTTCCGGATAAAATATCGGAAAAAGCAATGGCTAATCTTGAACAAAATATTATTGATATTCAGGGCAGAAGCTATCCGCCGGACGGAGACGGCACTCTGCGAAGCCTAAAAGAACATATGAAGCGCGACGGTGTGGATATTTCGGTTGTTATGCCTATCGCGACCACGGTTACCCAATCGACGTCGATAAACAGGTTTGCCCGGGAAATAAACGGCAAAGACGGCATTTTTTCTTTCGGCAGTCTACATCCGCTCCAGGACGACTGGGAGAGGGTGCTGGAGGAAATAAAAGAGTCGGGTCTAAAAGGAATAAAGCTTCACCCCGAGTATCAAAGGGTTTACGTTTCGGCGCCCGAAACGATAAGAATACTCAAAAAGGCTGAGGAACTTGAGCTTTACACTCTTTTTCACGCGGGACGTGACATTGGTATGCCCGAGCCGGTCCACTGTCTGCCGGAATGTTTAAGAGGCGTTCTTGACCATGTCAGCGGCGAGTACATAATAGCGGCGCATATGGGCGGCTGGAGGCTTTGGGACGATGTTGAAAAATATCTTGTCGGCACGCCGATCAAGTTTGACGTTTCATATGTCAAAGGTTTTATTGATCCCGAGCAGTTTAAAAGAATAATAAAAAATCACGGAAGCAAAAAAATACTTTTCGGTACCGATATGCCGTGGCAGTCGGCGAGCGTGTCGATGGGATTTCTTGAAAGCGCTGATCTGTCAGAGGATGAGCTTCAAGATATATATTATAAAAACGCTGCGAAAATTTTAGGTTTATAATAAGATGTTGCAGCAAGATTAAAATATTGTTACAAACTTGAAGTTAGTCGAATTATTTGTTATAATTAATTTGGATTATTTATGAAAGATTCGGAGATTAGGCATGAGTGACAAAAGTATTCCCGAAAAGAAAACTTCAAATAAAAAGAAAAAAAGAGGAATTATCGCGGCGGCGTGCGTTGTGGTTATTATTGCGGCCGCGGTCATGTCGGGATTTTACTTTTTTCCCGATAAAATTCAAGGCGCCGTTAAATCGGCTTTATCAATTATGTTTGATAACGGAGAGGATCAAACCGAAGAAACGGTCACGGCCGAGCCCGCACTGAAGCTCTATTCGCCTCAATCTCCCGCTGTTAAGCCGGAGGCGATTACTCCCGCTAATTTAAAAACTTCGGACGGGACTTACAATACCGTCGGAGGAGTGGGTATGATATATGACGGTGATCCGTTGACCTGCACCTCAAACGCCGCGGATTGGGCGACCCTCGACGCCGGTTCGTTAAAGGCGCTGTCGTATATCAGATATATTCCCGACGCGTCGTCTCAGGAATCGGCTGACTCGTGTGTAGGCACGAAGTTCTTGGCTTCTAAAGATAATAAATTCTTTGTTGAATTGGGAACGATCGATCCCGACGCCAACGGAAATTTAAATCCCGATTGGCACACGGTTTTGTTCAGCGGCTACGGTATGTACAGATATTTTAAGGTTGAGTTTTCCCCTGACGCGCATCTTGGTGAAGTCGAGTGGATCTGCGAGGACGGGATCGTTAACACAGATACCGCTAAACGCGAGACTATAAATGACACAAGTCTGAGACTTACGGCCTTTGACGCCGCAACCGAATTTGACGGACGAGTGACTATGGCGATTTATAATCGAGCGAATCTGATCAAGAGCTTTGATATTCGCGACTGTCATTTTGTGCCCGGAGAATACTATGATGTCGCTTTCGAAAAACTCAATGTTGAACTTGGCGACAAAATCGTGATAACGGCATATAACTCCGCAACCATGGAAAGTGTTCTCGCCTCGCCGCTCACTTACAATTATACCGAGGCGTCGTCGCCTTTGTCGATGGCGAACATATACAGCGACAACATGATGTTTCAGGCCGACACCGATCTTGTAATATCCGGAAAAGCGCCCTGCGGCTCGGTTGTAGAGGCAGAGATCGAAAATGTTGACACCGGAGAGCTTTATGCCGCGTCCGGTATTGCCCGGGACATATCGGATTGGGAGATAAATTTCGGCGCGTTTCCGAACGGCGGAAATTACACCATGAGAGTTTACTGCGGCGATGAAGAACTGGAATTTGAAAATATAACGTTCGGTGACATATGGATATTTGCCGGACAGTCTAACATGGAGTTTTACTTGTGCGGCGAGAAAGAGGCGGACGAATATCTCAAGACCGCTCAGGGTAAAAATGAATCCACGAGCCGCGATATACGCATGGTCAATCTGTATAATATCGGTCTTATGGGCGCTCGCGCCGAGATCGACAATGTTCCGCTCAATGATTGGAACGATTACTGGTCCGAGCTTACCACCGACAGGGCGGCGTATCTCTCGGCTATCGCCTATTATTTCGCCCAGGGCATCCATGAGCGCTACGGCAGAAATGTCGGAATAATAAGCGTCGCCGTAGGTGATACGGAAATAAACAAATGGTTCCCCCGCGGGGAAAGCAGCGGCTCGTTTGTCGGAACTGACGGCAGTCTCTACAATAACCGGATCTATCCGTTTACCAAGCAGAAAATTAAGGGTATTCTTTGGTACCAAGGCGAGGCGGATCAATACCGCACAAATATGAACGCGGGTCAATACGCCGACGCTATGGCGGGACTTATCGACAGTTATCGTGATAAGTGGTCCGACCCCGAACTTCCGTTTTATTATGTTCAGCTCGCAAGATACGGCGTAAAAGACGAAAGTGAGATAAGAGAGGGTCAGCGCATAGCTCTGCAGAGAGCCGCCGATCATAATAATCTGGGTATGTTCAGCTTGCTCGATATAATCGGCAGATACGACCAAGATATCGGCTGCGCGAGAACCGATATACACCCGTGGCAGAAAAAGATTGTCGCCGACAGATTCCTTGACTATGTCGGACATGATATATACGGAGACGAAGATCTTATTGTTTCGGGCCCCGTTTATAAGAGCATGAGGGTTTTTGACGATTATATCGAGCTCACGTTTGAGCACACCGGTTCACTAAAAGTAATGGATAAGTCCGTGTATGCCGACTCGGTTTGCGACGAAAAAATCTCGGATTCGATGACCGATACAAATAAGCTGCATGAATTCTATATCTCCGACAGCGCGGGCAAGTTTTATCCCGCGACTGCCGAGATCGAAGACGACAAGGTGATAGTTTACAGTGATGATGTTGTGAACCCGACGAATGTCATGTACGCCTGGGGAGCGTACCCGGAGATGCCGAATCTGACCGATGACAGCGGTTTGCCGGCTTTCACGTTCAACACGATGAACGGCAGCGAGATCGAATAATTTAAAAAATTGCAATAAAATAATTTTATTTATATTGACATACAATTTAAATAAAGTTATAATAGTTATTGTGCAGTATTGTGTAAAAAAACGGAATATGTTGTGGTTTATATTCCATTCATCTAACATAAGCGATAAATAATTAATTAATAAATACAGGAGGTAGTTATAATGTTGAAAACATTCCATGGCGGCGTTCATCCCAACGACATGAAGGCACCCACTGCCGACAAGCCGATAGTTGAGCTTTACCCTTCCAAGGAAATGGTCTATCCCATGACCCAGCATATCGGCGCACCCGCTAAGCCGATCGTCAACGTTGGAGACTACGTGTATGCCTGCCAGAAGATCGCCGAAGCCGGCGGATTTGTGTCCGCTTGTATTCACTCGTCCGTATCGGGACGCGTAAAGGCGATCGAAAAGCGCATGCACCCCAACGGACTCATGGTTCAGTCGATTGTCATTGAGGATGACGAGCAGGATAAGGTCTGTCCCGATCTAAAGGGCTGCAGCGACTATACCAAGCTCTCGCCCAAAGAGATTATCGAGATCATCAAAGAGGCGGGAATCGTGGGTCTGGGAGGCGCGACATTCCCGACACACGTAAAGCTTTCACCGCCGCCCGAGGCAGACATTGATTATGTTATTGTCAACGCGGCCGAGTGCGAGCCTTATCTCACATCCGATTACCGCACAATGCTTGAGATCCCCGAGCAGGTTATCGGCGGCCTCAAGATCGTTATGCACATATTCGGCTTAAAAGATGGTCATGTCGGTATCGAGAACAACAAGGAGCTGGCGATCGAGACCATGACGGCTATGGCGGCCAAGAACAAAGATGTAAATATTCACGTACATACTCTAAAAACAAAATACCCCCAGGGCGGTGAGAAACAGCTGATCAACGCTATCACCGGACGTAAGGTCGGTCCGGGTCAGCTTCCTTGGCAGGTAGGCGCAATAGTGTGCAACGTTGACACTTGCCGCGCAATCTATCAGGCGGTTACTCGCGGAATTCCGGTTACGTCGAGAATTGTCACAACCGGCGGAAAGTGCGCCAAAAATCCCGGCAACTTTAAAGTTCTTATAGGCACTTCTTTAAAATCCGTTTACGAGCAGACCGGCGGATTCACCGAGGAACCGGCAAAAGTTATCATGGGCGGCCCCATGATGGGTATGGCGCTGCCTAATCTGGATGTTCCCGCAATTAAAGGAACTTCCGGACTTTTGGCGTTCAGCGAGGATGAGGCCTACGGATATGAGGAAACCGCTTGTCTGAGATGCGGCAAGTGCGTTTTCGCTTGTCCGATGAGACTTTTGCCGAACAAGCTTGACGCGGCCGCGCGAATTGATGATTTTAAAACTCTTGAAAAACTTAACATTGTTGACTGCATAGAATGTGGAAGCTGCGCCTTCAGCTGTCCTTCCAGAAGACGGCAGGTACAGCAGATAAAGGTTGCCAAGGATAAGCTTCGTGCAGCGCAGCAGCGCAGCAAGAATAACTAAGGGAGGGATAATAGTGGATAATTTATTGGTTGTTTCGCACTCCCCGCACGTATTGGGGAATAGTTCGGTAAGACGCACCATGCTTGATGTTATTATCGCCCTGATTCCCGCGTTTGTTGCCGGAATTCTCGTTTTCGGCTACAGAGCCGCGGTTATCACGGTTATCAGCGTGTTGAGCTGTGTGCTGTTTGAATGGTTATGGAATAAAATTTTGAAAAAGCCGACCACGGTCGGTGACTTGAGCGCTATCGTCACCGGAATGCTCCTGGCGTTCAATGTTCCGGTCACGCTGCCGCTCTGGATGGTTGTCATAGGCGCGTTTTTCGCGATTGTTATCGTGAAACAGTTCTTCGGCGGTATCGGCCACAACTTCATGAATCCCGCTTTGGCGGCCAGAGCTTTTCTGCTCGCCTCGTGGGCGCTCGCTATGACAACATGGGTAGCTCCACACACCGCGGTTCCCCTTTGGAACACTGCCGACGTTGTGACATCTGCGACGCCTCTCGCGGCGTACGCGGGCACTGAAGGCACGGTTACGGAACTTCCGTCATATCTGAATCTTTTTATCGGAAATGTCGGCGGCTGCATAGGTGAGACTTCGGCTTTGGCGATACTCATCGGCGGTATCTATCTGCTGGCGAGAAAGGTCATCAGACTGAGAATACCTCTCGCATATCTTGCCACCGTCGCTCTCGGAACCTGGATGTTCGCGGGTCATGACGGATTGTTCACGGGCGACGCGCTCTATCAGATACTGGCGGGCGGCGTAATGCTCGGCGCGTTCTTTATGGCGACCGACTACACCACGTCGCCGTATACGCCTATCGGACAGATCATATTCGGTATAGGCTGCGGCGTTATAACAGTGCTTATCAGAGTTTGGGGCGGTTATCCCGAGGGATGCTCGTACTCGATCCTGCTCATGAACATAGTAACTCCGCTTATTGACAGAGTTACCGCTCCGAAGCGCTACGGCGCCTCTAAGAAAAGAAAGGAGGCAAAAGCGTAATGAAAGAAATACTTACACTTACGATTAAATTATTACTTATCACCGCGATCGTGGCGGCATTGCTCGGCGGTATCAACATGGTTACCGAACCGATCATCGCAAAAAACAACGAGGCCACGTTCCAGGCAAATCTGAAGGAAATGCTTCCGGGAGCCGACAATTTCGAGCTTGACGGAACAAAGCTTCCCGAACCCGAGACGGGCGTTACGGTTAACGGCGTGTACTGCGGCATGGACAGCGCGGGATCACCCGTCGGATATGTTGCCGAGGCTGTTTGCTCGGAAGGTTACGGCGGCGACGTTGTTGTTATGACAGGCGTTGACCTTGAGGGAAAAATCACAAAAGTTAAGGTTACCGAGATGGGAGAGACACCGGGCCTCGGCGCTAAGTGTCAGACTGAGTGGATCGACCAGTACGCGGGTCTTACAGAAAATATTGTTGTAAGCAAAAACGGAAGCGCGGGAAGCAACACAAACAAGATCGACGCAATATCCGGAGCGACTATCACTTCAAAGGCTGTAACAAAGGCTGTTAACAATTCGGTCTCGGCGGCGATGACGGTTATCTCGGATAACGCGGGCGGCGTTTCCACGACTGATGAGATGCTCCAAGCGAGCGCGGAGCCCGACGCCGAAGCTCCTGTTGACGGAGAGGCGGTTGTTGACGAAGCGGCGGAGGCCGAGGTTCCCGCGGAAGCAACAGAAGCCGAAGCAATTGATGAAGGAGGTGCCGAGTAATGGAGAACAAAAAAGGTTATTTGTCAACATTTCTAAACGGTATTATCACCGAAAACCCGACTCTGGTCCTGTTCCTCGGCATGTGCCCCACATTGGCGGTTACGACCGGAGTTGTGAACGGTATAGGAATGGGGCTTTCGACCACCGCCGTTCTGGTCTGCTCCAACATAGTTATCTCGCTTTTGAGAAAGTTTATCCCCGACAAGATCAGAATAGCGTCGTTTATCGTAATCATAGCGGGCTTTGTAACTATCGTTCAGATGCTGCTCAACGCGTATGTTCCGGCTCTTTCCAGCAGCCTTGGAATATACATACCGCTTATAGTTGTTAACTGCATAATCCTCGGCAGAGCCGAAGCGTTTGCCAGCAAGAACTCGGTAGGCAAATCCGCGTTTGACGGTTTGGGCATGGGTCTCGGATTTACATGCGCGCTGGTTCTCATCGCGGCCGTAAGAGAGATCCTCGGCGCAGGAACATTCGCGGGTATACCCCTGTTCGGCGACAGCTTCCAGCCTGTTTCGATAATGATACTGCCTCCGGGAGCGTTTCTGACATTGGGCGTTCTGCTGGCGATCATCAACGTTATAGGCGCAAAGATAAAGAATAAGAAAAAAGACACGGACACGGAAAAGGAGGGCATATAAATGGTAGCGGAATTATTGGTTATAGCTATCGGCGCGATACTTATCAACAACTTCGTGCTGGTGCAGTTCCTCGGTATATGCCCCTTCCTGGGCGTATCGAAAAAGGTTGACACATCTGTCGGCATGGGCTTCGCCGTAATCTTTGTTATGGCGTGCGCGTCGATCATCACATGGTGTGTTCAGTATTATCTGCTGGTGCCGTTCCATCTGGAATATTTGCAGACAATCGCGTTTATTCTGGTTATCGCGGTACTGGTTCAATTCGTTGAGATGTTCCTCAAAAAGTCGATCCCGTCGCTCTACAGCGCGCTCGGCGTTTATCTGCCGCTGATCACCACAAACTGCGCGGTGCTCGGCGTTGCTATCCAGAACATCACAAAATTCACAGGCGTTGAGATGAGCTTTGTAAAGTCTCTGGTATACGGCGTTTCGGCCGGTATCGGATTCACTGTCGCGATCGTGCTGTTCGCGGGCGTCAGAGAAAGACTTGAAAGCTCGGATGTTCCCGAGTTCCTTAAGGGTATGCCGATAACGCTCGTTACTGCGGCGCTCCTTTCGATCGCATTTCTCGGATTCTCGGGTCTCAGTTTTTAGAAGGAGGGGAAGTAGATGTTTAACAGTATAGTTGTTCCCATCCTTATAATCGGAGGCATGGGTTTGATATTCGGCGTGCTGCTGGGCGTTGCCTCAAAAGTGTTCGCCGTTAAAGAAGATGAACGTATTCCCAAGATCATGGAAGTTTTGCCCGGCGCCAACTGCGGCGGCTGCGGATTCGCGGGCTGCTCGGCATACGCCGCGGCGCTCTGCAAAGGCGGCGTCAAGACTAACGCCTGCCCGGTTGGCGGAGAGGCAGTCGCCGAAAAGATCGCGGAGATCATGGGCGTTACGGCTGAGAAAAAAGAGAAAATGGTTGCCAGAGTTCTGTGCAACGGCAGTCCCGACAGAGCGGTCCAGAAGTATTATTTCGACGGTCCTCGCGACTGTTACAGCGCCCACAAATTGGGCGGCGGCGAGAAGATGTGCGCCTACGGCTGCTTGGGATTCGGCTCTTGCGTGAAGGTTTGTAAGTTCGACGCCATCAGTATTCAGAACGGCGTTGCGTATGTAAATATCGACAAGTGCGTTGCCTGCGGCGCGTGCGCTGAAGAATGTCCCAAGAAAGTTATTAAGATCCTGCCTCTCAGAAGCAAGTACACGATCAACTGCAAGAGCGTTGAAAAGGGAAAGATAACCAGGCACGACTGTCAGGTGGGCTGTATCGGCTGCGGGATCTGCGCAAAAACATGTCCCAAGGGCGCTATTTCGATCAGCGACAATCTGGCCGTTATTGACCCCGCCAAGTGCGTGAACTGCGGCCTCTGCGCTCAGAAGTGCCCGCAGAAGGCGATAAACAAGGTTACTCCCGAAGGTCTGGTTCGTCCCGAGCCCAAGCAGGCTAAACCAAAGCTGACGCCCGAGCAGATCGAGGCTCTCAAGGCCAAAAAGGCAGCTCAGATGAAAGATCAGAGTCAGCCCGCGGGTCAGAAGGAGAAGAAGGTTAAATCCGAGCAGGTCAAGGCGGACACCAAATTTAACGACGTTGTTAAGGATAACATAGCCAAAGAGGCCGAGGCTCGCAAAGCCGGCGCCGCCATTTCTAGAGAAATGGACAAAAAGACAGATGAAATTGACTCAACTCAGGAGATGGAGGCTCAAAAATAAGCCTTTCGGTTTTTAAGGAGGATATAGAATGATCGATAAAAATTGCGCTTACTGCGTTGAAGGCGAGCTTGTAGCTAAGTTCGGCATAAAAATTTGCGAACTTGACACTTGCAAGGTTTATCTGTTTAAAGAACAGAGCCACAGAGGCAGAGTGATCGCAGCACATAAAAAACATGTGGGCGATATGACCGAGCTTACAAGCGAGGAGAGAGCCGCGTATATCGAGGATATCGCGAAAATATCGAAAGCGCTGCAGGAAATTTTTAAGCCTCAGAAGGTCAATTACGGCGCGTACGGCGACACCGGACACCATCTGCATGTGCATCTGGTTCCAAAATACGCCGACGAGTTTGAGTGGGGCGGCACTTTTGCCATGAATCCCGACAGGATTTATCTGAGTGCAGCGGAATATTCCGAGCTTGTGAACACTATAGGAGACGCTCTCAAGTAAGTTTTATAAATCAGTTTCGGACGGAGTTTAAATGCTCCGTCCGATTATCTGTTAACATCTTAATATTAGAGTTTTTCTTTGATTTAATATCTGTTTTTTTGTGATTAAAAATGTCGCATTGCAGGCGACCAATTTTTTTTACGCTTTTGTATAATATAAATATAATTTTTAAGAAAGAGAGGAATTCACAATGAAAAAAGGTCTTACGGAAATTGTATTTATTATTGACAGAAGCGGTTCTATGAGCGGACTTGAAGCCGACACTATCGGAGGATTCAATTCTATGCTGAACAAACAGAAAAAATTGGACGGCGAGGCTCTTGTCTCAACGATTTTATTTAACCATACATCACTGGTAATCCATGCTCGCGTTCCGATTGATAAAGTTGAGGAAATAACCGACGAGGATTACTTTGTGTGCGGCTGTACTGCCCTTCTTGACGCGGTAGGTCAGGCTATTCACCATATTAGCAACATACACAAATACGCAAGAAAAGAGGATGTGCCCGAAAAAACGCTGTTTATCATCACAACAGACGGTATGGAAAACGCAAGCCACAATTACAGCTACTCGGCAGTTAAAACCATGATCGAAAAAAAGAAAAAGGATTTCGGCTGGGAATTTTTGTTCCTCGGAGCTAATATAGACTCCGAAAAGATCGGCGCAAAAATGGGAATCTCGGCGGATTACACCGTGGATTACGACAACACATCGGAAGGAACGCAGCTGAATTATATGGTTTTGGACAAAGCTATAAGTTATGCACGAAGATGCGACGCGCCAATTAAAAGAAGCTGGAAAGACAAAATTATTGAAAGCCGCAAAAAGTAAATACATATAAAGACGGTCCGAAGAAATTCGGACCGTCATATTATATATTACGCCTTAAAAGTCATAATATAATCATCCATAACATATCCGCCGCCAATATCCGTAACAGCAGTGGAAGAGGGGAAAAAGCCGAACTTCTTATAAGCGGCAATCGCTTTATCATTATGCTTGTTTACTGTCAAATAAAACTCACTGTATTTATCCGAAAAATCGGATTTAACACGCTCAAAAAGCTCGGTCGCAATGCCGTGCCGCTGATAATCGGGCAAAACATATATTTTGCTGACAAAAAGCCTGGTTTCCTCAGTCTTTACCCCGCAAAATCCGACGCATACGTTATCAGCAAAATATAAATAATATCTGTATCCGTTATTGTTTATATCGTTTTTAATTACATCAAAACTCTGATATTTTTTAAGCATATACTCAACCTGACCGTCGGGGAGCAGCGCGTCGTAGGCGTCGTGCCAAGTTGTTCGCGCGCATTTCACAATTTCTTTTATATCGCTGTCGGTTGACGCGATTTTAATTTTACCGTTCATAAAGCATCTCCTCACATTTCCGTTCTTGAATTTAAAGCTCTGCCCAAAGTGATCTCATCGGCAAATTCCAATTCGCCACCAACGGGCACTCCGTGAGCAATTTTTGTTATTTTAACACCAAAAGGCTTAAGCAGCTTTGAAATATACATTGCCGTAGCCTCGCCCTCAAGATTCGGGTTTGTTGCCATTATAACCTCCGAGACTCCGCCCTCGGAAACACGCGCAACAAGTTCCTTTATCCTTATATCATCGGGTGTCACATTATCCATGGGTGAAATAGCGCCATGCAAAACATGATATACGCCCTTAAACTCATTTGTGCGCTCCATCTGCATAACATCACCCGGGCTTTCCATAACGCAAATGACGCTGTGGTCGCGGCCGGGAGAAGCGCATATGTTACAAAGGTCGGATGCGGCAAGATTCTGACATACTTTGCAATATCTGATCTCATTCTTGGCATTGATAATTGCGCCGGCCAATTTTTCCGACTTTTCTTTCGGCAGATTCACAACGTAAAATGCGAGCCTGCGAGCGGTCTTTATTCCTATTCCCGGCAGTTTATTAAATTCCTCGATCAAATCCCGCAGGGGCGCGGCATACTGTTCCATAAACTCAGCTCCTTTTTGCTAAAACACAAAACTCAATATATTCTCAGTTTTTCTTTAAGACCCGAAAACCTGTTGCGCACGTTATTGTTGTTGATATAAAAATTCATAACATCCTCAAGCCCAACCAGCACTACCAAAGATTTGGCGCGCGTCACAGCGGTATAAAGCAAATTCCTTGTCATAAGCAAACGGTGAGCGGGAAACATCGGCATTACAACAACATCAAACTCGCTGCCCTGACTCTTGTGCACCGTTATGGCATAGGCCAATTCAATTTCATCCAAAAGCATAAAATCATAATCAACAAGCTTATCGTCGTCAAATAAAACCTCGATCTTATTGCCGACTCTGTCAATTTTTGTAATAAATCCACAATCGCCGTTAAACACACCGGCGCCTTTTTCATCACCACGGCGCCACTGTATCTGATAGTTATTTTTTGTCTGCATAACCTTGTCGCCCACGCGGAACACGCATCTGCGGGTTATATGTTCGACTTTTTCCGGTGACGGGGGATTCAGACAGCTCTGTAATATGTTGTTCAGATGTCCGACGCCGATCGTTGTTTTTCTCGTTGGGGTAAGGACCTGAATTTGACTCATACTGTCAAAGCCGTAATAATCCGGCAAACGTCTCAGACACAAATCAGCTATGGTATTCGGCAACTGCTCGGGATCGTCCCTGTGGACAAAGAAAAAATCGCTTTCGGCGTCATTCAGGAGGGGCTCCTGTCCGCGATTTATCCTGTGAGCGTTTACCACGATCATACTTTCTTTTGCCTGTCTGAAAATCTCATTCAGCTTAATACATTCAACGGTTCCGCTGTCAATTATATCTTTAAGCACATTCCCGGCTCCGACCGACGGAAGCTGATCGCTGTCGCCGACCATTATGAGGCGCGTTCCGCGTGAAACGGCGTCAAGCAGACTGTTCATCAGCATTATGTCGACCATTGACATTTCATCAATAATAAGAACGTCACATTCTAGCGGATTATCCGAATTCCTGGCAAACACTCCGTCCGACACATCGTCGCCTACTCTGATCTCAAGCAGCCTATGAATGGTTTTCGCCTCAAAGCTGCAAACCTCGCTCATTCGCTTGGCGGCTCGGCCGGTGGGAGCGGCGAGCATTACGGTTGAGCCGTCTTTTTTCATGGTTTTTATAATAGTGTTTATAATTGTAGTTTTTCCGGTTCCGGGTCCTCCGGTTATAACAAGCGCGGCGTTTTGAAATGCACGAAAAACCGCATCTCGCTGGTTATCCGCAAGTTCGATCTCATCTTCGTTGTCCGACTCGTCGATCAGTTTATCTATGTAATCCGCGTCCACGTCGAAATATATTCCCGACATTTCTTTAAGTTTATCGGCAACGTTACACTCAGCGTCGTAGTATGATTTAAGATAAATTGCGTCAAAATCACCGTAATTTTCGGATATCAGCTCACCGTCCGAAATAAGCTGAGATATACCGCGCTCAACATGACCCTGCTCAACATTGAGAAGAGCGCAGGAGGAGGCTGTCAGCATCGCTCTGGGAGCAAACGTGTGACCGCTGAAAAAAGAAATA
This sequence comes from uncultured Monoglobus sp., assembly GCA_947628795.1. Taxonomy (GTDB): domain Bacteria; phylum Bacillota; class Clostridia; order Monoglobales; family Monoglobaceae; genus Monoglobus. Next base: position 151,823 of record CANRBF010000002.1, read on the forward strand.
TTTTTGAGAGCTGTCTTAATTCCGGATTTGATCCTGAGCTGCGACTCGGGGGAAAACCCGAGATCCACAGCAATTTCATCAGCCTTTTCGAAGGTTATCCCGTCAATAAATTCCGAGAGAACGTAGGGATTGGCCTCAATGATCTGAACGGTTCCTGTTCCAAAGGCATTGTAGGCTTTGACGGCATATGAAGGAGACAGATTATATTTCTGGAAATAAATCACGATCTGACGAACCCCAACTTGCTCAACAAAAGTCTCGTATATCGCCTGAACCTTAGAGGGTGTAAGTCCCCTTATCTCAAGAAGCTTTTTATGATCGTTCTCAATAACATCAAGGGAATCGACTCCGAACGCCTCAACGATTCGCCTCGCGGTCGTCTTTCCAACATACGGCAAAATACCGGATGAAAGATATTTTTCGATTTCTTCTTCGGTCGTGGGCATGATACGCTCTATATACTCGACCTTGAACTGATCTCCGTACTCATCATGGGTCACCCATGATCCGGAGGCGATTATATTTTCGCCCTCGGCAATACTCGGCATCGAACCGGTCATTGTTATAAGTTCGCCCATACAAGCCACATCGCAAACCGCATAGCCGTTTTCGGGATTATAAAATATAACGGATTCGATACTACCTTTAATTTTTATCATTTAAAAGCTCCTCCAAACAATATAATTATATAATAACAATTTCTGAATATCAACAGATAAAATGCCCATATCTGAATTTGTAACCTATTTTTAATATAAATGCTCTGGAAATTTAACAGGAAAGAGGGTATAATAATTTCATAGATTATTGCACAAAATAAAAATTTTGTGCAATGTTGAAGAAGGAGCAAACACTATGGACAATATCAGACACGCGCCTGAACCAATGCGGTCTTTTCTGATCTATCTTGAAAGCATTCAGGGAAAGTCGCGCAAAACCGCGCTTGAATATTTTTATGACCTGCGCTGCTTTTACAGATTTATAAATTATTCCGCCGGAAAAACAAAATGCGATTTTAATCAAATTGATATTGACAATATAACTATTGATGATATTAAAAAAGTTGACATTAACTTTATATATGAGTACGCCAACTTTCTTAACCACGATCTCGGAAACAGCGCCCGCACACGAGCCCGCAAAATTTCGTCTCTTAAATCTTATTTTAAATATCTGCACAGCAAAGTCAAATTGATCGACGAGAACCCTGCGGCAGATCTTGACACGATAAAAATTGAAAAACAGCTGCCAAAATATTTTACGCTTGAGGACAGCTTAAACTTGCTTGACGCGGTTGATAAGCGAAATTACGAACGCGATTATTGCATATTAACGTTATTTTTAAATTGCGGAATGAGACTTGCCGAATTGGTGAGCATTAATATCACAGATATAAACGGTGACACTCTTGTTGTTATGGGAAAGGGCGGCAAGGAGAGAACTATTTATTTAAACGACGCCTGCATTAGCGCCCTTGAGGCTTACATGCCGATACGCAAAAAAATGAGCCCCGAATATAAAGACAAAAACGCTCTGTTTTTGTCAGAGAGAAATAGCAGGATCAGCCGCAGAACCGTGCAGCATACCGTTGAAAAATACGTAAAAAAACTGGGACTCGATTCCCACAAATACACCACGCACAAGCTTCGCCACACAGCGGCAACGCTCATGCACCAATCGGGAGTTGACGTCAGAGTTCTTCAGGAAATACTCGGACACAAGCAGCTCAGCACAACGGAAATTTACACACATATCGACAACAAAGAATTAAGAAACGCGGTCGCGAAAAATCCTTTAAACAGGAACAAAAAATAAGGAGTGAATTATTATGAAATTATTGTATTTTGACTGCCCGATGGGCGCTGCCGGTGATATGCTCATGTCGGCACTGCTCGACATTCATCCCGATCCTGACAGGTTTATTGACAAAATGAACGGTATGGGTCTTGAAGGCGTAAGCTTTATTCGCGAAAAGACAAAAAGCGGCGGCATCGCCGGAACACATGTAAAAGTCACGATAAACGGAACAGTCGAAGACTGCGCACCGCAGCACCGGCATCACAGCCACGATGCCTCCTCCGCTTCCGAAAAGCATCAACATGAACATAATCATCACCACGGACATAATCACGATCATCACGAGCACAGAAGTCTAGACGATATCGACAAGATCATCAACAAGCTTGACGTATCAGACAAAGTAAAAAATGACGCGTCGAGTATTTACAGGATAATCGCAGAAGCTGAAAGCATTGTGCACGGTGAAACAGTTGTAGATATACATTTTCATGAGGTCGGACGGCTCGACGCGATCGCCGATATTGTCGGCGTTTGCTCGCTTATAGAGGATATAAATCCCGATAAGATAATTTCATCGCCGATTTGTGTGGGATTCGGAACTGTTCACGCCGCTCACGGAATTCTTCCGGTTCCGGCTCCCGCTACGGCTCTGATCCTAAAAGATGTGCCGATATACAGCGGAGAAGTCCAAGGCGAGCTATGCACTCCGACGGGCGCTGCTCTGCTTAAATATTTCGCTGATGATTTTGAGTCAATGCCCCGGATAGTAATCCAAAAAAGCGGATACGGAATTGGCACAAAGCAGTTTTCCGAAGCGCCAAACTGCGTGCGTGCAGTTTTAGGCGAAAGTGGTTCTGATACTCAAAATGTTTCCGAACTCTGCTGCAATCTTGACGACATGACACCCGAGGATATCGGCTATGCAGCGCAAAAACTTTTCGACGGCGGCGCTTTGGATGTTTTCACTACTCCGATCGGAATGAAAAAGAACCGTCCGGGCATATTGCTGTCGTGCTTATGCAAACCTTCTGACCGCGCAAAAATGCTTGAGCTTATTTTCAAGTACACCTCAACAATAGGCATCAGAGAATATACGTGCCGTCGATACACTCTTGACAGACGCGAGGAAACAATAAACACAAGGCACGGTGATATAACTCAAAAAATCTCCACAGGTTACGGCGTTTCAAAAATTAAACCCGAGTACGATGATATTGTCAGAATAGCTGATAAGCTGGATATTTCACTTTCTGAAGCAAGAAAATTGATATAGTTCATTTCAAAAGACAGGCGGAAATTTCCGCCTGTCTTTTTTGAGTTAATTTTCAAGAGCCGTCCAATCTCTGACCTCTCGCAGCGAAGTCCAAATCTCATAAGTTCCCGCGTCCTCGCTGTAATGCGAGTTGGTTGCTTCCTGAACATCAGCGTAATACCAAACAGTTGTGTCACTGTTATCAGGCCATGTTATCATGTCGGCAAGCAAATGAGCTGAGTCAGGCTTTCTGCCAAGAACTCTGTTTACAAGTGTCATGGCTTCGGCGCGGGTTATATTACGGTCAGGTCTGAATGAACCATCCTCATATCCGTTTATCCAGCCTCGTTCAGCGGCACGGTTAATGAATCCGCTTGCCCAGTGTCCCGATGTATCGCTGAACTTATCCTCGCCGCTGAATGTGATCGGATCAAAGTATGCGGCTATTGTGGCGAATTCCGCGCGAGTTATGGCATTATCCCCTCTGAAAGTTCCGTCTTCATATCCGTGAATAACATCAGCATTCGTCATAGTTGAAACCGCCGTATTGAACCAGTCATCAGCAGTCATATCGCTAAACGGATTTTCCGTTGTTCTGAAATTATCTCTGGACTCATCGGACAACATTCTGAAGAATATAGTTGCGACTTCCGCACGCGTAATAGTGTTGTCGGGCTGAACCGTGCCGTCCTCATATCCCACAATATAAGCATAGTGATCGTCATAATTGAGCGACGGGATCGAGTTCGGATCGCGTGTAGGCGTCGGAACACTTGTGGGAGAAGGCGTGTTTGATGTGTCGGCATTCGGATCATAAGTCGCATCATATTGGTTGATTATCTTATATCCGTTAAACGACTGCACATATCTCGGAACGTAATGATTTACTCCAACCTCTTCAACAGTATAAGTTGTGCCTGTCCTGAGACTTGTGAATGTATACTGCCAGTTATTCGAAGCTGAGAGAGTACATTCATCAATTAAAGTCACGCCCTGTTTAAGTCTTACCGTAACAGACGAAGGTCTTTCACCATGACTGTTATTATCATCCTCCCATTCCTTTTGAACGCGAAGCGAAGTATTCTCTCCGGTGCCGAAGGTACCGCCTCCTCCGCCACCGCCTCCTCCGCCGCTCGGCTTCTTTGTAGGCGTCGGTGTTACTGTAGACTGCGGTGTATTGGTCGCTGTCGGGGTAGGCGTCGGTGTTACTGTAGACTGCGGTGTATTGGTCGCTGTCGGGGTAGGCGTCGGTGTTACTGTAGACTGCGGTGTATTGGTCGCTGTCGGGATAGGCGTCGGGGTTATCGCAGGAGGCGCTGTAGTCGGTGCATTTGTCGGCGCAGCCGTAGTAGGCGCCGTAGTCGGCACATTTGTCGGCGTTACTGTAGGAGGCGCCGGTGTAGGCGCTTTTGTTGGTATCGGAGTGGGTGTCTCTGCGCCGGGCGGTTCATCAGTAGGTTGTGATGGCTCGCCTGTAGGAGGTACAAAGGATCCGGGAGTTTCGGTCGGAACCTCACCGGGTACCTCTGAAGGCTGTATTTCGGGTGTATCGCTCTTTTCCCAAACCGCAACAAATACAATTCCGTCCTCCGGCATTATAAAGCTGCTTTCCGCTGTGCCGCGTTTATAAACAGGACCTTCAGTACCGCGCTCAACCCAGCCTTTAAATTTGTAGCCGTCACGTTCGGGTTCCTGCTCGGGAATATCATACGTTTCACCGCTCATGCCCTCAATTGCGGCGGGCATATTTCTTACCGTATCCGCCGCGCCGTCGTCAACACCATCGTCAAATATCGCCTGAGTGTAATCCGCGATATCATCGCCGTTTTCATCCTTTGCCCATACGGCATATAAATTCATATATCCGCTTCCGGGCGGCTGCTCAATGCGTGTGAATTCGCCAAGTATTCCCGCGTTTGCGGCATCATATCTTGTCGCTATCACATCATTTCTTGTTTTGCTCCATCCGATAAACGCTGCCCCCTCTTTGACAAGTTTCGGAGATCCGTCATTGCCGAGCACGGGTATATTATCGGTTCCGTCGATCACATACATGTTATCATCAACAGGAACCACGCCATATGTCGCGTGATTCTCATGATAAATCACGCCGTATTCACTAGGCTCTACCAAAGGTTCCCATACCGCGTAAAGCACATCCACCGTGGGTGATTTGCGGAATGATGAGTCGGTCATCGGATCGCCGTCGGGATCGTTAAGGCTCCAGCCGAGGAAGCTATATCCCTCGCGCTGCGGCGTCGAAGACGTATTTACATCAACATCGGTGCCGGCAAAATACAGTCCGATATCGGGCTCAGGCATTCCCAGAACAGTTTCTCTGCCCGCGTTCGCATTATAGAATACCTGATAGTAATCCGCGATCCCGTCCTCTATAACCGTGTTGGTTCCGTCAGTAATATCGACTCCCCATACGGCGTACAGTGTCATAACGGAACTGTTGTCGCCCAGATCAAGCTGTGTTATATCGCCGCCGTTTAATATCTTTTCGGGTATTTCATCCTGAGATATTATAATTTGCTGATAGTTGTTCTTTGTCCATCCAACGAATACCGCGCCATCCCTGGCAAGTTCGCCTTTGTCGGCTACAGTCACATCGGAGCCGATCGGATATGTATTGTCGTCTATCGGAACGCTGTCGTTTCCGCCGTTGCTCATGTACACAACTCCGAAACGATCGGGCGGAGTAACCGACCAAACGGCCGTGATCGTATCAAGCTTTCCGCTTTTTACGAAGGTCTCGCCGGGACGATAAACCGTTTCGCCGCCGTTTATCCTCCAGCCCTCGAAGGTGTGTCCTTCCCAAGACGGAGATGCGCTTCCAAACTTAGAAGGCTCGAGCGTGATCTCGGTTCCCGGCTCGTACTTGTTGTTGTCAACGGGGAGATCCTTAACCTCTTCCTCTGTTCCCGGCTCATAGCGGATCTGGTATACATCCGCGACTCCGTCGCCCTTTCCGGGTTCGGTTCCCCCGTTTGTGTCGACTGCCCATACCGCGTAAACAGTCTTGGTTCCGGGCGCCGAACCATCGGGTACCTGAGCGTCGACTTCTTCCTTTGTCATTGTGACTTTTGTCAGAAGCACGCCGTCTGCGGGAGCCTCGGTAAGAACATCCTTCGCGTTGTCGAGATTATCGGTCCATCCGATCAGCGCCGCGCCTGCCTTAGCGAGTCCCTCATAAGGTACAGCAGCGAGCTGCGCGTAATCCATGGTATAGTATATTTTTTCATCAGCGGGAACCGACGAACCTTCATCAGCTCCGTTTCCGTCGTAAACTACTCTAAACTGCCGTTCCTCATAATCAGGAGTTCCGTTGTTGTTAACATCTTCGGCCCAGAGCGCGTATACCGTCTTATCGGCCGCGTCGTTTATTCCGATCGTTCCGCCGCTGATCATAAGCTCATCGCGTTCCTCGACAGACTTGACATTTTCAGAGTAAGGCGTCTCGCTCCAACCGATCAGAACCGCGCCATCCTTTGAAATTCTCTGTTTTCCTTCCTCGGCGGTAATAAGCTGAGCCGTGTCGCCTTTTAAGTATGTCTTTGAGTAGTCAACAAAGAAGATATGGTCATCGGGCTCCTCGACCTCAGGATTCGGGTCGGGGTCGGGGAATCCGCCGTTTGAGTGATACTTCACAAAGTAGCGACCCTCATAAATATCCGGTACATCATCGCCATTGCTGTTATCCGCCCATACCGCGTACACATACTTATTTTGATTCGGCATGGTTACGGCTGTCACGATCGTTCCGACCGGAGGTATCGACGTCAAATTCTCATCGATCTTTTCTTCGCTCCAGCCAATGAATATTGCGCCCTCCTTCTGAGGTCTCTCAATGCCGACAGGCATCCAGAGCGCCGCTGTATCACCGTATTCATATCTGCGGTTCGCAAAATCGGCGTTTGGTTCCTGCCCCTCGTTAGCGCCGTTTAAGTCATAAACCACTCTGTATGTATCCGCGCTCCAGATCGCGTATAATGTCATATCTCCCGTTATCTTTATCTTGGAGTTGACCTTATGGTCGCTGCCGACCGGATACTCGGGCTCGGGCACATATTTATTGGAGCTCCAGCCCAAGAAATAACGCTTAACGCCGTTGTCATCGGTGTAATACAGCCCTTGCTCATCCTCGGAAAGCTGTGTTCCGTCAGGCCCCAGCGGACATTTAGCTATATCATACTCCATATCGTAATAGAGCTTATCCTGCATATCGGGAGCGATTACCTTATCGCTGTCAGCGCCGTTTATGTCATAGGTTATAGCGTGGCCCTCGGTCACGGCGACATACAAGCCGCCGACAAATTCCTCTTTTGCTCTGTATCTGAACTTAACGCTTTGCGCTCCGGACTTATCGGCTTTAAGCTCAAGCTCATCGACACTCGGACCCGCAACATGCGCGAAGTAAGTTCCGACGCCGTTTGTTCTGGTAACAAGCTTGCTGTTAGCTTCGGAATTGTCAAGAGTCAGCGTCATCTCATAAACGCTTTCTTCGAAGTTCGAAATTACAATATTACCCGTGTCATTATCCTTATTATCATGCGTCGGAACATTCGGATCGGTAAGCTCAGAGCCGTTGGGCTGTTTTATGACTTCCTTGACATCCGAAAGTGAGAATCCGCTGACAAGCGGCTCGTCAAGGTCATACACGCCGTTTCTGTTGGCATCGTTGTATACCCTGATATTCACGACCGCGGGAACGATCTTTCTCCAAACCGCATACAGCACATCGGGTTTACCGGCGCTCTTTTCAAAACTGTACTCGCGGCCGAGTCCGTTTGTCGGGCCCGCGTAGCACATACCGTTTGAGGCCTTGCCTGTTGAGGCGGACGGATCGTTAAGGCTCCAACCGTCAAAGGCATATCCTTTAACCGCGAGAGAGCTCGATCTGATATATGCCTTTGCATCGGGATCGGGCGATTCCGCCGGACTTTGCAGACCTTTGCTCGTGTAATCCCTCTCGACGATGGCGGCGGCGTCTGTATCGCTGAATGTTCCGAGAGCATCGCTGTCTAACGTATACTTGCCGTCCGTGCCGTATGTCGTCGGGTCTGCGTCAAGGCTTCCGCTGATCTCGGCGTCCTCGGGCGGGTTGAATTCATAGAATACCTGGAGGTAGTCCGCTATTCCGTCGCTCGCGTGTGTGCGCAGCTCGCCGTGCTTGGGATTGCCTTCAGCGTCAACGCAGCCGCTGTGGCCATCTCCGTAATATGCGTTCGGCGTATCGCAGCCTCTGCCCTCGCTGTCAACCAATCTGCCGCGCGTGTCCTCGGCCCAAACCGCGTACACGGTGTTGGCGGTCAGCATCTGAATGGAGCTGAGCAGACTGTCCTTAACCAGATTATAGTCGTTTACGGGAGCGCCGACGGGCGTCAATGACCAGCCGATAAATACAGCGTTTTCGCGGCTGATGTTAGGCACATTATACTTGTTATCCTGATCTTGAACTCCGGGCCAGTTGGTGGTCTCGTCAAGAGGAACAAATGTGTCCTTATCGGCTACCAGAACATAATGGCTATCACCTATTAACGTTCCGACATTGTCTGTTCCCGACTTAAACGTACCGCCGTTTGAATCAAGTGTCAGCGGATACTGCGAGAATCCTCTGTTCCATACCGCATACAAGGTGAGGTCTCCGGCTGTCATGTTGTAGAATGACTCGCCTCTGTTTGGGCCTCCTTCCGCGAGGTCGTCAACCGTCATGCCATCATCGGGTTCGGATTTCGTCGGATCAACCGACCAGCCGAGGAACCTATGCGGAACTCCGGCCGAGTCTGTGAACACGTATCCTCCGTTTCCGTCGGGTACTATTGTGGCGTTTAAGTCGTCGGGGCCGAGTATCTCGACCTTGCCGTCATATACTCGGTTCGGGTCTACGGTCGTATCGGTATAATACACGCCGTCGCCCTCATGGTAAGCGTAGTCCTTATCGCGAACCGCTTCGTCCTTTAATCTGACTTCAACGGGCGCGCCGTTCATGTTGTAGATCACATCATAGGGCCGCGTCACGCCGTAGCGTATGGCTCCCGAGTAATCTTCATACGGTATCGTGATATCCTGATTTATCGTCAGTTTTGTTCCGTCAAGATTTGTTGTTATCGTTCCCTGCTCGTCGCCCAGCACGTAGTTTACGCCCGTGTATCTGTCATACGCGTCAAACTGCGGCTCGTCGATCGTGACGGTGAGGGTGTACTCTCCCGGCTTCAAATTATCTTTTGTAAACTGGACGCCGCCGCCTTCAATGCGGATTTCGCTATTTACAGGCTCGCCGCCGTTTTTGGGCGTCATAACAACTTTATCGGCGGCTATATTCAGCAGAGCGCCGTCGCCCTCGTACACGCCGTCATTATTCAAATCGTCAAACACCTGAACTATAAGCGACTGCTCATTCTTCGCCCACTGCGCATAGAAAAGATCAAGCTTTGTTGTTTTGGGGCCCCAATGCATACCGGGCTGATAATAGATCGTGTCTTCGATCGGTGTTTCAACATCGGTCCAGCCGAGGAAGCGATATCCGTCAAGGCTCGGAGCCGTCAAGAGGGACACATAAGACTCGCCGGGTATATATTCGTTTCCGTCAACAGGAACGCCTACAACATCATGATCAGCATCCGCAGGTTTGTTGCCTCTGTACGCTACCTGCTTGTAGTCGGGTATTCCGTCTCCGACTTCCGGTCCGGGCGTTGGCGTGGGTTTGGGCGAAGCGCTCGGATCGGCTGACGCGTTCGGGTCACTCGACGCGTTCGGGTCATGCGAGGCGCTCGGATCGGCCGAACTCTCCGGCTCCGGCGTGGCGTGCGCGCCGTGGCTGTCGCCCGCCCATACCGCGTACACAGTGAGGACCTTTCTTCCGTCGTCTCTTGTCTTTATTAAGTTCGGATTTTTCATCAATTCATCGGTAAGATTAATTGATGAAATAAGTCCGCTCAAGTTTTCTATCGAGAATACGCCGGGATACTCATCCACTACCGGATCATCTTTATAAGAGCTTGTGAGACCCCAGCCGATAAACGCGGGATTGCCGCTGTCGGGCAGGGTAAGTTTTACATCCGTTCCGTTCACAGTTACGATATTTCCATTGTGGCTCAGGAAGTCCGCCTCGGTGCCCGCGACATGGTGATGCGCGCATGTGTAGAGGATATTATGCTCTTTGTCGGCATACTCGTCGTCGGGATCAACAACCGCGTTTCCTATATAATACTCAACGCTGTAACCGTCCTCGGCGTAGTCGGGAATATTGTTAGTATTTGCGTCGATCGCCCATACCGCGTAGAGGATCGCGTCGGCATCGGGCATTGTGAATATGTTATTGTCAGTATTGCCGGGGTCTTCATCGGTTCCGTCATCATCGGTCGACAGAATATTCAGGTCTTTCGCTTTCGCGGCATCCTCCGCCGTTAGCGCGGCGGTTCTTTCCTCGTCGGTATATGGATCGCCATCTTTCTTATACGTACTCCAGCCGACAAACATCTCGCCCGGATTACGGGTAAGGGCTCCCTCGGTTTTATAAACCTCTATTGGGGTGTCCTTTTCGTACTCGGCCTGAGGCGGAAGATTTTCACTGCCCGAAAGAGCGGCGTTGGAATTATAATTCAGTGTATGCTGCTGCGTGTAGCTGTTCACAAACACAATATCCGTCGCACTGATATTTTTATCTTCACGCCCTTTATAGTCTTCCGGCATATGGGGATCGCTTTCGTCGGAATCGGTATTAAATTCGCTGCTCCACGAAGCGCCGAGAGAGCTTCTCCACTGAACCGACGGAGTAATTTCCATTTTGCCTTTTAAATCATCCTTGACGTCAAGGGTCAGCTTGTACTGATAGGTATCGTATGTATAGCCGTCCTCTCCGTCGATACCGTCCTCAGCGGGCGTTACCTCGCGGATAAGATACTCGTATGTTCCCTCGGTGTCAAACTTCAATTTTGTGCCGTTAAGCTTTTCGGTGTCAACATATTCACTCGAAAGTCCGGAGTTGTCAAACACAAAATTGCCGCTTGTGTCAATATTGAATGTGACATATCCGTCCTCGTTGGTAAATCCGGGAGGCAGCTGGCTGTTGCTGCTGTTGAAGGGCTCAAGCTTTACTTTGAACAGACCTTCGGTAAAGTCGGGAGCGTCAACATTCTGCGTTGTCACCTTTTTGATGATCTTTAAGCTGTTCGAATCGTTTAAATCAAATTCGCTGCCTGCCGCATTGTATGTGTTCGCAAATGTATAGTCAATGTTGGCTTCGTTATACTCGTTGTGTATTTCGGCTATTTTAGCAATATCATCTGCATCGTTCAGCGCCACGGTCACATACTGAGTGTCACCAACGTCATCCGAAAGCATATAAACGCTCAGGAAGATGTAACGATCGTCCGAATCATATGTAACGCCGCCGCGGCCCTCATTTTTTTCGGTAAGCTTATAGATATAAACCTTGGCACTTGTTTTAGCGCTGCCGGCGTCCTTGGACTCGAATGTCATTTTTTTAAGGTCGATCAAACCGGTGCTGTCAATATAGAAATCTTTGCTACTCTCTGTGTACTGCTTACCAACCTCTGGCATTGGCATATTCGCCTCGGACTCGTATTCACCGTCGCCGTCCGTCTTTAGAACACCCGCATTAAACGGTGTTAATTCACCAACGCTTGATATATCATCAACGAATCCTATCGGCGTCAATGTGAAGCCGAAACCTTGGTTCATAGTCTCGGTGCCATCAACTTTTCCGAAGAATGTCGTGAAGTCACGGTTAAAGGTCTTGTTCGCCGAAAGAGGCACATCTATCCTGTTGGGGTCATAATGATTAGTGAATTCAAGGTCAGGCATTTCAGCCGGACTTCCGTTTTGCAGCTCACCTTCCGGGTGTTCATCCGTGATCTTATAAAGATCAATTCCTGTTTTGCTACTGCTGCTGTCCTTGTCAAGCACTAACTTGCCTTGCGCCGTGTCATCCTTGACATACACGCGAAGTCTGTATCTTGTGCTGTCGTAGCTGATTCCGGGCAGCGCCGTAACCGAGGCGTCGCCGTAAGGATTCAGCTCTCTGATCGTGTATTCATAATAAGGCTTATCTTCGGTGTTCGCCTCGGTGAATTCGATCTTATCCTCGCTTACAAACTGAATATCGGTCTTTTCGGTTTTACCGATATCCTCACCCTCGGGATTGAATATAAGCACACCGGGCGTTCTGCCGTCTGCGCTTCCGGAAATGGCGGGCGCGCCGTTCTCGGGCTCAATGGCAAATCTGAACTCGTCGCCTTCCTTGAACGCGCGGCTTGAGCCCGCCTCTGAGGTAAGCGTCTTTTTGAGCTTGAGGCCGAGTGAGTTCTCGGTGTCACCCGACAGCGAAAGCTCAAGATGCTCGGCGGTATACGAGTTAGTGAACGCGAATCCGCTTGTGGAATTACCCTCCGAATCGCATTGAAGCGCGTGAACGATCTGATAGAACTGACCCTCATTGTCCGGATCGGCCACAACCTCTTTATATACGCGCACATATACGTCCTGGTTTTTCGTATCATACTCAACGCTCGGTTTCGCCGAGCCGTCCTCGGGCTTGATCTCGCTGATCCGATAATGATAAATCATCGCGCTTGCCTCGTCCTCACCGGCATTGTCCTCGGTGAAGGTAATGGGAGCAAACTTAATATTATTGGTCTCGGTCGCGCCGGTATTCAATGTTGTGTCCGATGCGGGTTTAGGCATTTTATTCTTGACTTCATCGGTTGTGGTTTCGTTTCTGTCATTGTTTTTGCGCATTCCCACGGGTTCGATCTTAAACTCAAACTCGCCTTCGTCCAGCGCTCTGCCGTTTAAGATCTTGGTGCCCTCAAACGCAACCTCGGGCGGCGTCAGATCGTATGTGTTATTAAATTCCAACATCGACTTGCCTATTTTGTCGCCGGCGCTGTCGCCATACACGGGTGGTTTATTAAAATTATCGTCAGGGCGTGCAGGATTTGCTCCCATAGGCACAGTTGCCCATTCCATATCCCAGTCATCGACACCCGCTGCATCTGGGCCTGGATAGTCAGCTGTTTTCTTTGCGCGCCAAAAATAATTCGAGACAATAAGGTGACCTGTTGATGCGTCATCAGTTACATCAATATATAGTTTATATGTCATGTCCGAATATTTTACACCGGGAATCGGCTGAATATTATCGGAGGTGAAAGGTCTTCTCTCTCGCAGCACGTATGAATAAACACCGGGTTGTGTGAAAGTCATTGTGTAACTTTTATCAAAATCGGCTGTCAACTCATCGACATCATTTGCTCCGGGCAGATCAATTGTATTTTTTATGTTTTTTGTGTTCGGGCTTTCAAGCACATCGGGCGAAAGCCCCTCCATAGGCGTATGAATTTCCGGATGTTCCTCATCTCTAAGGAACCATGTGGATGGTTCAAGAGCCAAACTGAAGTTATCGCTTTCCTTAAATTTACGTCCATCCAAGAGTACGCGCGCACTAATTTTAATGGAATTATGATTGCTTCCGTCTTTTATTTCACCGTCTTTTTTATCAACAGGTTCGGTTCCGCCATACGCAGTAACCTGAATCGGCTGATACTTATTTGTATAATTAACAAACGATGTGCGCGCAGTCTCGGAAATACTTCCCCTACGAATCGGCTCATTATACAAAGCGTTCGAAAGTTCAAAACCGGTAGGCATATTTTTATTTCGATTAAACACGCGCAAAAACTCGTTCCTTTCCACACCAGAGTCAGTTTCCTTGAACTCATCGAGCGGAATTTCATCGATCTCACCTTTAGTCATGCCCAAGAGAAGTTCATTATTGTTGTCAAGCTCTTTTATTGTATATTTTGTTCCGTTTGGCAGATTATTAATAGTTATACGCTCACCGGCTTTCAGCGTAAATATCGCCGATGGATCTGTTTCACCGTCACGCTTTTTAAAGTGCAGCTTTTTATTGTTGTTGCCGGCATTTTCAACACCGTTCAAACCTGTTTCAGCGTCCTCAACGGGTATAACCGTTTCTTCCGTGCCTTCTGCAATTGATATGTTGCTGAGCGAAAGCTTATATGCGAACAACATTGGCGACACATAATTTGTAATCGCCTGCTTTGTGGTGTTATACGGCTCAACGTTTTTAAATATAGAGAGTCCTGCCATGTACGCATAAGCAGCTCGTGAATCAACATTGCCATTTGCGGGAACATCAATGTATTGCGTTATTTGATAATGCTCAGGATCAAACGAGGCTGTTATCGTATCATTTGTTCCCGCAACGCCGTCAGGCAAACCGGCGCCGGTAAAGGCTGCTGTATTATATGTACTTCCGGGAGGTAAAATTATTGTAACTTTGTAACGTCCGGCAATAAGACCTTGTATTCCAGTTTCATCGGTTGTATCACTCTTGTTTGTCTCGGAATAACTATTATTTTCCTCATCATAATCTCCATAAGCAACATTATGTGCAACTCCGTCTTTATCTGTTATAAAGACAGTCTTATCAGTTATTGCAAAAATATCTTGCAACCAAGCGTCATCTTCCTTTTCATCAGGTTGATCGTTATTTCTTTTAATTCGCTCAAACGAATCCATATAATATTCTTCGTTGTTAAGATCGCCGGATATCTCGGCTTTTCGTTTAGCAAGTTTTATGCGCGCTCCCTCTATACCTTGTTCTCCCTCATCTTTAATTTCATTGTGGTTCGCGTCATACCATACAGTTAAATTAATTGACGAAGGCTGTGTATTGATTTTAAAAAACCAGTCGTCATAGTTTTTGGCGCCTGTACCGGTTGATTTATATGGAGAACGTTCCAACGATACGCTATCAAGAGGTGCGTCGCCGTTATAAAACGCCCTATATACAATGTCCTTATCCTTCACAACGCTTGTATTGGTGTTTTGCGTTTCGGTTTTGAGAGTATATCCTGGTAAATCCTCAACCGTGGTTATAGCCGACAGCTTAAAGTCAAGAATTATATCATCTTTTTCATAAACCTTGTGATTCTCAAAAAACTCTTTAACTTTTTGACGTTCTTCCGCTGTCAAAGGTTTATAATCATCTTGGTTTTCGCATATATAATTATCTTTTCCATTACTATTTAGCTCTTTATCAAGCAAATTTTTAATTGTTGCGTCTCCGTCAATGTCCGTTTTATACACGCCATATACTGTGAAATTCGCGGCCATAGACATATCCTTAAGAACATCTGGAGTCCAGTCTGCATGAATACGCAAAGAAGTTGAAGGATTAATAACATATCCCACATCGTTAGCGTATATCTCTTTCATGTATGTTGAACCGCTGTTAGCTTGCTCATAAAGGCTCAGAGTAAGTATACTGGTGTTCGCGCTGTTTTTATCAATAATCTGAGACTCATTAAACTTTCTGTCGTGTTTGCCGGCTGTCGTGACACCGTGGGTCACAACTGCCTCTCCGGACATCGGATCCGAATACGTGATCGTAATTGTTACATTATATTTTGTATCGGCGGGATCAAACGCTTCCATATCAATGGGTATACTGTAGTAACCGTTTGAATTGGTTTTTGTCTCATACACGATTTTTTCTTCGGGACTTTTATCACTATATTGACCGGGATGCAATTTTTGCAAATTACTATAAGTGCCATATTCAGCTTTAACATTTGCGTCCGGAAGTTCTCTGTCATTGGTAAGCTTATCATATGTACCTTTTACACTTTGTGTGGGGTCATCAAGAAAAACAAATCCGGTGATTATTTTCTGCGTGTCAAGACTGTTCATAGCAATTAATTGATCCATGGTTTTTTTGTATTCGGTTGGAGCCGGAATATAAGTCCAAACATCCACAATACCATGGTCACACCCCGCATCATGTGTTGATGTGACTCCACTAGGTATAGTACTATCGCCGGCAACAATAAACTGTGCCGCTTTCTTGGTTGATTTTCTGTCACTCTCATCACCAAGCCCGTGACTGCTGTCATATTCATAGGAATTAATACCGTCTATACTGAAATCCTCAAAGACAGCATTACCGCTAACCCACGCTCTGCCAAGTTTATCCGCATTATCGCTGCGCTGTCCGCTCGCAAAATTATTGATATTATTCGGCAGATTCCACATCCATGTATTATTTATTTCCTTATTACTCGATGCTTCCTTATCTTGATAAGTAAAATCACGCAGCAAACTTAAATCAAGATTATTGTAATACAGCTTGGAACGAGCCGCAATTTTAGATGTCAAATTACTGCCTGTCTCCATCCACTCGGGAGCATTTTCAAGCCATATTCCCAAACCATTTTTCATCGATTCAACATCACCGAGCG
Source organism: uncultured Monoglobus sp. (assembly GCA_947628795.1). Taxonomy (GTDB): domain Bacteria; phylum Bacillota; class Clostridia; order Monoglobales; family Monoglobaceae; genus Monoglobus. The sequence continues at coordinate 168,167 of CANRBF010000002.1, forward strand.
GAAAATGGATTTCACCGGCTTTCGGCTCCGCATATACCTCGCCCATACCGGTATCGCCAAAATATGTTCCGATAGGCAAAATTCTACCGTACTGATCACGTCCGTCCCACTTAATTCTGTTTACGCCGTCAACAGCCGCATTGCCCAGCATTATTTTTCCGAGTGATTTGTATTTTTTACCCTCCAACATCTGCTTAGTTTCGGGTGTTGCAGGATCACCAGTAATCCCTGCATCAGCCGGAAGATCTTCAATCTTAATGTAGTTCTGACGCGCCTCCGGTTCACTTATATCACCCTGATTGGTGGGATGTCTGTTCGGATTACTATTATCTTTGAGCTTTGCATTAGTTTTTATAACTTTCCATTTGCTTTGATTTTTATCATAAAATATAAAATTATAGTCATTATCTGTGCTCAGACATATTTCCTCATTATGCTCATTTCCGTATTCTGAATTCTCGTCAAATTTTGCGCCACCATCCATCTCACCATGATAATGTATTGCGTACATATTACTCATGTCAATTATAATTCTGTATGATGTAACACCTTTTGTCCTGACTTCAAAATATCCTCCGACTCCGGCATAACCCGACTCGTTTACGGTTTGACCAACCGTATCATCATTTCCGGTTTTGCCATCAAAACGTATGCTCTCAATCTCACCTATTTTTTGAGGAACAGCCTGAACAATGCTGTCTGACATAGTAACATCGGGATAATTAAAAAACATATGATATGGCGAGTCAATATCAGTTACAGCGTTATCCGGACCAAGAATCAATATACCGTCCGGATTTCCGTTTTTATCAACGCTGTTTTTATAAAAATCAAATTTTGTGTAATTAGTGAGAGGTGCATGAACCGAATGATACGCGGACGCATTGGTTCCGCTTCCTATTCCTCCTCTTGAATTAGCGTACATAGCGAATGTGTTCGGAGCCATACCGTTTAGAGAAAATCTCCATATATAACCGTCTCGCGTAACGCAATATAAATCTCCGTATATACCTTTGCCGGTTTCCTGAAGCGAGAGCGCGTCCATCCATACACGTCCGGATAATCCGTTATATGAATCTCCCTCTTTTTTCGCAACAGTAACATCAAAAGAATGGAAATGAGTTGAATCACTATTAAAATCGCCGGTATGGTTCATATTATAAGAACCTTTACCGTCCGTCATGGTTTTAGATTTAAAATCCACAATATAAACTCCGGACTGGGTCGCTTCTTTAGACCATGCAGTAAAGCCTGTACCTTCTGCATTGCTTTTATCGGGCAACTTAACGCCTATCGGTCCGCCATCCTCTTGAGCCCTGTTTTTTATCAAACCTTTTTCTTCGGTTAAATCAATGTTTTCGGTACTTCCATCCGGATATGTAAGAACCGCGTCAACACTACCACTGACAGAATTCTGCGCAAGATAAAAATACTCGCCCTGAAACGCGTAAAACTTGATTCTCTGCTGATCCTTAACACCCATAAATGAAGTATCATTATTTGTTGCTCTAAATGACCAACGCGAAACATTTTCGCTTTCTTCGGAGTTAGATACACCTAACGCATTTGCGTTTTCTATCGTTGTGCGCACTATGTCTCTTGAGCCTTCGGCGTGGACCGCGGCGGCTCCGCAGAGAAGCGTCATGGCGCAAACCAGAGTCATAATGATTTTAATAAAAAATTTACTGTTTGCCTTTCTCATAATTTTTTCTCCCTTATATTTTAATATTAATAATTTACAAACCAAATAATAAACAAATAACCCCCCCCCGATGGAAATTTCACATCGGGAGGGATTGTGCGCATGTCTTTAATATTATGCCACAAAATTCATGCAAAATCAAGAGTTTTTTCGCTAAAATTTACGCAAAAACAAAATTTCTTTATTTTTGCTTATAAATTTATTACTATTGAAATATAAAGAAAAAACCGCCAATGGCGGTTTAAAAATATTGGCGGACGGGGTGGGATTCGAACCCACGTGCCGTTTCCGACAAACTGATTTCGAGTCAGCCCCGTTATGACCACTTCGATACCCGTCCGTATTGCAACTATGTTATACTACCATAAATTTTTTATAATTGCAAGTCTTTTTTTCAAAAAATTAAATAATTTTCTTAATTTATTTTATAATCATTCGCTTTAAAGTATTTTTTTCTTAGATTTTCTTTTTTACGGTAATGTTCACAAACACGCAAAATCTAATATCATATTTAAAATAAACGGCTGTTATAGACAGAGCATATAAAAATATTTTAAATTTATGTATTGACAAAGAAAATCAAATTATATATAATGAACCAAACAATTGAATATTCACACAAAGTGTCGGCGCGTCCGTTTGGGGCGCGTCGGTGAAAAGGGAATCGGGTGTGAGCCCCGAACGGTACTGCCGCTGTATGCGCTTGATGTTTTTGCTCGTCGGCGAAAGCCGGTCATTGGGAAACCGAGAAGGCGGAGCAAGATCAAGGCTTGTATGCAAGCTTTAAGAGCGCGAGTCAGAAGACCTGCTTTGATGCCGTGTTGTGTTTATCGGATATTTCGGTATAGACGCGGCAGTCTCGTTCGCGTATTTTAAATACGCCTATTTGAGATGTGCAGCGCGGAAAAACAGCCGTGGTAATTTTCATCCGCGCCTTCTATGGCGCCCTCTGCTATACCCTCAGCGCAGCCAACATCCGCGCCTTCTATGGCACCATCCGCGATACCCTCGACACAGCCTACATTCGAGCTTTCTGCAACTCCTTTTGTGAAACCTTCGGTGCAGCCGACAATTACTCCGACGACCGATCAAAAAAACGAGTGGGCATACGTTATCAGCGATTTAATAATTTCTGATCAAATAATTAATGTGAGCGTAACCAAAATATCCGATTTGGAGTCAAAACTGATTATCGCGTCTTATACCGACGATAATGTCCTTGTTGATATAAACTCGGCTGATATTTTGACCGATATCGGAGAGACTTCCGAAATAACTATGAAGTTAAATTTAAAAAATGCCGCCTATGTTAAAGCGTTCGTTTGGGACGATTTTGACGATGCGCGACCGCTTTCGGAATGTCTGGAAACTAATTTTAAACAATAATCATCCATAATTATAACTCGAGAGGAGCGCTTATCACAAGCCTCCTCTCACTCTTTTCGTATTCTGTGGTATTCCTTGTCTTTTATTCCTCATAAGATATTTGTATAAAATGTCATTTTAGGCTTGGAACAGCTGTTTAAATGTCCGTAATAAAACTATTATCGGGAATTCGATTTTAGAAATGCTCTTATTTTGCCTTTTGGGTCCTTTATGAGCAAAACAACAAGCCATATCACAAGACCGAGCGCCGTGACTGAAAGTCCGAGATAAGCGTCGTTGAGCATTTCGACAGGAGCGGGAGTAAAATACTCCGCACCGATCTCTAAATATTCCGCGACCGCGTCAACGAGCCACATAAGCGACGCGCCCCAATACATCAGCGCGAGAAAACCGAGCTTCATATCGCTCTTTGTGTTGTACCACACAAGCGTTGCGGCCACAGCCGCGAAAACTGTTATTAAAAGCGTCATTCCGCCTCGTTCCTCCTATTTTAAAATATAGTTTGATACTGTGTATAATTATATTACCGATATGCTTTTATGTCAATAACACAAATCAATTATTACCGAATTGTTCTTTAAGTATATCCGCGAAGTCTTTGATACATTTTTTGTTATTGTCGGTTTTCCAAAAAGCGCAGTATTTTGTCTTTATCGGCTTTCCGCGGCGGCTCAGCGGCACCCGCGCGATGTCCTTTGAAAACCGGTGCGGAAGGCTGCCGCCCTCAACGGGCACATAGCCTTTGCCGCCGACGACCATGAGCCGCGCCTCCTCAAGATTTTCCGCGAACACAAACTCGCCGTCTATCCCGTATATCTCGTGATAGTGGGTTTGGTCATTCTCAAACTGACTTTTGGCCGACACCAGTATGCACGGCGTGTTTCTCAGCTCGTCCGCATTCACGAATCGCTTTTCCGACAGCGGATCGCGTTTTGAGATCTCAATGCAGCAGTTCATCTCGCTGAGCGGCAGGTTGACATACTCATCCGAAAACGCTCTGCGCAGATCGTTCAGCACGATATCCACGCAGCCCAGACGCAGCATGTTATATACTTCCTCGTGGGTCCCGCTTTTTATGTCAAGAGTTATGTCCGGGTATTTTTCCGAGAACTGCGCCAAAGCCTTTTGAAATTCCTGACCGCCATAGCTCTTTTGATAGCAGACCCTCAGCGTGTTGCTGCCGCCTCTGGAAATGCGCACCGTCTCGCGGCACAGCTTGTCGAGGTCGGATGTGATCAGCAGACTCTTTTTGTAAAAATGCTCTCCGGCGGGCGTAAGACTGAATTTGCGGTTGCCGCGGTTTAAGAGCATAACGCCGAGCTCGCGCTCAAGCGCCTGCACCTGCTGGGAGATCGCCGACTGCGATATAAAACATTCCTCTGCCGCGGCGCTGAAGCTGCCGCGCCTTACTACCGCCTGAAAATACCTGATTTGTTTAAGCATTAAATCACCTCGGTTATATATAAATTTTATCATAACGCTTTATTGTTTTCAATTCGGTTTGGTTATGCTTATAATAAGTGTTTCTTATGCGAAAAAATCCGAGTTTGCGTTTATAAGCCACGCTTATAAAAACTATAATAAATCGGAATTGATTTCAAGAGACCGATACGCTATAATATATGTATACCAACTTCCCTGACAAACCTAATGAAGGCTTTTTAAGGCTTTCGGTTTGTAACCATAACCCTTTACGAACAGAGGCTGCCGCTTAGCGGCAGCTTCCTGTTATTACCCTTCGTTTACTTTTGAATATGCTTCGTCATCGACAGCTTCAAGCCATTCGTTTGACGAGTTTTCTCCGGGAACCTCAACGGCGAGATGCGAAAACCACGAATCGGCCGCCGCTCCGTGCCAATGCTTCACTCCGACGGGGATATTAACACAATCGCCCGGCTTCATTTCAACCGCGTCTTTGCCCCATTCCTGATAATATCCGCGTCCGCCGACGCATATAAGTATCTGACCGCCGCCCTTGTCGGCGTTGTGGATATGCCAGTTGTTGCGGCAGCCCGGCTCGAATGTGACGTTGAATATTCCGACCTGCTCGACAGACACGGGCGCGATATAGCTCTGCCCCGTGAAATATTGCGCAAAGCCGTCGTTCGGCGCGCCAATCGGGAATAAAATCGTGTTCTGATATTTGTCTTTCTCGGTCTCGGCATTTTCGTTTTCCGACCAAACTCCCTTCGCCATGTTGAACACCGCCCACGCCTTGGGCCAGCCGACATAAAACGCGGCGTGGGTGACTATCGCCGCGATCTCCGCTCGGGTAACTCCGTGCGCCTTCGCGTTTTCAAGATGATATGTCAGCGACGAGTCTGTGATGCCCGATGACATCAGCGCGACAACCGTGATAATGCAGCGCGTTTTTAAGTCAATATCCTCATTGTTCCAGTTCTCTCCGAAGAGAACGTCGTCGTTAAAATGCGCGAACTCGGGCGCGAACTCCCCGAGCGACTTTCTTCCCGCTGTTTGAACTATTTTTTCACTCATTGAAAATTCCTCCTGTTAAAATTTAACTCTACATATATTATATACCTGCTAAATAATAATGTAAAATGCTTGTTTTTCATAGTTATCCATACAAATTTTGTATTGACAAATTACTCGATCAATTTATCAAAAACCCTGTTTAATTCTCGATTAAACTTTTAGTCAAGGCCCTATCGAAAAATCATAGGGCCGTATTTTAGGCTCATTATTGGGAATTAGATTTTAGCAATTCTGTCAGGCGATTCGCCATTGAGTTTGTCACAGCTACAATTCCCGCCCATACCGCGGTGACCGCCGCGGCCATAGCGACTCCGGCTGTCGCCATTTCTTGTAAGGCCGATACTCCGTTTGTCAAAAACGGCGCCCACAGCACGATCTCGCCGTGCCAGACGTGCTCAAACGCTAAGAGAGCCGAGCCGCCCCAGAGCATATTGTTGAGCCAGTTAAGTCTTTTGATAAAAGGATTCTTTATCTCGATCTTTTTCTTATCCGCCGATTTGTCGGTGGTTTTCTTTACGATCGTCGTTACGATAGCTTCCGTTGTAGGTACTAAAAAACATGCCATTTTATTATCCTCCTTGTTATAAATTATTGTTTTTATACAAAATAAATTATATCGCTTATAATATTTGCTGTCAATATTATGAATCTATGCTTATCAAGTTATAATTTTATTATTCCGCAACCGATCGCGCTCACTTGAGGCGAGGCCGCTGCCCTCGTGGGTCATGACCGCCATCACCTTTTTGCCGCTCAAGTCAAGCTTTTCAAGCTTGCGGCAGAAGGCGGTTTATCTACTTATTGAAATAAGCGGCAATTTCTTTCATTCTTGCCGATTGGTTCGCGTGGAACGGGCAGCGTTTGTCGCAATGTCCGCACTGTATGCAGTTTTCCGCTGTCGCCTCTAAATTTTTGTAATGCTCCTCGGCAAGCTTGTCGCCCGCTCTGGCGAGGTCATAATATTTGTTTATCAGTCCTATATTCAGCCCTTTAGGACAAGGTTGGCAATGATTACAATAAACACATATACCTTTCGCATCATTAGGCGTGAACGAGCCTATCACGGAATAATCCTTTTCCTCCGCCGAGGTTTCAAAAAAGCCGAGAATATCCATAAGGTCTTTTTTTTCGCGGTACCCCGGCAGGACCGTTAACACGCCGGGTCTGTCAAGAGCGTATTGCATACATTGATATTTAGTCAATGCCTTTTTAAAGGGCGATGTTTTCTTATCTAACAGCTGTCCGCCGCTAAAGGGCTTCATTACGGAAATGCCGACGCCCTCTTTTTCGCATCTTTGATAAAGTCCCGTCCTGTCGGACACGCCGCCGATAGCGTATTCTCCCTTTTGATAATCATATCCCGGATTTATCGAAAACATCAGCATATCAATTATTCCCATGTCTAAAACACTGTTTGCCGTTTCCGGCGAATGTGACGACAATCCGATATGCCTAACAACACCACGTGCTTTCAGATCCAGGATATACCCGAGAGCGCCGCTTTTTTCGTAATCACTTAAATCGGATTTTTCGTCAAGACAATGAATAAATCCAAAGTCAATGTAATCGGTTTTTAGATTATTCAACTGCCAGTCTATTGATCGTTTGATCTTGTCAAGATTTGTTGTCCATCCGTATTCGCCCGTGGTGTAGTCCGCGCCGAAATGTATTTGAAGATATACTTTATCCCTCGAATCATTTAACGCCTTGCCGTATGCGGGAAAACAGGATGCGTGTCCCGCTGCCAGATCAAAAAAGTTAATTCCGTTTTCGACCGCGGCTCTGACTGTTTCTATTATTTCTTTTTCACTCTGCATGCCTATGGCGGATGAGCCCATTCCTATTATGCCTATCCGTTCTTCTCCGTGAGGGAGCTTTCTGTATTCCATAACGATTCTCCTTTATATTTAAACTTTGCTTTAAGTCTATTATATAACATCAGCGCAAAACGTTCAAACATATTTTACCTTTGCTGCGTATAATAATTTTATCATAATATTTTTATGCTTTCAATTTGAATTATTTATGTTTATAATAAGCGGCTCTTATATGAAATGTTATATACCGCTCTTATATAAAGATGAATGTGGTGTTCTCGCATTTGTTCCGCTCATACTAAGAGCATAACCGCATTTGATTTTGCGGTTATGCTCGGCTTTTTGCAATATATTTTCAAGGCGATTATTATCCAAAAATACATTTCTCCAACAACCATATATCCAACAATGATACATAATAAATTTCGGACTTATCGGTTTGAAATTCACCATCACTGTTAAACATTCCAATCAAAACACAATTGCCTGCTATATTAATCTCTTTTTTCTTACCATCCTTGTAATTTATCGTCAATATAGAGGTGGGTGATTCCTGTAATGCGGATTCTTTCGAATAATAGAAATTTATATGTCTTATTTTATTTTCAATTTGTTTTACATCATCAGCCGACACAAATTCTTTATCCATAGAGATTTCGACAAATTTCGAATACTGTATGCTCTGTATTTCCGAATAATTGTTTTCTTCATGATATGAAATGCTATGTAAAAGCAGATGAATAAGAGCAACCGCCACAAAAATAACCGCAATAATTTTAACGATCTTTCTTGCCACTTTTCGTCACCCCTTTATTTGCCTATATGGAATATTCTGTTATCGGAGCGTTTTCGGGACATTTAATCAGCTTGGTTTTATTCTTATCAAACAAAATTCTGTTTTCAGAAGAATAATATTGATTTTCAATCCTTACATCTATATTCGACAAATAACTGCAGTCATTGAAAGCCCCATAACCTATTTCCGACACGTTGGCTCCTATTGTAACCGCCTGCAGCCCGCAGCCGGAAAATGCCTCTTCGGCAATAGAGGTAACTTCGGATGGAACATCATACTTTACATCCGCTTTATTCGGCATATACATAATAAGCTTTGTTTTATCCTTATTAAATAATACACCATTATCGGAAGTGTACGCCGCACTGCCGGCGGCAACCGTTATTTCCGATACTGACGTGTCGCTAAACGCGCCGGTTTCAATGTTTGTTACGCTTGCCGGTATGGTGATCCCCGTCAACTTAAAACAACCGCTGAACGCGTAGGCGGCTATGCTTTCGACTCCTTCGGAAAGATTAACCTCTGCCAACGAATAGCAGGAACCAAAAACGTTGGCATTAATATCCTTTACGCCTGACGGTATTGTTATGGACGGCAAGCTTTCGCATCCCGAAAACGCATATTCTTCTATACTTGTCAGCGTTTCCGGCAAATTATCAGTGTGTTTTTCATATTTGGGAGCAAAAACCCCGGAGCCGCTAAGGTTCCGGGGAATTTATTCGCTATTGGACGGAGTTGTATTTTTGGGTTATGCCGTTCCAGGTTTTTAGGTCGACTTCGCCTGTCTCGGCGAGGCCTAATATTTTTTGGATGTCTCGGACGGCTTTGGCGGTCTCTTTTTGGAACAGGCCGTCGGGGTTTATAAGGTCAAGGCCGTCGGTCGTTTTGCTGATCTCTCTCAGCATTGACTGAAGCTCAAACACGTTGCGCCTGCCGTCATATATTGAACTGAAATTGCCGGGCATTTTATTCTGCCTCCTCTGTCAACACATAGCCGGGGTACTGACCGGCCGATCTTTGATTTCCGTTTACTATGTCTGAATACAGCTCCGCCACACTGTCCCATGTTATGGGGCCCACGGTGCCGCGGGGCGGCAGGCCGAACAAATTCTGGTACGCCACGACCGCCTGCTCGGTATCGGAGCCGAAATATCCCGTTATCGCGGGCTTTGTTATCTCGTCGTACACGTCCGCTATCCTCGAAAGATATGTCTGGAGCGTCCGCACCTCCGGCTCGCTGGAGCCCCGCGTCAGCACGGTGCCCTGAAACGGGATCACGTTCTCGCCCGCGTAGTCGTCGGGCAGCCTATTGAGTATCGACTTATAGACCGAATACATCCTGTCCCAGGTCGCCTTGTTGACGGTTCCGGTCTCGGGCACGCCGTAGGCCGCCTGAAACGCGCGCACAGAGTTTTCGGTGGCGGGGCCGAATATCCCGTCGAGCATAACGCTCGGAATATAATCGTTGAACGTTGAGATAAATCTCAGAAAATACTGGATAAGCTGCACGCCGGGGCCTTGGTCACCGTTTTGGAGCATTTCGGAATACTGGCGGTTCACGTCCTCGACCGACAGACCCTCGGCGTCAAGCTCGGCCAGGCGCTTGACCGCGTTATAGATACGATTGACCTGGTACCAGGTGGCGTTGCCGATTATACCGTCGGCCTCAAGGTTAAATATCCGCTGGAACGCCTTGACTGCGTCCTCGGTTATCACGTCAAAAAATCCGTCGGGATAGGCGATCTTGGGTATCGCGGGATAGTTTTTGGATATCCTGTTGAGCTGTATCTGCATGCGCTTGACATTAAAGCCTTGGTCGCCGACCTTGAGCGGGGTCCCGGGATAGGTTTCGGACACCTCGGCGACAGGCGCGTTTTCCACAAGAGTTATGTCGTCGCCGTAATAATATCTGAGTATCTCGATTGGCGACAGCCCTTGGTTCGCCAGCTCGACTGTGCCCCACTGGGACAGGCCGCCGGGGCAGACGGACGTGGTGCCGTTGCAATACCTGGGGAAAAACGGAAAAAAGTTCCCCTCGCGCACTATGTAGGAATTAAACAGCTCGTCGACCAGCCGCCCGATATTTTCGAAATAATCTCTGCCGCTTGTGAAAGCCTGGTCGTATTCCTGGAGCGATGTGATGTCGAAATTGTAGCCCTGGCTCCTGTAGAACTCGGTGGTGACGCGGTTGAGCGCGAAGGTTATCTGCGCCAGTATATTGGCTCTTATGGCGCTTTCGGGCCAGGTGGGATAGATTTCGCTCGAGGCGACGTTTTTGATATAATACGAGAAAGGAACCGTGATATTGGGCGCCGAGGTATCGTCGGGAGCGCCCAGATGTACCACGATGCTCTCCGGGATTTTTACTCTAAGGTCCACGATCTCACCCCCTATACGCCCTTTTCCTGCTCGGGTATCATTTCCACGTTCTGGATTGAGCACACGTTGTCGAACACCAAAGCCGCTATAACGCCGTCCGAGCCGAACTCGGGCTCGACGTAGTATCCGTCAAGCTCGGCCGTCACGCCGTACACCGCGTATGGCCGCACCTCCTCCTGCGCCTGCATCGAAAAGTGCATGTCGGGCGCGGGCAGGAATATTTTTTCGGTCTTGCCGCTTGAGTCGGTGTACCTGACCTCGTTGACGTCGGCCGGAGCGTTTTCAAGCGACTTTATCGTCACCTTGACGTTTTCGAGAGGCAGTGCCTGACGGGCGATATACACCTGCACCACTATCCCGCCTTTGCCGCTGTAAGGCGGTATGTATTCGGACGCGCCCGATGTTTCGTTTTGGACGCTCGGAAGATAGACCGTTTCATGAGTGTCGGGCACGTCGGCTTTTTGCGCGCTTTCGGGTTGCTCCCGGTTTGTATCGGGCGCGAGAGGTATGCCGAATCTCGGCGCGTTTGTCGGCTCGTTTCGCGGTATAACGGCGGGCGGCTCCTTAACGCGGGCGGCCCCGCTTTGCTCATCGATCGGGAGGCTTATATCCACTCCTTTAAAAAATCCGTTCATAAAAAATCACTCTCCTGCGTTATACTATGCGGGAGAGCGGTATTTGTGCTCTAAAAAATTAATTTAAATATAAATATTATGATCTCTATATACAGGCTCATCAGGGCGTATCCGCCCAAAATACCCGTTATGAACCTGCGGACATTTGTGGACGCGAATATATTCTTTTTTTGAAGGAACCAGTCGATGAACATACACAGGCAAAACGCCGCGATAATATAAAGGCTCGGCCTATATACGAAAATCAGCGCGAGGGATATAAGCCAGCCCAGATACACGCCCGCGCAGCGAGCGCAGACCGGGAACTGACGTCCTTTTATAAAAAAGCTCCGCTCGGGCAGCTGGTGGCAGCCCGTTTTTCCGCCTATCTCCATGGCTTTGAGCCATATCCTGTCGGCTTTGCCGAAATTGCCGCCCATAAATTAACCGCCGAATCTGCGGCCGCAGTCTTTACACACCCAGTAATTGTTGTGGGTGGTCTTGGGCTCGCTTCCGCAAAGGCCGCAAAGCAGGCCTAAAGGACCGAACAGAATATATCCGCAGCAGCCCGAGCCCGGGTCGTATCCGCCGCCGTTTATGTTGGTCTCCTGCATGGGCTGGCAGTTGTGGCCGCCGCAATGCGGACAGCTCACGCCCGAATATGAGGCGCCGTCGTTATTCACGACCTCGGCGTCGTACACCGGCACCTCGGCGTGGGCGCCGCAGTTGGGGCAGTATGTCGCGTTTCCCATGTCCGCTCCGCAATGTCTGCAATACATAATAACACCTCGCAAATATTATTTTATCTCGCTTATATCGTATGGGGTAGTCTGATAAACAAAGTAGTTCAGCCAGTTGGAATAGAGCAGGTTGGCGTGGGCCCGCCACGTGTTTTTCGGCACGGTCGTCGGGTCGTCGTTATCAAAATAATTTTTCGGGAGCTTTATGTCAAGTCCCTTTTCCGCGTCTCTGAAATACTCGTTCGCCAGTGTTATATTGTCGTACTCCGAGTGGCCCGTCACAAAAAACTGGCGCTCGCTCTTCGCCGTGACGATATACACGCCCGCCTCGTCGGATTTGGCGAGCACCTCAAGCTCGGGCACCTTGGCTATGTCATCCTCGCGCACCTCGGTGTGGCGCGAATGTGGCGCGTAAAACTTGTCGTCAAAGCCTCGGAGCAGTATTTTTTTCTTTTTCTCGGGAACGACGTAGTGCTCGTATATTCCGAACATTTTTTCATTAAGGTCATACTTGGGTATGCCGTAGTGGTAATAGAGCGCGGCCTGCGCTCCCCAGCAAATATGGAAGGTCGAGGTCACGTTGCTCTTTGACCACTCCATGATCTCGCACAGCTCGTCCCAGTAATCGACCTCCTCAAAGGGCATCTGCTCGACCGGCGCGCCCGTGATTATGAGCCCGTCGAACTTGCGCTTCCTGTAGGCGTCGAACGTGTCATAGAAGGCGTCAAGGTGGCTCTTGGGCGTGTTTTTCGACTCGTAGCTCTTGGTGCTCATGAGACTTATGTTTATCTGCAGGGGCGTGTTGCCCAGCATACGCATGAGCTGCGTCTCGGTCACTATCTTGGTGGGCATAAGATTCAGGATCAGTATTTCAAGAGGCCTGATCTCCTGCGTTATCGCCCTGGTCTCGGTCATAACAAATATATTTTCGTTGTTTAATATATCCGTGGCCGGTAAATCATTCGCTATTTTAATAGGCATGTTATCACCTCAGAATTCGTTTATAATATTGAGCGACCGCTCCGCGATCATTTCCGCCTTTTTGCGCTTGTCTCTGACCCTTACACCGAGGGGGGAAATAATTCCGTAGTTCACGTTCATCGGCTGAAAATCGGCGCAGCCCTCGTTTGAAACGTAGGCCGCAAGCGCGCCTATCGCGGTCTCGGGCGGGATAAGTTTCGGAGCGTTGCCGCTCAGACGCTCCGCCGCGTATCTTCCCGCGAGCAGGCCGCTTGAGGCGGACTCCACATAGCCCTCAACTCCGGTTATCTGACCCGCGAAAAAAATGTTGGGCCGCTCCTTCATCGAGTAGTCGGCGGAAAGCAGGCCGGGAGAGCTGATATACGTGTTTCGATGCATGACCCCGTATCTGACGAACTCGGCCCTCTCGAGCCCCGGTATCATGCCGAACACCCGCTTCTGCTCGCCGAATTTGAGATGGGTCTGAAAGCCGACTATGTTGAACATGCTGCTTGAGGCGTTGTCCTGCCGCAGCTGAACGACCGCGTAGTATTTTTCGCCCGTCTCGGGGTTATCAAGACCCACGGGCTTTAGCGGGCCGTATCTCATGGTGTCCTCGCCGCGCTTCGCCATGACCTCGATCGGCATGCAGCCCTCGAACACATTTTTGTTTTTTTCAAACTCGTGCAGCTCGGCGGTCTCTGCCGATATCAGCGCCCTGTAGAACGCGAGATATTCCTCTTTGCTCATCGGGCAGTTGATATAATCGGCGCCGCCCTTGCCGTATCTGGCGGCGCGGAACGCCTTTGTCATGTCTATGCTGTCGTAGGTCACGATCGGGGCCGCCGCGTCGAAAAAGTGCAAATATTCCTTTCGGGTCAGCTCCGCTATCTTTTCGGCCAGCTTGTCCGAAACAAGCGGACCCGCGGCGATTATAAGGTTATCGGCGGGGTCGATCTCGGTCACCTCGCCGAACCTTACGTCGATCAGCGGGTGCGCTTTTATCTTGTCGGTAACCATTTTTGAAAATCCGCCGCGGTCGACCGCCAGCGCGCCTCCCGCGGGGACTCGGCAGGCGTCGGCGCACTCCATGATCAGCGAGCCGAGGCGCCGCATTTCCCCCTTGAGAAGGCCGACCGCGTTGTATATGCCGTCGGCTCTCAGCGAGTTGCTGCAAACCAGCTCGGCGAAATATTCGCTCTTGTGGGCAGGCGAATATTTTTCGGGCTTCATCTCGCACAGCGTCACATGAACGCCGCGATTCGCCGCCTGCCACGCCGCCTCGCAGCCCGCCAGACCCGCTCCTATTATTTTTAACTCCATAATTTATTTATCTTTCTTTTTTGACTTGCTTTCGGGTTTTCTGACATAATCGCAGTTCTCGTTATAGCAAACGTAGCTTATCGGGCCCCTGCGGAACATCCGCTTTTTCATCAATGTGCCGCCGCACTCGGGGCATTTCTCGTTTGTCGGCTCGTCCCAGGATATGAAGTCGCACTCGGGCGAGTTGGCGCAGGCGTAGAACGTGGCGCCTTTTCTGGACTTGCGCACAAGCACCTTGCCGCCGCATTTGGGACAGGGAACGCCCAGCTCGACGGTTATCGCCTTGGTGTTGCGGCACTCGGGAAAGCCGGGGCAGGCCAGGAATTTTCCGAATCTGCCCTGCTTGTATACCATGAGCCTTCCGCACTTTTCGCACACAACGTCCGAGACCTCGTCTTTTATCTCGACGTTTCCGATTTTTTCCTCCGCCTCTTTGAGCGTCTTTTCAAACGGGCCGTAGAAATCGCCCACGACTTTGTGCCAGTCAGTCGAGCCGTTGGCCACGTCCTCGATCTTGTCCTCCATGTTGGCGGTGAACTTGAGGTCGACTATATCCTTGAAATTCTCTTTCATCAGATCGGTGACGATATAGCCCAGCTCGGTGGGATAAAGCGTCCTTTTTTCGCGTGCCACATATCCGCGCGCCGTTATCGTGGCGATAGTGGGCGCGTAGGTGCTGGGTCTGCCGATCCCCTCTTCCTCCATGGCCTTGACGAGAGACGCCTCGGTATAGCGCGGGGGCGGCTGCGTAAAGTGCTGCTCCGGAGTTATGGCCGCCGCCTTGAGCCTTTGGCTCTCGGTCAGGGCGGGCAGCTTTTTGAGCTTTTCCTCCTCGGTGTCGCGACCCTCCACATACAGCGTGGTAAAGCCCGCGAACTTGACCGTGCTGCCGCTCGCCTTGAGCATATATTTGTCGGTTGTTATGTCGGCATTCACGGTGTCGAGCACCGCGTCCTCCATCTGGCTGGCTATGAACCTCTGCCAGATCAGGCGGTACAGCTTATACTGGTCTGGCTTGAAGGTCTCCTTGTATTTCTCGGGATTGTTGGCCGCGAACGTGGGTCTTATGGCCTCGTGGGCGTCCTGCGCCGATTTTTTCGCCTTGTAGACCTTGGGCTTCGCGGGAACATATTCGCTGCCGAACTTATCGGCTATATAGGCTCTGGCCTCGTTTTGCGCGACCGCGGCCACACGCAGCGAATCGGTTCTCATATATGTTATAAAGCCCATCTCATACAGCTGCTGCGCCGCCATCATGGTCCTGCGGGTCGTGAAATTGAGCTTTCTCGACGCCTCCTGCTGCATGGTGCTTGTGGTGAACGGCGGCGCGGGACGGCGCTTTGTCTCTTTTCTGGTGATCTTCGAGACCGTGAAATCCGAGCCCTTGAGCTCGTCCGTGATCTTCATCGCCGTTTCCTCGTCCTCGACCGCCAGCTTTTTGCCGTCGCTCAAGCCGTGGAACCTGGCGATAAACGGCAGTCTGCCCTTTTCGTTTGTGAGCTTGGCCTCGATAGACCAGTATTCGCGCGGAATAAACGCGTCGATCTCGCGCTCTCTGTCCACAATCATTCTTGTCACGGCGGACTGAACTCTGCCCGCGCTGAGACCTTTTTTGACCTTTTTCCAGAGCAACGGGCTGATCTGATAGCCGACTATCCTGTCAAGCACCCTGCGCGTCTGCTGGGCGTCGACCAGATCCATGTCTATCGCTCTCGCTTCTTTGACGGCCTGCTTTACCGCATCCTTGGTGACCTCGTTGAAGGTTATGCGGCAGGCGCTTTTTGGGTCTATATCCAGTATGTGCGCCAGGTGCCACGAAATAGCCTCGCCCTCGCGGTCGGGGTCGGTCGCCAGGTACACGGCGGAGGCCGCCTTGGCCTTTTTCTTGAGCTTGGCGATAACGTCGCCCTTGCCCCTGATCGTGATATACTTGGGCTCGAAATTATTCTCAAAATCGATTCCCAGCTGGCTCTTGGGCAGGTCTCGAAGGTGGCCCATGGTCGCCTCGATATTGTATGTGCTGCCGAGATACTTTTTGACACTGCCGACCTTTGTGGGAGACTCCACGATCACCAGCTTCTTTTTTCTCTCGGCCGTTGCTTTCTTGGTCGTTGTTTTTCTTTTCTCAGCCATAAATTATCCTCCGTTTATTCAAGAGTATATAAATTTCCGGCATGCTGTCTGATTATGCCCTTTAACTGGAGCAGCACAACCGAGCTGTTCACGTCGGAAGTTTTTAGCTCAGTATTCCTTATTATTTCATCAATATGCACAGCCCCGTCCGACTTGCACATATATTTTACGATTTTTGCCTCTATCGGCCCGAATTTTGAAAAATCGTACCGGCTCATTTTATCCTCCGCTGTTTCGGCGGCTGATTTGATTTTGCCTGCTTTGCCTTTATCTTTTTCTTTGTTTTTGCTTTTATTTTCGAAAATCTCGATATTTTCATCTTTGGGCGGCTTAACTATCGCCGCGGCGCCGCGGTCGAGCAGTGCGCCGAAACGGTCGGCGTACTCGGAAATTATGTCGTCATATCCCAGAACCGCCGCGGCGCCGTCTCGGATAAGCTCGTTGGGAAGCGCCGCGCCGTCGTCGGTCGGACTGCCCGGCACGGCGAAAATATCTCTGTCGTACATCTGCGCGTATTTGGCGGTTATGGCGGTACCGCTGTGCTCGCCGCCTCCCGAGATCAGAACACCGCTTGATATGCCCGCGATTATTCTGTTGCGCTCCTGATAGAAATAGTCTCTTCCTCTGACGCCCGGCGGCTGCTCGGAAATTATCATGCCGCGCTTTAGTATTTTTTCATAAAGCTCCCTGTTTGACGCGGGATATACAATGTCAACGCCTCCCGCCAGCACCGCGACGGTAAACCCGCCCGCGTCAAGCGCTCCCAAATGCGCCCGCGCATCAAGCCCTCTCGCCATGCCGCTGACTATGACCGCTCCGCTGTCCGCAATATCCTTGCAAAGCTTGCGAGTGAAGCCGAGCTTATCGCTTGAGGCCTCGCGCGAGCCCACAACGGCCACGGTAAGATATTCGTTTAAATTTATGTCAAGACCCGCGGCATACAAGATTTGAGGCGGCGCGGGCGTGTTGCGCAGCAGGTCGGGATAATTGTCATCCGATATATGAACAAGCCTTATCCCCTTATCCTCACAGTCCCTCAAAATCCGCTCGGCGCCGCTCAAATCTTTTTCGAGCGCGGTCGGATAGGCCGCGCCTAATACCCGTTCCATATCTCGATGGCTCGGTTTGCCGTCAAAAACCGCCTCCGCGCCGCCGAGCTCCGTCACACATTTTTGGATAATCGAAGGTCTGTGGCCGCACGCGATATTCAGCCACAGGCTTTTCAGAAGCTTATCTTTTTCCATATCAAACCACCAGTAACAAACATAAATTCCATTATCGCAGCGCGTACATCAGCACGCCCGCCGCGACTGCCGCGTTGAGTGATTCCACTTTTCCGTCCATCGGGATGCGCACTCTGACGTCCGAGAGAGCGAGCGCCTCTTTTGAAACGCCCCTCGCCTCGCTGCCGATTATCGCGGCGATTTTTTTATCGCGCGAGCCTTTGGCGTACTCAAACAGATCGACGCTGCCCGAAAGCTCGGTGGCCGCTATCTCGAAGCCGCACTCCTTGAGGCCGCTGATTATCTCAAGACCGCGGCCGCAGGCGAATTTCACGCGGAAGATCGAGCCCATCGTGGAGCGGACAGCCTTGGGGTTATATATGTCCGCGCAGCCGCGCAGCATGTACACCGCGTCGATACCCGCGGCCTCGGCAGTCCTGATCATCGCGCCGACGTTTCCGGGCTCCGAGACCCCGTCGAGTATGATCACCCTTGACATATCGTCCGTAATCTTCGGCTCGCAGTCTCCGATCTCAAGCAGCGCCGAGATGCCCTGCGGAGTCACCGTGTCGGACGCGGCGCGGAACAGCCTGTCGGGCACGGAATAAACCGAAAATCCCGCCTCGTCGAGCCTGCGCGGGAGAGGGTCGCCCTCCGCGAACGATTCGGAAACAAAAATATACTTGATCCTATCCGCCGCGTCGGACGCCGCCTCCTCGGTCATGCGCCTGCCCTCAACCGGATAAAGGCCGTGTTTTTTTCTTCCCTTTAAGGTCGCGGCCGCGGTCAGGAGCTTCAGCTTTTTGTTGTCCTTTGAAGTGATTTTCTCGATCATATTTTACCTCGGGTTCCGATATTCAAAAAAATGCAAAAGTTATACCCGCGATATCGGGTATAACTTTAAACTGCTTATTTTACCTTCTCAACAAGCTGCGTGAACGCTTGCGGGTCGGATATCGCTATCTCGGACAGCATTTTTCTGTTGATGTTTATGTTGTTCTTTTTAAGTCCGTCCATAAACTTGCTGTAGCTTATGCCGTTCGCTCTCGCCGCCGCGTTGATACGAGCGATCCACAGCTGTCTGAACTCTCTCTTTTTCGCCTTTCTGTCTCTGTAGGCGTACGCAAGAGACTTCATAACCGCCTGATTAGCCGTTCTGAACAGCTTGCTCTTGGCGCCTCTGTAGCCCTTGGCCATCTTTAAAACTTTTTTGCGTCTCGCGCGAGTCTTGACCGCGCCCTTTATTCTTGCCATAGTAATTTTCCTTTCTGATTTCTAGAGTTTTATAAACCGAATCGGTACGCGGTTTATTTGTAAGGCATCATAGCCTTGATCGTGGCCTCGTTGGCCTTGGCGAGATAACCGCCCTTTCTGAGCTTTCTCTTTCTCTTTGTGGACTTCTTGTTAAGAATGTGGCTCCTGTAAGCCTTACCTCTCTTGACCTTGCCGTTTTTGGTAACGCTGAAACGCTTTGCCGCGGCTCTGTGTGTCTTAATTTTAGGCATTTTCTTTTCTCCTTCCGTTTTGTTATTCTGATTAAAGCATATCATGCAATGTTTGACTACTTCTTTTTGGGTGTGATAAACATAGCCATATTTCTGCCTTCCATCTTGAGACCCTTGTCAACGTCGCCGTACTCGGCGGCTCCCTCCTTGAATCTCATCAGGATGTCTCTGCCCAGGGATGAATGGGTGATCTCACGACCTCTGAATCTGACCGAAACCTTGACCTTGTCGCCGTTTTTGAGAAACTTCAAAGCGGCCTTGAGCTTGGTGTTGAAATCATGATCGTCGATATTCGGACTCAGGCGAACCTCCTTGACCGCCACGACCTTCTGATTCTTGCGGTTCTCTTTCTCGCGCTTTGAAAGCTCGAACTTATGCTTGCCGTAGTCCATGATCTTGCACACGGGCGGTTTCGCCTGGGGCGCGATCTTCACCAGATCAAGATTTTTCGCATCGGCGGCCGCCTGAGCTTTCGCTATGGGAACAATGCCCAGCTGCTCGCCGCCCGGCCCTATCAGACGAACCTCTTTGTCTCTGATCTGGTCGTTGATCATCAAATCCTGCTTAGCTATACAAAACACCTCCCAAAAAATTATTGCATAAAAAATGCGGGGCACAAAAGCACGCCGCAATATAAACCCAAATTAAAAATTCAAATTATATTGCCCTTTCGCTGTTCGCTGAGGGGAGAAGCGCAACTTCTGCTTTATTCAACGCTAGCTATTTTAGCACACTTAAAACCGTATGTCAAGTATTTTTTTGAATTTTTTTATAAAATTAACAGACGGCCGCCAAAGCCGCGCTTCCAAAAAACACTTGTCAAATTATGCCGCCTGTGTTATAATGTGCTGCGGAGGGTTTTTATGAACACAAAATCAATTAAAGAATCAATGAAAAAATCACTTGACAACTTAAAAAAACCGCGCGACAAAAAGTGCGGAACCTTTAACGCGAAGGCTCCGATAAAATATCTCGGTTACCTCAAAAACAAAAAGGTGATCGTGTGCGCCGCGGTGTGCACTGCGGTCATATGCGTCGCGATAGCCGCGTGCTCGCGCCCGTCCGACAACGGCATAAGGCTTTTCGCCAAGGGTGAGGAGGTCGTCTGCCCCGCCCCGGTCTACACCGAAAACGGCTCGGCCATGGTGCCCCTTCGGGCGGTGTGCGACGCTTTCGGCGCCACGATAAAATGGGACGACAAAACCGAGAGCATGGCGGTGACGCTCGAGCCCGTGACCGTGCATTTCACGATCGGAAGCGACAAAATGATAAAATACGGTCAGCCCGTGGATATGGGCGCCGCTGCGTGCTTTTCGGGAGACTACGCCATGGTTCCCGTCAGAGCGATCGCCGACGCCTTCGGCTATCCCGTAGAGTGGGACGAGAAAAACAAGGCCGTATTCTTGGGCGAGCGGGTCGAGCTTAACCCCAACCCAATGGCCGATACCGTCGTGACCGACGAGTTCAGACACGGGCAGGACATGGACACGTATAACAGCATAAGCGTTTTCTCAAACGGCAGCGAGAATTTCGGCATGGAGCTTTTGAGCTTAAACGACAGAGACGGCTCTTACGCAAACGCGGTGGAAAAGATCGCCCGTTCGGTGCCCGACGCGGACGTGTATAATATTCTGGCGCCGACGGCTCAGGAATTCTACGCGCCCAACTCAAGGCGCACAAACCAGACGGCGGGGATAACGGCGGTTTACGACGATCTGATCTCCCGCGACATACCCAACCTGAACCTTATAAACGTTGTGGGCACCCTGTCGGAGCATGCCGCGGAGAAAATATATTTCTGCACCGACCACCACTGGACCCAGAGAGGCGCGTATTACGCCTACGCCGAATATTCGGCGGAAAACCCCAACATCGACAATTTGGAGCCGCTTCAGAATTACCGCACCGAAAACCGATACGGCATGCTCGGCTCGTTCTCGTCGTTCATGGCGGGCACATACGGCAGCGAGCTTATCGCGCAGAATCCCGATATGCTCCAGCTGTTTTATCCCAATTCGGAATACGAGGGCGCGGTCTATAACGACCCGTTCATGAATTCGTATATGCAGAGCGTTGTGCCGATCTATCCGTGGCTCAACAACTACTCCTGCTTCCTGCAGGGCGATTATCCGCTGGAGGTTTTTAAAACCAACGTCAATAACGGCAGGAAAATCTGCATCGTGAAGGAATCGTTCGGCGACGCGTTCTCGGTATGGGCGCTCAATAACTACGAGGAAGTCTACATAATAGATTACAGAATGTGGAACGGAGGGACCTACGGCAATTACGGCAGCGAGGCGTACGCCTTTAAGCTCAAGGAGTTCTACGATTTCGTGAAATTCGACGATCTGGTCATAATAAGCTATCCCGTCTCCGTGACGGTAAAGCAGCAGACGAATTTGCTTGGGGCATTGTAGGGCGACTGCCTCGCCCCTTGGGGAGAGGTGCCCGCTTGCGGGCGGAGAGGGGTCAACATAGGTACTAGGTATTAGTAACTAGGGACTAGGAACCCCTCTCAGTCTGCGGACAAGCCGCAGCCAGCTCTCCCCAAGGGGCGAGCCTGATCCTGCGTTCGCGGGAATATGCGAATGATTTTTGCTAAATCATCTCCGCGTAATCGCTATTCGCTAATCACTAATCACTACGTTCGCTAATCACTACGTTAGGAGGTATTTTTATGGTTCATATAGGAAATGACTGGGATGAAATATTGGGCGGCGAGTTCAAAAAGGATTATTACCTGAAGCTTCGGGCATTTCTCGCCCGGGAGTACAGGACCGGCACGATATATCCCGATATGTACGACATCTTTAACGCCCTGAAATACACGCCCTACGCCGATGTCAAGGCGGTCATATTGGGTCAGGATCCGTACCACGGCCCCGGACAGGCCCACGGGCTGTGCTTCTCGGTGCTTCCCGGAATAACGCCTCCGCCGTCGCTCAAAAATATTTACAGGGAAATATACGACGAGTACGGCACCCCGATGCCCGAGAGCGGCGAGCTGACCGGCTGGGCGAAGCAGGGCGTGCTGCTTTTAAACACGGTGCTGACCGTGAGGGCGGGCATGGCGAACTCGCACAGAGGCATGGGCTGGGAGATCCTGACCGACAGGATAATCTCGCTTTTAAACGAGCGGGAGCAGCCGATCGTGTTTATGCTCTGGGGTGCGAACGCCAGACAAAAAACCGCACTGATAACCAACCCGAACCATCTGGTGCTGACCGCGGCGCACCCGAGCCCGCTCTCGGCCTACAACGGATTTTTCGGCTGCGGACATTTCAGAAAATGCAACGAGTTCCTTTCGGCAAACGGCAGACAGGAAATAAACTGGCAAAAAACGGTCTGAAAATTTCGGACGCGAATATATTGTTTTGAGGTGATATTTTATGAAAAAATTTTTTAGATCCGCGGCTCTCATCGCCGCGCTGTCAATGACGGTCATGTGCATTTCGGGCTGCTCGCTGCTGTCGCGCATTACAGGCAAATCCGCGCCTGCTTCGGCTCCGTCGCAAACCGAGGCGCCCAAGCAGGGATCGATCATCGGCACATGGAAGGTCGATAAAATTCTCGACAAAAGCGGCGCGGAGGTCTCGGCGGAGGATATAAACATCCCTGTAGAGCCGTTCACGGAGATGTCGGGCCTCACGGGAAGCGTTCTGAGCGGCGCCGAGTTTAAATTCGGCGATGACGGCAAGGTATCGTTCCTTTTTATTTCGACCGACTACACCTACGAAAACGGCGCTCTGAGCATATCGGTCCCTCAATTCGAGGAAAAGCTGTCCGCGCCCTGCGAGATAAGCGGCTCGAAAATGACCCTGACGCTCGGAGACTATAAATTGATATTCAAAAAGAGCTGATTTATAGCTAATCGCTACGTTTAAAAACCGCGCGGTTTCCGCGCGGTTACGTTTATATTCCTATCTTGAGTTTCACCTTTATAAATTCGCTCAGGAGCTTCGCGCTGCCTTCGGGGCCGAGCACCGCACTGTCGATCGAGATGTGGTAATTCGAAACGTCGCCCCACTTGCGGTTGGTGTAGAAGTTATAATAGTTCGCGCGCTTTTTGTTGGTCGATTTTATCTTGTCGAGCGCCTCTTTTTCTTTGAGCTTGTAAATATCCATCACGCGCTCGAGCTTATAGTCGTCGGCAGCGTGGATAAAAACGTTTATCACGTTCGCGCGGTCGCGCAGTACATAGTCCGAGCAGCGGCCGACGATGACGCAGGTCTCGGTGTCGGCGAGCTCCTCGATCACCTGCGACTGTATTCTGAAAACCGCGTCGGAATTAAGTATATCGCCCGAGCGGTGATACACGTGCCTGTCGTGCTGCATACCCATAACGAGCGAGTAAAGCAGGCTGTTGGTGTGCTTTTCGTCTATGCCCTCAAACAGGTCCTCCGAGAGGCCGCTGCGCTTGGCGGCCATGGCGATAAGGCCCTTGTCGTAAAACCCGATACCGAGTATCTCGGCAAGCATTTTCCCGATCTTCATGCCGCCCGAGCCGAACTGACGCCCGAGAGTTATAACGTATTTGCCGCCGTTATTTTCGTTATTTTTTTTCATTTCGCGCACCTCCCGAATAGGTCTATACATTCTATCACATTACGCGCCTAATTTCAAAGGCAAAAAGAAAATTTGTTGTATAAAAATAGTATGTCCGAATTGTGCAGATTTACTAATTATCGACCGTTTTTGAGTTTTTAATTTACATATGAGCGTGAAAATTTTTTATTGACAAGATTTCGAAAATGGTTTATAATGTTAAAGTTGTATAAATTCTTTAAATGTACAATCCTTACTCCCAACAGAGTTTGGGGGTCAAAGTCCAGAAGGAGGTGACAAAATGGCAGAACACATCAACAAGTACGAGACGATCATGGTCCTGGATGCATCCCAGACCGAAGAGGAAACCGCGGCTCTGCTTGGCAAGTTCACGTCATTGATCGAAAAACACGGCGAGATTGAGAGCGTCGACGAATGGGGCAAGCGCAAGCTGGCCTATCCGATCAATTTCATGAATGAAGGCTACTACGTGTTGGTTAACTTTAAATCCGACCCCGAGTTCCCCAAGGAGCTTGAGCGTGTTTACAAGATCACCGACGGCGTTATGAGAAGCATTGTCGTAAGACGTGAGGAGGATTAATTATGCTTAACAAAGCGATTATTATGGGAAGACTCACTCGCGATCCCGAGGTCCGCACAACGGGCTCGGGCACGTCTGTTTGCAGCTTCACCGTCGCGGTCGATAACGGCTACGGCGAAAACAGACAAACCGATTTCATCAACTGCGTCGCTTGGAGGAACCAGGCCGATTTCCTTGGCAAATACTTCGCGAAGGGCATGATGATAATCGTTGTCGGTCGAATTTCGACCAGAAGCTGGGAAGGTCAGGACGGACGCAGAAACTACTCGACCGAGATCGTGGCAAACGAGATAAACTTCGGAGAAACCAAAAAGGCGAGAGAGGCCAACGCGGGCTATACACCGCAGCAGAGCTACGCTCCCTCGTACAATCAGGCTCCGCAGCAGCAGTACGCTCAGCCGGCACCGCAGCCGACCATGCCGAGCAATCTTGACGACGAGGAGTTCATGCCGATATCCGAGGTCGATGATGACCTTCCGTTCTAAAATTTGTTAAAAATTTGATTTAAGGAGAATTTATAATGGCTGAAGAAAGAAGAAACGACAGACCCCGCAGACGTCCCAAGAGAAAAGTCTGCTCGTTCTGTGTTGATAAGGTTGACCATATCGACTATAAGGATGTGGCCAAACTCAGAAGATATGTGACGGAGCGCGCCAAGATACTCCCCAGGAGGATCAGCGGCTGCTGCGCCAAGCATCAGAGACAGCTGACCGTAGCTATAAAAAGAGCGCGTCAAATTGCTCTTATGCCCTACACATCAGACTAATACGGCAAAGGCGCCTCTTTTTCGGGGCGCCTTTGTTATAGCGTTAACAATATTGATCATGTAAGATTTTTATATTGCGGCAACACGTTATGCTTTAATATAAACATCAACTAAAACAGGAGGTTAAAAATGACACAACAAAATATCTGCATTATGATTTCCATAGTCCTTTACATGATAATCGTTCTTGGTATCGGAGTATGGTTTTCAAGACGAAACAAGACAGCCGACGACTTCTACCTCGGCGGCAGAAAGCTCGGCCCGTTCGTAACGGCGATGAGCGCCGAGGCGTCGGACATGAGCAGCTATCTTCTGATGGGCGTGCCCGGACTGGCGTATCTCACGGGTCTGGCCGACGCGTCGTGGACGGCTATCGGACTTATTATCGGTACATATTTAAACTGGCTCATCGTTGCCAAAAAGCTGAGAAACTACTCGAGCTATATCGGAGCCGCGACGATCCCCGCGTTCTTCTCCGAGAGATTCAAGGATAAATCCAGAATGCTCAGCGTTATCGCGGCCGTCGTTATCATCATCTTCTTCGTGCCCTACACCGCCTCGGGCTTCGCGGCCTGCGGCAAGCTGTTTAACTCGCTGTTCGGCGTGAGCTATGTGGGCGCGATGATCGTGTGCGCGGCGGTTATCATAATCTACACCATGCTCGGCGGATTTTTGGCGGCCAGCACCAGCGACTTTTTGCAGGCGATAATCATGTCTATCGCGCTTATCGTCGTTCTGATCTTCGGAACGGTCCAGGCGGGCGGCCTGGGTCAGGTCATCGAAAACGCCAAGGCCCTGCCCGGATATCTGAGCCTGAGAAACATCTACGTACCCGAGACGGGCGGCTCCGAGGTATACGGCTGGTTCCGCAGCTGCTCGATGCTGGCCTGGGGTCTCGGATATTTCGGAATGCCCCACATCCTGCTCAGATTTATGGCTATCGGCGACGCGAAAAAGCTCAAGCTCTCAAGACGCGTGGCTTCGATCTGGGTGGTTATTTCCCTGGCGGTCGCGGTGTTTATCGGTATAATCGGCATGGGTCTTGTGACGAATAACGTTATCGCTCCCCTGGCCGATTCCGAGCGCGTTATCATCGAGATATCAAAGCTCCTGAGCGGATTCGGAATCATCCCCGCGCTGGTGGCGGGCGTTATCCTTGCGGGTATTTTGGCGGCCACAATGTCCACCGCGGACTCGCAGCTGCTGGCGGCTTCCTCCTCTGTTTCTCAGAACATCGTTAAGGAAAAGCTGTTCCCCAAAATGAGCGAGGAAACCACAATGATAATCGCGAGATTCACGCTTGTGGCGATCGCTATAGTTGCCGCGATCCTCGCGAGAGACCCCGACAGCTCGGTATTCGGAATCGTCTCGTTCGCGTGGGCGGGCTTCGGAGCCTCGTTCGGCCCGGTTATGCTGGCGTCCCTGTTCTGGAAGAGAACCAACAAATGGGGCGCTCTGGCGGGCATGATAGCGGGCGGCGCGATGGTATTCATCTGGAAGTACGGCATCGCGAAGCTCGGCGGACTGTTCGCTATCTACGAGCTGCTCCCCGCGTTCATCACGGGCCTCATTGCGATCATCGTGGTAAGCCTCCTCACCAAGGCCCCCGACAAGGACGTAACCGACACCTTCGAAACGGTTACGGCAATGAAGGATTAATAGAAAAAACTACGCAAAACAGGCTCCCAATAGTGGGAGCCTGTTTTTGTGCTTTGTGCCTCGCAAAACCTCGTAGGGTCGGATACCCACATCCGGCCGCCTGTCTGCCTCGCCCCTTGGGGAGAGGTGCCCGCTTGCGGGCGGAGAGGGGTTTCCCATGCGATTCGGAATACAAACCCCTCTCAGTCTGCGGACAAGCCGCAGCCAGCTCTCCCCAAGGGGCGAGCCTTATATCCTCCGCCCGTCCTAGTCTCTAGTACCTATTCCCTAGTCTCTACGTTGCTAATCACTACGTTTATTCTCCGCCTTGTCTTACGGCTTCCTCGTGCTCGGCCTGGATCTTGGGGTCCATCGAGAGCATGGGTGTCACGTCGAGGTGCCTGAAGTGGCGGTCTGCGTAGTTCTTTGTGCATTTATAAACCTGCGGCGACAGGACGAGCACGCCTATCAGGTTAGGCAGCATCATCAGTCCGTTGAACGTGTCCGAAAGGTCCCACGCCAGGTTCTCGCCCATCAGCGCGCCGCCCAGTATAGCGATAACAAAAATTATCCTGTAGGGCATGGTCGAGCCTGTTCCGAACAGGAACTCGCAGGCTTTGGTTCCGTAGTGGCTCCAGCCGAGCACCGTGGAGAACGCGAACAGCAGCATGGCGATCGCGACGAACCAGGCGCCGATAGGGCCGAAGGTCTGTCCGAAAATATTACCCACAAGGTCGCCCGTGTTGGCGATCTCGTTATAAGGCATACCTGTTTCGAGATTGAAAAGTCCCGACGAAAGGATAGAAAACGCGGTCAGGGTGCAGACAACGATAGTGTCGGCGAATACCTCGAATATTCCCCACATACCCTGTCTGATAGGCTCTCTGACGTTGGAGCTTGAGTGCACCATTACCGACGAGCCGAGACCCGCCTCGTTTGAGAAAACGCCGCGCTTCATACCCATCTGTATCGCCATGGCTATGCCCGCTCCGACACCGCCGCCCGCCGCGGCCTTGGCCGAAAACGCGCCCTTGAATATAGCGCCGAACACTTCGCCGAACTTGCCGATATGTATAACGCAGATAGCGATAGTACCCAGAAAATACAGCACTACCATAACGGGAACTATCTTTTCGGTAACGGCTGCGATCCTCTTGATTCCGCCGATGATAACCAGACCCGCGAGCAGCATTACCACAATACCCGTCGCGATCCTCGGAACGTTAAACGCCGACTGCATGTTTGTCGTGATCGTGTTGACCTGGGTCATGTTTCCGATACCGAACGACGCCAGCATGCAGAAGCAGCTGAACAGCACCGCCAGCACCATGCCGATATACTTGCAGTGCGGCTTTGAGCCCAGACCGTCGCGCAGATAGTACATCGCGCCGCCGCTCCATTCTCCGTCTCTGTTCTTTATTCTGTACAGAATACCAAGAACATTCTCGGAATAGTTTGTCATCATTCCGAAGAACGCGATCAGCCACATCCAGAACACGGCTCCGGGGCCGCCGATAACGATAGCCGAGGCCACGCCAGCGATGTTGCCCGTTCCTACGGTCGCCGCGAGCGCCGTGCACAAGCTCTGGAACTGGGATATCGACTTGTCCGCAGTGTGCTTTGTGACGTGTTTGTCGCCGAATATGGCGCCGATAGTGTTTTTGAACCAATGCCCGATATGGGTCAGCTGGAAGAACTTGGTAAGGCAGGTCATGAGAACGCCCACAAACGCCAACAGGATCAGCGCGGGCCATCCCCATACTACGCCGTTTACCGCGTCGTTGACCTTAGCAACGACATCAAGAAAGCTTTGCATAGAATTTTACTCCCCTTATTTAAATAATAATTTATTTTTTACATAACAAAAAGAGCCGAAATCCGTAGGATTCAAGCTCAAACAAAAATGAAGAAAAATATCGCAGCTCGCGCTGAAATACCTCCGTCCTTTTGCCTGAGAGATTGGCTCTCGCCGTACACCTTCGGCCCCCGCTCAGCGGGTTTCTCCGGAGCGCCGCGCAATTTGACGCGGCAATTTTAAGTATAATAATTATATCATTATATAAGGCAAAATGCAAGCTTTTTTTACAAATAATTTGACAAGTTTTAAATACTATAGTAAAATATATTTAATTCGAGGTGATAATATGAGCGACGAAGTTAACAACGACAACAACGCTCCGCGGGACAGAGAGCCCGAGATACAGAGCTTCAAATGCCCCAACTGCGGCGGCATTATGAAATGGAACATAAAAAAGCGCGGCTTTATGTGCTCGTCATGCGGCACGCCCGGAGAGCTTGACACCGACAACAAAAAGGTGCTCGAGCACCCGCTGTCGCAGTACCAAAAGCGCGAGGACGAGCTGACGGGCGCCTCGGTCACAAGCACTTCGGACAATTCGGATGCCGTTAACGCGCCCTCAAACGTGCGCCGCGTCATATACTGTAAGACCTGCGGCAGCCAAATTGAGTTTGAGGCCAACCAAACGGCGGCTGTGTGCCCCATGTGCGGCTCGTCTCAGGTCGACGCCAAGAGCCAGGTATTCGGGATCCCGCCCGACGGCGTTGTGCCCTTTATGATAGACGAGGACGACGCCAAGGCGCGGTTCAAACAATGGGTGCGCCACCGCTGGTTCGCGCCGAGCAGGCTCAAGCTGGCGTATCAGACCGGAAAGCTGACGCCCGTCTATATCCCGATCTGGACATACGACGTGAACGTGACCGCCACATACACAGGCATGGGCGGCAGGATAGTGTCGGTGCGCGACGGCAAGGGAAATATCCGCTCGCAGACCAACTGGTTCCCGGTCAGCGGCACCGTTTCGGAACGGCTTGACGATGTTCCCGTGTTCGCGGGGACCGACAAAAACGCGAAAACGCTCAGCGGCATACTTCCGTTCAATACTCAGGAAGGCAGCTACCCCTACTCCCCCGCTTTTCTGTCTGGCGTGAACTCGGAGAGATACGCGTTTTCGGCGGTCGAGGGCTTCGGCCGCGTCAAGAACCAGATCGACGCAGAGCTCAAGGCCCGCGCCCAAAACTCGATAATAGCGCGCGGGTTCAACACCGCCACGGTCTCAAGAGTGAACGCCGATTACGGCGACCCGGGCTACAAGCAGATACTGGCGCCCGTGTGGATATCAAACTTTGTGTACAACAAAAAGAATTATACCTACGCCATAAACGGCGACACGGGAAACATATGCGGCGAGCGGCCCTACAGCCCGATAAAGATAGCGGTCGCCGCGCTTATCGCGGCTGTCGCCGTGGCGTTGTTTTTGATGTGGGATATCTCGACGCTGAATAACGGAAACGAAGCTCAGGAGCCGAATAGCGGCTACTACGAGTATTATAACGACTATGACGATTACGGCGGCTATGACGGCTATTATAACAACAGCGGCGGCTCGTATTACGACTATCCCGACCTGAGCGGCGGGGAGATAACGCAGAATTAATAATATTTATTATAAATATAGGAAAGAGAGGTAATTTTTATGGCATGGTTCGGACAGGGCAGAGACACGATAGAATGGGATGAATCGCGATCGGACGTCCTTTGCTACAAATGGCCCGCCAAAGAGATCAAGAAAGGCTCGCACCTTATCGTGCGTCCCGGTCAGAAGGCTATATTCTATGCCGACGGAGTGGAAACGGGCGTGTTTGAGAAAGAGGGAAATTTTGATATCGACTCGGAGATCACGCCGTTCCTCAGCACCTTAAAGGGCTGGATACACCTGTTCGGCGACACGGGAATGAGAGCCGAGGTTTACTTTATCAACACAAAACAGGTGCTTGTCAACTGGGGAACAAGACAGAGGATCATGATACCCACCGCCGAGGTGCCCACGGGTATTCCGGTCGGAATGAACGGAAACGTCATAGTCAAGTTCTCGGACGACCCCGAGGCGATAAAAGGCTTTATCGCGGCTATCGCGGGCGTTAAGGACGAGTTCACGATAGACGACATATCGGAGCGTATCATGGGCAAGCTCAACGCAGTCGTGGCCGAGGCAATTTTAAAGGGCCAGAGCAACATATCCACCAACGCGCTTATCAGCATACAAGCGAACAGCCTTGAGATAGGAAACGAGATATGCGCGCGGCTGAACACGATAACCAACACCTTCGGAATGGACACGGTCGACCTGACTATCGCCGATGTGAACTATCCCGAGGACGTTATGAAGGTGGCCGAGCAGGTAGCGGCGACCTCGTTTGTCGGAAACAACGTGGCGAACTACGCGGCTGTCCAGATGGCGAACAGCATGAACAACCCAAATGCGGGAAACAACGTGGCCGCCGCCGGGGCACAGATGGGAATGGGCCTCGCGATGGCTCAGCAGATGACGCAGCAGATGAACGCGCAGCAGAACGGAGCCGCGCAGCAGACCGCGCCCGCGGGAGACAGATTCTGTCCCAAATGCCGCAAAATGGTGACCGGCAAGTTCTGCTCCGAATGCGGCACCGAAACGGTTTAATATTTGACGGGCGGCAGATTGCCGCCCGTTTGCCTCGCCACTTGGGGATAATCAGCAAGCTTGCTTGCGGGTTCAAAGCGACCTTTGAAAATCGATTGCGATTTTCACCAAGCGCTTCATTAGCGGTGGATTTCCGCCATTGGCGGAAAGACGGAGAGGGGTCAACTTAGGTACTAGAGACTAGTAACTATGGACTAGGAACCCCTCTCAGTCAGCTCCGCTGACAGCTCTCCCCAAGGGGCGAGCCTGATATAAACCGCAAGATATTCCTAGTCCCCAGTTACTATTTCCTAATCCCTACTTTAATTTATTGACATCGCATTTCAAAAAACACCTTTATTTAATATTTATAATTTGTCGTTTCTTTGATTAATTATCGACTTCGCATAATTCGCGCTGACGTTTATTGACAATCCGTTTTTCTCTGTGCTAAAATTTATGGCATGGATAACAACAGTCAAAACTCAGGTATATACAAAAATATCGCCAAATACGCGAAAACATATATCATGTGGGCCGCCGCCGCTGCCGCGGGAACGGTTTTGTCGTCATGGCTCGAGGTCAGAAAGACCGACTGCCTGAGACAGATCGTGGACTCCGCACAGGCCGGCGAGCTTTCGGCTGTGCCCCGCATATTTTTGATTGCGGCTCTCTGCGTCGCGGGCATTATGGCGTCGGTCTATATAAGCGCCTACGCCGCGGGCAGATTCTCGACGGGAATGATCCGAGACATCAAGCGCGACAGCGCGGAGAGAATTTCGAAGATCCCTATCGACTACATGAACTCGGTGCGCAGCGGCGAAATGCTGTCCAAAATGAGCTCCGACGCGGACAACGTCCAGTTCTTTATGGAGAGCGACTTTATAGCGATGATGGAGATTCCGTTCACCTTTATATTCTATCTGGTATTTCTTATAAGACTGAATCCCTCTCTGCTTTTTGCTTCGATAATTTCGGCGCCGATCTTCGTCGCGATAGGCGCGCGTTTTTCGATACCCTTTAAGATCGGCTCCAAAAAATATATGCGCTATCTGGGCCTTGTGAGCAACACGGTGGCCGACATGGTGGGTGGAATCCCGATCGTAAAATCATATAATATAGAGGACGCTCTCGCTGAAAAGTACGACAGCGGCATAGACAAAGCAACAAATATGGCGCTGGGCAACGACAAGATACAGTACCGCGGCATCTTCTTTTTCCAGCTGGCGCGGCACGTGCCTCTCACCGTTTGCCTTATATACGGCGGTCTGCTGTGCTTTAAGGGAAGCCTTACGCTCGGCGCGCTGGTCGCCTTCACCTCGCTTATATCACAGCTTTTGAGCCCTATCATACGCTCGTCGCAGATGTTTTTCAACTTCCGCACGGCCACGGCCTCGGCGGAGCGTCTGTTTTCCATAATAAACGAGCCGATAGAGCGCGAGGGCGGCATAGTTTCAAGCGAGCTGCCGAGCGACGTTCCCGCGATCGAGTTCTCGAACGTGTCGTTTGAATACGAAAGCGGCAAGCCTGTTTTGAAAAACATCTCCCTCGGCATAACGAAGGGCGAGCAGATCGGTTTCGCGGGAGCCAGCGGCTGCGGAAAGAGCACGCTTTTGGGATTGGTGTGCGGATTTTACGCTCCGGATTCGGGCAGCATTAAGATAGGCGGCATCGATATAAACGAGCGGGAGCTCAAGTCAACGCGCGAGATGATCTCATATGTCTCTCAGGAAACATATCTGTTTCCCGAGTCGATATACGACAATATAGCCATGGGAAAGCCGGGCGCCGCGTGGGATGAGGTCGTCGCAGCGGCCAAGGCAGCCTACGCCCACGATTTTATAACCGCGACCGAAAACGGGTATGATTCCAAGGTCGGCGAGCGCGGCTGCCGCCTGTCGGGCGGACAGATACAGAGGATCGCGATAGCGCGGGCGTTTCTGAAAAACGCGCCGATACTGCTGCTGGACGAGGCTACAAGCGCTCTTGACGTTAAGGCCGAAGCCGAGGTGCAGAAAGCGCTTGACGATCTGAGCCGCGGCAGGACCGTGCTGGTAGTGGCGCATCGCCTATCAACAATAAAGGACTCCGACCGCATAGCCGTCATTGACGGCGGAGTTATCGCCGAGTGCGGAAAGCATGACGAGCTGATGAGCCTTGGCGGAGTTTACGCCAAGCTCAACAACACGGGAGGTGATCCCGAATGAAGCAGGAGAAAAGAAAAAGCGGGATCAAAATCTGCTTTTCGATAATGCGCGTCCGTAAGCGCGCGTATTTTGCTATGGTCGCGCTTGACGCGGGTCTCACCTACGCGGCGGATATCCTGTTCGCGCTGCTCAACCGAGGCGTGGTGAACTCGGTCACGGCTCTTGATTTTCACCTTTTCATGATATCCTTATGGTTCGGCGTTTCGGCTTTGATATTTTACACGGCGGATATTTTCTCTCGGTTTTACAAAATAAAGGCAATACGCCATATAATGCGCGATATTCGCTGCCGCCTGTTTCGGCACATGGAGTTTCTGCCCGTGGATTATTACGAAAAAAACCACAGCGCGGACAGTATTTACAGGCTCAACAGCAATGTGGAAAACATGAAACGGGCGTACACCAACAGCTTTCCGAACATAGTGCGCGCGATATTCGGCGGCGGCGCCTCGTGCGTGTTTATTCTGGCGCTGGACGCCCGTTTGGGGCTGGTGTCGATCATAGCCTGCGTCATCACGTTTATCGTGAATCTCAGGTTTGCGGTGCCTCTGCGCCGCCTGGGCAAGGAGATTCAACGCAGCGAATCGGCGCTTTTGGCGCGACTTTCTGATCTGCTGGCGGGATTCAGGATAATAAAGCTGTTCGATATCGACGGAAGATCAGTCAAAAAATACGAGGACGCGAATAACACCGTGGCGAACAAAAGAATAAAACGAATATCAAAAATGGGCGCCTTGAGCGGCGTTGACAATCTGCTTATTTTCCTGAATAATTTCGTGCTGATAACGATAGGCGCGGTCATGGCGGCTCTGGGTTACTGCGACTTCGGAACCGTGTTCGCGATACTCAGCGTTCAGGGAAACGTGAGCAGCATGCTTATGACATTCGGGAACTCATGGGGCATGATGCAGGAGAGCGCCGCGGCGGCGGAGCTTATAGATGAAATTCTTGCCCGCGACCGCGAGACCCGCGCTCCCCTCATGGACAGAAACGCCGACACGGACGAGGACTATATAAAATTCGAAAACGTTGAATTCACCTACGACGACAAGCGCGGCCGAGTTCTGCGCGGGCTCAGCCTCACCGCCGACGAGGGAAAGGTCACCGCACTCGCGGGGCCGAGCGGCGGCGGAAAAAGCACGACCCTTAAACTCCTTCTCGGCTTTTACAGAAACAACACAGGGAAAATATATTTCGCGCACCGTAATATTAACTCATATTCATTGGAAGAACTTCGAGACAAGATCTCATACGTGCCGCAGGACGCGTATCTTTTCGACACGACCGTGCGCGAGAACATAAGCTACGGCAGGCCGGGCGCCTCGGACGAGGAGATAATCGCGGCGGCAAAGGCGGCGGGCGCTCATGATTTTATCACAAACATGCCGAAAGGCTACGATTCGCGGGTCGGCGAGCGGGGCGAGAGCCTGTCGGGCGGACAGCGCCAAAGGATCGCCATCGCCAGAGCGTTTCTGAAAAATGCTCCCATACTGCTGCTGGACGAGGCCACCAGCGCGCTTGACACCGAAAACGAGCGGGTGGTGCAAAAGAGTATTGAGGCGCTGATGAAGGGCCGCACGGTCATAGTTATAGCGCACAGGCTCTCGACCATCGAAAAGGCCGATCGCATATATGTGCTTGAGCGCGGGCGCGTCACTCAGAGCGGCACCCATGAACAACTCAAAAACATTCCGGGAACTTACTCAAATTTAGTTAAGCTGGCAAACTGATCAGTGCAATATACTTATATATTACACTGATTTTTTGTTATCTGGTATCTAAAATTTCTTAAAATTGGGTATTGATTTCGCATGATTATATGTTATAATTATATTATTAATATTGTGCTGTTTTTACAAAATTCACGCAGCGCAAGAAGGAGGAAATTATATGATTAAAACACGATTGCTCAGCCTGGCGCTGGCCGTCGCGATGATCGCTACAATGTTCACCGGCGTGGTTGTATTCGCGGCTGACGACGCGCAGGCTGCGGACGCTGTGACCGTTGACTTCACAAAGCTTACCGAAGTCCCGGTTTACACGGCCGAGAAAACGAGCGGCTTTGTCTCGACCTCGGGTGCCATTATGGCCGAGGGCTATGACAGAGTCGTAGCGGGAACCGACAAGATCACGATCGGCGCGGACGGCGCGAGCGTGACCGAAAGCGACGGGGAGTATTTGAGCAGCAAATACAAGGGCAGCTCCAGCTACGCCAACTACGGCGGTCTTATCTACAGACAGGACGTTGAGCCCGGCGCGTATCACATCGAGGTTACGCTGGGCGGCGATTCCACATCGAGCAACACAAAGATCGCTCCCACGGGCATGGACTCCTCAAGACTGACAAGCTCCAATCCCTGGGACACCGCGGGTCATGTGGCGAGAACCGCCATAGCCAAGTGGGACGAGACGGCGACCACATGGTCGTATGACTTCGCGACAGGCGACAAATTTGTTGAGCTTGACATCGAGCCCACAACTCTGCCCACGGCCGAAAAGCCTCAGACCGTTACCGTAAAGTCGATCAGCATTACGCCTATCGAGAAAGCGGCGGCGGGCGACAAGCCCACGATCCACATCCTGGGCGACTCGACACAAAAGACATACACATTCAACGAGACGATCAGCTCATGGGGCCAGACGCTTTATAAATACTTTGACACGAGCAAGGTCAACGTTGTCAACTACTCAATGGGCGGACGCTGCATGAGAAACAACTACACAGAAGGCAGATTCGACGACGTTCTTATAAACGGAAAGGAAGGCGACTATGTTTTCCTGCACTCCGCGCATAACGACGAGTCTCCCGCCGAGACGCGCTTTGACAGAGGCTGCCAGTATGCGGACAAAGACACAACCAAAGCCAACGCGCTTTATAACAGATGGCTCTATATGTATGTTGACGCAATCAAGGCGCGCGGCATGGTTCCGGTGCTGGTATCCCCCATGCCCAGAAACGCGGGCGGAGCGACGACGTTCAACCCCGACTCTCCCGCCAACATGAAGAAAAAGGCGGAGGCCGATCCGGATGTCGCATACATCGAACTGTATCAGGGCGCTGTTGACTACTACAAAAAGCTCGATAAAAACGAGGGAACATGGACATACAACAGCGTTGAGGCAGGCGAGACGCCCGCCAACAACTCGGCAAACGGCGCCAACGGCGACGGCACTCACTACAGAGAAGCCGCGGCCAAGCAGTTCTGCCGCATAATGCTCCAGAGCATCTATGACCAGAGCGTTGCCGCCGAGGATACATACACCGATAAGGCTATCATGGAAAATCTGGTTTCGTATATGCCCGAGACCGTAAAGACAGCCGCGGCTTCCGAGAACCGCGACTGGTCGGCGGTACTGCCCGAGCAGGCGAGCGACGTTGACGCGGTCGACGTTGTTCCCGGCGCGACCAAGCAGGCGAGCGACAACTATTATTACAGAACTTCCATCGAGAAGGCTCTGCAGCTGGGCGCTCTCCACAAGGACGGCGAAAACAACTTTAAGCCCACTCAGACCATCACGGTAGGCGAGTTCGCGAGAGGCATGGAAAAAGTGTTCAATTTGCCCGAAAACTCGCTGACAAGCTACACCAAGACATACGCCGAGCTGCAGGCGGAGAATCCTCCGGCGGACGCTTCCGAATATGTTCCCGTTGTATCGGGACCCGCGGAGTATGCCGAGGCGCAGGCGGATGACGGAGAGCTGATCGTAACAGTTCAGCAAGCCGAGGGCGGCACCGTTACCGTTTACAACAACAGCGCGTTTGACGTTCATACAACGGATATAAAGGGCACGGAAGCTAATAATTCCGTCGTTGATGATAACGAATACTACACATTAACGGCTCCGAATACCGTTACAAAGGGCAACAGAGACGGCTCATACGCCGACAATCCCGAAATAACCAACGGCAGCTATGTATTCAGAAACAATGATGATCTGTATTCATACTATGAGGCGAAGGCGAACGGAACCATAACCATCTATTGCTTTGCGGCTCATAACAAACAGATCGGCATCGAAAACGTTGAGGACAGCAGCGACAAGCATGAAGTATATATCAATGATGTTTTGGAATCAGGCGACAGCAACAGCGAGGCGGGAACCGTACACTTTACTGTTGAAGCCGGAAAGAAATACAAAATGTATACCCGCGGCGGAACAGGCTACCTGTTCGGAATCAAATTCGAAGGCGATAACTATCCGCAGAGCACAACATCACTTTCAGCCTCGGCAGGCGATGAAATAAGAGTTTCGGCTATTGCAGGAGACGGTTATCTGAACGATAAGATCTTGGTAAACGGTCAGCCCGTTGATTCTTCGGGCAGAGAGTATACCTTCAAACTCGAGGCCGACACAACCGTATCGGCAACATACAGAAGCGAGCCCGCGTTTGCCGACTCCACGCTCATCGCGAGCGACGCCGCGCTGACCCGCGAGGCCATGGGCGCTATACTGTATGACGCGTATCTCGCCGCATACGGCAAAAAAGAGGACGGCTCCTGGAACAAGGTTGAATACATGAACCAGAAAGGAAGCATCCCCGCGCCCGGTGATCCCGGCTATGACCCCAACATCAAATATGAGGGCGCCACTTACAACCCGCTCACCGGCTGGGCCGCGCTCAAGGATATTTCGGATATCGACCCGTCGCTTTACGGAAAAGTTAAGGAAGCCTATAATTTAGGTCTTATCAGAACCGAGAAGGGTATCGCCAGAGGCGTTATTATAAACGGCGACGAGCTTGAGCCCAAGGCTGAGGTTACAAGAGCGAAAGCCGCGAAAGCGCTGGTATTCTGCTTTATCTTAACTCAGGAACCCAACGAGGAAAGCCAGATCATACCCGATGAGCACAACTACGCGGCGGAGACTGTAGCCGATATTATCGCTCCGAATCCGGACGCGCCCTCAACGCCGTACATCGGCGGAGCAACACCGACAACACCTCCGACCACGGAAGCGCCCGCTACGGAGCCTCCCGCGACGACTGAGGCACCCGCTTCGGAGCCTCCCGCAACGACTGAGGCACCCGCTTCGGAGTCTCCCGCAACGACCGAGGCACCCGCTTCGGAGCCTCCCGCGACGACCGAGGCACCCGCTTCGGAGCCTCCCGCGACGACCGAGGCACCCGCTACGGAGCCTCCCGCAATGACCGAGGCGCCCGCTTCGGAGCCTCCCGCAACAACCGAGGCGCCCGCTTCGGAAGCTCCGTCCACAAAGGAGCCCGAAGGATCGTCAGCGCCTACCGAGACTTCTGAGCCCACGTCAGCACCCACGCGCAGACCTTCATCGGGCGGCGGCGGTGGCGGCGGCTACACCAATTCAAGCTTCAACACAGGCGCGACAACGTCCACAGCCGCACCTAATCCTACCGCCACAGCGGCGCCTGCCGCTTCCGGTATGCCCGAGGCGACAGTGAAGCCCGACACAACCGTAACAGCTCCCGGACCCGCGACGGGCGAGGTTCAGATGCCGTTTACGGACGTTGCGGCGACCGATTGGTATTATCCCTACGTTCAGAACGTTTACTCAATGGGAATCATGAACGGCGAGAGCGATACTCTGTTCGGTCCGGGCGATACTCTGACCCGCGGCATGCTGGTAACGATACTCGGCAGATTTGACAAGGCCGACACATCGGCCGCATCCTCGTTCGCGGATGTTGACGCGAATGAGTATTACGCTCCCTACATCGCGTGGGCTGCCGAAAGCGGAATAGTTGACGGCGTGGGAGACAATATGTTCGCTCCCAACGACGCGGTGACCCGTGAGCAGGCGGCGAAGATAATCACCGGCTACTACACCTACAAGGGCCAAGGCCCCACAGGCGCATGGGCCATTCAGCTCGAGTACACCGACCTCGGTCAAATTTCCGACTGGGCTGTTGAAGGCGTAATGTACTGCACAATGAAGCAGGTTATGACCGGAAACGACGTCGGCGCGTTTGAGCCGCAGTCACCCATAACCAGAGCCGAGTTCGCCGCAGTTATGAGCAGGATCTGATCCTAAAATTTCAGCACCTCCCGAATTGGCCCGAATTGGGAGGTGCTTTTTTTATCATTCCCTGCGCAAGGGGTCTCAATTTCTGTTTCGCCCCGTGGGGGAGCCTAATATAAATCGTGAGATATTCCCGGTCTCTAGTCCCTATTTCCCACTTCCTGCTTTTTCAATTTGTCGAAATCCTCCTGAAGGCCAAAGAAAAATTTCTGCTGGGTATAATTTGATATCACGTTAACGGGTTTGAGCTGACCCACGGAATATCCCTTAATCAGCATCAGATCGCGGTATAAAAGGTATGTTTCCGGCTGAAGGAACAGGACCTCGGTCGGCGCGCATAAACCTTTTTTACCTTATCGCCCATTGACGGATTCGCCTTCGCAAGATTTTTTTCGAAAGAATCCCGCAGCATATCTTTGCTCAGATTTTCGGGGATCTTGGCGATCTCCATAAGATAAACGTACCGTATGTTATCGGTGTCGGGATAGACCGAGCAGTCGATCAGGTCAAAGCCGCACTCTTTCGCTGTATCCTCGGCGGCGCGCCGCAGAGCGATCTCGGTCGTCTTTTCGCCCATAAGGCTGCTTTTGTTATTTCGCTCATGATTAAATCTCCTTATAAGAGCGCGGCGCTTTGCAAAGCGCCGCGCTCGTTTTTTTAGAATATAACAGCAAGTTATACTTTTAATCTGCCGATCATTGTAACAAACTCCGCGCGGGTTATGCTCGCCGCGGGTGCCAGTGTACCGTCGGGATAGCCGTTGATCACTCCGTCTCCGCATGCCCACTGTATCGCGGGTACGGCATAGTCGTTTATATCGCCCGAGTCGGTGAAGCTCAGAATGTTTGTGTCCTCACCAACCGACACGCCAATGCCCTTATACTGCATATATCTGTAGAGTATAGCCGCGGTCTGTTCTCTCGTAACGTTTTGGTCGGGCTTAAAGGTGCCGTCCTCAAAACCGGTCACTATGCCGTTTTCGGCCGCCCATGCCACATACGGAGCGTAA
This sequence comes from uncultured Monoglobus sp., assembly GCA_947628795.1. Classification (GTDB taxonomy): domain Bacteria; phylum Bacillota; class Clostridia; order Monoglobales; family Monoglobaceae; genus Monoglobus. The sequence goes on from CANRBF010000002.1 coordinate 208,458, forward strand.
TACATGCTCGCGTCAACGTCGCCGAACGAGCTTCCAGATGACTGCGCATTCTCCATGCGTCCGACTATAGTCACAAGCATTCCGCGGGTCATTGTCATCTGGGGTCCGAACTCGGTGTCGCTGATGCCGTTCACAAGACCCTTGCTGTAGGCCGAATTTACCGCGTCATAGAACCAATCTGTGGGAGCAACATCTGTAAACGGCATTCCGCCTGTTGTCTGAGGCGCCGTTGTTTCGGCGGGAGCCTGCTGAGAGGATGTATCTGTGGGAGCGGGCGTGGGCGTCGAACTCGTGCCTGAGGAGAACGAGCTGCCTCCGCCTCCTCCTCCGCCGCCGTAGCTGCCGGTGCCGGAGGACGTAAGCGCGCTGAGCGTCAGTTTCTTCACATCTTCTCCGCTTGCGTCAACATAGGTCTGTTTTTCATTGTTGTACGATACCGTGGCTCCGTCGGATGTCGTTTTCACGCCGCCGAACTTAGCATAGATCGAAGAGGCGGTGCCGCCCTCCGCGGTAAACTTGCTGCTGCTGTCCATGCTGATATTAATGGTCGAGGTCTCGGCCTCAAAGGGCTCAAATCCGTAGCTTGAGGCTGTGTCGCCTGTCGCCGAGGCGTTTATCGAGCTGTTGTTTGAGAGTTTTATCTCGCCGTACTTGCCCTGATCGTCATGATAGAGCACAAGACCCGTCGCGCGTTTCGTGCCCGACGTTGCCGCCGAAGCATCCAGGCTTGAGTAGCCTTTGAGCTCAAGGTTATGCACGCCGCAGCCTATGCCCATGTGCTCACCGCCTACCTCGCATACCGCTGTGACGTGAGCGGAGCCGTCGAGCGTGAGCTTTGAGGGGATATTGAGCGCAAGACCTATGCTGCCCGATACCGAGTCTCCCGCGTAAGCGTTTACTGTGGTTCCCGAGATGCTCATGTCACCGTAGGATATAAATCCGCAGGAATATCCGTCGTTGATTTCATCAAATCCGCCGGCGGACTCGTCATATACCGCGTTTCCGCTCCGAGCCGTGAGCGTGCCGCTGCCTTTTATCTCAACGCCTTCGGCCATGAGGCCGTAACTGTTGGTGTTACGGACATTGCCGCATGTCACCGTAAGATTTCCGTCTATTTCGAGTGTGTTGTCGCCCGAGCAGTAAAGCGCCACGGCTCCATCTGTGTATTTTTCAGGCTTGTCAAATCCCGAATACGCGCTGTAGATCATGGGACTCTCTCCCGCGGGAACGTAAAGCGTCGTGCCGGGGCTTAAGTAGAGACCGTCCTCGCGATTTGTGACAAATTTGAAATCCGATGTGAGCGTCAGCGTTTTTCCGTCACAGGCCGCGCCGGGCACCTCGATCGGGTTTCCGAGTTCTTTGGTCTCGTAGTCATATCCGTCATAGAGCTTGCCTGTCTCGCCGTCAAAGTAGAGCATATGATCCGTGGGCTGGATCGCGTTGATAAATGTAGCGGTATCGGAAGGAGTGTCGGTTCCGGGTACGACGTATGTGCTTCCGTCATATTCAAGCTCGCCGTTATAATCTTCAGCCGAGGAATATCCGAAAACATTAACGCCTTCAGCGGCGCTCGCGCCCCAAACAGCGGAGCCCTGACCGCCCGTGATGACAGACGAATAATTCATAGCGGTGATCGTCGCCTTGCCGTCTTCGAATTTCCCTGCCTCGGCGTCATAAACCCAAGCGGTTATGCCCGGTGTGTCGTCGTCCTCGGAAGAGCTCGTAAAGTTGATTCTTTTGCCGAAAGCCGCTATGATCGCGTAGTCCTTGGTGAGAACAGCGCCGGGGCTCTGCTCGTTTCCGTAGATCACTATGCCGCCTTGCGCCTCGATAAACGATTTGTCCTCGGCTGTGATGCTTCCGCCGTTCATTATCATGATAGCTTTTGAGTTTTCGCACTGAGAAGTGGAGAGATGTGATTCGCCCTTCATCTCAATGCCTTCGGCCGCAACGCCGCAGATCGGAAGGTTGCTGTTTCTGACCTCGGGTGCGATAGAGCAAGCGTGTACGCTGACTGTGCCGTCAAAAATCAGCTTTTTGTTCGACATTATTCCGTATGAGTAACCCGCGCCATTGCTTTCATATGCTCTGACCTGTCCGGAGCCTTTTATCGTCATATCATCGTATGAGAATATGCCCACAACATTATTGGCGGCGTCGTTAAAGCCGCAAGCCGCTGCGAGCAGGCTTCCGTCAATTTCCAGAGTGTTGTTGCCTTCTCCGCCGATCGCGAAGGTCATTTCGGACTCGGCGTCCGGAAGCGCGGTTATATAAGCCGCCTTGCCTTCGGGCACTTTTACCGTGACGCCTTCACCGATCCTGAGAGCGCCGCTTCTGGTTGACGCGAACACCACATTGTCAAGGGTGAGAACATTGCCGTCCGCGCTCATTCCTTTGGGGATCTCATCGGCCGAAAGAGCCTCGCCGTCCTTGTTGTTTTTGCGGAATCCCGCCTCGGCGTCATAATATACGCTGTAGTCGGAGTACATAGGCGCGGCGCTTATTTTTGCCCAAAGCGCGAGCTCGCCGTTTGCGTTAACATAGCCGTACTGCGTTTCGTCGAAGGTCAGGACGTTTTCATCGGCGTCTCTTACGGTAATGCTGCCAAACGGCTCTAAGTGCGCGTTGATGGCGCCGGCATCGCCGTCGCATACGATACTTGAATTTTCGTCCATGCCTATGGCGAGCTGTTTGGTTTCGTCAAGCTCCTCCGCGTTGCTGTCGGTCAATTCGGTAAGGCCGAACGAGTATCGTCCGCCTTCGGCCAAGCAGATTATCTCGCCGCCGGTGTACGCGTCTACAGTGCCGGCACCGTTGAGCAGCGTGATACCCATCGCTGCCGAGATATAGCAGTCATTTCCGAGGCTCATAGCGGTGATGCTCGCGCCGCTCGCTGCCATCACGCTTGATGCAACACAGCCGTATGTGTTCGCGCTTCCGAACGCGCTATAGCCGTAAGCCGTTATATACGCGTCCTGAGTTGCGATTATGCCGTTTACGTTTCGGGTGCCCGACTGAGAATAATCGCCGGTGAATATTCCTATAGACTCGGTGAATGTCGTTTCGTTTTCTCCCGTGACGATTCCGCCGAAAGCGTTGATATCCGCCTTTTCAACATCAAATATGTTCGTCGCGTATATGCCCGCGGAATAATATGCCTCCTCGACGTTTGTGATTATGTCGCCGCCGTAGGCGTAAATGCTGCCGCTGCCGGTCACGTTTATATCTTTATAGGCGTATATTCCGAAGCTGCTGATGTTTTCTCCGCAGCCGCCCGACGTCGAAAGACTTCCGTCGATATTGATATCGCATGTGCCGAGGCAAACAATGCCGGCTGATAACCGGTCGGTATCATTTTCTTCGGGCTCTCCGGCGATTATGACGGGATTTTCATTTTCGTGAACGATAAGCGTTGTGTTATCCGGCAGACACAGTCCGACAGGCGCCGTTGTGAAAAAGCTGAAATCGTTTGTGAGAGTGAGCTCTTGGCCGTTGCCCTCCGCGCCCGTCACTTTGTCAAGCTTGTTGCTGTATACTCCGGTTTCATTGTCATAGTCCGTGTAGAATGAGCTGTCCGCGGGATTGTAATAGAGCGTATAGTCGAACGTTCTTCCCGTTACGATCATACATTCCTTAACGGACATTCCGTCCATTAAAAACGTGCCCTCGGACAAATCAAACGAAGCCTCTCTGTTGCTCTCGTCGATTACCGAGAAGTTGCCTGCGGGAGCGTTATGCATCGAGGCTAACGGCTCCTCGTCTATGCTTTGCATATACGCCGCCGTAGTGCCCTGTGCCGTGATACACTTCGGTGACTCTATCGCGTTCTGATCCAGGTCAAACACAACTTTGCCGTATTCAAAGTTTTCGTCAATATCCCGGCGGTTGACATAGAGTTCATAGATGCCCACGCTGGTGCAGCCCTGCGTGCCGTTGGCGTCTATAGAGCTTCCGTCCGACACGCACACGCGCCTTGTCATTCCGTCCGACACGGGAATTTCTATACCCACCGAAAGAGTGGACGGGTCTTCTCCGTCATCAGGAACGTTTCCCGCGCAGGCGTAAACTTGAGATGATTCACGCGCCATTATCGCTCCGGTGCTGATTCCGATCGAGGACGATACTGCCTGAGCTCCGACGCCGATGACCACCGCGCCGCTTGACGCTGTAACAGTGCAGTTTCCGTGCGTATCGTCGAGCTTGCCGACAGCCAAAATACCGTAGCTGTCAGTCGACTGCGTGCCCGAGCCCGTTCCTACGAGCGCCGCTCCGTCAACATTTATCGACTCAAATACGTACACTCCCACGGACATGGTAAGGCCGCTGCCGCCCATTACCGCAACGGTTCCGCCGCCGATAACATCAAGGTTGTCCGCCATCAGCCCGAAGCAGTCGTATACGGTGTTGCTGCCGTCGTCGCCGTCAAACCCTATCAGCGCCATATTACCGCTGTTGCTTGTGTTTATTGCCAGTTCCTGAGCCCGAATTATGCCGGTAGTGCCGCTTTCGGCGATCTCCGGTCCGAGTTCTCCCTTCGACGCGTTGATTATCATAACATTCGAATTATCGGGAATATTGATCGTCGCTATGCCGTTTATAACAAAGGCGTAAGGTGCGGTTGAAATAATAACCGTGTCGCCTGCGGGGAAATTGATCTCACCCGGCGCATAATCTATACCCTCCAAGGTTTCGGCCGCCGAATCCGCGTCGGTATAAAACGCACCTTCTTCGGAATCAAAGGTCAGAGTGCTGCTTAAAGTTATAACGTTGAACCCGCTCGCGTCAAACATGGCGGCGAGCTCGTCCGCCTTCTTTTCTTCGGCGCCCGTCCAGTCAATGTCCTTAAAGCCGCCCCAGTCGGTGTCGCCCCATTCGACTTCGCCGATACCGCCGGTATAACCTTCTTTGAATCTGGCAGACGGGCGTTCGCGTCCGTCGTTCGGTTCGGCAAAAGCTACCTGCGTGAAAAGCGATGCCGCCATGGCCGCCACTATAAACAGTGACAGAAGCTTTTTAAAGTGTTTCATAAATTGAGCCTCCTTATGAATTATAAATATATATTAATTTTTCATAATAATTTTATCATAAAAATTTTGGCGTTTCAATACCGTTTAAGTTAAAAAACAGGCATTTCACGTCATTTGATGTTTTATATCGGAAATTTGTGCCTGTATTATCAAATTCCGGTATATAAAAACGGCGCAGACAAAGCCGCGCCGCCAAAGTATTTATTTGTATGAAAGCTTTTTGGCGAGGGAAACATGCTGCTCTGAAAGCGTTTTCTGCATGGCGAGACCCTCTTTGATATCGACGTCGATGATTTTGTTGTCTTTCATGCACACGATCCTGTTTTGCTTTCCGGACATCAGAAGCTCGACCGCGAGGCTTCCCATTTCCGAGGCGGTAACGCGGTCGCGCACGGACGGGCTTCCGCCGCGCTGAACGTGTCCGAGGATCGTCGCTCTCGATTCGATACCTGTTTTTTCCTCGATTTTTTTAGCCATTTCGACCACGCCGCCGACGCCTTCCGCCACGATCACAATAAAGCGTTTTTCGCCGTTGGCCTTGCTGTGCAGGATCGGCTTTAAAACATCCTCGGTGAACGACCATTTGATCTCGGGCACCAGTATAACGTCAGCGCCGCAGGCGATGCCCACGTCAAGCGCCAAATATCCCGCCGACCTGCCCATGACCTCAATGACCGAGCAGCGCTCGTGGCTCTCGGTGGTGTCTTTTATGTTATCCACCGCGGATTTTATCGTGTTCAGGCAGGTGTCGTAGCCTATTGTATACTCGCTGCAGCCTATGTCGTTGTCGATCGTTCCTGGCAGCGCGATAGTGGGCAGACCCGCCTTGCAAAGTCCGGCCGCGCCTCTGAAAGAGCCGTCTCCGCCGATCACAACAAGACCCTCGATGTCGAATATCTTGGCCATCTCAACGCCGCGCCTTATGACTTCCTCGTTTTTAAACTCGGGACAGCGCGCGGTCTGAAGTATGGTGCCTCCGCGCTGCAGTGTGTTTGAAACGTCGCGGGGGCGCATTTCTTTAATGTCGCCTTTTATAAGACCGGAATATCCGCGCTTTATGCCCATGACCTTAAGACCGTGGTGCGCTCCGACTCTCACGACCGCTCTGATCGCGGCGTTCATGCCGGGCGCGTCGCCTCCCGATGTCAGCACGCCGATAGTTTTTATATTTTCAGCCATATAAATCACCTCATAATTTTTATTTTTATTTAATCAAGACTATGATAAAGCCGTTCTTTTTAATATATCACATTTTTTCAAATTATGCAATAATAATTTTTTACTAAGTTCCGCGTAAATACTTTAATAATTTTATCGGTATTATAAATTTATATGTTTTATACAGCGTTTTACCGGCGGTAAACATAATATCGGCCGCGTTCTTGCACGGCGGCTCCCTGTGAGGAGCGGCGCAGAAAATATTTTGATATTTTTACATGAAACCCCTGTTTTTTAACACGAAAAGTATTTGCTTTTTTTGTTTTATGTGGTAAAATAGATTTTGTAAAATTTTTAAAACGGAGGTAACACAAAAAAATGAAAAGAAAACTTATCGGAATTTTGACGGCGGCGGCAATGATCGTGTCGACCATGCCGTTCATTTCCGCCGCTCCCGCTTTCGCCGAGGAAAGCGCCGAGCTTGCGACGCGCGAGTATGTGGTGTCCCAGTTTGTGCAGTCCGTGGGACGCAGCAATTTTTCGGGCAACGCGTATATGCTTTCCACATTCGCCGACAAAGACGATATTGACGAGGAATATGTGGGCGACTTTGAAAAAGCTGTCTCAAACGGTCTGGTGCGCGGCTATGAGGACAAAACTCTGCGCCCCAAAGAAAACGTGACCCGCATCGAGGCGCTGGCAATGCTGGCGAGATGTATCCCCGAGGTCCCCGATGACGCGGGCGAGCCTATCGAGTTTACGGACGTTCCCGATTGGGCCGAGGAAAATATCGACGATCTGACCCGCGCCGGCATCGTTAAGGGCTACGGCAACGGGCTTCTGGGTTCCGACGACAATATAACGGTCGAGCAGGTCGGCCTCCTGACCGACAGGAGCGATGAGCTTTTGAACACCGTTCCCATCAGCGAGAGCTTTTACGGACACATCAATAACAAGGATTTCCGCAACGCTCAGCTGGCGAGCGAGCCCGTTATTGACGCCGTTCACGGCGCGATTGTTGTACCTCCCGACGCATGGTCCCATTTTAACGATATTCAGCTGCTGATAAGCGAAAGGGAAAATGATCTGCTGACAAAGCTCATGAACGGAGAGCTTGAGTATCAGCCCGGAAGCCCCGAGCAGAGAGTTCATGATTTGCTGCTTTGCATTCAGAATTCAAAGACGATCACCGACAGCGACAAAGCTGTTGTGCAGGATTGGAGGCAGAAAATACTAAACGCTAAGTCGGTCGAGGAGCTTTTGAACACGACGACCGAGATCGCGACAGAAACCGGAGTAAATGTTTTGTTCACGGTAGATGTTGCGCAAGACCCGGAAACCGGCGTTGCTCTTCCGAAGATCATCCTGAAATCATATCCGCAAATCGGATTTGTAAACTACAGGTCTGGAACAAAAAATCTTCTCGGCGACCGTTATTCAAATGTGGTTAAAACCGTCGTTAAATCAATGGGCGGCGAATTTTCGGACGATGACTTAAAACGCGCCGTTGAGTTCCAGTCGCTGGCGACGCGGGACGTAAACTATGCTCCGCAGCTTTTGAACGGTATCAATTCAAGAACATACTTCGATAAGAAAATAACCCAGGAAATGATAGACAAGGATGTCGAGGCAATGATCAGCGAGCATCCCGATCTTGACCCCGAAACCTTGGAATCCGATAAGAAAGATGTGCAGATCCTCACCGCGGCCGATGCCGCAAAGGCAGCGAAAAATATAGATTTCTGCGATATATTAAACAAAATGGGATTTAAAAATTACGACAATGTGGCTCTGCACTGTGAGGACACATTAGGCGAGGTCGACAAGATTTTCACAGCGGATAACCTTAACGCTCTCAAGGCATGCGCGCTGTTCGGCATGTCCGACTTTAACGCTCCCTTGAGCGATGAGGAGGCAGCCGCCGTTAGTCAGCTCAATACCATTGCCTATATGGCGTATTTTTACAGCTCGACCGATACCGATACGAGCCTGCTTGAAGAAATGGCGGAAGCTTATTTGAGCACATCTGCGGGTATTAACGCTCAGAGCGGAGATGTCGGCCAAGATGAAGACGACATACTCAAAGCGGAAAATATGACAATGCTGAAATCGTACCTGCCCTATGACATCGGACTTATCTACTGCGACTATTACTACGACGATCAAATTTCTTATGATATAGGCGATATGGTTAGCGAGATTTGGGACGAATACAAGAAGATTTTTGAAAATAACACATGGATGAGCGAAGAGACCAAGCAGAACGCTATCAAAAAGATAGATAATATGATCGCGGTGATCGGTTATCCCGACAACTACGAGTTCCCGACGATCACACCTCCCGAACAGGGCGGAACGGTGTTCTCAAACATTGTGAGCGTTTTAAAAGACACTCTCAACACAAAAGTCCGTAAGTGCAGCGAAAATGAATTCATAAGAGAGCAGATGCTGGCGCAGCCCGATATGGTCAACGCGTTCTATGCGCCTAACCTTAATATAATATGCATATTGGCCGGCATTCTGCACAGTCCTATCTACGATCCCAATGCTGACAGAGCGGAAAATCTCGGCGCTGTCGGTGCTATAATCGGCCATGAGGTGGGCCACGCTTTTGATACGTTAGGCTCGAAGTATGACGAGAACGGCTGTCTTAAAGACTGGTGGACCGAAAAGGATCAAGCGGAATATCAAAAGCGCGTTGATAATTTTGTGGAATACTACAAAAACTTTGAGGTCCTGCAAGGCGTGCCGCAGGACAGCGAAAAGACGATCGGTGAGAATATGGCTGACTTTGCGGGTCTGCGCTGCGTTTTGAATATTCTCGATGGCGACCCCGAGGGCCAGAAGAAGGCTTTGGAATCATACGCCAGAATCTGGGCGGATCTCGGAACCGAGGCGACAAAAAGAGAGGTCCTTGCGGCGGATGTGCACTCGTCGCACAATGTCAGGGTCGACGCGGTCGTTGCTTCCATGGACGAATTCTATGAGTTATACGACATAAAAGAGGGCGACAAGATGTATGTCGCTCCCGAAAACAGACTGAAGCTTTGGTAATATGAGCTTTGAGTATTTAGAACGGAGGTAACCGAATTGTTAAAAAAAACCGGACGAATGAAATTAAATAAAAAAATTATCGGTGTTTTGACATCGGCCGCCATGCTTGTTTCCGTTATCCCGCTCTCCGCAGCGGAGAGCGGAGCGTTTGCTCCGCGCGAGTATGTGGTGTCGGAGTTCGTGCGCTCGGTCGGACGCAACAATTTAAACGGCGACTCGGATGTGCTTTCGAGCTTTACCGACAGAGCCGAGATCGACAAAGAGTATGTGTCCGATCTCGAAAAAGCGGCGGCAAGCGGCCTTATCAGGGGCTACGACGACGGCACTCTGCGACCGAAAGATAATATCACCCGCGTCGAGGCGCTCGCGATACTGGCGAGATGTATTCCCGCGGGCTCGGAAAACGGCGGCGAGCCCATCGAGTTTACGGATGTTCCCGACTGGGCAAAGGATGATATAGACAATCTGACGCGGGCGGGTATCGTAAAGGGCTACGGCAATGGTCTTCTGGGCTCGGACGACAACATAACCGTTGAGCAGGTAAAACTTCTGACCGACAGGAGCGACGAGCTTTTGAACACCGTGCCGATAGGCGAGAGCTTTTACGGCCACGTGAACAGCAAGGCCTTCCGCAACGCGCAGGTCTCATCGGTCAAGGGGATCGACGCGATGCACGGCGGTATAATCGACACCGAGAACGCGTGGTCAAATTTAGGCGATATGCAGGCGGATATAAACGTGAAAGAGCGAGAGCTTCTTGAAAACCTCATGGGCGGCAAACTTGATTATGAGCGCGGCACCGCGGAGCAGCGCGTTCACGATATGCTCCTTTGCATGCAGGATTCCGCCGAGCCGACAGAGACGGACAAGCAGCTGATACTTGATCTCAGAAACACAATAATGCATGCCGACACGGTCGAGGCGCTCGCGGACGCGTCAACAGATATACTCAGAAATATAGGCGCCGCCACATTGTTTGACATACAGGCAGTGAAGGACCCGCAGAGCGGCGGCGTGCTGCCGTGCGTGCTGATCAACCCTGTAGGCGACATGGGCGTTATAAATTACAGACAATCGACAAAAGATTCCTTCGGCTCGTTTTACGAGGACGCGCTGAAAGAGGCTCTTTCGACAATGGGATATGAGTTTTCGGACGGCGATATCAAGAAAGCGCTTGAGCTGCAGGATCTGGCGAGCCGCGACACAAATCCGATGTCGTCGATCATTATGGGCATGAGCCTCAGAATGATGATCGATCCGTCGGTAAACATCGACGGGATAGTAGAGGAATTGTACAGAGCGGCGGGAGAGCACGGAATTGATATCGAGAACTACACCGCTGACGAGACAAATTATCAAAAATACGATGAGGCGTCAGCTGACGGCCTGCTTTCAGATATCAAGCTTGCCTCGCTCCTTAGGGAACTCGGGTTTGAAAAAACCGACACGGTTTTGTCGCACAGCAGTAACACGGCGAAGGAGATCGACGCGCTTTTGACAAATGATAATTTAAGCGCGCTAAAGATCAACGCGCTGATCGCTCTTGCGGACGCGGGCTGCTATTTGAACTCGGACGAGGGCGCGGCTTTTGAAAACCTTGAAAATGTCAAAACGGCCGCAGAAATGTTTATGTCGGGCGACGAGCCGCCCACGCGCGAGAGCATAACGGATATGACGGCAAAGTTCCGCGAAATGACGGGCGAGCCGGGCGAGACATACGGCGATGACGGCGTTTTAAGCGATAAAAATATTAATGTTATCAGACAGCTGCTTCCGAACGATATTGGAACGATGTACTGTGATTATTATTATGACGACAGCGTCACCGACGATGTGCGCAGCATGGTAGGCGATATACTCGGCGAGTACGCGAATATCATTAATGACAACACATGGCTGAGCGAGCAGGCCAAGCGAACCGCGGTCAAGAAAATCGAAAACATGAAAACGGTTATCGGCCGCTTTGAAAACGGCTCGTCTCCCGTGATCATTTCGCCCGAGGAAGGCGGCACATATTTCAACAACAGCATGAGAATAAACGGCGATAACTTTAACACTGTGAAACGCGAGTGCGACGAGGACGACTTCTCGGCGGTACTGGCGCAGATCTCTCCCGACACGACAGACGCGGATTATATTTACGACATAAACAGCATTTTCGTGTGCGCGGGTCTGCTTCAGGATAAGATGTATGACCCGGGCGCGAGCCGCGCGCGGAACCTTGGCACCGTGGGAGCGATCACCGCTCACGAGATAAGTCACGCGTTTGACGATATCGGCTCCGGATATGACGAAAAAGGCAACGAGAAAAATTGGTGGACAGACGGCGATCTTGAGGAATACAATAAGCGCACTCAAGAATTTATAGAGTATTACGACAAGTTCTCTCTTGCCGAGGGTGTTGAGCAAAACGGAGAGGAAGCCGTCTACGAGAATATGGCGGACTACGCGGGTCTGCGCTGCGTTCTGAATATTCTGAAGGACGATCCCGACGGCCAAAAGGAAGCCGTCGAAGCGTGGGCCGGAGCTCTTGCCAAGCTCGGAACCGAGAATTTTATAACCGACACGCAGCTTATTCCCGATGTCCGCTCGGAGAGCAGCGTCAGAGTTGACGCGGTCATGGCGTCGATGGATGAGTTCTATCAAATATATAATATCTCGGAGGACGATCCGATGTATGTGCCGCCCGAGCAGAGACTGAAATTATGGTAAAATCAAAACAACAAAAAATATCCCGTCTGCGATCGCGGACGGGATATTTTCAAATCATAAATTATTTTGCGTGCTTCTTAAAGGGTATCGCGATCAGCTTCGCTATCGCGGGTGCGCCCGCAGTGAAGTACAGGATCAACACAAACTGAACAAGAGCCTTTGAAAAGCCCGAGCCCAGCGCGCCCTTCAGCATATCCGCAGCGGGTCCCGCCGCCGTGTTAAGCATTTCGAAGATAAACACGCAAACGAAAACTCTTATGAAGCGCTCCAAAATTCCGGTGTCGGTCGTGAAGTTTATAAAGCGGCGCTCGATGAACCAGCCGATAAAAAATCCTATACCCATGCCGGCGTTTTTGTAGGAGTCGACCGCCATTTTTGAGCCCTCGACGATAACCGAGCCGTCGGCCGCGTAGTCGACCGGGTACGACTTGAGCGCGGCGTATACGATAAGCAGCGCGCACAGCGCCACACCGCCGAGCATTACCCAGATGTCCGCTTTGGGATTTTTGTCAACAACGGGCAAAAGCTTCGCGATAAGGAACAGCACCGCGACGCCGATAACGAACGCGACAATAACATCCTGCGGCGTGTGAACGCCCAGATAATTCCTCGAGAACGCGATAAGAACAACAAGCACCCACAAAATGACTTGGAAAAACCTCGGTAATTTCACGCCGTCATCGGTGTTCATCGCGAGCCCGCCCCAAAAGCTGACCGCGTTGGCCGTGTGGCCGCTGGGGAACGAGTATCCCGTCGCGTCGGCCTTGGCCGCGGGCACGGGCTCGATTCGGGCGTCGCGTATCCACGGGCGGTAGGCGCAGGCCGTTATTTTAACAAAGCCGTTTATGATTCTGTTTGTAAACAGCGTGAACATTAAATAAATGCCCTTTTTCTTGTCGACCGCCCAGTAAAAAAGCCCGAGGATCAACAGCAGCGTCGATGTTTCGCCCAGCTTCGTTATGTATTCCATGATCGTGTCCAGAACGCCTCCGGTAGCTTCGCGGAAATTTTGAAGCATAAGCAAATAATTGATGTCCATAAAACTCTCCTTTCTTGATTCAGCGCGGGCATTTTTGGACGCCGCGCTTTAAGTTTGTTTTGTTGTTTAATAATTTTTCTAAAATATTATATCACATAAAAACGGGTGTGTCTATATTATTCGTGTCAGATTTCGGGCGATTCGTGTCATGAAAACATCATTTTATGCGATGCGCGGCCGCGTAATTGCGCGCCGATTACACGAATCATGCGTTTTGCGACATGAATCGTTATGGACATACATCGGTTTTTGTGGTAAAATATAAATATATCATATAAGTTAGTTTTAAAATGATGGGGGTGAAATCATGAGTTCATACGAGAAAAGGCAGTATATACTCGGTATCGCGGCCGTTATTTGCGTGTTTGTATTCGTTTTCGCGGTTTACTCGCTGCTGCAGAGAACCGATCTTAAAGACATAAACATGGACCCGGGAGCAGATATGGACTGGAGCTATGAAATAATTTCGGGTTCGGTCTCTAGACCCGCTGAGCCCGAGATCATTGACGAATATACCGTGAGCTTTCCCGGAGAGAGCGGCAGAGCCGTTAAGGCCGAGAGAACTTTGAAGGAGCAGCTTGACGGCGCGCATCTCGGAATATTTTTATATGACGCCGTGTGCGGAGCAGACGTATATCTTGACGACGATATGATATACACAAGCTTTGAGGGCGCTCCCAGAGACGAGTCGGGCTGCGCCGTGACCGACGGCTTTGAGCCGTGCCCGTCCGAAAAGATCGAAATATTTTTGCCCGACGACTATGTTGGGCGCAAATTGACCGTTATTTCGTATTTTCCGTCCGAGACGGAAAATATTGTCCCGATATTCCCGTATTTGTGCAGCAGCGAAACTCTGTTCGCCTTGACCTCGGTCGAAAATGTGGTGCCGATCACCCACGCGGCGCAGAACGCTTTCCTGGTGCTTTTGACCGCGCTTATCTATCTGCTTGATATAAAAAACGGTAAAGCGGACAAACGGATATTGCTCCTGACGCTGTTTTATTTGATCTTGTTTATGTACCAATGCTTTGAGTCAAACGCGGGGACCTACAGTCTGCTGCCCGAAAAGCTGGGCGCGCTTGAGTTTATATGCGAGCTGCGCATTGCGCCGCTGCTGCTGTTCATAGCGCTATATCTCACATCCTGGCGGCGCGTTGTCCTTGCCGCCGCGACCGGAGCTTGGTTTGTGTTTGACAGCGCAAAGATGATAAGGGAATGGGTACTGACCGGCTCGTATCCCGCGGAACCGACGGCTCCGATAGTATTAGCTTTGATCTTACTCACGCTGATCATGTTAATACTCGAGATGAGATATAAAAAGATGAAATTCAAAAAATATTATATCATATATATTCTTATCGCGGCGGTCGCCGGCGTTGTGCGCCTGATCAGGCTGAGCTCCGAGTGGTACGGAAATGTGACGGACTATTTAAAGCTTTTGTTTGTGAGCCCGATGCACGGTGTTTTTTATCCGCTTTTGCAGTATGTATTTTTCATCGGCATTTTTACTATCACAGCTGTCGTTATTATCGAGTTTGTGAGACGCACGCTCTATTCCAGAGTAATGCTGGGCGTGCTTGAGGAACAAAACAAGCGCGCGATGAAAAGCTACAAGCGAATGGCAGAGTCCGAGAAGGAGACATACTCGATAAGGCATGAGATACGCCACCACATGCTCACATTGTCCGCGATGCTGAAGAACGGTGAGATCGACCGGGCGGGCGAGTACGCGCAGTCTTTGACAAATGAATACAACGATATGCCGGACGGTCAATACAGCAAAAACATGATGGTGAATATTATCGCGAGCGAATATCTGGGCCGCGCCAAGGCGCGCGGGATCGAGGTCAAACACAGCTTCAATATTCCCGAGGAGATCCCGATCTCGGATACCGATTTTTGCGTATTTCTCACAAACATGTTTGAAAACTCCTTGAACGCCTGCGAAAAAATTGACACGGGCCAAAAGCGTTATATTCATGCGAAAATGTACATAAATGGCAAATATCTGTTTATCGGATGCGAGAACAGCGCTCCGGGCAGCGGCGAAGCGGCGGTTAAAAAAGGCAAAACCCACGGCTACGGTCTTGAAAACATGAAAAGGATAGTTCAAAAGTACGGGGGAATGCTGCATATCGAGAGAAAGAATTCCTCGTTTGCGCTGAAAAGCGATTTCTGCCTGAAATAGGAGTTTTAAATATAAAGCAAATAGTAAAGGCGCCGTTTTAACTGCGGCGTCTTAGTTTATCCGAATATATCTTTTTTGTCGAGAAATTCCAAAAACCGGAGCTGGACTCTGTTAAACTGCGATTTGCTGATCGGGATGACCTCTCCGTTTGAGAGCAGTATGTCAAAACGCAAGATCTCGGTAATATAATTCATATTGACGAGATAGCTTCTGTGTGGACGCACAAAGGGCGCACGCGGCAACTGATTTTCGATCTCGCTGAGCGTGCCGTGAAGAACGACCTCGGTTCCGTTGCTTTTATGTATGGCTATGCGGTGTCCGTATATTTCAAAATAAAGTATCTCATTGAGTTTCACTTTAATTAAGCCGTTTGACGATGTAAAGCAGACATTGTCCATCATATGCTTTTTCATGTATCTGTTAAGCGCCTCTTCGAGCTTATCGCTGCCGAGCGGCTTTAAAATATAGTATATGGGATCAACGTCAAAGCTTTCGATCGCGTATTCTTTGGCTGTAGTTATAAAAATAATATCGGTATTTTGGTTGTTTCTGCGAAACTCCTTCGCGTAACTCATGCCGTTTTCATCGTCAAAGAATATGTCAAGCAGCAGCAGGTCATACTCGGTGCCGCTTTTTATTGAGTCGTCAAGGGCGGACACATCATTGAAAGATCGAATGATGCAATCCGTTTCCACGTCGGAAAAAAAGCTGCGCACACATTTTGCCGTATTGCTGCAAAATTCCGCGTCGTCGTCGCATATAGCAATTTTTTGCATGACAAACACCTCGGTTCGATCTTTCTCCCTTCTTTAGTAAGTACTGATTAAATAACGCCTACGGCTTGGCACGCCGCTTGCTTGCGATAATTCCGTCATATTGTTCAAAACCTCCTTGCCATACACAAAGTATGCCGCGTCGCTTTTGAGAAATCTGACAAAATTCCTGCGGCGCAATCAACGCACCATATTTAATCAGCACTTACTTTACAGCACCAAACATATTTTATCATAATTTATTAAAAAAATCAAGCAAAAAAGTAAAATTACTATAAAATTTATAGGTTATATAGTATTACGCCGATTGCATAGACCGCAAAATATTTAAGAAAAATCGGCGGTATAATTACCGCCGAAAGTGTTGCTATTTAAATACTTTTTTGATTATTATATCAACTTTTTTGCCTATATAGCCGACTATAACGTCGTCCGCGATATTGGCAATAACCGATTTTTCCAGCTCGTCCCAGGTTTCCTTATCTTTGTTATCCTGTGCGCTGTCTCTGTAATTTTTAAGGGACCATGCCTCCGACCAGATCTCGTTTTGCAGATGTCCCGTTGCCGAGCCCATGTCGTAAAACTCATATCCCGCAGTGTTTGACATTCTCGACGCTTCGATATAGCCGTCCGCCATTGATTCCGCGATAAGCTTGATCTTGTTTATGATTCCCTTTGAGGAAGCGTTTACGCCGGATTTTGAGACCGACATGATCTCCTCTTTTTTGTCGAGCGTCATGCGCTTTGTCTTTATCGCGGCGTGCAGCTCGTACTCCGGACCGTCGTTCTCTATCCAGAACTCGCCGTTACCGATCTCCAGAAGCTCGGGCATCATGCCGACCATTTCCTCCGCCAGAAGGCGCAGCTGGAGTGACTGCTTGGCGCTCAGCTTATTATATGACGCCGATTTTTCGGCCTCGGCCAAAATATTATCGAGCGTTGACTTATCGTTTGTCAGCTTGCATACATCTGTTTTCATTTTGTGACCCCATTTCGTTAAAATATCTTATTTTTTTATTATACATTATTTTGATTTAAAATGCAATAGAAAATTTTAACTTTGCGTGAAATGTTATGATTTTGACGTGAATGTGCCCAAAACAGGCGTGAAACGTCTTGCTATTTTCGATTGATTTATGGTATAATTATTATAATAATAAAATGTCTGGAGTGATAGACCTATGACCTTGACAATGGTTCTTCCCGTTTTGTATAACGCCGTCGCGGCCGTGCTGTTTTATTTGGCGGAGGAAAAAACGCCTTTCGGCCGAATGAGCAGAAAGACAAGGCAGATCGCGATCGGCGTTGTTTTCGGATTGCTCGCGATTTTGTCAAGCACGAATATTATCGGCGTTGACATCGGCTCGGGAGTTATAATCAATGTGCGCGACGCGTCACCGATATGCGCGGCGCTGATCTTCGGCGGCCCTGCCGGAATAATCGCCGGACTCATCGCAGGTGTTTACCGATTTACCGCGCCGTTTTTCGGCCTCGCGGGTACATACACACAGGTTGCCTGTTCGATATCGACAGTCGTTGCCAGCTTTTTTGCAGCGTGGCTCAGAAAGGTTATGTTTGACGACAAAAAGGCGACGTGGATATACGGCATAGGCGCCGCGGTTATCTGCGAAGTTTTTCACATGCTAATGATCTTTTTCACAAATATGAACGATGCGGACACCGCTTTCACCTTCGTTCAGAACGCGACCCTGCCGATGGTCCTGTACAACGCGCTGGCAGTCGGATTTTCGATCATCGCGGTGACGCTTGTGAGCCGCGAGAGAGCCTTGATATCGCTTGGGAGCGGAGAAAACAGACGAATATCCAAGACGTTTCAAAAGTGGCTCTTTATTTTCGTTGTGATAGCTTATGTTCTGACAAGCTCTTTTACTTATATTCTTCAGAGCAAAATGTCGGACACCGAGACAGAGTCGGTCATAACAACTTCGATCAATGACGTAAAGAATGACATAAGCGACGCGTCGGACGAAAATCTGCTCGAAAAAACACGGGTGATAGCGGACGCCTATATAGCCTCGTCCGACAAGAGCGCAGACTTCCTCGTGCGCCTGGCCGAAGCGAGCAACACGAAAGAAATTAATATCGTGGGCGCGGACGGCTTTATATCAAACAGCAGCGTTCCCGATTATATAGGCTTTGACATGCGCTCCGGAGAGCAATCAAACGAGTTTCTTGTTATCAACGAGGGCGGCGTAAATCAGTATGTTCAGCCGTATATGCCCCACACCCACAGCGACGGCGAGTACAGAAAATACGCGGGCGTCGCTCTGCCCGACGGAGGCTTTATCCAGGCGGGATATGACTACAAGCAGTTTAAATCAGATATCGACAGCTTTGTCGGCAAGATCGCCAGGAACCGCCATATAGACAACAGCGGTTTTATCGTGATATGCGACAGCGCCTGGAACATTGTCACCACGGGAAGCGAGTACGAGGGCCGCAACCTTAAAGAGATGGGCATATGGGTAGACACCGACGCGTTTACGGAGCAGAGCGTGTTTGAAACAAAATTCGGCAACACCTCATATTTCTGCGAGTACGCCTTTGTTGAGGGATATTATATCTTCGGAGCCGTTCCGATATCCGAGGCGCAGTTTATGAGAAACGTGTCGGTATACCTCAGTTTGTTTATGGAAATACTCATTTTCGCGGTGCTGTTTATCCTGATCTACTTCCTGATAAAGAGCGTTATACTCAACAATATCAACAAAATCAACAGTGCTCTCTCAAGAATAACGGGCGGCGATCTTGACGTCACGGTCGACGTGCGCACCAACCGCGAGTTCGCGTCTCTCTCGGACGATATTAACTCGACGGTCGATACGCTAAAGCGCTATATCAGCGAGGCCGAGGCGAGAATAGACAAAGAGCTGGAGTTTGCCAAGCAGATACAGTATTCGGCGATACCCACGGTATTCCCGCCGTTCCCGGCCCGCAAGGAGTTTGACGTTTACGCGCAGATGTTCACTGCCAAAGAGGTCGGGGGCGACTTCTATGATTTCTATATGCTGAGCGATTCTTCGGTCGGCTTTGTGATAGCCGACGTTTCCGGCAAGGGTATCCCGGCGGCCATGTTCATGATGCGCGCTAAGTCCGTTATAAAAGACATGGCCGAGAGCGGCGTCGAGGTCGAGAGGATATTGACCGAGGCCAACGAGAAACTCTGCGAGAGCAACGACGCGGGCATGTTCGTGACCGCGTGGATAGGTATCCTTGATCTAAAGACCGGAATGCTCACATCCGCCAGCGCGGGCCACAACCCGCCGGTCATCTGCCGCGCGGACGGGACCTGCGAGGCGATAAAACAAAAGAGCGGCTTCGTGCTTGGCGGAATGGATGGCATAAAGTACCGCAAGCATGAAATGCAGCTGAAGCCCGGCGATCAAATATTTGTGTACACCGACGGCGTGACCGAGGCCAATGATGAAAACGAGGACTTCTACGGCGAGGAGCGCATGCTCAAGGTGGTCGGCTCAAACGCCGCGATGGGTCCCGAGGGCATTTGCCGCGCCGTAAAGTCGGACTTAGACATATTCGCGGGCGGAGCGCCGCAGTTTGACGATATAACAATGCTGTGCTTCACGCTCAACTATGTCAGCGGCGACAATTCGATCGAGTTTATTCCGGGCGAGAAATCCACCGACGCGGTTATAGACTTCACAAACAGGATCAAGTCAAAGCTCGACGTGGTGCCCAGGATCGGCAACCGCGTGAGCATCGCGATCGACGAGATTTACGCCAATATCCTAAACCACAGCAAGGCGACCATGGCCTCTATCACCTGGTCTATCGACGGCGGCAAGCTGTATCTTAAATTCGAGGACAACGGTATTCCGTATAATCCGCTCGAGGCGCCCGAGCCCGATATAACTCTTTCCGCGGAGGATAGGCAAATAGGAGGTCTCGGTATTCTGCTCGTCCGCAAAATGACCGAGTCGATGGAATATGTCCGTGAGGACGACAAAAACATCCTGACATTAACAGTGGCGCTGCTGTAAAAAAGCGCTTAAACAAAATTTGCAATATTAATAGGGGCGCTGAATCGGCGCCCCTAAATTTTGCCAAAACATTTACGAATTTTGAATATCAAGTATCTCGTCAAATCCGGTGGCTTCAAACACCTCGTTTATCAGCTCGTTGGGATTGTATATAACCATCTTGCCGTCCGAAGCGTTCATTTTTTTCTGCGCCGCAAGCAAAACTCTGAGACCCGCGCTCGATATGTAAACAAGATTTGTGAAATCAAAGTCGATCTCTTTTATTCCGTCCAGCTCGCTTATTGTGTTCTCAAGCTCGGGCGCGGTGTTTGTGTCCAGCCTTCCCTCAAGGGCGATCTTGGCGGTCGAACCCTCTTTATTTAAATTAATGTTCATAGTAACACTCCTTAATTGTAATTTGTTTATCTTAATAATATTATAACACACGTTAAAATAAAAATCAATATGAAAATTCTTATTTTATCACAACAGCGTGAGACAGATTATCAAGCCATGTGGTTCCGTTTGCGCGAAGCGTCGAAAGATCATTCAGTATAACGCTTCGCGGTCTGATAATTCCGCCCGACGGATCCGCGGGGCTGACAAGCGAGCTCACGTCGTTTACGGTGTAGTAAAGTCCGTTGTCTTTGCCGATATAAAGCATCTCATGCCCCGGGAAGATCAATATCGCCCCAGGCGGCAAAGTGTCAAGCAGCTCTTTCTTTTGCTGAACGGTCATGGCCGACATTTCGGTCACCTCGGCGGGTATCGCCGACTGCCATGTAGTGTTCCTCGGCAGTTCAAAGCCGAAGCATTTGTATACCTCTCGAACAAACGACGAGCAGTCCTGCGAGTTCATCATGCCTCCCCAGCCGTAACGGTTGCCGAGCGAGCGGAACGCCTGAGTGATAACGTTCGCCTCGGTGTAGGGCAGATATCCTATGCTGACGCCTCTGTTGGCGGGGATGGCGGCGAGCTTTTGATAAAAACTTCCGTCCTCGTTCCGCGCGGGCATTTTAACGACATAGTTGTTCCAAGGAAGCCTGTGCGCCACGGCGTCGGAACAGTCGGTGACAAGCTCAAGAGCCGTTCCCATGGTCAGCAGCTTTTCGTTTAGGTCCGCGTCGGCGCTCGGCTCAAGATAAACCTTCTGGTCGGTGATCACCAAAACCCGAACGGGATCAATGGCGGCCTGCCACTCGGTTTTGTCGGCGCATACCGCTATATCCTCGGTCGGCGTCCAGCCAGAACAGCACGCGCTCTTAACAAGGCTAAACTTTCCGTCCGCGGTCGTGAAGTATATAACAAGCGGCTCGTTCACAAGTATCGCGCTTGAAACCAGGTTATCCCACTCGGGGTCGCTCGGGTCGTCCGAAAGATAGTCCTCGTAGGGATAGGCCTTCATGACCGTCCTGTTGACCGCGAAACCGTATTTAAGTTTCATGTTCTCGGAGACGGACGCGTTTTTGATATTGTCGCGTATGGCCTGATAGTAGCTCTCGGGCACGGGCTCTCCGTTCAGATAAAGACCCGTCGGAGACTCAAAATCGGCGTTTAAGTCCGCCATATACCGTCCATTGTATGTTTCGCTCTGCGCCGCAAGGTCGTTGGTGTTTGTGTCGGGCGTGTCGAGGATCTTTCGGTTGAGGGTATTGATCTCATTCTCGCTCATGATGATCCTGTCGGCGTCGGCTCTTTTTGAGATCCAGTATGACGGAACGCACATTTCGCTTATAACGTTGGGCGCCTTGACGGTGCCGTCCTTTGTGTCGCCTTGAGTGTCGGCGCCGCTTAAATAATCCGATTCAAGCGGGACCTCGACGGGAGCCAGGTTTGTGTTCCAGCGGAACAGTCTGGCGGCCGCAGCGCTGCTCGGCGCGTAGGCGTCGAGCCTGCTTTTCATTTCATCGTCCCCCGCCGCGTCGCTTATTCCGACGGCGTCGACCAGGTTTCCGTCCTCTCCGTAGTAGGCGCAAAGATAAAACGTGTCGGTGTCCGCGTCTGCGTGCGCAGGGAGAGGCGCTATGATCGCCGCCGCGGCAAGCGCGGCTATAATTTTTTTCAGCTTCATCATTACTTATTTATGAACTTTACCGCAGTGCCGCACGCCATAACTTCCGCCGCTCCCTGCATAACGGCGGCGGACGAGTATCTGACATTCACGATCGCGTCCGCCCCGAGACTCTCGGCCTCGGCGACCATGCGGCTCGTCGCGAGATCTCTCGCCTCGTTCATCATCTGCGTGTACGCTTTAAGCTCGCCTCCGACGAGCGTTTTAAAGCTCTGAGTAAGGTCCTTGCCGATGTTTTTTGACTGGATCGTGCTGCCTTTCACAAGGCCCAGCGTTTCCAGTTCCTTTCCGCTTACGTAATCCGTGTTTACCAATAGCATAATAAATACCTCCGAATAAAATATATTTTAAAAATTTTTTCCTGTTTCGGTTTTATCTGATATATTATACTACAATATAATTTATTTTTCAATACCCGGAGCATGAAATGCCGCTTTTTTGACACGAATAGTCACCGCGCCGCGATACAAACAAAAAAAGTGGTTAAGATTTGCGGCAAAAATTACAAACCACAGCAAAAAATTACAAATGTTCTTGACAGAATCGGCTTTATTGTGTAAAATAAAATCATAAGATATTTAGATCAGGAACAGGATGTGATTTTATGAAAAGATCAAACAGATTTTTGTCAACGGCGGTCGCGGTTTTTTTGATGTTCATATTTATGTCTTGCGCCGCTTTTGCTGATGATTTGGGAAATAATGAGCCCAAACAATTAACGTGCGCGTTTTTGTATAATACGCGCCCGGTTTTAAACGCGCCGATACGGGTCTCTGTGTGCGAATATAAATTGCATTATAATTTAATAAGCGAAAGTGATCCCGGCGTTTCGTATCAATGGTACAGAAACAATATTGAAAGCAACATAGGCGGAACAGCCATTGAGAACGCGGAACAACAGTCGTATATCCCCACGGAAGACGACTTAGGATGTTATTTATACTGCAGGGTTTACGCCGACGGTATTAATTATGTCGGAGATTTCACGACCTTGCCGTCAAATGATCCGGTTGCGGCAAGCGCCGAGCTTGGCGGAGCTGTTATTAAAGAGAGAAATATCTCCGCGCATGAAGATGATGTTGAAAATGAGTTTGTCGGCTACATAGTCGAATATGGAACGGAAAATCTTGAGTATCGCTGCGTGTATGACCCTGATCCGATAGACGCGGCTCTCTATGGTGATGAGATCGCCGATTACCAATGGTACAGGAACACGGAACAGTCAAATACAGGCGGAGAGCTGATAGACGGCGCGGATTCGTATACATACAGGCCCTGCGCGGAAGATCGCGGTTGTTATATTTATTTTACAGCGACAGGAAAGGGAAATTACAGAGGAACCGTTACATCGGATGCGGTGTCTTCCGAACTGTCGGGACCTTTTGGCGAAGCGGCGGTAGCTTGGTGCTATCCCGCTAATATACGCGGTATCGCTGTTAAAGGAGCCGTTCTCCAATTGGATCTTTTCCATATCGCGCCGTGCCAATGGTACAGAAATGATGTTCCCGAAAATACGGGCGGTGAACCCATTTTGGGCGCTAATTCATATAAATACGCGGTAACCGACGATGATGTGGGAAAATATTTGTATGCCGATTATCCGAATAAAAGGGCCGAAGGCAACGGAAAAAGATATGTAACAAATGTGACCGAAATGGTAAAAGACAATAAAGCGCGTATCGAAACCGTAAGCCTTGAGCCAAGCGATACCGAATTATGCGGCGGTGACAGAATCGCGGTCAGATTATCACCGGAAAACGCGGTCGCTTCCGTTCAATGGTATAGAAACGATAAACCCGAAAACGCGGGAGGCGATCCGATCTATGGCGCGACGTATTGTGAGTATACCGTAAAAAACGCGGACATAGGCAAATACATATATTGCGTTTGCACGCCGGCGGATCCTTTTGTCGGGGAGCCGACAGCGTCTGAGGTGACAGACAAAATATCATATTATGTTAATATAACCTACGATCCAAACGGCGGCGAGATATTTTTTGGCGACAGCGTGAGGGTTTCGGCAGGAAATCCGATTGGCGGCGATCTTTATGACGGCTTTTTTGTAACCAGAGAAAATTACGAGTTTTTGGGTTGGGCTGACAGCGCGAACGCGAAGGCTCCGAATGTTGACGAAAACACAATAGCGGAAAAAGATATGACTTTGTACGCTGTGTGGAAGAGGATCGACGGTTCTGCCGCAGTCGGAGGCGCTGTCATAAATTCCGCGTTTACAACGGAAGCGAGCGCCGAGACACCCTTTCCCGAACCGACCGCTTCTTCGGAGCCGTTCGCTTCTTCGGAACCGACCGCAGCACCGGAGCCGTCGGTGACGCCCGGAGCGTCAACGGAGACGGAGCATATACAAGTTTTTGATGATGTGCCCGACGATCATTGGGCCTTTGAGCCGATCATGGAGCTTTATAAAAGGAAAATAATAAACGGCGAGAGCGAAAAGCGTTTCATGCCGGATGATCCGATAACCAGAGCCGAGTTTGCGAAAATAGCGGTATGCGCGTTTGATATCCCGTTAGACAGCATAGCGGATAATTTCTCGGATGTTGGCCCCGGCGATTGGTGCGCGCCTTACGCGGCGGCCGCAAAAAAATTCGGTCTGATAAAAGGAGTTACGGAAAGCCGCTTCGCTCCGGATGATACCTTGACCCGTGAGCAGGCAGCCGCGATAATCGGCAGATATTTTGAGGCGTCAGCGGCGGAAAATTTGCCGTATGCTGACGGAGCCGAGATCGAGCCTTACGCCGTTCCCTACGTGTCAGCGCTTACCGAGATGGGGATCATTGAGGGCGCGGACGGATATTTTGATCCCAAATCCGATATCAGCCGCGCCGAGGCGTGCAAATTAATTTATAAATCTGTCCGCTACAGATGATATATTAATTTATCAAAAACAAAAAATGCCGCGAAAGTCAAAAAGTGACGTTTTCGCGGCATTCACTGGCACCCTCTACGCGAGTCGAACGCGTGATCCACCCTTAGGAGGGGCGTGTTATATCCACTTAACTAAGAGGGCATTTTTAACAAGCTTAATAATTATACACAAATTCGGGCTCGGTGTCAAGACTAATTTTTAGGTTATATTTATTGACTAAACATAATTTAACTGGTATAATAATTCGGTTGAATAATTTTCACAAACAAGCGAACAGACAGGAGACATAAATATGATAATTGACGCTCACGCTCATGTGTTTCCCGACAAGATAGCCGAAAAGGCGTCTCACGGGATACAGGTGTTTTACGATCTTGACGTTGTGAACAACGGAACTTTAGACAGGCTGCTTAAAATGGAGGACGAGGCAGGAGTGGACAAGGCTGTGATCCACTCCCCCGCTACCACGCCCCATCAGGTGACCTCGATAAATGATTTTATTCATGAGTGCGCCCAAAAATATCCCGACAGGATAATCGGATTTATGACGATGCACCCCGATTTTGATGACATCGAGGGAGAGGTTGAACGCTGTATCAAAATGGGGCTAAAGGGGCTCAAGATACATCCGGATTTCCAGCGCTTTCATATAGACGACAAAAAGGCTTATGACATATACGAGGCTATCGCGGGCAGGATACCTATTCTTGTCCACACCGGAGACTTCCGCTACCAGTGGAGCAAGCCCGCGAGGATGGCCAAGGTCATGGAGGATTTTCCGAACCTGACGGTCATCGGGGCGCACTTCGGCGGCTGGTCGGAGTGGGACGACGCGGCCGAGGTTTTCAGCCGCTGCAAAAACAAAATATACGTCGACACCTCAAGCACAATGTACGAGGTGCCGCCAGAGCGCGTGCGCGAGCTTATCAAGCTCTACGGCGAGGATCACGTCATGTTCGG
This sequence comes from uncultured Monoglobus sp., assembly GCA_947628795.1. Classification (GTDB taxonomy): domain Bacteria; phylum Bacillota; class Clostridia; order Monoglobales; family Monoglobaceae; genus Monoglobus. The sequence continues at coordinate 234,325 of CANRBF010000002.1, forward strand.
AACCGACTATCCCATGTGGAACGCCGTCGATGAGCTAAAGCATATCGACGCGCTTGATCTCGACGCGTCAACACGCGAAATGATACTTCACGAGAACGCCGAAAGGCTGCTTGATCTGTAAAAAATATGAATATTTCCGCGCGTCAAACCGCGCGGTACGGGCGGTGTTTAACCGCCCTTTTTTACTTAATAAACGGTTGACAACGGGCGCTTTATTAATTATAATAATAATGTATTATTATGCCTTTATAGGCATATCGGATATAAGCATGAGAACAACATAATTTATCATACATAAGGAGAGCAGTTATGAGCATAAAAAGATTATTTGTTGAGAAAAAAAAGGGATTTGATATCGAGGCGGGAGCCTTAAAGGACGATTTCGTGAACAATCTGGGTCTTAGCGGGCTTGAGTCGGTTCGCGTGCTCAACCGCTACGATATAGACGGCCTCACGGACGGCGAGCTTGAGACGGTGCTGCCGGTGGTTTTCGCCGAGCCTCAGGTCGACAATGTGTATTTTGAAAAAATAGATATCCCCGAGGGATGCAAATTTTTCGCGTCCGAATACCTGCCCGGCCAGTTCGACCAGAGAGCCGACAGCGCGGCGCAGTGCGCGCAGATCATGACGGGCGGCGAGAGGCCGGTTGTAAGGACGGCGAAAATCGTTATCATGAGCGGAAACATCAGCGACGATGAGCTGATCGCGGCGAGGAACTATTACATAAATCCCGTCGAGTCGCGCCCCGCCTCGATGGAAAAGCCCGAAACGCTGAACGACAGGCTCGAGGAGCCCGCCGACGTTAAGACGATAGACGGGTTTATCACTATGTCGGACGGTGAGCTTACCGGCATGATAAGCGAGCTGGGCCTCGCTATGGACGAGGACGACATAAAATTCTGCCGCGCATACTTCCGCGACGGCGAAAAGCGCGACCCGTCGCTGACCGAGATCAGAATGATCGACACCTATTGGTCTGACCACTGCCGCCACACCACGTTCGCGACCAAGCTCAATAACGTTAAGATCAAGAACGAGTTTATAAAGAGCGTGTACGGCGACTATCTGGAGTCCAGAAAATTCGTGTATGGCGAGAGGCTTGACAAAAAGAATATATGCCTGATGGACGTTGCGACCATCGCGGTCAAAGAGCTCAAAAAGCGCGGCGTGCTGACCGCCCTTGACGAGAGCGAGGAGATCAACGCCTGCTCGATCGAGGTCGAGGTCAAGCTGACCGACGGCGCGACCGAGGATTACCTCGTAATGTTCAAAAACGAGACCCACAATCACCCCACAGAGATCGAACCCTTCGGCGGCGCGGCGACCTGTCTGGGCGGCGCTATACGCGATCCGCTGTCGGGACGCTCGTATGTGTATCAGGCGATGCGCGTCACCGGAGCGGGCGACCCGAGAAAGACGCTCAAAGAGACCCTGCCCGGCAAGCTGTCGCAGCGCAAGCTGGTTCTGGGCGCGGCCGAGGGCTACAGCTCGTACGGCAATCAGATAGGCCTCGCGACCGGAGTGGTAAACGAGATATACGACGAAGGCTATGTGGCGAAGCGCATGGAGATCGGCGCGGTCATCGCCGCGGCCCCGAAAAAGAATGTTATACGCGAGACGCCCGAGCCGGGCGATGTGGTTATTCTGCTTGGCGGAATGACCGGGCGCGACGGCTGCGGCGGAGCCACGGGCTCATCAAAGGCGCACGACAGCTCGTCGCTCGAGACCTGCGGAGCCGAAGTTCAGAAGGGAAATCCGCCCGTTGAGAGAAAGCTGCAGCGCCTATTCCGCAAAAATGAGGTGACGACTATGATCCGCCGCTGCAACGACTTCGGCGCGGGCGGCGTTTCGGTCGCTATCGGAGAACTGGCGGACGGCCTTGACATAGACCTTGATAAGGTTCCGAAAAAATATGAGGGTCTGGACGGCACCGAGCTCGCTATTTCCGAGTCTCAGGAGAGAATGGCGGTAGTCGTGCGCGAGAGGGACGCCGAGAAATTTATAGCCGAGGCCGACAAGGAAAACCTTGACGCGGTTGTTGTGGCAGTCGTGACCGAGAGCCCCCGTCTGGTTATGAAATGGCGCGGCAAGACGATCTGCGATATTTCAAGAGAGTTCCTAAACACCAACGGAGCGGAGAAGAACGCCGACGTCACAGTCACGTCGGACGATTTCGGCATAGAAAAATATGAGTTTAAAACAAAAGGCGGCACATATAAAGAAAAGATCATGTCGCTCGTCAGCGACCTTAACGTCTGCTCTCAGAAGGGTCTGGTCGAGAGGTTCGACAGCACGATCGGCGGCGCCTCGGTATTTATGCCCTACGGCGGAAAATATCAGCTGACGCCTCAGCAGAGTATGGCGGCGAGGATACCCGTTTTGGACGGCGGCAAGGAGAGCGAGACGGCCACCGTCATGGCGTACGGATATGACCCTAAGGTCTCGGAGGCCAACCCGTTCGCGGGGGCCGTGTACGCCGTGGTCGAGTCGGTGACGCGCGCCGTTTGCGCCGGAGCCGATTATAAGGATGTTTATCTGACGTTCCAGGAATATTTCGAGAGATTGGGCACAGACCCCGAGCGCTGGGGCAAGCCGCTTTCGGCGCTGCTGGGCGGCTACTACGCTCAGGAAAAGCTGGGTCTCGCGGCCATCGGCGGCAAGGACTCGATGTCCGGCTCGTTTAACGATATAGACGTTCCGCCCACCCTGGTTTCGTTCGCGGTGGCGCCTCTTGAGGCGAGCAAGGCTGTGTCCTGCGAGTTCAAGGGCGCGGGCAACATGGTGTTCCTGGTTCGTCCCAAATACGACGAGAACAACCTGCCCGATTTTGACAGCTTGAAGCAGCTCTACGGTATGATTAATCTGATGATATCAGACCCGAATAGCGTTGTCAAAAGCGCGTACGCCGTGGGCTACGGCGGCGTTATGGAGGCGGTTCTCAAGGCCGCCATGGGCAACAAGCTGGGCTTCGCGTTCACCCACTGCGGAAGCAATGAGGACCTGTTCCGCGCAATGAGCGGCGGCATCGTCCTTGAGATCGAGGGCAACAACGCGACAGGATATTTAGGCGACAACGTTGACACGATCAAGCTCGGCAGGACCACCGACGACGGCATTATCCGCGTCGGCGGCGAGGAAATAGACATAGACGAAATAATCAAAGCGTGGCAAAAACCGCTCGAGGGCGTCTATCCCACCAAGGCGAAATATGACGATGTGGGAATGAAGGCGTTTGAGTGGGGCGAGAGAAACGCGAAGGCTCCCGCGATAAAGACCGCGAAGCCGAGGGTGTTTATCCCCGCGTTCCCCGGAACCAACTGCGAGTACGACTCGGCAAGAGTTTTTGAGCAGGCGGGAGCCGAGACCGACGTTCGGATATTCAGGAACCTGAAGCAGTCGCACGTCGAGGAATCAATAGAAAGATTTGTCAAATCGGTAAACGAGGCGCAGATCATCATGATCCCCGGCGGATTCAGCGGCGGCGACGAGCCCGACGGCTCGGGCAAATTCATCAAGGCCGCCTTTGAGAACGAAAAGCTGCGCGAAGCCGTTATGGAGCTTTTAAACAAGCGCGACGGACTGATACTGGGAATATGCAACGGATTCCAGGCGCTTGTAAAGCTCGGCCTTGTGCCCTACGGCGAAATAAGAAAAGTTGACGACACCTGCCCCACGCTCACATACAACACGGTCGGCAGGCACGTTTCGCAGATAGTATCGACCAGGATATCCTCGGTAAAATCGCCCTGGATGTCGGGCGTGAATCTCGGAGACATTCACCAAATCGCGGTTTCCCACGGCGAGGGAAGATTTGTCGCGAGCCCCGAGGTCATCGCCGAGATGGAAAGGAACGGCCAGATAGCCACGCAGTATGTTGACCTGTCGGGCAACCCCACCTATGAAATGCCCTACAACCCAAACGGCTCATACTATGCGATCGAGGGTATCACCAGCCCCGACGGCAGAGTTCTGGGCAAAATGGGACATTCGGAGCGCATAGGCGGACACGTTTACAAAAACATAGTCGGAAATATAGACCAAAAACTGTTCGAAAGCGGAGTAAAATACTTTAAATAGGAGAACCACCATGTCATATACTAAGGCCGCGGAATACGTTAATTCCAAAATTGATATCGCGCCCGAGATCGCCGTGGTGCTCGGCACGGGCATGGCCGAGCTGGCGGACAGTCTCGACAACAAAACAATAATACCGTACGGGGATATACCCGGCTTTCCTCCAATCGGCAAAAACCACCACAAATGCCGCATGATAATCGGCGAGCTCGACGGAACACCCGTCGCGTTCATGCAGGGCAGGCTTCATTATTACGAGGGCTACACCATGGAGGAGACCGCGTTTATTATCCGCATGCTCAAGGCGATGGATATCGAGACGGTTATTCTAACAAACGCCTCGGGCGCCGTCAATCCGGATTACGCTCCGGGGGATATTGTGATAATACGCGACCATATAAAGCTGTGCGCCGAATCGCCGCTTCGGGGCGAGAATCCCGAGGAGCTGGGCGAGCGGTTTTTCGACATGACAAACGCCTACGACAAGGGTCTGATAGGACTTTGCGAAAAATGCGTGGATAAGCTCGGAATTTCTTTGCCGCAGGGCGTGTACGCCTATATGGCCGGGCCCCAGTTCGAGACGCCCGCGGAGATAAACATGCTTAAAATGCTGGGCGCCGATCTTGTGGGTATGTCCACCGTGCCCGAGGTCATAGCGGCGGCGCACTGCGGAGTTCGCATTTTGGCGCTTTCGGGCGTTTCCAACATGGCGGCGGGCATCGAGGGCGGCGGCTTTAACCGCACAGCGATAGACAGCGCCGAGCCCGTGATCCGCGAGAACTTGATGAGATTATTAAAAGTTATAATAAATAATGGGGGAGTTTAAATGGAAAAAATCGCGAGCTTTACGGTGGACCACCGAAAAATAAGGCCGTGGGTCTACATATCACGGATCGACGGCGACATCACGACCTATGACATACGCATGAGAAAACCCAACACCGGCCGTTTGCTTGACAACATTACCATGCATTCCATAGAGCATTTGTTCGCAACGATGGCGCGGAACTCGGAACTTAAAGATGACGTGATATACTTCGGCCCAATGGGCTGCCAGACCGGGTTTTATCTGCTTATGAGAAACGCGGACAACAAAAAGGTCGTCAAATTAATAAAAAATATATTCAAAGAAATTTCGGTCTATGACGGCGAGATGCCGGGCGCGAGCGAGATCGAGTGCGGCAACTTCCGAAATCTAAGCGTTGAGGAAGCGAATCGCGAGGCCGAGGACTATTATAAAAAAATAAAAGATCTCACCGAAAACGATCTGGAGTACGAAAAGTAATTTTTAGGTGTAACAATAAGATCGGAGAATAAATTATGAAAACTTTATTTGAAAACATAACGATCATAACTATGGACGATAGCGCCGGCGTTATAAAAAACGGCTTTGCCGCGGTCGACGGGAATAAGATAAATTATGTCGGAACAAGCAGACCCGAGGGAAAATTTGACCGAGTGATAAACGGCGAGAACAAGGCGCTTATCCCCGGGCTTATAAACGCGCATACCCACACGGCCATGACGCTGCTCCGCGGATACGCCGACGACATGAACCTGCAGGACTGGCTGTATAACAAGATTTTTCCATTTGAGGACAAAATGACGCCCGAGGACGTGCGCCGCGGCAGCGAGATCGCGATAGACGAAATGCTGGCGGGAGGAACCACCTGCTTCAGCGATATGTATTTCTTCCAGGCCGAGACAGGCAGAATTGCGATACAAAAGGGCATCCGCGCGGTTTTAAGCGACTGCGTGAGCTTTGACGGATATGAGCGCAAGGTAAAGCTTATGGAGGAAATGGCCGAGGAATTTAAAGACTGCGACCTGATAACCTTCACGTTCTCGCCGCACGCGATATACACCTGCTCGTTTGAGCTGCTGGAAAAATGCGCGGCGTACGCCAAAGAGCACAATATGCCGATACACACCCATCTGGCCGAGACCCGAACCGAGTTCTCGGACTGCGAGATAGAGCACAACATGACGCCGACCGCGTATATGGAAAGCGCGGGGCTGTTCGAAAACCCGACGATAGCCGCCCACTGCGTGGTGATGACCGACAGCGACCTTGAGATACTCAAAAAGCATAACGTTTCGGTCGCCCACAATCCGATAAGCAATCTTAAACTGGCGTCGGGCATAGCCCCGATCCCGAAAATGCTGGACATGGGAATAAACGTGGCGCTGGGCACCGACGGCGCCTCGAGCAACAACAGCCTTGATATGTTCGAAGAGATCAAGGCCGCGGCTCTGATACACAAGGGCGCCGGACTCGACCCAACAGCGGTGCCTGCCGAGACCGCCCTCAAAATGGCGACGATAAACGGCGCGAGGGCGCTGGGCTTTGACGATCTGGGAATGATAAAAGAGGGTTATCTGGCCGATCTGGTCGTTGTAGATCTCGACACGCCCCATCTCAAGCCGCTCTACGACCCGATATCAAGTCTGGTTTACTCGGCGAAATGCGGCGATGTTGAATACACGATGGTAAACGGCAATATAGTATACGAGAGATAACAAAATTCAAATATATTTCAGGAGGACATTATGGCACAAGTAGCAATTGTAATGGGAAGCAACTCTGATCTGCCCGTGGTGCAGGGAGCGATCGATATGCTGAAGTCGTTCGGCGTTGATTTTGAGGCGCATGTGATCTCGGCGCACAGAACCCCGGCCAAGGCCGAGCAATTTGCCAAGAACGCCAAGGCAAGCGGCGTTAAGGTGATAATCGCAGCCGCGGGCAAGGCGGCTCATCTGGGAGGAGTTATCGCGGCGTACACCACGCTGCCGGTCATAGCGCTGCCGATCAAATCGTCTTTTATGGACGGTCTTGACTCGCTGCTCTCGATGGTTCAGATGCCGACGGGTATCCCTGTGGCGACGGTCGGAGTTAACGGCTCGGACAACGCGGGCATTTTGGCCGTGCAGATGCTGGCGCTCAGCGATGAGAAGCTTTCCGAAAAGCTTGAAAAATTCAAGGCAGACATGGCGGCGGCTGTTGACGAGAAAGATAAAAAACTTCAAAAAGAGCTTTATGACAATATATAAGGAGGCGATGTAATGAGCGAAGCTTATAAAAACGCGGGCGTTGATGTGGAGGCCGGCTACAGGTCGGTGGAGCTCATCAAAGAGCACGTAAAAAGGACAAACATACCCGGCGTCGTTTCGGGAATAGGCGGCTTCGGCGGCCTGTTCGAGCTTGGCGGAGGCTATAAGAACCCGGTTCTGGTCTCGGGCACCGACGGCGTTGGAACCAAGCTGAAACTGGCGTTCATCATGGACAAGCACGACACGGTCGGACAGGACTGCGTGGCTATGTGCGTCAACGACATTGTGTGCGGCGGCGCGAAACCGCTGTTCTTCCTCGACTACATAGCGACCGGAAAGAACACGCCCGAGAAGATAGCGGACATAGTTAAGGGTATCGCCGACGGCTGCGTCAAGGCGGGCTGCGCCTTGGTAGGCGGCGAGACGGCCGAGATGCCCGGATTCTATGACCCGGACGAGTACGACCTGGCGGGATTCTCGGTGGGCATAGTCGACAAGGATAAGATCATCGACGGAGAGAGGATCGAGGTCGGAGACAAGATAATCGGAATCGCCTCGTCGGGCGTCCACAGCAACGGCTACTCGCTTGTCAGAAAAATATTTAATATCGACGACAGCGACGCCTGCGCCGAGGCGCTTAAAAAATACGATGATGAGCTGGGCGCGTCGATAGGCGAAACTCTGCTTGAGCCGACCAAAATTTACGTGAAGCCGATGCTTAAGGCTATCGAAACAGTCGACGTGAAAGCGGTGTCTCACATAACGGGCGGCGGATTTTATGAGAATATTCCGCGCATGCTCAAGGACGGCACTCGCGCCGTTATCCGCAAAGACAGCTTTGACACGCCGCCGATATTCAAAAAGCTCCAAAAGCTGGGCGGCATTTCTGAACACGATATGTTCAATACCTACAACATGGGTATCGGCATGATGTTCGTGGTGCCCGCGGATCAGGCCGACAAAGCCGCCAATGTGATAAAATCCGAGGGCGAAAAGGCCTGCGTTGTCGGCGTGATCGTCGACGGCGAGAAGGGTGTGGACATAGTATGAAAAAAATAGGAGTTTTAATTTCGGGCGGCGGCACTAATCTTCAGGCGCTTATCGACGCCGAAAAAAGCGGCGTCATAAAGAGCGGCAAGATCGTGTGCGTCTGCTCAAACAGCGCGGGCGCGTACGGCCTGACGAGAGCCGAAAATGCCGGAATACCGACCAAGGTCATCCGCAAGAATGCGGACTGCGGCGGTGATATTGACGAGTTCAGCCGAAGGATCTGCGCCTATATGAAAGAAATGGACGTTGACATAATAGTGCTGGCGGGATTTTTGGCCATATTCGGAGGCGAGCTGCTCAAGGAATACGCGGGAAAAATCGTGAACATACACCCGTCACTGATACCGTCGTTCTGCGGCGAGGGCATGTACGGGCTCAAGGTGCACGAGGCGGCGCTTGACTACGGCGTCAAGGTGACCGGAGCCACCGCGCACCTTGTCAACGAGGTCGTCGACGGCGGAAAAATTTTACTGCAAAAGGCGGTCGAGATAAAGGACGGCGACACACCGGTGATTCTGCAAAAGCGCGTTATGGAGCAGGCCGAATGGATAATCCTGCCCCGCGCCGTTGAAATGCTGTGTAAGGAGGAATGATCATGAAAACAATAAACATCAGCGACGAGCTGAAAAACAACTCATACCCCGGACGGGGAATTATCGTCGGCAAATCGGCCGACGGAAAGAGCGCGGTATGCGCCTACTTTATCATGGGCAGAAGCTCAAACAGCCGCAATCGCGTGTTTGTGGCGAATGGAGACGGTATCAGGACCAAGGCCTTTGACGAGTCAAAGCTTGAGGATCCGTCGCTCATCATATACGCGCCTGTTCGCGTTTTGGGCAACAAGACGATCGTCACCAACGGCGATCAGACCGACACGATATACGATCTGATGAACAAGCAGATGACGTTCGAGCAGTCGCTTCGCGGCCGCGAGTTCGAGCCCGACGCGCCCAACTACACCCCGAGGATATCAGCGGTCATGAAGGTGTCGGACGGAACCTACAACTACGCGATGTCGATATTAAAAAGCGCCGACGGCGACCCCGACTCGTGCCAAAGATTCACGTTCGCGTACTCAAGCCCGAAAAGCGGATACGGACATTTTATCCACACCTACAAGGGCGACGGCGACCCGCTGCCGAGCTTTGAGGGCGAGCCCAAGAAAGTCGAGATCCCGAACTCGATCGACGAGTTCACCGACACATTGTGGACAAGCCTCAACGAGGACAACAAAGTTTCGCTGTTCGTCAGATACATAAACATACAAACCGGAAAAACCGAGTCCCGAATAGTGAATAAAAACAAATAAGGAGGAATTGTTATGAATGAAATGGAATTAAAATACGGCTGCAACCCTAATCAGAAACCCTCGCGGGTGTATATGGAAAACGGCGGCGATCTGCCGATAACCGTGCTGTGCGGAAAGCCCGGCTACATCAATCTGCTGGACGCGCTTAACGGCTGGCAGCTGGTTAAGGAGCTGAAAAAGGCGACCGGCCTCCCGGCCGCTACCTCGTTCAAGCACGTGTCGCCCGCCGGCGCCGCGGTCGGACTTGAGCTTTCGGACACGCTCAAAAAGATATACTTCATCGACGAGTCGATAGAGCTTTCGCCTCTCGCCTCGGCCTACGCCAGAGCAAGAGGCGCGGACAGAATGTCGTCCTTCGGCGATTTTATCTCGCTGTCCGATGTGTGCGATATTCCCACAGCGCAGCTTATCGCCAAAGAGGTCAGCGACGGCGTGATTGCCCCGGGCTATGAGGAAAAGGCGCTTGAGATATTAAAGGGCAAGCGCGGCGGAAACTACAATATAATTCAAATCGACGAAAACTACACCCCCGATCCGCTCGAGCACAAGCAGGTGTTTGGCGTGACCTTTGAGCAGGGCAGAAACGAGCTCAATATCAACGAGGAGCTTTTGTCGAACGTGGTTACCCAAAACACCGAGATGACCGAGGCGCAGAAACGCGACCTGATGATCTCGCTGATCACGCTCAAGTACACCCAGTCAAACAGCGTGTGCTACGTCAAGGACGGTCAGGCGATAGGTATTGGCGCGGGCCAGCAGTCCAGAATACACTGTACCCGCCTCGCGGGAAACAAGGCCGACATCTGGTGGCTCAGACAGTCGCCGCAGGTGCTGGCTCTCGAGTTTATCGACGGCATACGCAGAGCCGACCGCGACAACGCCATCGACGTTTATATCTCGGACGAGTATATGGACGTGCTCAAAGAGGGTGAGTGGCAGAAAATATTTAAGACAAAGCCGCCCGTGTTCACCAAAGAGGAACAGAAGGAGTGGCTCAAAAAGAACACCGACGTGGCTCTGGGCAGCGACGCGTTCTTCCCGTTCGGCGACAATATCGAGCGCGCCCACAAGTCGGGCGTGACCGCGATCGCCCAGCCGGGCGGCTCGATAAGAGATGACAACGTTATCGCCGCCTGCAATAAGTACGGCATTGCGATGTCGTTTACCGGCATACGTCTGTTCCACCATTAATATGTGATTTCTTTATGTTTCTTAGGAGGATCATTATGGAAAAACTAATACCAAAAAAACTGATAGCTCTGCTTTTGGCGGCGGCTTTGGTGCTGTGCGTTTTGCCTGCGTCCGCCGCCGAAGGCGGGGATAATTCCTACGCCGCGTCGGAGCTTGTTAAATACCGTATCATCACCGCTGACTCGGACGGCGGAGCGGGCGGCATCTCAAGAGTGAAAAACATTGATTATTTAAAGAACGCTTATGATATGAAAAACGGAGCGACGCCCGAGCCCCATAACATCAAAACAGACAATGCGGTTAATTTACTGCCCAAGGCAGACGACGCGCGGGAAAACGAGGCGGTGGTCGAAAGCTATGTTTCGCCCTATGACCGTTGGACGGCGCGCGGCGCGTTTGAGGGATTTCCCGAAACGCCGCGCGGCGACAGCGTGATGGACCGCGGAGAGTTCGCCGTTGTTCTCTCAAATATTATGGGATTCAGCCACATGTTCAGCGACGGCATATATGACATGCCCTCCGATTGGCGCAGGGGCGCTTTGCAGATGCTCACTTATTATGACATAATAACAGGTTACCGCGGATATATCGAGCCCAACCGCGAGGTCGCTCCCGATGAAGCGTACGCCATGCTCGCCAGAGCGTTATATGTTGAAAAGACAGATGTAACAGATCCTGCAGTCCAAGCGTCAAATATTTCCGATTGGGCAAAGCCGATTGTCTCGGCGATGTATTCATCGGGTTATCTGAGCGGAGCCGACCTCTTAAAAACGAGCTTTACCTATAATGATATGTTTGAGATCATGGACAGGCTCGCGCCCTACTATTACGGTAAAGCGCTCAAATACGGCACCGACGAGGTCAGATACTATAACGGAAACGTGATAATAAACTCGTCTCTGCTGTTTGAAAACGCGGTGATAAACGGCGATCTGTACCTGAGCGACCTTTCGGGTTCGGAGTGCCTGAAGCTTAAAAACGTGACTATAAACGGCGCGCTGTATCTTGATGATATGCCGGAAGTTAAGCCATATCTTATGGGCTGCTCCGCGCGATTCGTTTTCGAAAAGGGTTTTAACGGCGCGGAATTCGGAAGCGGAAATCTGTATCTCGAAAACCTCGACGGAAGCGAATTTAAAGTCGCAGCGGGCAGAGATCCGATAGTACACGAGGATATGTCGATAACCTGGGACTATCCCGAAAACATGCTCGGCGCCGACGGTCTTGAGATCGTGAGCCTTGATGAAAACGGCGAGAAGATCGGCAGCACAACGCTCTCGAATATAAAAAATGAGCTTGACACAAGAATCGTAATGTCTGAGCTTTATTATCTCGCGCCAAAGAAGGCGGCAAAGTTTCTTATCAATTACAAACCGCTCCGCGGCAATGCGGACTCAATGGAAGTCGATGTTTCGGGAATAACATTGCAAAAATAAAACTCCGGGCGGAATTTCCGCCCGGTTTTTCAAATTAAGACTTGCAAAAGCCGAAAACCTGTGATATAATATCTTTCTGTGAATATGTGTCCGTAGCTCAGTTGGATAGAGTGTCAGACTCCGACTCTGAAGGTCGCGGGTTCGAATCCCGCCGGGCATACCAGCGGAAAAATGACCGCCTTTTTACGAAAGTCATGCTTCGCATGACTTTCTTTTTGGGGCGGTCATTTTTCCGCTTTTCCCACGAAACGCACTTCGTTGGCGTTTCGCGGGAGCCCTGGTGACCACCTTTTTACGAAAGTCATGCTTTGCATGACTTTCTTTTTGGGGCGGTCATTTTTCCGCTTTTCCCTAATCAGCAAGCTTGCTTGCGGATTCAAAGCTATCTTTCAAAATTGCTTGCGATTTTGACCAAGAGCCTCCTTAATAGAAACGCACTTCGTTGGCGTTTCGCAAGAGCCCTGGTAGCCGCCTTTTTACGAAAATGTTCGTAGGGGACGGCACCCTCGACGTCCCGGGCTCCTCCAAGGGAAACCTAATTAATGCCTCCTCCCGGGAGGAGGTGTCAAGCGCAAGCCTGACGGAGGTGGGAACATAGCGAATAATGATTAGGCCCCCTCAGCCGTCGTTGGCGACAGCTCCCCCGAGGGGCGCCTAACGGGCGCAATCTGCCGCCATATGGTTATCAAAATTCGGTGAATACCACGGGGTCGCACAGCGGGGTCAGTTTTTCGTGCTCCCAGATAAAGAGCTTGGCCTCGGCCGCGGTCGGCGCGTTTTCAAAGCTGAAAGCGAACGAGATCTTCTCGCCGCTGTTTATGAACGCGTTTTGCACATCCGCGCCGATCAGCACGCCGTCTCCGTCATATATCGCCATCATAACATCAGCGTCGGCATCCGCGGCGTTGTTGGCGACGCTCGCGATAAACGCGGCGCTGCCTCCGCCCGTGATGCTGTCGGTTATCTCGGCGTTTACCCCGCCGATCTTGAAATCATACGTGTTATAGGCATAATCGCTTACCGAAAATTCAAGTGTCTCTTCATTCAAATCCGTTATATCAAGCGTTATTTCCGCCTCTTTTTCCGCTTTGACCGCCGCGCTGACCGTATTATTTCCGTCATTTGCCGCAGCTCCCATCAAATAACGGTCGTCGCTCGCCTTAAACGACGCGTACTTTTTGCCGCCTTCTTCGTAAATTTTCGGGTCTCTGATCTCGGGCAGCTCGGAGTCGATATAAAACTTATACGTCTTTTCCTCGGTCCTGCTTTTGTCGCCATACACGAATTTGCCTGACAGAACCGCGGTATAGTCGCCTTCGGAAAGGCCGAGTCCATCCAGTGAAACTTCCTCAAAGTAATTATTGCTTTCAATCTGGCGGCACAGGCCATTGTCCGTTTTTTTCTCATACACAACATTGCCGCCCGAATCTTTGACGGTCAATACTGTGTCAACGAGGCTGCGCAGCATTCGCATATTTATCTTATATCCCTTGTCATTTAGGCCCGATATGCCCACGTAGCTTTCACTTTCATATTCGCTTTGGTCCTCGCCGCCGCTCACAAACAAGTTTGTGCCGAGAATATTGGAATCGTATCCGACATAACCGTTCGCGGCGCTGCCGCCCTCCTCAAAATACGAGTGAGAAAACGCGTCAAAGGCTGTCCAGTCGCCGTAAAATCCCGTGTAGGGCATGCTCGCTTTTGTCACCGAGCCGTCCTTCGAACTCAGGGTTATATATCCGTCCACCCAAAAGCCGTTTGTGAAAATTTCTTTATTGGCCGCGGTCTGCTCGCCGTTTAGAGTAATTTTTACGCTTACCTCTGTTTCGCCGCCTGCGGGGATCGTCACGCTTTCGGGCTTTTCGACCGCGGTGATATCAAGCGGAACCGAATCCGAGATCATGTTTTTGCCGTCTTTGCTTTCATATCCGTCGGTGAGCGCGCAAACCGATATATCGTCGTAGGTCACGTCATGATCGGTCAGGTTCTCGGTCGTAAAATTAAGCGTTATCTCATCGCCGAGCATATCGCCGAGGTTCAGTTTTGATTTGCCGCTGTCGCCTTTCAGTATCACGGGAATTGACAACGCATCCTTTAAATTCGCGAGGCCCGCGCCCTGCCTGCGGGGTGAGACGGGAAGCGTCTTTTCCTCGCCGCTGCATATAAGACCGGCCGAGCTCATCAAAATGTTTTCCATAAGCGTGACCTTGTCCGCGCCCGCTGTCTCGGGGTGTTCAGCCTCTACAAAACCGCTCATGAGCGCCATAGCGCCCGTGATGTGCGGAGCCGCCATGGATGTGCCGTTTTTGTTTTCATATACGTCGCCGTTGACCGATGACAGAATATTGCCGCCCGGCGCGGTGATCTCGGGCTTTAGGTCAAGATTTGAACCGGTCGCCCAGTTGCTGTAATCGGATATTCCCGCATCGGGGAATTCACTGTAGAGCGTGCATATTTCCGCGTCGGTCTTTAAGCGCTTGTCCTCGGCGTTTATCAGCTTTTCGCCGTATGATCTGCGCACTATCAGACCCGGCATTTCATCGCTCGCGGTTTGAATCCTGCCGTCGCGCTCATCAGGCACCGCCATTATCAGGCCCACGACTCCGCGATTTAAAAGATACTTACTTGTTATTCCGCTGTTCATATCAATGATAACGATCTTTCCGCTCACAACATCCTCGGGCGGAGCTGTCTCACTGCCCACATACACATAGTCATAAAATTTGTCCGAGAATTTTTTAAAAAACAGCTCGCTGTACACCGCCTTGTCAACGACGATCTTCTCCCCGTCGGCGAGCGTTATCCCGCCGCCTATGAGCCACCTCTTGTCCGTATCACATGACGCGACCGCGGTCGCCGCGGAACAGGACGCCGGATAATTGTTGTAGGTGTAATCGGGATTTTCGGCGGTCTCGTCGTACCTGTCCTCGTTTCCCGCGGAGCATATGACCGCTATCCCCGCGTTTCTCAGGTTATCGCAGGCTGTTGTGTACATCGTAGAATCCGCAAACGTGGTACCCAGGCTCAAATTGACCGCGCACACATTCATTTTTGACGCGTCGTCCATAGCGGCGATAATAACGGAATCCTCTGCGTTGCCTTTCGAGTCGGCGACTTTCATCAAGACGAGCTGAGCCTCGGGCGCGACGCCTGAGAATGTCGTTCCCTCAAACACACCGTTTTTGCCCGCCGCGATGCCCGCCACGTGAGTGCCGTGCGTCATTTCGGCGTAATACACGTCCGCGTCATTGTCGCCGTAATCATAGGCGAACGGTATCTTCGCGTTTTTGTAAACCTGATTTGCCTCAGCCTTCGCGTTAAGCTCGTTGTTTTCGAAAA
>CANRBF010000003.1 GCA_947628795.1 uncultured Monoglobus sp.
GCTTGTGCGGGCCCCCGTCAATTCCTTTGAGTTTCAATCTTGCGATCGTACTCCCCAGGTGGGATACTTATTGTGTTAACTGCGGCACAGAAGGGGTCGATACCTCCTACACCTAGTATCCATCGTTTACGGCGTGGACTACCAGGGTATCTAATCCTGTTTGCTCCCCACGCTTTCGCGCCTCAGCGTCAGTTACCGTCCAGAAAGCCGCCTTCGCCACTGGTGTTCCTCCTAATATCTACGCATTTCACCGCTACACTAGGAATTCCGCTTTCCTCTCCGACACTCAAGAACTACAGTTTCAAATGCAGCCCCGGAGTTAAGCCCCGGTATTTCACATCTGACTTGTAATCCCGCCTACACGCCCTTTACACCCAGTAAATCCGGACAACGCTTGCCACCTACGTATTACCGCGGCTGCTGGCACGTAGTTAGCCGTGGCTTATTCTGTGTGTACCGTCATTATCTTCCACACTTAAAGAAGTTTACAACCCGAAGGCCTTCTTCCTTCACGCGGCGTTGCTGCGTCAGGGTTTCCCCCATTGCGCAATATCCCCCACTGCTGCCTCCCGTAGGAGTCTGGGCCGTGTCTCAGTCCCAATGTGGCCGATCAACCTCTCAGTTCGGCTACCGATCGTTGCCTTGGTGGGCCTTTATCCCGCCAACAAGCTAATCGGACGCGAGTCCATCCTCAGGCGATAAATCTTTGATTAACATACCATGCGGTACATTAATTTCATGCGGTATTAGCACCCCTTTCGAGATGTTGTCCCCCTCCTGAGGGCAGGTTAC
The DNA here is from genome assembly GCA_947628795.1 of uncultured Monoglobus sp. GTDB lineage: Bacteria > Bacillota > Clostridia > Monoglobales > Monoglobaceae > Monoglobus. The sequence continues at coordinate 793 of CANRBF010000003.1, forward strand.
TCACGCGTTACTCACCCGTCCGCCGCTTTCCATATCCCGATTCGCTCCGAAGAACTCCTCCGAATATTTCTCGCTCGACTTGCATGTGTTAGGCACGCCGCCAGCGTTCGTCCTGAGCCAGGATCAAACTCTCGATAAATATTGTTACGAGCGTGTCTTTCCACGCTTGCGTACATGTTTATCGTTAGTCTCTTAGCTCTAAAAACTATTAACCAACGTTTTGATAAGCTTTTCGCTTATCCGTAAAGTTCGCTTTGAACCTTTGGAATTGACAAGTTCTTACCCTAACTTTTACATTAGAATCTTACCTTGTGCAATTTCGTCGTAACAGTGTGTTTTCCTTCATAGAAAACATCTACCGTTACCGCTTTTCCACTATTTATTTTTCAAACACCAGCGTGACGCTGGACCCTGTCCTGTGTCACGCTGGTGTTTCGCTTCCCTTCGTGTTTCACAGTCATGTCCGTCTCACGCTCAACTGCTAAATCAAACATCACATGTCATCATCAGCAACTTTTTAAGTTTACCACATCTTTTTGACCTTGTCAAGAACTTTTTTTAAATTTTTTTAAAAATTTTCTCGCGAACAATATATGGTCTTTAGCGGGCGATATTATCCACACATACATTCCCACCTCCGTCAGGCTGCGCCTGACACCTCCTCCCCGGAGGAGGCAAAGCGGGCGAAGAACTTTGCCGCCCGCTATAAAACGAGCGTGGGTAAACGCAAACTCTTTTCGCCATGCTCTCTCCGCGTATTCGCTATTCGCTAATTGCTAATCGCTACTTTCGGATAGCCGCCATTCCATTCGCCGAGCGCCTCTACTATTCCGGCGCCGCTGTAATTGTTCACATAGCCCTCGGCGCCGCTCTCTGACAGTTTGACCGCATGAGGGCCGTCGCCGACAGTAAACTCAAGCAGTCCGTCCGCTCCGACTTTCAACTTGCCGTCATTCTTCACTCCGTCGATATACAGCTCCACTTCCGTTCCTTCGGGAACATAAGCGCCGTCCGAGGTCACGGCTCTGATGTGGGCGGTATAATCCTTGGGGGCGTACGCTCCGACTGTTTTGATCCTGCCCTGCGTCACCGGTATATCAAGAGCTTTTGTTCCGTTCTCGGTGAGAACGCCGATATAATCTATTACCGCCTGAGCCAGGTCTCCGGCCTCGCCGAGTTTAGGTATATCCTTGATCAAATCATTTGTGAACACATAGTCGTTTGATGCGAGAATTATAACGGATGTATTATCGTTTCTGTCAAGCAAAGCCCCGTCGTCGGTATATATTGCCTTTACCCGGCTTCCCGATTCCGCGTTCGGGTCATACTCAAAGCGCATGCCTCCGATTTGCAGGAAGCTTCCGCTATACCCGGCGTCGAGCATACCTGTTTCGGGGTCCTGAGAGTTTACGGTAGCGGCCGACTGCTCTATCAATTGGTAAATCAAAGACGGAGTAACAGCCTTGTATACGACCGTGTTGTTAAACGGCAGGCTGTTGATAACGCTGCCCAGCGTTATATCGCCGGCAGGTATAAGCGTTCGGAAGCCTCCGCCGTTTTCCACAGCCACAACGGGCGCATCCTTATACTCTCCTGTCAGATTCTTCTTTGTGGCATAGAGCATTGAATCCGAGATCAGGTCTCCTTGGTTCGTCTCGTTCGAGCGTGATTCCGCGATCTGATTTATAGAGCCGCCCCAGAGTGTTCCGACCGTCTCACCTATTTTTTGACCGAGCATTCCTTCATTCTTTTTGCTCAGCTCATCCGCTACGGCTTTAGCGGCGGGATCGGGATCAATATTTGTGAAGAAATAATATGACAAAGTCGTTTCCTCGGCTTTAACTTCACCGTCAGCGCCGACGGTTATTTCCATTTTACCCACGTTGGCGTCCGCCGTGCCGGTCTGACCGATAACGATTCCGTTCACCGTGTCGTTCTCTACCATATGGCTGTGTCCGTCGATTATCGCGTCGAGCTCGGTGCCGCCCATAGCTTCGGCGAGCTGAACAGCGGTTATCGGCGCCTGGCCGCTCAGATTGCCCATATGCGTGATTGCTACAATGACATCCGCGCCCATTTGGTCAAGCTCCGCGACCTGCTCCTTGGCGGTCTCGATCTCATTTTTGAACTCAACGCCGACTATATTATTCGGATTCGTGGATGTGCTTGTGTCGCTCGTCGTCAGCGCGAATAAGCCGACCTTGATGCCGTTTTCCTCTATAATGACGTTTTCACCGTTCGTCTCCCCGCCGCTGTAGCTGCCCGCAAACAGAGGCTTTCCCTCGTAATAGGTATTGGCGGAAATGATCGGGAACTCAGCCGCCCGTCTGTTTTTGGCGAGCTGTTCAAGTCCGTAATCGAACTCATGGTTGCCCGCCGCCATGGCCTTATAACCCGCGGCGTTCATGAGTGTTATAACATCCTCGCCCTTTGACAGCGACGCGAACGCGACGCCTTGAGTCGCGTCTCCGGCGTCAACCAGAAATGCGCCGTCGGTGGCGTTTCTGAGCGCCGCTATCTTATCGACGCCGATCGCCGAGCTTGAGTCGATCAGACTGCCGTGCATATCGTTAGTGTGATAGATCGTCACCGTGTTTGAGTTATCCTCCGTCATGTCATAGCTCAGCACAGCTGACTTGGGCTCAAGATCAGCTGTCCAGTCAAACACCTTGGCCTCCGACGCGCCGTCGGGGCACTCCGCCTCGGCAAGCGTCTCGATCTCTCCCTCGGTCAGGGTTCCGCCTATTGACTTCACATCGGAAATTATTCCGTCGGCTCCAAAATACGCAATAAAATGATAACCCGCGGGCTCGGCCTCATCGGCGGCAATAGCGGTACCCGAAAGGCAGGCGAAAGCCGTCATGACAGATAAGAATCCCGCGCAAAACTTCTTTAACTTTAACATAAAACTGCTCCTTTCTCGGAATATTATTTTAAATAATTATAACACAAATCGGCGTGATTTACAAGCATAAAAAATGAACAAAGACGAAACGCCTTTGTTCGTTTTGATAAATTCGATTATTCGTGATCATGGCCGCAGCCGCAATCGTCGTCCATTGCTGACAGGTCAAGTTCTATAACCTCGCCGCACTCGGGGCACTCAAAGCTGCCTCCGATAATATCGTCGATGTCGTCACCGGTGAACTCTATCTCGGCCCCGCAGTGCTCGCACTTGATTTGATACAGATCATCGTCAAGCTCGTCAAAGCCTTCCATTTGCTCGGCGAGGATCTCGATCACATCATCAAGCTCGTCGATCCTGTCGGCCAGAAAACCCTGCTCACTGTCAAGAGCGCTGATCTCCTCGGCAGACTTTTCCAAATATGAGATAATATGCGATATAATTTTGGTCTCACCCTTTTCGGGATCAAGCTTCATACCATCAAACAAGCCTTTTATGTAAGCGGCCTCTTTTTTTAATTCAGACATAATATTTCTCCTTTCGGTATGATCGACTATACGCGCTCCATGTACTCGCCCGTGCGCGTGTCGACTCTGATCATGTCGCCCTCGTTGATGAACATGGGAACGGTTACGACAGCGCCGGTCTCAAGCGTGGCGGGCTTTGTAACATTGGTGGCGGTGTTGCCCTTAACTCCCGGCTCGGTATGAGTGATGGCGAGCTCCACAAATGTGGGCGGCTCAACCGAGAAAATGTTGCCCTTGAATGAGAGGAACTTGACCTGCATGTTCTCTTTTACAAACTTGAGCGCGTCGCCCAGCTGAGACTCGCTCAGAGGAACCTGCTCGTAGGTCTCGGGGTCCATGAAGTAATACAGATCTCCGTCCTGATACAGATACTCCATGTCGCGTCTTTCGATCATGGCCTTTTCAAACTTCTCGGTGGGATTGAACGACTTTTCAACAACCGCTCCGGTAATAACGTTCTTGAATTTTGTTCTTACAAACGCGGCGCCTTTGCCGGGCTTTACGTGCTGGAACTCAACGACCTGGCACACGTTGCCGTCATATTCAAAAGTCAATCCGTTTCTGAAATCACCTGCTGTAATCATTGGTAAATACCTCCTAAAAAACTTAAACAAATATTGTAGATAATCATATTTACTAAAGTATACTTTACTTTAAGTTGTTTGTCAAGAGTTTTTCTAAAATAACAAGAAGCCCCAAACGAGGCTTCTTAAAGTTACTGGAGGCGCCACCCAGATTTGAACTGGGGCATAAAGCTGTTGCAGAGCTCTGCCTTACCACTTGGCTATGGCGCCTTATAATAAAGTATGATAAAAGACGCAAATGTATGCGTCTTTTATCAAATGGAGCGGAAGACGAGATTCGAACTCGCGACGTTCACCTTGGCAAGGTGACGCTCTACCACTGAGCCACTCCCGCAAATGGTGCCTCCGGGCGGAATCGAACCACCGACACGGGGATTTTCAGTCCCCTGCTCTACCGACTGAGCTACAGAGGCATGATGGCGATCCGGATGGGGTTCGAACCCACGACCTCCAGCGTGACAGGCTGGCATTCTAACCAACTGAACTACCGGACCGAATATGGTGGGAGTTATAGGGCTCGAACCTATGACCCTCTGCTTGTAAGGCAGATGCTCTCCCAGCTGAGCTAAACTCCCGCATAAAAAAAGATGTTGGTGGGAGTTATAGGGCTCGAACCTATGACCCTCTGCTTGTAAGGCAGATGCTCTCCCAGCTGAGCTAAACTCCCACATCTTTCCATCACAGTGCCGCACGCGGCGACAACATTGATAATTATACATAGATTAAATGTAAAAGTCAAAACGGTTCACATTGATTTACGAGTGATTATAAGCGATTATTTAATTAAAATTATAAATTTTCTCTTATTTGCTAACTTTATCATATTTTTTAAAATTTATGTATTAATATTTTTTCCGCGAATATACATGTATGAAAGGCAGGTGTTTATTATGTTTAAAGCGTTTAAAATATCCGGAATTATCTGGGTCATGACCGCAGTTATTCTTACCGCTGCCGCCGTGGTTCTGCTGTTTAAAACGAACGCCGCGGAGCCGATCAGAACCAACGCCGACAGCCCGACCATGACGGTGGTAATCGACCCCGGCCACGGAGGTCAGGACGGAGGAGCCTCATGCGGGGACGTGCTTGAAAAGGAGCTTAATTTAAGCGTTTCGCTCAAGCTTAGGGATATTATCACATCAAACGGCGGAGCTGCCGTTATGACGCGCGAAGGCGACGCGCCCGATATCCCCGGATCCGATGGTAAATTCGTGAAAAAAGACGATCTGCGCTATCGACTTGATGTTCTTGATAAAGCAGACGCGGATCTTTTTATCAGCATACATATGAACAAGTTTTCGGAGGCGAAATACAGCGGCGCGCAGGTGTTTTATTCACAAAACGGCGAGGAGAGCAAGGTCTTGGGCGAGCTTATTCAAAAATCGCTCAGAGAGAATCTTGATCCCGAAAACAATCGCGAGGCAAAGCGGAACGAGTCGGGAATATACATACTCAAAAACGCTAAGGTTCCCGCGGCTCTTGTGGAATGCGGATTTCTTTCCAATCCCGCAGAGCTTGAAAAACTCAAAACCGAGGAATATCAGCAATCGCTCGCCGAAGCGATATTCAAAGGGATCGAGGGATTTATGGTGCAAAACCGCGAGCAGCAGAGCGAATGATAACCAACCAAAAAACCTTAAAGGCGGCGAGGAAATCCCCGCCGCTTATTTATCCCTATAATGCGAGCCGCATTGCACAATTTTTACCGTGTCTCCGTCTATGCGATACACTATTCTGTTTGCATTATCAATGCGTCTGCTCCAATAATTTGACAAATCACCGCTCAACCTTTCAGGCTTGCCTATTCCGGTATATCCGTTTCGCTCAATGTCTTTCAAAAGCTGCAAAATCCTTCTCAGAGTTTTTTTATCCTGCTTTGTCCAGTATTCAAAATCTTCCCATGCCTCATCTGTCCAAGCCTTAATCATCGTAATTTACCTCATGCACGGTGCCGCCCGTCGCCTCCATTTGCGCTATTGATTTTCTGAGACGCGCCATATTTTCATCGGAGTAAAAGGGGTCGATCGAAACCTCAAAGGGCAGGCGATTTTCGCGTGTCATTTTTTTGGCAAGCATAATTATTGCCGCCGACATGGATATGCCCAATTCACCGCACACGTTGTCAAAATCCTTTTTTAAAGCATCATCCATTCTGATGCTGATCGTTGTCTGCGCCATTTTCACACACTCCTTTCACCTAAATTATAATATATTGTTCATATAATGTCAATACGTTTGCGAAACAAATTTTTGTTTTACCTTGTTATATCGGCGAATTTCGCGCTGATAAGGTTTTTTAGATCAATTGGACTCATTTTTATTTGAACGCCGCGTTTGCCGCCGCTGAAATAGATTTGTTCGAGCGGCTCCGCGGACTTGTCGATGACCGTCGGGAACTGCTTTTTCATTCCTATCGGGCTGCATCCGCCTCGGATGTACCCCGTTACACGGGTGATGTCTTTGACATGTATCATTTCAAGCGCCTTTTGTTCCGCGGCGGCCGCGCACTTTTTGAGGTCAAGCTCCTTTGCCACCGGGACCACAAATACAAAATTTTCATGCGCTTTGTTTTCGGTTACAAGAGTCTTAAAAACCGAATCGGGATCAAGACCAAGCTTGCCCGCCACAGTTACGCCGTCGGTAAACTCGCCGCACTCGTAAAACATGGTCTCAAAATCAAGACCGGCCGTTTCGAGTATGCGCATCGCGTTGGTTTTAACATGTTTTTTCGCCATTTTTATCACCTTATCTTCCTGCACTCAAGATAATATCTCTTGTCGGCCGCGACGCCCATCGAGAATGTTTTTCGTGGCAGCGAGCCGTCTTTTATAACACATTCAAACAGTTGGCTCTTTTCCATGGGATCGACCATAAATCCTATGGTGTTCTCGGCATCCGTGAGAGTTTCCACTACCTCGTCGCCGTGAATGTAATCCACGCGGCCGCCGTTTTTTTCGATATACTCATCGAGAAAATCCTGAACGGTGGCGATCGCAAGATTTCCCGCACCGTCTTTGATATGGACTTCACCGCGGTTTTTTCCGTATTTATAGCGTATTCTGTGACCGCCGTTACTCTCGGAGGAAGCACGCGGGTAACGCTTTTGCAGCGCTTTCATCACGTCCTCGGGGTCGACGTCAAACAGCACTCGCTGTATAGGCTCAAACTCCAGCGCTTCGTCGTGGATATTTTCAAGCTCCACAAGCGCGTATCGCGCGGGGTGATTCTCGGCCTCGGCTTTGGTCAAACTCTTTTTTATCTCATCCCAGCAGGATTTGGCGGTCGCCAGCGAGTGGTTTCCGTCGCCCACCGCGAACACCATAACGTCTTTATTGAAAACGCCGTATTTTTTCTCAAACTCCGCTTTATTCTCAAGCGCTGTGATCGCGCCCGTTATTCTCTCGTGCTCGCTCTCGGGCACAAGATATCCGGCAATTCTGCCGCCTCCGAGCATCAAGTCAAAATCATAAAGCTTTTTAAGATCCGACTTGCGCTCCGTCAAAGGCTCTATCACCGATTTTTCCCGATCGTCGATCAGCATCAGAATATGGGGAAGCTCGAGAGGCGCGTTTATGCGTATCTTCTTGCGGGGCGGGATACGCTCGACTATCGTGCCCTCGGTGGCGCGTATCTTTGAGTGGGAGCCGCGCCTGAAATCGTATTCCTCAAGGTCGACCATGCCGATCAGACCGCGCCGCGTCCTGCCGTTTGACTGCGACCGCTCCACATAAACGTACGAGTTTTTGAGTGTCTCGAATATGCCGGTGGCAAGGTATCGGCTCATGGTTTCATTGATTTTTTTGATCTGATCAATGCCGCCGGGCTCATCAAGATAAACCTCGGGAAATATTATGTCGAGAGTTGAAGGCGCGCCGCCTGTGATTTTCGCAGCTTTTTCCCAATACTCGGGCTCGGATGTATACTGGTCGCAGGCCACCACGCTCCATTTTTCATAGTCGATATTTTTCGGTATAAGAATATCCGCGGGTTTAAAAATCATGTTTTTCTCCTTATTGATCGTTTTATTAAGTCATTGAATCGGGCGGTTATCCACCGCCCGAAATAATATTTATTTTAATTTCTCTATGCTGTCAAGCACGGTTTTGAGCATCTCGCTATACTTTTCGGCCTTTTTGCGCTCTTCTTCCACCACTTTGGCGGGGGCCTTTTCGGTAAAGCCCTTGTTGCTCAGCTTGCCCTCGGCGCGCTTGATCTCGCTCTCAAGGCGTTTCTTCTCTTTGCTCAGGCGGTCAAGCTCCTTTTCCTTGTCCACCAGCTCGTCGACCGGCAGCAGGATCTCCGCTCCGGGCACAACGACCGAGACCGCGTTTTCGGGAACGCCGCTCTTATCGGCGCAAACGTTGACCTCCGAAGCCGAGGCAAGCTTCTTAAAGAAGCTGTCGCCTTTCTCAAACGTCGCGCCTTTGTCGGTCACGATATAGAGCGCGGCCTTTTTTGAAGGAGGAACGTTCATCTCATTTCTGATGTTGCGCACGCCTTTTATCGCGTCCATGATCATACGCATCTCGCTCTCGGCGCTCTCGTCCTTGAGCTCGGGGTCGTATACCGGGAAGCTCGATATCATTATGCTCTCGCCCTCGTGCGGTAGCGCCTGCCAGATCTCCTCGGTAATAAACGGCATGAACGGGTGCAGCAGCTTGAGCGTGTTGCTCAAAACATACACAAGCACCTGCTGAGCGGTCGTGTTGCTCTCGCCCTCCTCAAAGAAACGGGGCTTTACAAGCTCGATATACCAGTCGCAGAAGCTGTCCCAGATAAAGTCATAGAGCTTTGAGACCGCGATGCCCAGCTCGTATTTTTCAAGGTTGTCGGTGACCTCTTTCACCAAATCGTTATACGCCGAGATTATCCACTTGTCGGCGATCGTTAGTTTTGACCTGTCGGGCAGGGCGCAGGTGTCGATCGAAAGGTTCATCAGCACGAAACGCGACGCGTTCCAGATCTTGTTGGCGAAGTTTCTGCTTGCCTCAACACGCTCGATATAAAATCTCATGTCGTTGCCGGGGGAGTTGCCCGTGGCCAGCGTGAAGCGCAGCGCGTCGGCGCCGTACTTGTCGATGATCTCGAGCGGGTCTATTCCGTTGCCCAGAGACTTGCTCATCTTGCGGCCCCGGGAATCGCGCACGAGGCCGTGGATGTAAACATCCTTAAACGGCACCTCGCCCGTGTGCTCGAGAGCCGAAAAGATCATTCTGGCGACCCAGAAGAATATTATGTCGTATCCGGTAACCAGCACCGACGTGGGATAGAAATGCTCAAGCTCCTTTGTCTTTTCGGGCCAGCCCAAAGTTGAGAACGGCCACAGCGCACTCGAGAACCATGTGTCGAGCACGTCCTCGTCCTGCTTCACCTTGCCGCCGCATTTGGGGCAGACCGTTATATCCTCTTTTGAAACGATAGTCTCGCCGCAATCCTCACAGTAGAACGCGGGGATCCTGTGTCCCCACCAGAGCTGACGGGATATGCACCAATCGTGGACGTTTTCCATCCAGTTCATGTATGTCTTGGTGAAGCGCTCGGGAATAAATCTTGTCTCGCCATTCTTCACTGCCTCGATCGCGGGCTCCGCCAGGGGCTTCATCTTGACGAACCACTGCTTTGAGGTTATCGGCTCCACCGTTGTGCCGCAGCGGTAGCATCCGCCGACGTTGTGGACATGCGGCTCAACTTTGACGAGCAGTCCCTCTTTTTCAAGGTCCTCAACGATAGCCTTGCGGGCCTCGTATCTGTCCATTCCCTCATATTTTCCGCCGAATTTGTTTATCGTGGCATCGTCGTTCATGACCTTGATCTCCTCAAGGTTATGGCGTTTGCCTACCTCAAAGTCGTTGGGGTCGTGGGCGGGCGTTATCTTAACGCAGCCTGTTCCGAATTCCTTGTCAACATACTCGTCGGCGATAACGGGTATCTCGCGTCCCACAAGCGGCAGGATCAGCATCTTGCCTATTAAGTCTTTATATCTCTCATCATCGGGATTGACCGCAACGGCGGTATCACCCAACAGCGTCTCGGGACGGGTGGTGGCTATCTCCACATAGCCCTTTCCGTCCTTGCGCGGGTATTTTATGTGCCAGAAATTGCCGTCGTGCTCCGAATACTCGACCTCCGCGTCGGACAGCGCGGTCTTGCAGGACGGGCACCAGTTGATTATGCGCGTGCCCTGATATATAAGGCCTTTGTTATAGAGGTTAACGAACACCTCGCGCACGGCCTTGCTGCAGCCCTCGTCCATCGTGAAACGCTCTCTGTCCCAGTCGCAGGACGAGCCCAGCTTTTTGAGCTGATTTATAATGCGGCCGCCGAATTTCTCTTTCCAAGCCCATACGCGCTCAAGAAACTTGTCTCTGCCCAGGTCGTATCTGGTCAGGCCGTTCTCGTTAACGCGCATGTCCTCTTCCACCTTTATCTGGGTGGCTATGCCCGCGTGGTCGGTACCGGGGATCCAAAGGGCATTGTAACCCTGCATGCGTTTTGTTCTTATAATAATATCCTGAAATGTCTCGTCAAGGGCGTGGCCCATGTGAAGCTGACCCGTTACGTTGGGAGGAGGTATCACCACCGTGAACGGCTTTTTGCTGTCGTCCGGCTCGGCGTGAAAATATCCGCCGCGTATCCACTCGTTATAGATTTTTTCCTCAACCGCCTTGGGGTCGTAGGTTTTTGAAAGCTCTTTAGCCACAAAAATCGCTCCTTACTGTAAAAAATTTGATTTTTCTGTTCAACTTTTGCCATTGTAACACAAAACCCTTGATAAATCAAGGGTTATTTTTTGTATCTTTGTATATACCGAAAATACGTTGATTTTGGTGTCCTTTGTAATCATCCAAAATGTATTTACGCCATTTTTACGCCAAATGCGCAACAACTCTTTACCAGTATTTCTTAAAGCCTATTATAAATTTGTCCTCTGCTCACGGCATTGACCACAGCAATAATCAGCTTATCATTATCGATCTTAAACAGGATCCTGTAATCACCTACTCTGAGTCTGTATTTATCCGTAGTTTCAACACGAACTATATCACCTTTAGGTAATTTTTCAATAGCCTTGATTATTCTTTCCTGCTGGTTCCGAGGCTGCTGCTGAATAAATTTTAGGGCTTTCTTTTTATATATTATTTTATATTTCATCGTGTTAATCCTAAAATCTGCCGCACTTCTTCGGATGTATATTCCTCGTCATTATCGATCTCGCTGTCTAAAGCAAGTTCCAAATCATATTCATCTGATTTTTCCGTCAGGCCGTTTATCCCTTCAAGAATATTAATAATAAACAAGATTTTTTCGTCATCCATTTGATTTATAAGGCTGATTGCCCGTTCTCTGTTTGACATTGTAATCACACTCCTTTGATTTGCTCTTATTATAACATAATTCAAATCGAATATCAAGCAAGTGTTTTGTTTAATTTTTCGGTTTCAGGGTGCCGTCGCGGTAGGCGTTTAATAAAATTTTCAGATCCTCGATGCGGTCCTTTATGTCGGCGCCTTGGTCGGTGTCGGCAACCATTTTGCGTTTGCCGGCACGCTCAAGCACCACAGTTTTCGAGTGAATGTCGATCTCCTCCCGCACCGCTTTTTCCTTGGATTCAAATGGCTCATGGGAAACCAGTATCAGGCCATGGGAATTATAGAGCAGAGTATAACCCGCGATACCGGTCTTTGGCTGATACCCCTTGGAAAGGCCGCCGTCTATGACAAACAGCTTGCCTCCCGCCCTGATCGGGCTTTGGCCCTTTCTGATCTCAACGGGCACATGACCGTTTATAATATGGGATTTTGCGGGTTTTAAACCGAACTCCTTGAGTATCATAATTGCGGTCTCGCGTTTCGCGGCGTGGCGGTAGTACGGGTTCTTGTTCTCTTTGCGCGCGTCCTCGTCGGCTATGAAATAGTTTTCAAAAGTAGCGATCCTGTCCTTGCCGTAGAGCGGCGATTTGGCACCGCACCAGAGGTACCACATCAAGTCCTCGGCGGTTGTGCGCTCCGCGGTGCCGTCCTTGGTCTTTACTCCGCAGCGGACTCTGAAATCTATCTCGTCAAACAACGCCTTGCCGGAAAGGGGCGCGCCGAAAAGGCTGACCTTTTCAAACTCGCCGTCCTCGGTCATCGGTATGCAGCCGTGGTACATCAGGTTAGAGTTGTATTTGTTATAAAGCGCGCCGCGCTCGATCATAAAGCGCATATGCTTTTTCAGCCTGTCGCTGCTGACAAAAGCCTCGCGCAGGCGGTCGATGACCTCTTTTTCCGCGGGCGTCAGCCTGTAAGGATGTTTGGGATTTATCGTCGGGAAGCTCTTGTCAAGAAGCTCGTATTCATTCCCGTTTATGTTGATCACGCCTTTTCCGTAATCGATCATTTCAAGCAGCAAACGGTCGTCCATTCCGTATTCGGAATGACGCTTTATTATCTGCCCCTCAAGCTTAAACTGAATAACGGTGATCGCCTTGTGGATCTTTGAGATCAGCTTCTCATCGTGCTTGCTGTATTCGGTGACCTCAAGATGTCTCGGCATGAATACCTCGCAGGCGTCGCTTGCGTAAGTCTCCATAGCGAACACCGCCAGAGGACGTATGCTTATGCCGTAATCGCCCTCGATGGTCTGCATATTGTCATAACGCGAGCACAGACGTATCACGTTGGCTATGCAGGCGCGGCTGCCTATGGCGGCTCCTATCCACTCGATATCATGGTTGCCCCACTGAATATCAACGCTGTGGTGGCGCATCAAAGTGTCCATGATTATCGGCGCGCCCGGACCGCGGTCATATATGTCGCCGATTATGTGCAGACGGGCTATCGCCAGACGCTGGATAAGCTCGGCCATGGCGATGATGAACGCGTCGGCCCTGCCTATCTCGATTATGGTCGAAACGATCTGCTTATAATACTCGTTTTTGTCGATCTCTATGTCCTGGGTGTGCAGAAGCTCGTCGATTATGTAATCAAAACCCTCGGGCAGCGCCTTTCTCACATCCGAACGGGTGTATTTGGACGCGCTTGCCTTGCACACCTCGATCAGCCGGTGCAGGGTCAGCATGTACCATTCGTTTAAGTCGGCGCGCTTTTTGATAGAGTTCTTCACAAGCTCCAGCTTTTCCTCGGGATAGTATATGAGCGTCGCCAGAGATTTGCGCTCGCTCTCGGGCAGCGTATTCTCAAACACCATATCTATTTTGGATTTTATAACGCCCGAGCCGTTTTTGAGAATATGCGTGAACGACTCATACTCGCCGTGAAGATCGCTGAGAAAATGCTCGGTGCCTTTAGGCAAATTCAGCAAGGCGCTGAGGTTGATGATCGCCTCAGACGCCTTTCTGATATTTCCGTATCTCATGTGAAGAAGATTTAAATATCTTAAGTCTACGTTTTTCATAAATAATTCCTATGCCATTTTGGCTCGTTTTTGTTCTATGTTTTCTTTTATCATCATGTCCTTGACCTTCATAAGGCGTATCTGGGTAGAACGCTCGTTCTCGTCAAGCTTCATGGTGATATATTTGATCTGTCTCCGGTACTCGGGTATCATAACATGCTCAAGAGCGTTTACCCTGCGGCGTGTCTTTTCGATCTCGTCGGCCATCAGCTGACAGGATTTCTCACATTCCGCCAGTTTCAAAAGCTTCGGGAAAATATCGCTGAGCGCGCGCACAGCATCGTCGAGATCGCCCGACGTGAAGGCGAATCCGTATGAGAATATATCGCCCTCGCGCGGGGAGCCGGTTTTGTATTCCATGACCGGTATGTCAACGCTCATGACGTTTTTGTCGGTGACCTCCACCGACACGCTCTGTTTGGGAGCGAGCAGCGCGGTCTTTAGGGCGGGGTCGTTCATCACTGCCGACGCCAGCACAAAACGGCGGTTCGCGGCCTTGATGCCTTCCTCTACCTCCTCGCGGAGCTGCTTGTTGACCCTCACCAGATCCAGAAACTGCCGCATAAGCTCATCGCGCTTGTCCTTGAGCAGCTTGTGGCCGCGCATGGCGGTCACCAGTTTGCCCTTTTGACGGGTGAGTTCCATTCTGGTCGGGTTGACCTGCGTCATTGCCATTGATTATCACTTCCTTGATATATTTACGCCTCTTTGTAGTATTTGTCGAGGTACTCGTCTTTGATACGCTTCAGCTCGCCTCTTGGCAAGATGCCTAAAAGCTCCCAGCCTATCTTCAAGGTTTCCTCAATATCGCGGCGGGTCTGATAGCCCTGCGAAACGTAGCGCTTTTCGAATTCATCGGCAAAGCGCGCGTACTTCTTGTCTATCTCGGTCAGCGCCGCCTCGCCCAGTATGACCATAAGCTCTTTGGCGTCCTTGCCTCTGGCGTAGGCCGCGAAAAGCTGGTTCATGGTATCGGCATGGTCAGCTCTGGTCTTGCCGTCGCCTATGCCCTTGTCCTTAAGTCTTGACAGCGAGGGCAGCACGTCGATAGGCGGCATGATATTCTTTCTGTAAAGCTCACGGGAAAGGATTATCTGACCCTCGGTGATATACCCCGTAAGGTCGGGTATCGGGTGGGTCTTGTCGTCCTCGGGCATGGTGAGGATCGGGATCATCGTGATCGAGCCCTTCTTGCCGTGCTGTCTGCCCGCTCTTTCGTAAAGATTGGCAAGGTCGGTGTACATATATCCGGGATAGCCGCGGCGTCCCGGGACCTCCTTGCGCGCCGCCGAGACCTCGCGCAGCGCGTCGGCGTAGTTTGTAATGTCGGTCAGTATGACCAGAACGTGCATATCCTTTTCAAACGCCAGATATTCCGCAGCCGTCAGCGCCATTCGCGGCGTGGCGATACGCTCTACAGCGGGGTCATTTGCCAGGTTGACGAACATGACCGTTCTGTCTATGGCTCCGGTTTCCTTAAAGCTCTCAACAAAGAAATTGGATTCCTCAAACGTTATTCCCATCGCGGCGAACACAACCGCAAACTGCTCGTTGGTTCCGCGAACGCCCGCCTGTCTGGCGATCTGAGCCGCGAGATTCGCATGGGGCAGACCGCTTGCCGAGAATATAGGCAGCTTCTGTCCGCGAACCAGAGTGTTAAGACCGTCGATCGCGGATATGCCTGTCTCGATGAACTCCTCGGGATAACTTCTCGCCGCGGGATTCATCGGCAGTCCGTCAACATCCAGACGCTTTTCGGGCAGGATCTCGGGGCCGTTGTCTATCGGTCTGCCGAGGCCGTCGAACACGCGGCCCAGCATGTCGCCCGATACGCCCAGCTCCATGCTTCTGCCTAAGAAACGCACCTTGCTTGTTGAAATATTGATACCGGTCGAGGGCTCGAACAGCTGAACAAGCGCGTTGCTGCCGTCTATCTCAAGTACCTTGCAGCGGCGCTTTTCGCCGTTTGACAAGATTATCTCGCCCAGGTCGTTGTAATTCACGTTTTCAACGTTTCTGACCAGCATCAGAGGGCCGGCCACTTCTTCAATCGTTCTGTATTCTTTCGGCATATCAGTCAGCCTCCCTTTCGGAAAGAATTTGAGTTATCTCGCTCTTGATCTCATCGCGCACCTTTTCGTACTCGCCGCTGATGTTGTCCTCGTTATAGTACTTAAAACGTCCGATCTGCTCGCGCACCGGCATGGCGACCAGCGCCTCAACGTCGGCTCCCACATTCAGAGCCTCGGTGCAGTTTTTGTAGTAGTCCATCATCAGGCGCATCATATAGTACTGCTTCTCAAGGGGCGAGAAGGTGTCTATCTCATGGAAGGCGTTCTGGTGCAGGAAGTCCTCGCGGACGCTGCGCGCGGCCTCAAGCTTGATCCTGTCGCCGGGGGACAGCGCGTC
The DNA here is from genome assembly GCA_947628795.1 of uncultured Monoglobus sp. Classification (GTDB taxonomy): domain Bacteria; phylum Bacillota; class Clostridia; order Monoglobales; family Monoglobaceae; genus Monoglobus. The sequence goes on from CANRBF010000003.1 coordinate 16,614, forward strand.
CATGCCGACCATCTTCACTATCTCGTCAAGCTCCGACTCCTCCTGAAGCAGGCGCATGAGCTCGTTTCTAAGCTGCATCCAGTCGGATTCGACGTTGTTGTTGAACCAACTCTCCATCGTGTCGAGATAGAGAGAATAACTGGTGAGCCAGTTGATCGCCGGGAAGTGTCTCTTGTACGCAAGCCCCGCGTCCAGACCCCAGAACACCTTTACTATTCTGAGCGTCGCCTGTGAAACCGGCTCGGAAATATCACCGCCGGGAGGCGAAACCGCTCCGATAACCGAAAGCGCGCCCTCGCGCTTGTCGGAGCCTATCGTTATAACTCTGCCCGCGCGCTCGTAGAACTGCGCCAGACGGCTGCCCAGATATGCGGGATAGCCTTCCTCGCCGGGCATTTCCTCAAGACGGCCCGACATCTCGCGAAGCGCCTCGGCCCAGCGCGACGTGGAATCCGCCATCAGCGCCACCGAATATCCCATATCGCGGAAATACTCGGCGATCGTGATTCCCGTATATATCGAAGCCTCGCGGGCCGCAACCGGCATGTCCGAGGTGTTGGCGATAAGCACGGTTCTTTCCATCAGCGACTTTCCGGTCTTGGGGTCGACCAGTTCGGGGAACTCATTGAGAACGTCGGTCATCTCGTTGCCGCGCTCGCCGCATCCGATATAAACCACTATGTCGGCGTCCGCCCACTTCGCAAGCTGGTGCTGAACAACGGTCTTGCCGCTGCCGAACGGGCCGGGAACAGCCGCCACGCCGCCCTTCGCGATTGGGAACATGGTGTCGATAACTCTCTGACCGGTAACCAGAGGCATCTCGGGCGGCAGCTTTTCGCTGTAGGGTCTGCCGCGGCGCACCGGCCACTTCTGCATCAGCGTGACCTCTTTGCCGCCGTCCTCGGTCTCTATCACGGCCACGGTCTCGTCGACCTTAAAGCTGCCGGATTTGATCGATTTTATCGTTCCCGAAACATCGGGAGGCACCATTATCTTTTGGGTAACGACCTCGGTCTCGGCGACCGTTCCGAGCACGTCTCCGCCCGAAACCTTGTCGCCCTTTTTGGCGCTCGCCTCAAAGCTCCAGCTTTTGTCTCTTTTAAGAGACGGGACCTCAACTCCGCGGCGCAGGTTGTTGCCCGCGATCTTCATAATATCGTCGAGCGGTCTCTGGATTCCGTCGAAAATGCTTCCGATAAGACCGGGGCCCAGCTCAACGCTAAGGGGCATTCCGGTGGTCTCAACGGGAGTGCCGGGGCCCAATCCCGAGGTTTCCTCGTATACCTGGACCGAGGCGCGGTCGCCGTGCATCTCGATGATCTCGCCGATCAGGTGCTGCTCGCCGACGCGCACAACGTCGTACATATTACACTCGCGCATACCCTCGGCGATAACCAGAGGTCCCGCGACCTTCTTAATTATTCCTTTCGCCATATTTTATCACATCCTAAAAATCTTATTAATTATTGAATATTATATCCGAGCCGACGGCCTTTTCGACCGAGCGCTTCACCTGCATGATACCCTCTCCGGTATTGCCCGAAACTCCGGGTATCCTTATCACCGCGGGAAGCATCGCCTCGTTATATTTGTCGATCTCGTCGCCTATCATCGCGGCGGCCTTTTCGGTGATATATATAACCGCGTATCTGCCGCTGGAGGCAAGCTGCCTGAAAACCTTTCTGCAGCCCGCGGGCTCATCCACAAAGCGAGTCTCAAGGCCCAGAGCGCCGAATCCGGCCACGCTGTCCTTGTCGCCCATAACCGCAATACTATACATATAAATCACGTATCCTTTCTCTGACAAGCCCCATATCGAGATCGTTTTTCTTGCCCGAAAGCACGATCCGCACCGCCTTGGTCTCGTTGATCTTCGCCAGAACATAGGCAAAAACGGGCGCTATTGTAAACGGGTTCGCCTTCTGGCCGCGTATCAGCTCCATAATTTTGTTGTCCGACCACTTTTCAAACTCGGACATCGAAGACTTGAGCGCATCGACCGCGTCTCTGTAATCGGTGTGCTCAAGGCACTTGTAAACCTCGTCTATGTTTTTCGAGGCCGCGTCCGCCAAAGCCGAGACGTCAAGCCCCGGGCACGGGACCAGCGCCCTTTCGGCAAAGCCCTTGGTCTTGCCGGTATGCGCCGCCCTGACCGCGATCTTTATATCCGTGAGCGCCGCCAGCAGACGCGCGTAGTCGCATATAACTCCGACGCCCGACTCCTCGCCCTCTCTTAAAATAGTCTCAAGGCAGGCTCTGTCAACGGCAATATCGCACTCCTGACCGTCGCCAGTCTTTAAAAATATTTCCGTTGCGCTCTCGGCCGTTTCCGCCATAAAATCGGGAAGCTCGCCGTAGTTTTTGAGTTTCACGGCCTCGACGATCAGCTCGGGATCGACGCTTCCTCCAGACTCCAGACAATCGGTCGCCTCCTCGGAGGTATACACCGCCTTTATCGCGGCCTTGAGATTCTGAAAATCGGTCTGACGCAGCAGCGTTTCAAAAGGCTCGGTCTCGGGTATGAGCTCCCGGATCAGCGCCCACATCTTGTCGGTCTCGTCCTTGATCATCGGCTCGAAATCGGAATACTCGCCGCCCGCGCCGTAGCCCTTGCCGCGAAGATAGCTCATAGCCTCGCCGTAATCCGCGCTGCTCAGCAGCTGCTCCATATCGGCGGAGCTCAGCAAGTCGATCTCTCTGGCATGTATCCTCGACACCGCGTACGTGTATTGTTCTGCCACAAAATCACCTCCCGATCACTTAAACATAACGCTCTGCACCTTTTCCTTTATGCCGTCCATTGCCGACTCGGCCAGCTCTGACAGCGTGCAGTTTTCCTCTATGTCAATATCGTCATACACCGCGATAAAGCCCGTCTCGACTTTGTCCGACGCCTCGGGTCTGAGATTCGGGCAGTTCTCTTTAAGATATTCTTTAAAGTCCGCGGGCATCTCTTTGATGTCCTTTTCGGACATAAGTATTTTTCCCGAATTTTCTCTGGCGTATCTGCCGAGAAGCGACTTTAAAAAATCGAAATATCTCTTGTCGCGCGAGCCGCCCAATTCCTCTACCGCGGCGGAAATCACGCCGTCAAGCAGCTTTTGCTTTTCGCGCAGCAGATTTTGGGTGAGGCTGTGCTCCATCGCGTTTTTGTCCCGCTCCAGAGCCGCGCCGTAGGCCTTGTCGGCAGCAGCCTTCGCCTCGGCGGTGATTTTTTCCGCCTCGGCTTTTGCCGTAGAAATTATCTTATCCGACTCTTGTTTCGCCTTTGACTCGATCTCCGCTATCACGGCCTCCGACTCTTTTTCTATCTGACCCAGAATAACACTGAGTCCGCCAACTTGGTTCTGCATATTTAAAACTCCTTTATATGCTTATATGCTGAGTCCGCCGATTCCCGTGATCGAAAGGATAGAGATAAGCAGCGCCAGAATGGCGTATGTCTCAACCATCGCGGCGAAAATCATCGACTTACCCATCTGATCGGGGCGCTTTGAAACAAGCTGAATACCCGACACGGCGGCTCTCGCCTGTCTGATAGCCGACCAAAGGCCGACAAACGCCATGGGCAGGCACGCCGCTAAGTAAAGCAGACCCTTTGCCGTGGATATATCGGCGCTTCCGCCCAGGATCCCTATCTGCGAAAGAGTGATGAACGCGATAAGCAGACCGTAGATTCCCTGCGTTCCGGGCAGGAGCTGAAGAATAAGCACCTTACCGAACTTGTTGGGGTCCTCGGTCACAACTCCGGCGGCGGCCTCTCCGGCCATGCCGACGCCGATAGCCGAACCGATTCCCGCCATAAGCGCCGCCAAAGCCGCGCCCGTCAATGCGAATACAATACCTAAACTTTCCATACTCAATTTTCCTCCTTGAATTTATAATATTTTGTATTGGCGGTGAAGGGTGTGAACTTCTTTCCGCCGCCTTCATAAAATTTACCAAAGAATTCCACAAACTGAAGTCTGTTTGTGTGAACGTAGGCGCCCAGCAGATTTATCGCCATGTTGAGCGCGTGGCCGATGACAAACACCAGCGTGAAGCATATCGCTCCGAACACTCCGCCGCCGAACATGCTGCCCATCTGGTTGAACACCTGGGCTATAACGCCCGTGGCGAGACCCAGCGCCAGCAGTCTGGAATACGACAGAATGTCACTCAGATAGCTCGTCACGCCGTACAGCTCATAGAGACCCTTCGCGACGCGCTTGGCGGGATTTTTGGACGAGCGGCCCGCGAACAGGATTATTCCGAGCGCTCCTATGCCCGCGCAGATCGCGGCGATCTTGCCGCCGATCGGCGGAAGCTTGAATCCGAGCCCCGTCATGTCGACAAACATCTGCATCGACAGCAGGTAGGCGATACCGCCGCCCACCAGCAGGTACCAGAACACAACGTCGTATATCGCGCCCTTTATGTCTCCGTCCTTGACCATCTGATAGAACTTGATTCCAAGTCCCGCGAACAGGTGAACAATGCCCACCGCGAACGCGAAGATAAGCATGCGCATCGGGTCTTTTATCGGCTCGAACCACAGCGCGGGTATCTTGACCTCGTGATCGAAGAACGTCCTTGAGATCACCTGGACAGCGTCGCCGAAGAATCCGCCGAACAGCAGTCCCCAGATAAACGTTGAGATGCCGCACCAGAAAAACATTTTAAGCGCCTTTTTGGTGCCGGGCGCCATGTTGGGGAACCTGAGAACCAGAAACGCGCAGCCCACGATCATCAAAAGGCCGTAGCCCGCGTCGGACAGCATCATTCCGAACAGGAAATAGTAAAACAGCGACATTATAAACGTCGGGTCTATCTCGAATTTTCCGGGCATGCTGTAGGTCTCAAGCACCGATTCGACCGGCTCCGAGAACGGGTTGTTGCGGAGCAGCACGGGCGGGTTCTCGTTATCGCCCGCGTCATGGATCTCCACGGCCGCGTCATACTTGCGTGTCAGTTCATCCTCGAGCCGCGCGCAGTATTTCTCGGGCGCGTAGCCGTATATGACAAAGAATTTGTCTCTCTGGTTTATGTCGCCCAGGGTCTCGTATTTCTCAATACGCATGGCGTAGTAGTCCACCATGAACTTGAGCAGGTCCCTGTGCTTTGCCTGCGTCTCGATACGCTTCCTGTTGCTTTCTATCTGCTTTTTGTCCGCGCCTATCTGTTCCGACAGCTTAGCCTTCTCCTCGATCGGGGGGCGCTTTGTGACATACTGCGGCTTCGCGAAGCCCATGTTTCTGAGCGCCGCCTCGATCTCGTTCCGCTTTTCCCTGCGGCAGAACACGCAGACGTTCGAAAATCCGGTCTCGGAATGAAGCACGGTCACATCCGCCGCGTACAGCGGATCATTTGCCGCGTCCGCTCCGAGCGCATCGCCGAGACCCTTTAATATATCCGCCTCGGTCTTGGGCTCCGGAAAGGTTCCGATCAGCGCGGCGGTCTTTTTTGTGCCCCTGAAATTCATGGGTATGTCAAGACCCGACCACGACTCAAGCGAGACTATTGCGCCCTCACACTTTGCTATGTCCGCCTCGATCTCATAGTTCCGCTTTGACAGATCATTGAGCTCGCGCGCGATATCAAGCGCCCTGCCCGCGTTGTCAACGGTATTGTAATACTCGCTGACGCTCAGCATCTTTTTGCCGCTCAGCATCGAAAGCAGCGGCACCTTTTCGGGGGAGTATTTATCGAGCACCTCGATCGCGCTCTTTAAAGTGTCCTCCGCTTTGGCGAAGGTCGCCGCGGATTTGGCGGTGTCGGTCTTTTCAAAGCCCATCTCGCTGAGGTCCTCGCTTATGGGCTCAAGTACGCCGTAGCGCTGCAGCGCTTCCAAAATGGCCTTCCTTCGGGTCTTGAGACCGTAGATCTCGACCCGTTTCATCGGAAGCTTCGCCATATACTCACCTCCCTAAATCAGTTCGTCCATAATGATCTTGATCACTTTGTCTTTGACGCCTTTGGCCTTCGCGCCCAAGGCGTCCGTTTCCTTTTTAAGGCGGGCGTCATACTCGGCTTTGAGCTTGCCCGCGTCCGCCGCGGCTCTCGTTTCGGCGTCAGCCATCATGTGCGCGGCTTCGTTTTTGGCCCTTTCAATAATCTCGGCCGCGTCCGAACGGGCTTTTTTGACAGCCGCCTCCGCCGCTTTTCGCGCGGCGCTCTCGTTTTCGGCGGCCGCGTTTTCAGCGTCGGTCAGTTTTTTAACCGTTTCCATCGGCATAAAATCACCATCCTCCGATCAAATTTTCTTAATTATTTATTATAACCAAACGGACTTCTGTTGTAAAGACCTTTTTTGGTTTTTTAAACTAATTTTAACATTGGATTATCGTCAATATACAGTTATATTCGGGAAACAAAGCTCATATGCTTTATAAACAGACGTTATGGGAGGCGAAAGGCTTGAAAAGCTATATTGAGGAAAGAACCGTAAAACTCGGGGAATACATAGCCGAAAACAAATGCACCGTGCGCGAGGCGGCAAAAAAATTCGGCATTTCAAAGTCGACCGTACATAAGGACGTGACGCAAAGACTGAAAAGATTAAATCCGCGCCTCGCCGCCGACGTCGGCTCCGTGCTGCTTGAAAACAAAAACGAAAGACACATCAGAGGAGGAAATGCCACCAAAGAAAAATATAAGTCGATAAAAGTTTGCAAAAACACATAGGGCTCCCAAAAACGCCGGCAGAGCGCAAAAAAAGGCTCCCACAAAACGCCAACGTAGTGCGTTTTGTGGGAGGTAATGAACAAATTCGCAGCGATGAGCAAAAGCCGTATACGGCTTTTGTGATAAAGAGCCGTTATTTTTATATTTTCTTAACTTCTATCGTGACTTTTTCGCCGTTGATGTTCCACTCTTTTCCGCTGTTTTCGGCCGATCCTATCGTGTCGGCCAGAGCCTGAGACTTGATCTCGGCGTCGAACTTGTCGAAGATCGCGGCGATCTTTTCGCTGCCGCTGTAGGCCACGCTGATACGATCCTGGACCTCGAAGCCCGAATCCTTGCGCATGGTCTGTATCTTGCTGAGTATCTCTCTGAGGAAGCCCTCGTCGATCAGCTCGTCGTTTAAGTTGGTGTCGAGTATCACGGTAAAGCCGCTGTCGCTGTCGCTGACAAGGCCGTTCATCTGCTCGGTCTCGATCAGCACATCGTCCTTATAAACCTCAACATCGGTATCCTGAACCGTGAGGCGCAGAGGCTCGCCCGAATTGAGCACAGCCATGACCTCGGCGCCGTCCATCTTTGCGATCTCGTCAAATATGGGACGCATCAGACGTCCGTATTTGGGACCCATTGTCCTCATCTGAGGCTTGAACTTGTAGGCGATAAACGCGCTCGCGTCCTCCACAAACTCGACCTCTTTGATATTGAGCTCATCTAAGATTATATAGATATAATCGGGGTTGATCTCGGTCTTTGACTGGATATAGAGCTTGGGCAGGGGCTGTCTGTTTTTGATATTCGCCTCGTTGCGGCAGGCGCGGCCAAGAATAACCACCTTGCGCACCGCGTCCATATCTGTCTCGATCTCGGGGAAGCTGAGTTCCTCGCGAATCTTCGGATAGTCGCACAGGTGCACGCTCTCGGGCGCGTTTTTGTCGACCGACAGCACCAGATTTTGATATATCTGCTCGGTCATAAACGGGATGAACGGAGCGCAAACCTTCGAGAACTCGACCAGAACGGTATAGAGCGTCATGTAGGCGCTGATCTTGTCGTCGGTCAGCTCGCTCGCCCAGAAGCGCTCGCGGCTCCTGCGCACGTACCAGTTGGACAGCTCGTCGGTGAACTCGGAGATCGCGCGGGTGGCCTCGACGATCTTGTAGTTAAACAGGTTGTCGTCCACCTCTTTGATAACGCCGTTTAATTTTGACAATATCCATTTGTCCATAACCGACAGCTTTTCGGGGTCAAGCTCGTGCTTTGTGGGGTCGAACTTGTCGATCTCGGCGTACAGCACATAGAACGCGTATGTGTTCCACAGAGTGCCCAGGAACTTACGCTGGGACTCGGAAACGTTTCTCGCCGAAAATCTGTTGGGCAGCCACGGCGCGGAGTTTGAGTAGAAGTACCAGCGAACCGCGTCGGCGCCCTGATCGTTGAGTATGTCCATTGGCGCGATAACGTTGCCAAGATGCTTGCTCATCTTTTTGCCATGCTCGTCCTGCACGTGACCCATAACTATTACGTTTTTATAGGGCGACTCGTCAAACAGCAGGGTCGATATCGCCATCAGGGTATAGAACCAGCCTCTGGTCTGGTCGATAGCCTCGCTGATGAAGTCGGCGGGGAAGTGCTTTTCGAACAGTTCCTTGTTCTCAAAGGGATAATGGAGCTGAGCGAAGGGCATCGAGCCCGAGTCGAACCAGCAGTCTATAACCTCGGGAACGCGCTTCATCTCGCCGCCGCACTCGGGGCAGCGGAGCTTGACCTCGTCGACATACGGCTTGTGCAGCTCAATGTCGTCGGGGCAGTTTATTCCCATTTCTTTGAGCTCGGCTATCGAGCCGATAACGTGTCTGTGTCCGCAGGAGCACTCCCAAATAGGCAGGGGCGTTCCCCAGTATCTTGAGCGGGAGAGACCCCAGTCGATTATGTTTTCGAGGAAGTTTCCGAATCTGCCGTGCTTGATGTTGTCCGGCAGCCAGTTTACCGTCTCGTTGTTTTTGAGCAGATTGTCGCGCACGGCGGTCATCTTGATGAACCACGTGTCGCAGGCGTAGTAGAGCAGCGGCGTGTCGCATCTCCAGCAGAATGGATAGCTGTGCTCGAACGGGATGACCGCGAACGCCTGACCTCTGTCCTTGAGGTCGCGGATGATCAGCTTGTCGGCGTCTTTTACGAACATGCCCGACCAGTCTCCGCAGCCGTCAACGAACTTGCCCTGCGTGTTGACAAGATTTATGAATGGCAGGTCGTAGTCCTTGCCGACGCGGTTGTCGTCCTCACCGAAGGCGGGCGCGATATGCACGATTCCGGTACCGTCCTCCATGGTGACATAGTTGTCGGCGACTATTCTGTACGCGTCGCCCTCGGGCTTTTCAAAATCATAGAGCGGGTCGTAGTGCATACCCACAAGGTCGGTTCCGACGTGCTTTTCAAGCACGGTGTACTCGCCGTCTATAACCTTCTCAAGCAGAGCCTCGGCGAGAATATATTTCTCGCTGCCCGTATCTATCTTGACATAGGTCTCGTACGGGTTGACGCACAGCGCCACATTGGACGGCAGCGTCCAGGGCGTGGTCGTCCACGCGAGAATGTACTCATTCTCGGGCGCGTCCTTTATATGAAACTTGGCAATGATCGAGTTTTCCTTAACGTCCTTGTAGCCCTGCGCCACCTCGTGGCTTGAGAGCGCGGTGCCGCAGCGCGGGCAGTAGGGCATGATCTTGTGGCCCTTATAGAGCAGGCCTTTGTCCCAGATCTGCCTGAGTGCCCACCATACCGACTCGATATAGTCGTTGTGGTAGGTCACGTACGGATTGTCCATATCGGCCCAGAATCCGACGCGGTCGCTCATTTCCTCCCAGTCGCTCTGGTAAACGAAAACGCTGTCCTTACACTTTTTGATAAAGTCCTCAACGCCGTATTTTTCGATCTCGGGCTTGCCGCTGATGCCGAGACTCTTCTCGACCTCAAGCTCAACGGGCAGACCATGGGTGTCCCAGCCCGCCTTGCGCTCCACCAGATAGCCCTTCATGGTGCGATACCTGGGGATCAGGTCCTTGATCGCGCGGGTTAGCACGTGGCCTATATGGGGCTTGCCGTTGGCAGTGGGCGGTCCGTCAAAAAACGTATATATCTCCGCTCCCTCGCGGTTTTTTACACTCTTTTTAAATATATCGTTCTTTTTCCAAAAATCAACTACTTCCTTCTCTCTGTCAACAAAGGAAAGCTCGGTTGACACCTTACGATACATTTATATCCCTCCAATTCTTAATGTTAGTCTTTTATCTATTGCTATTGTTGTTTATTTTTCGTTTGATTTGTGCTCGACATGGGTCAGAGCCTGGTGTATTATGTCAACAACATGCTCATCGTCCAGCGAGTAAAATATGTTTTTACCCTCGCGGCGCGACTTCACATGCCCCTCAAGCTTGAGCTGCTTGAGCTGGTGCGACACCGCCGAACCCGAAGCATTCAAAGATTCGGCCAAGTCGGTCACGCACATCTCGCGTCCGTACAGGGCGTAGAGTATCTTGACCCGGGTCTCGTCGCCCAGAACCTTAAAGAACGAGGTGACGCGCCGAATCAAATCGGGGTCCATGATCTCGCATTTTCGAATATTCTCACTCATCTGATATCACCTTTTATTCCGCGGCCGGGTCATCATGGGCGATCCCCGCGAGATGCTCGTATATCGCAACCGCATTGTTGTGGGCGGCCCGCTTGTCAGCCTTGCCCTCATGGGCCGGGTACAGATCGCGGACCAGCAGATAATACTCTCCCGAAAGCCCCATCTTCTCCATAAGCGCGCCGTTTTCGTTCAGCGGGTACACCTGCGAGAAGCACTCGGCGTAATCGTTGTCCATCAGAAAATCATAGTATTCCTTATCGACAATATAAATGTCGTTGGTTCCGGAATTGAGCTCGCTCATCAGACGCGTCTCGACCGCCACCGCCTCCTCGCTGCCGTCATCGCGGCTGCCCGACATAGGCGTCACCGAGACCGAAATATTTCCGTCCTGATTGACGTCGTTGCAGTATTCGGAAAGCTCGGCCTGTATCTTGCCCGCGACATCCTCGGGCACCGCGTCTCCGCTGTAAACCGCCACAAGGGAATCGTAGGACTGAATATTGGTTACCTCGTAGATCGTCAGCGCGATCGTGAGAATAACCAGGATCACTCCCGCAACTATCCATTTGTTGTAAAACCAGAAATTTATAAGCCGCTTTTTAAAAGGCAGCTGTTTTGTCATCTCTCTGGCCTCTCTGGCCTGACTGTCCATAAAAATCAACTCTTTTCCGATGATCAGCATTTAATCGAAATCTCAAAGCCGCACCGCAGCCGCAATAATTCCGATCATATATTATACATACTTTGCTATTATATCATACCGAATTTTATTTTGCAATACGAATTTGCCAAATTGTTCACAAATTTTCAATTTGCCTCTAAGACACGCAGTGCAAATATTTTCCGCGCGTCAAACAACAAAAGTGACTGAGAAAACTCACCTCAATCACTTTTTACCGCCCGCGGCTATAAACGGTATAAAACACTAAACTTTGTAACGCAAAATCGTCTGCCGATAGAAAGGCTGCTCGCCCCCTATTGGAAACCCCGATCCGAAAGAGGATGGTATCCTCTTTGGAATCACCCTGTATTTTTTCATAAGTACAGCCTGACAAATTTGTATATACAAATGCTCAAAAATACAAAAAATTACAACCTGCCGATTTTGAGAAAACGCAAAAATCGGTAGGTTGTAAGCATACGGTAAAATCGTCCGCACGGAACGCAAAAAATGCTATAACGGCGAAATTACTCTCGAACAGTTCCAAATCTGGCCCGATGATTTTATATAATCGAATATATGACAAAAGCAGCAGACCGTCGGTCTGCTGCTTACTTTATATTGTTAAAAGTTGTATAAAGACGACATCAATGCTGCATCTCTCCGATAATTCTTTAACTCTAATCCTTCCAAAATCTTTTTTTCAGTTTCGGGAGTCCAATATATTTTCAATTTTTCTTTTGCTCGTGTGATAGCCGTATAAAATATATTATGAGTTATTAATTACTAAATCTGCAATTTTAGGCTCAACCGATTTTATATTTTTCTTAGCAGCCATATTACTTTTCCTCCGTCATTTCTTTATATTCAACCAAGCTCACATTGCCCATCTCGTTCGCTTTGTCAGTACATCCTTTTGCGAAGCCGGATTTTGAGAACAGGTAGTAATGCTTTGTTTTATAGTTAAACAATTCGCTGCGTTTTACGAGCGTTTCCAAAATGCCGAGGTCAACTTTTTCGTTTGTCCATTTGCATTCCGCAAACAAAGCGGTATTTTTATCCTGTTCGCCCATAATGTCAATCTCGGCTTGGGCTTTTTCTTTTGGATCGTTGCCCCACCAACGGCCGAGAGATTTGAACCCTACCGGACATTTGCCGGAAAGAAGCTGTTTCCAAAGATACTGCTTACAGATTTCTTCAAAAACTTTGCCCATATAGTCTGAAAGCTGAGGTTCAATTCTTTGATAAACCAAATCCGCGGCCCCGCGCACAATGAGAGAATTATTATCAAGCACAAAACGATACCAAAAACGGAACATGTTATCCTCGATAGAATAAATCGACCTACGTGAAGCCTTTTCGTCGTAAGGCGTTTCTTTTTGCACAATCCCAAGATTTATAAGATTCTTAAGGTATCTCGTGCATACATTTGTATCTTCGCCTACCTTGCTTGAAATCTCAGACATTCTTGATGAACCCGTTGCGATAGCCGTAATAATTGCCGTATAAGTGGCAGGCTCACGGACTTCTTGTTTTAACAGATTGGTCGGCTCTTCATAAAGAAAAGATGTCGGGTTAAGATATGTGTTTTTTATATTATCCTCCACGCTCAATTTGCTGTTCATCTGCAAAAGATACTGCGGCGTGCCGCCGGCAATACCGTAAATCAGCGCCTGATCCTCGTCTGACATACCTTGAAGGCACTCGCAGGCTTCTTCAAAATCAAACGGTAAAAGCTTGATTTGAGCCGTTCTTCTGCCGTAGAGAGGCGCTTTATACGCAAGCACATTATCTTCCATATATGACATGGAAGAACCGCAGAGAATAAGCATTAGTTTTGATGTGTCTTTGTATTTGTCTATCAAAAGCTGCAATGTGGATGCAAGACTTTTTGATGAACGAGCCACATAAGGATATTCATCAATCGCAAGTATTACCCTTTCTTTTTCCGCAAGCTTAAACACGTATTCAATCGCGGCTTGGAATGAAAGAAAAGATGATTCGGTTTCAAAGCCGCTCGCAAACTCCATAATGCTTTTCGAAAAGTTTTCAAGATTCTGCTTTGCGTTACTTTCAACACCCATGAAATATATAGCTCTTTTATTTCCGATAAACTGATTTATAAGTGCAGTTTTGCCGACACGGCGCCTGCCGTAAATAACCGCAAATTCAAATTTATTCGATTTATACAGACCGTCAAGAGTATTAATCTCGCGCTCCCTGCCTATAAACATTTACACAACCTCCATCTTAGGTTGAATAAATTATAACACATAAAAACAATTTAGTCAAGCATAAATGAGTAATTTATACTTGACTAATTATGTTTTCAATTTCTTTACATCATTATCCCGAATTTATGCTCAATGGCGGCCGCTCTGTTTTCTATGTGAGGAACGGCCGCGGCACATAGCGTAAGCTTTACCGATTTTGTGTTGTTCCGCGCGCTCTTACCGCCGTATTTACGCCGCTTTAGCCATAAGATAATATGCAAGTATATTCTTTATTGTCCGGCTCTATTACCTTTCATTCATCTTCTCCCCTAATCAGGCTTGATTTTACGTAACGTCTTGATCTAACGCGCTGTCTTGGTTTGTTCCGCTTAGACAGCGGCTTAAAATCCGGCTGTACTTCCGGAATCAGTATATCTATATTTTGCCTTAACCGCAATTCTGTCAGTATTTTTATATAATTTGAAAATTTTGAGTCTTCCCCATTTTCAATACGGAATACCGTACGGTCTGAAACTCCGCATTTGTCCGCAAGTTCGGCCTGCGTAATATCTAATGATATGCGATGCTGTTTGATTCGGGCGCCAATTTCTTTCAAAATAGCCTGTTCATTTTCGTTTTCGGTTATTTTCATACGATCACCTGATTTCTTAATTTATCAAATTTGCATAATTATAATAGCATAAATCGCTTAACTTGTCAATCATGACAAACCCCGATAATCCTGTGTCAGCGGTTCCATTGTGTATATCTCTCCTTCCTGTTGTATTGATAAGACGCAAAAAAGCCGCGGGAATACGTTCCTGCAGCTGTTTTATGCCTGATTAGTTCGCAAATACGCCTAAATGTTCGCAAATTATGGGCTGTTTTGCGTTTGTGTTGTTTGTGTATAAAAGCCCCAAAACGGCGTGTTTACGCGCCTTTGGGGCTTTGTCGTCCGTTATGATCGGGACGCGTTTATTCTTCTATGGGTTTCATGGTGGGGAAGAGCAAAACGTCGCGGATCGAGCTGCTGTCGGTGAGGAGCATTACCAGACGGTCGACGCCTATGCCGAGGCCGCCGGTGGGGGGCAGGCCATACTCGAGGGCGTTGACGTAGTCCTCGTCCATCATGTTTGCCTCGTCGTCGCCCGCCTCGCGCTTTTCGACCTGCTTTATGAACCTTTCCTTCTGGTCTATCGGGTCGTTGAGCTCAGAGAACGCGTTGCCGAACTCGCGGCGGGTGATGAACACCTCGAACCTCTCGGTGAAGTCGGGGTTATCGGCGTAGCGTTTCGCCAGCGGAGAGATCTCCACCGGATACTCGTATATAAACGTGGGCTGTACCAATTGATCCTCCACCTTTTCCTCAAACACATAGCTGATCACTTCGCCCTTTGACATCTTGGGCGCGTCGTCGTCAAACTCAACTCCGGCAGCTTTCGCCATATCTATTGCTTCCTCCGCTGTCGCCGCCCCGCGCATGTCGATGCCGACATACTTCTTTATCGCGTCAAGCATGGTGAGGCGCTCCCACTTTCCGCCCAGGTCGATCTCCTCGCCCTGATAGGTGAGCTTGGTGGTTCCCAAAGCCTTTTCGGCCACATATTTAAACAGATCTTCGGTAAGGTCCATCATGTCCTCATAATCGGCGTAGGCCTCGTATACCTCCACCGATGTGAACTCCGGGTTGTGCTTCACGTCCATGCCCTCGTTCCTGAACAGGCGTCCCATCTCGTAGACTTTTTCAAAGCCGCCCACGATCAGGCGCTTTAAATAAAGCTCGGGCGCGATGCGCATATACATGTCTATGTCGAGCGTGTTGTGATGGGTGATAAACGGCCTTGCCGCCGCGCCGCCGGGAATCGTGTTGAGTATGGGCGTCTCGACCTCCATAAAACCGCGCTCGTCAAGAAAGCTTCTGATCGCACGGATAATGACCGAGCGCAGCTCGAACGTTCTGCGCACCTCGTCGTTCATGATAAGATCGACATAGCGCTGCCTGTATCTCAGGTCGGTGTTCGTCATGCCGTGAAACTTCTCGGGCAGGGGGCGCAGGGATTTTGACAGCAGCTTGATGCTTGACGCGCGAACGGTTATCTCGCCCATTTTGGTCTTGAAAACCTCTCCGGTCACGCCGACTATATCGCCGATGTCGTATTTCTTATATATCTTGTATTCGTCGTCGCCAAGCTCGTCCCTCTTTACGCAGAGCTGTATTCTGCCGCTTCTGTCCGACAAATCGGCGAATGACATTTTGCCCATAACGCGCTTTGCCATCAGCCTGCCGGCTATCGTGACGATCTTTCCCTCGTACTCCTCATAGTCGGCCTTTATATCGCCCGCCATGTCCTTGCGGTCAAATGACGTCACCTCAAACGGGTCGCGTCCGCTCTCTCTGAGAACGCCGAGCTTGTCTCTCCGTATTCTCAAGACCTCGTTAAGTTCCTTTTCTGTCTGCCTGTTATTTTCGCTCATTTTTTCCTCCGTATATTAAATTTTAGGAAATTCCCAGAATTTTGTACTGTATGATCCCCGCGGGAGCTTCAACGTCGATCGTCTCGCCCGTGCTTCTGCCCAGCAGAGCCGCGCCCAAAGGCGACTCGTCCGACAGCTTGCCCTTGTCGGGATCGGCCTCGGTGGAGCCCACGATCTTATATGTCACTTCCTCGTCAAACTCAATGTCGAGAAGCTTTACCTTCGCGCCGATCTCCACGATCGAGGTGTCGCGGTCCTCCTCGCTGATAACGACCGCGTTTTTGAGCATGTTCTCAAGAGACACGATGCGCGCCTCGACCTGAGCCTGCTCGTTCTTGGCCTCGTCATATTCCGAGTTTTCGGAAAGGTCTCCGAAGCCCAGAGCTACCTTTATCTTCTCCGAAACCTCTTTGCGTTTTTTGGTTTTTAAATATTCAAGTTCTTCCTCAAGCTGCTTTAAACCATCTTCAGTTAACTTAACCTGTTTCTTTTCCATTCTTAGTTACCTCCGATATTTTAAAAATTATATACAAATATAAACTTATAGTTAACTTATAAATTATACTCTAATATCAAACGATTGTCAACACCAATTTCAGCCGCGAACCAATTCTCCGCTCTCGTCCGTGCCGACTATGCAAAGATCGCGGCCGAGACGCAGCGCGCCGACGCCGATATCCGCCGTCAAGGTTTGGCGGCACCGCGCGAAATCACCAAAACGATAAAGCATTATCGGCAGGCCGAATCTGATATAAATGCTGTCGACCATGTCCTCGACGGCCGGATCATCGGTATAGACCGCGACCCGTCTGAATCTCGGGCAGATATAGTCCATAAGGCTCTCCGCGCCCGTAGGACCGCTTGGCAGCGCGATCCCGATACCCGCGCTGTCCGCGGATATCTCCGCCGCGCTCAGCGCGAACTCTATCGCGGCGGGAAAGCTGTCTGTATCAAGAGGCTTTATCAAAGGCTTTTTATCCTGTTTTGAGATAGGCGCGGCCGCCGCTCCGCTTTTTGTTTTGAATACACGCCGAATAACGTCTTTTATCTTTTGCGGGATCTTTGAAAAAATCATAAAATCCGCGTCCTTTTGCTTATTTGTTATTTAAATAATTCACAGCCGCCGACAATTGCTCATCCTCGGCGAGTGACAGCTCGCTCAAGCGGGCGTATTTGCTGAGCTCCATGGGTATATTTTCGTCGGGCTCGATGCCGATCTCATGGATGCAGGTGCCGCTCGGGGTATAATATCTGGCGATCGTTACTGACACTATTCCGTCTATGCCTTCAAATACCTCCTGAACTATGCCCTTGCCGTAGGACTTTTCGCCGATAACATGCGCGAGCCCGTGGTCCTTGAGCGCTCCGGTCAATATCTCGCTTGACGACGCGGAGCCCTGATTTATCAGCACGACCAGAGGCAAATAATACTGACTGCCGCTTGATGTGTAGCTCTCCTTTTCGCCGTGCTTATCGAGAGTGTACACGATCTCCTCTCCGGACTTAACGAAGTTTGACGCCACGTCAACCGCCGCGTCCACATAGCCGCCCGGGTTGTTGCGCAGGTCTATGACCAGATTCTTCGCGCCCTCGTCTATCAGCTCGACCAGTTGATCGTGAAACTCGTCACCCGTGATCTCGGTGAACTGCGAGATCGCGATATATCCGGTGCGGGTACCGTCTATCATTTTTGACTCAACGGTCGTCACGTCTATATGCCTGCGCTCTAAGGTCAACGTCACGGTCTCGCCGCTGTCGGCCTTGAGCACCGTCACGTCCACGGTAGTGCCCGACTGTCCTTTCATGTTTTTGACAGCCTCGTTCATCTGCTCTCCGGTATAGCTGACGCCCGCCACAGCCAATATCTTATCACCGCTGACTATGCCGGCCTCCTCGGCAGGCGTGTTGGCGATCGCAGAAACGACCGTTATCGTGTTGTCCTCGGTGTTGTTTTCGATATACACGCCGATACCGTCAAAGCTGCCGCTGATATCCTCCATGTAGGCTTCGGCTTCCTCGCCGTATATAAAGTCGGTATACGGGTCGCCCGTGCCCTCGGCGAATCCCGATATGGCGCCGTTCACATAATCCTCGATCGGCACGTCGGTATAATATTTGTCCTCAATGGCGTCGGTCAGAACATTGAATTTCAGGAAACTTAAAAAATGCGTGAACCCGAACGGATTCACAATTCCAATTGTGGTGACCGATGTCGCGACTATCAGCAAAACGGCCAGAAGTATCAGCGTTTTCTTTTTAATATACATATTCGTATCCTCCGGGAATTATACTTTTTTAACAGGCTCACTCGGTCTCACACAAAAAACATGGCGGAAAGACCCGCGCATATTCCCAAAAAGAATACGGCCGCTATGACGACAGCTGTAATTTTCACTGCTTTTCTGTTCATTTAGATCTCCTCACTGCGCAAAATCACGGGGCGGACAGGCAAAACACAGCCGCCTCAGCCGCCCCGAATAATCATATTTGAGTTAAAACAAATTTATACCCTTATTTTTCTTATATTTTTACAGTCTTGTGGGCTGCGACGAAAGGTATTTGTTTACCATCATGGCAACCTTAAAGATTATCGCGTCGTCGAACTCTCTGAGATCGAGGCCCGTGAGCTTCTTGATCTTGTCAAGTCTGTAGACCAGCGTGTTTCTGTGAACAAACAGCTTTCTCGACGTCTCGGAAACATTCAGGTTGTTCTCAAAGAACTTCTGGATGGTGTATATCGTCTCGCTGTCAAGCACATTGATCGACTCTTTTTTGAAAACCTCGTTGAGGAACAGCTCGCAAAGCGTGGTGGGCAGCTGATAGATCAGGCGGCCGATACCCAGGTTGTCGTAGCTTATTATGTCTTTCTCGGTGTCAAACACCTTGCCGACCTCGAGGGCTATTCTTGACTCTCTGTAGCACTGAGACAGATCCTGTATCTTCTCGGCCAGAGTTGAAACTCCGATAAGCGGCGTTATCATGGCCTCGGCGCCCAGCGTGTCAAATATGCTCTGAGCGACATTCAGCACCTCAGCCTTCGCGGGCTCGGCGCGGAATTCCTTAACCACGACCGCGTCCTTCTCGTCTATGCGGATAACATAGTCGTTGGCTTTATCCGGGAACATATTGTTGAGTATATCGAGATAACCCTGATCGGTCTCTTCGGAAACTCGTATCAGATACACTACTCTAAATCCGTCAACGCTGATATGCAGATCCTTTGTGCGGTACAGTATGTCGCCGGGCAGCACATTGTCAACGATAATATTTTTGATAAAGCTTGACTTGTCATACTTCTCGTCATAATACTGCTTGATAGTGAGGAAGTTCACCGCAAGGAACGAGCAGGCGTTTCTCGCCACATCGTCGTCGCCCTCGCAGAACACGATATATTCGCACTTGCTGAACGTCTCTATCTTTTTGTAGCACGCGCCGGCTACCGTCTTAACCTCTCCGGTGGCCGAAAACACGGTGAAAATATTGTCGACCGTATTGCCTATTTTGTCCTCATCGCTGCACGCGATGATCGTGTCGCTGTCGTCGATAACTCCCAAGGTCCTCTGGACCTCTCTTTTTAGCTGCACAAGCGTGTTCTGAAATACTCTGCCTTGCACAAACAACACCCCCTAAACAAAATTTTCTGTCACTATTCTAATCATATTATATCTTAAACAAAATAAAAAATCAACAATTTTTGTAAATTTTTAATAAAATTGTCACAAAAGGTTTTTTTGTTCCGCAAAAAACAAAATACGTTGTTTTTAAGACTTTTATTTTTGTGTTTGTTTAATTTGCGCTATTTTTACGCCAAATTGAAGTTTTAATATATTATCTAAGCGGCATATCCTATAAAGGAATTATGCCGCTTATGTTTTAATTATCACTATCTAAATCGCTGGTTACAATGCCGCATGATTCAAGCTTGGCTTTAACCAGTTTTAATTGATATTCGGCTTCTTTTTGGGCGTTCTCGGACTTAATTATTCTTTGCAAACTTGAGTAATTGTCAATTAACATTGTGATTAACTCTTTTTCGGTCATGACTTCCATTATCCTCCCTCCTTTTATAATTAATGTTTGGATTTATACAATAATTATATCAGATATAACAAAAATGTTCAAGATATTTTTATAATCATTTTCCGAACATTTTGTTAAACTTGGCGTTTTGTTTATTTTTCGACACATTTTAAAAATACCGCCTTACGACTCCGTGTCGCTTGCTTTATCTAAAATTGTCAAAAAAGATTTTCCCATTCGTTGTAGTATTCTTCCAGGCTTTCATTCATCTCCCGAAGTTCGTCGGTCAGAGCGTTCATCTGCTCGTAGTCCGAGAATACTTCGGGCTTTGTCATATCCGCCTCGATCTCTGATACGCGCTCCTCCGCCTCAGCTATCAGATTTTCAAGCTCCGAAACGCGCTGTTTGCGCTGCGCCTCGGCTCTGCGCTGTTCCTTTGAGCGGTGCCCGCCTTGGGCTTTTGGCGCGGGCTTTATTATTTCCTGCGGCTTTTGCTCCGCCGCCTTCTTTTCAAGAAACAAACGGCGCTGTTTGTAATACTCAAAATTGCCGTCGTACACGGTGAATCCGTCTTTTGTCATCTCGACGATCTTATCGGGAACGCGATTCAGCAAATATCTGTCATGGGACACGAAAAGCAGCGTGCCCTGATAGTCGCGCAGCGCCTGCTCCAGCACCTCTTTCGAGGGCAGATCGAGGTGGTTGGTGGGCTCGTCGAGCAATATCACGTTGGACTTTTCGAGCATGATAATACAGAACGCGAGCTTGGCGCGCTCGCCGCCGCTTATTACCCGAACCGGCTTATACACGTCGTCCTTTGTCAGTCTGACACTGCCAAGCACGCCGCGTATTCTCGCCTCGGGTATGCGCGGAAATCTGTCCCACAGTTCGTCGATGGCGAGCTTGTCGGGATCAAGATTCAGATTTTC
The DNA here is from genome assembly GCA_947628795.1 of uncultured Monoglobus sp. Taxonomy (GTDB): domain Bacteria; phylum Bacillota; class Clostridia; order Monoglobales; family Monoglobaceae; genus Monoglobus. Next base: position 37,206 of record CANRBF010000003.1, read on the forward strand.
CTGCTCGTAGTAGCTGACGGTGGTGTTGCGTCCCCAAACGACCTCGCCTTTTTTGTGGGGGATGATCCCCAGCGCGGTCTTTAAAAACGAGGATTTTCCTATACCGTTGTCGCCGATTATGGCGATCTTCTCGCCGCGCTTTAACGCGAAGTTTATGTTTTCGCACAGCGTTTCGGGCGGGTCGCCCACCGACACGTCAAGGTCCGAGACGGTCAGCACGTCTTTAAACGGCTCCTTGGTTATCTCGAATTTGAGCTTTATCGGTTTTATCTCGGCGTCGGGCTTTTCGATTATTTCCATGTTTTCGAGCGCCTTAACGCGGGATTTCGCCGAGGCCGAGGTGGACGCGCGGGTTATGTTCTTTTCAACATAGGTACGCATCTTTTCTATCTCAAGCTGCTGCGCCTCGTATTCCTTCTGCCACAGCGCTATTCTCTGCGCCCGAAGCTCGGTGTATTTCGAGTAGTTGCCCTTGTATGAATACAGCTTGCGCCGCTCCAGCTCGAACATGCCCTCAACGGTCACATCCAGAAAATATCTGTCATGGCTGACGATAAGCAGCGCGCCCTTATAGTCGTTTACCAGATAATTTTCAAGCCATTCAAGGGTCCTGAAATCCAGATGGTTGGTCGGCTCGTCCAGGATCAGCAGCTTCGGCTCCCGAAGGAGCAGCGCGGCTATGGCGAGCCTTGTCTTTTCGCCGCCCGAAAGTGTGGCGATCTCGGTGTCGGAATCCTTGTCGGAAAAGCCCATGCCGTTTAAAACAGTCTTGATCTTGACGTCGATATTATATCCGTCGCGGCTCTCAAAATACGCCTGCTTTTGGGAATACTCGCTCATCAGGCTGCGATACTCGCTTGTGTCGTGCGTGGTTATTCCCTGCATCTTTTCCTCAAGGCGGCGCATGTCGTCCTCGAGTTTAAGAATATCGGAAAACACGTTCCGCATTTCGCGGATTATGGTGGAGCCGCGGTCGAGACCGCTGTTTTGCTTGAGGTACCCGATCGTCAGCCCGGGCGCCTTGTAAAGCTCACCCGAATCGTAGTCGAGCTCGCCGGTGATTATCGAGAGCAGGGTCGATTTTCCCGCTCCGTTAACGCCAATAAGACCATAGCGGCCTCCGTCCTCTATGGTCAAATTGATATCTTTTAGTATTTCGTTTTCGCCGAAGCTTTTGTTAAGATTCGAGATCGAGATCAGCATTGCTTATACTCGTATCCCGCCTTTAAAAGCTCGATATTCTTTTCGGCTAGGCCGGCTCTCTTTGCCGGGGTATGCTCGCGCACGCTGCGGTAGAGGTCCTCGATGTTATACATATCCTCTCTCGCCTTCATGTAGGCGCCCGCCATTACCATGTTTCCGAGCGTTCCCGCGCCCGCGCTCTCGGCGATCTGCATAGCCGGGATGTAAACAACGGTCACATCGTCTCTCTCGACCTTTGTGTCGATCAGCGAGCTGTCGAGAACGATCACGCCGCCGGGCTTCACCGCGTCGACAAACTTTTCAAGCGAGGGCTTGTTCATAACTATCAGCGCGTCGGGGCGCTGAATGACCGGCGATCCGATCTGCGTGTCGGCGATTATTACGCTGCAGTTGCAGGTTCCGCCGCGCATCTCGGGGCCGTAGGACGGGAGCCACGACAGCTCCTTGCCCGTGTCCATACCCATATATGCCAATATCTTGCCGGCGAACAGCACTCCCTGGCCGCCGAATCCCGCGATCACTATCTGCTCATACATTATCTGACACCTCCGGTTTCGGTACAGTCTTTATAAACGCCCAGAGGGAACTCGGGCATCATTTCGGTGCGTATGCGCTCCAGCGCCTCGACCGGAGACATTCCCCAGTTTGTGGGGCAGCTTGAGAGCACTTCCACAAGTGAAAAGCCCTTGCCCGCCATCTGGCACTCGAAGGCCTTGCGTATAGCCGCCTTGGTCTTTCTGATGTTCGGCACGCTGTCGACCGACACGCGCTCAACATAGCAGGCGCCCTTTAAGGTCGACACCATCTCGGAAACGTGTATCGGATAGCCCTGGTTCTCCACCTTTCTGCCGAAGGGCGTGGTCTGGGTCACCTGGTCTATCAGCGAGGTGGGCGCCATCTGTCCGCCCGTCATGCCGTAGATCGTGTTGTTAACAAAGATTATGCTTATATTTTCGGCTCTGGCCGCCGAGTGTATCGTCTCGGCTGTGCCGATGGCCGCCAGGTCGCCGTCGCCCTGATAGGTGAACACCAGCTTGTCGGGGTGCACCCGCTTGATTCCGGTGGCAACAGCCGGGGCTCTGCCGTGAGCCGCCTCCTGCATGTCGAATTCAAAGAAATTATACGCCGTGACGCTGCATCCCACGGGACACACGCCTATCGTGCTGCCCTCAAGACCCATCTCGTCCACGACCTCGGCCACCAGACGGTTTATAACGCCGTGAGTGCAGCCGGGGCAGTATGACAGAACAAAGTCGCTGAGGGAATGAGGTCTTTCAAATATTTTTTCCATTTATTTATTCATCTCCTTAATAATTCATCCCCGCCTGCGAGTTTTTAAGACATTTTTCGATTTCCGCGACGATCGCGTCCTGCTCGGGCACCATGCCGCCGGTCCTGCCGTAGAAGTAAACGGGCTTTTTGCCGTTTACCGAGAGGCGCACGTCCTCTACCATCTGGCCCATGCTCATCTCAACGCTGAGGAAGCACTTGGCCGTTTCGGCGCGCTTCGCGAATACCTTTTCGGGGAACGGCCACAGGGTTATGGGGCGTATAAGTCCCGCCTTGATGCCCTTGGCTCTCGCCGCCTCGACCGCCGACATCGCCACTCTGGCGATCGTGCCGTAGGCCGCGATTATAACGTCGGCGTCCTCGGTTTGGATCTCCTCGTATAGCGCCTCGGCCGCCCTTATCTTGTCGTATCTCTTTTCGCGCTCTATGCACAAATTCTCAAGCTCCTCGGGCGTGAGGTAGAGAGAGTTGATTATGTTCTTTTTGCGCTTCATGCCCGTGCCGGTGGTCGCCCAGGGCTTTTCGGGAAGGGTCGCGGGGTCGATCGGGTCTTTGAACTCAACCGGCTCCATCATCTGGCCCAACATACCGTCGCCCATTATCATCGCGGGCATTCTGTACTCGTCCGCCTTATCAAAGGCGCGGGACGTCATATCGGCCAGCTCCTGCACCGACGAGGGCGCGAATACCAGCAGGTGATAGTCGCCGTGGCCGCCGCCCTTGGTGGCCTGGAAATAGTCGGACTGCGCCGGCTGTATACCGCCGAGACCGGGGCCGCCGCGCACAATGTTTACCACAAGGCAGGGCAGGTCGGCGCCCGCTATGTATGAGATACCCTCCTGCTTGAGGCTGATTCCGGGGCTTGAGGACGAGGTCATAACTCTCGCTCCCGCTCCCGCGGCGCCGTATACCATGTTTATCGCGGCGACCTCGCTCTCAGCCTGGAGGAAGGTCCCGCCGTTTTTCTGCATCTTTTTTGCCATATAGGCGGCAAGCTCGGTCTGGGGAGTTATCGGATAGCCGAAGAAAAATCTGCATCCGCAGCGCATTGCCGCCTCCGCCAAGGCCTCGTTGCCTTTCATCAATACTTTTGCCATTTTTTGCTTGCTCCTTTCAAAGCCGTATATACTCTACTTCTCTATCGTTATAACACAGTCCGGACATATGGTGGCGCAGAACGCGCAGCCTATACACTTGTCCGGCTCGGTTATTTTGGCGGGGCGGTAGCCCTTGTCGTTAAGGGTCTCGGTGTCCGTCACAATTATTTTCTTGGGACAGACCGACGTGCACAGACCGCAGCCCTTACACCGCTCCTTGTTTATCGTAACCTTTGCCATTTATTCTCCTTCTTTCCGTTTAAATTTGGTTTAGATTTGGTTTTATTTGCTGAATCCCGGACCCACAAACAAGTCTATCGGGAATACTTCACTTTTTAATTTCGGAGCCTCTCCGATTTTTTCGAGGGTGCCGCGGCTCACGCAGGTGCACACGAGCGGCAGTCCGACTTTTTTTGAAAACTCCTCGGCCAGCTTCTCTCCGCGCAGGATAACGCCCTCGTCGGTATATCCCATAAGATGCGTGTTGTTGACTACGCCTGTGAACTCAAGGCGAGACGCGCCGAGAATATCCGAAAATATCTCAAAGGCTCCGCCGATGTCCTGCGTAAGCATGCGGCGCTCGTTTAGCACGAAAAACATGTCGTAGTCCTCACGCTCAAAATGCTCACGGTAAACTCCCAGCGGCACAGCGCCGTCGTCGTCTCCGCCCGCGTCGAAAATAATATACTTTGATTTGTCGTCAAAAGCGCGCATTATCTCGGGCGGCAGCGTTGGCGTCTCGATATTCGAGTTGGCAAAGCCGGGCGCTATTACCTCAATGCCGCGGCTTTTTAAAAACTCCTCCGCATCCTTTGTGCGGTAGTACGGGTTCACTATATCAAAGTCGATCATCAGCACGTCTTTGCCCGCCTCGCGGAGCTTTAAGGCATAGTTCAGCGCGAACTCGGTCTTGCCGCTGCCGAAGTGCCCCGTCACTATCGTTATTCTTTTAAGTCCGTCAAGCATGCTCATATCGGTTCTCCCGTGTCGTTTTGATCTTTCGGGTCATCCGCGCGGCTCTTTATCTCGGTCACCGTGAAGGCCGACTGCACGTTTCTGAAAAACAGCTTCACTATCAAAAAGCCTATCAGAAGCGCCGCCGCCGCGCCGATAAGCGCCATAAAGTCGCGCCGCGTCAGTATGAAGCCGAGCACCGCGCCGACGACCAGCAGCACCGCCATCAGGCCGTAGCCTATCGCGGCGTACCGCAGCACTTTTTTGGTGTCCTCGTAAAGCGTCACCACGTCGCCCTTTCTGAGGCCCAAGCCCTCGCCGTCCACGGCGTCGACTATCACGGCGCTCGAGGGACAGCCCTTGCAGCTGACGCAGTTGCCGCCGCACGCCGACTCGCGGTCGACCCTGACTTTTATGCCCTCCGCTCCCGCGGAAACCACATAACCCGTTTGCTCCATAGGTATATTTCACCTCGTAAATTCGGATTTATTCACAATTGATTATTATAATATATTTTTCGATTTATGTCAATACAAAAAAGGCTTTTGAGCGCGAGATAATTTTGGCTTAAAATTGAGCGCGCTGCCCGTCAAATATATTATGTTTCCGCCGAAATGCGCGCCGACGTTTTTTAAAAGCGCCGCGTTTCAAAAAGCCGCGGCAATCGAAAACCCCTCCCGTTTTTAAGTCGGGAGGGGTTTTTTAATTTATTCTATTTGCCGGGTATCGGAGCTGTGTAGGGCTTCAGCGTTTTCGCGTCCCACAGATAGAACATCACGTCCACGGCGCTGTCGGCCGAGTAGTCGGCGTTAAACTTCGTGTTTACGGGATTTGTTCCAACCGGAACTTTTTCTATCTTAACGTCGATCATGGCTTCGTCTCTGTAGGCAGCCGCGATAAACCATACCTCGCCGCCCGTGTTGTTAATGATCGAGGCTCTTATATTCTCCTTATCCATAACGGGTTTTTCTCCGTATACGGCCGATTTATCGGGCTCGATCGTGGGAACAAGAGTTTCCTCGGGCCCCGATGTCGGCGTGGACGTCGGCGCGGGTTCGGTCGTCGTTCCGGGAGTCGCGGTGGGATTATCCGTCGTTCCGGGAGTCGCAGTGGGAGCTGTTGTAGTTCCCGGCGTTGCCGTGGGAGTATCCGTCGTTCCCGGCGTTGCCGTGGGAGTATCCGTTGTTCCGGGCGTCGGCGTGGGAGTATCCGTTGTTCCCGGCGTCGCTGTGGGAGTTGTCGTTCCCGGCGTTGCCGTGGGAGTATCCGTCTCTCCCGGCGTCGGCGCGGGCTCCTCGGTAAGTTTCACGATCGCCATAGCGATATAGTCGGACGCCTCAGCCTGCGTGGCTGATTTGTATGTTACCGTATAATTTCCGGGATCAAGGTCTTTCGCGATATATGTGTAAAGATATACGTCCTCGCCTCCGGCTTTTCCAACGGAAGCTTCCGCATCAAGCTTTTGATTTGTAAAGCCTTCCGCTGCAAGCACGGGCGTAAGCGTGATCACGTTATTATCTTTGTCGCCGACTGCGAGAACTTCGAACTCGTAGTCGCCCTTTTCCTTGATCGTTACGGGAGCCGTAACCACGCTCTCGTTGTCGATGCCCGTTATCTTGTTATCCGCGACCTCGGCGAAGTTATCACCGAACACCGCTTTAACTTCATCATTATATCCGGTTCCGGCCGTAAGATCAACCGGCTCCGCTGTAGTGTCGCCGCTCGATTGAACGTCTGTAACGGGGATCACATTAGGCGCGGCCGATGTCTCGGGCTCGGCTGTGGGAGTCGCCGTCGGAACGGGCGCGGAGCCCGTAGTGAACGTCTTAACCTCGGCTTCCGTATCGCTCTGCGCTCCGAACGCGCGGTAGCAGTACGTGGTGTCCGGCTTCAAGCCGTCGACCGCCACATTGTAATCGCCGCTTTCTCTCAGGATCAGACCCGAGTCGTATACAGTCTTTTCGACGCTTCCGTCTTCCCAAAGCTCAAATTTGCACGAGGCAACGGGAGTGATCGTCGAGCCTTCGGGCAGCGTTATGTCAACGCGTCCGTTAAGGGTTGCGCCCGTGTATGTAATATCCGTCGCGTCATTGGTGGTATAGGTATACTTAGGCGGATCATCCTCCGTCACGTTTACAAGCGCAACGTTTGTCACGGTCACCATTTTATCACTCATGTTAACATCGGGATGTTTGAATTCCGCTTCCGCTGTCAGTCTCGAGCTTCCGCTTTTAACTCCGGTTATCGAGGCGCCCGATGTGCTACCGTTGACCTCCGCGATATCGCTCTGGTCCAGTGTCCATTTGATATTTTCGATAACATAAGTCTCGTCGGACGTTTTGACCGTAATATTATCGGTGGTACTCGGCTTCAAATACAATTGAGCCGGGTCAAGCATGAATCCGATCTCGGCTTTATACTCTATCGGAGCGACAGAAGTCGAGCCCTCGATATTCAGATACAACGTTCCCTTCTGAGTGTTCAGAGCGTCGTCGTCAATATTAACAAGCGTCCATCCGTTCATTTCGTCGGTTATCACGAAACGCTCGCTCTCGGGATTTGTCATCGCCTGATCACCGTAGAAACGCACCGCATCTCCGACTTTGAAAATGCTTTTATCAACATTCACGTAGGCGTAATCCCCAAGCTCATCGTAGTTGGCCGGCAGATTATAGATCACAGCATCAGCTTTACGGGTGTCAACATTGAAACCGATGGTCGTCTTGCCGGTCACAGGCTTATAATTCTTGTCCTCGGGAACGAATATCCACTCATACTCGGTGTCGGGCGCTACCGGGATCGCGTTGGGCGCAACTCCGTTCTGAGTGTTCCATGTAGCCGCTCCTGCCAGAGGAGCATTGTCAACTCCGGTAAAGGTTGCTGTGAGCTGCGAATCACCCAGATTAGCACCTTTATCAACGTTTGACGCGGTAACCGAGCCTTTGGGTTCCGCTTGGAGTATCTCTATTGTTCCGTTCGCAACGTTCTCCGCAAAATCGTCAAAAGCGAATATCGTTCCGCGAACCAAATACGTGCCCGCGTTTACCGGCGGCACCGGCGTCCATCCGTCTTCAGCGGAAGTGTCATGCAATTCTATATCGGTCTTTTTATACTCAACCGCGGTTTGCGCGTTCGGCGACTCCGCTCTGATGGTTGCGATACGCGGCTGTCCGTCATAGGGAGCCGCGGACGGAACGTTCCATTCCGCGATTTTTGCCGCCTCTTTGTCTGTTACAACAACAGTAACGGTTCCTGTAATTACCTCGTAATTTGTCAAATCTTCGGGTGTGAATCTGTACTCATACTTGCTCTTGTCCGTGCGAAGTACCTCGTCGGGATCTACCCACTCGATCTTTCCCTTCACGTCCTCGTGACTATATGGGTTTTGGAACGTGCCGGTAAAATGCTCGTCTTCGAGGCTCTTAAGAGTGTTTCCGGCCTTGCCGTTATCCGCATTTACCGATATCTCCTGCGGCTGTGTCTTTATTACGCTGAGATTTCCGAGCGTGCCGCCGGTTATCTCATAGTTGTAATTATCGGTTTTGGGCGCCGACGCGGTCACAGGATATTCGCCGACCTGAGCGTTTGCCGTTGTTCCGTCAACTCCGTTCTTTTCGGCTTTGAGTGTGGCGCGCACGTTTTCAACTGATTCACCGGACACAAGTCCGCCTGGAATGGGCTGAGTCGCCGCCGCCTGATAATCATTGGTCGTAAACGTATAGGTCTCGCCGTAATGCTTTTCGATCGTTTTCTTCAGCTCAAGCTTTATGGGACGCTGTATCGAAATATATCCCGTGGTGCTGAGTTTGGCGGTCGTGAGCGTATAATTCGCCGCGTCTTTGCCCTCAAGAGCGTTCTCGCCGCTGACGTTAACAGTTACATCCTTGGGGCTGTACGGTTCAACGTACGCCGAGCTGAACGTCGCGGTAAACGCGCTTGCCTTGACAGAAACCTCGTCCGAGGCTCCGACTTTTTTCTTGAATCCCACCTTTGACGGGTCTATCTCCGCGGTTGTGGTGCCGTCATACATTTTAGTCTTTACGCTTCCGGATTTAAAAGTCAATTCAAGCTTATACGGATTGATCGTCATGATTGCGTTCACAGAGTCCGGAGCGAAATATTGATCGTTATTAGCCAAGGTTTCGGCGTGCACCTTATACACGCCCGCGTCTTTGGGCATCTGCTCGGTATATCCGCCTTCCTCGGTGAACTGTTCATCTTCGGTAAAATTCCTGTCGGCGCCGTCCTCAAGCTTTTTGTAAACAACTTTGACGTTTCTGCCTATATCTATAACGCCTAATCTGTCCCACTTGACGGTCGGCTTCTGAGCGCTGCCATTGTATGTCTTTTCAAGACTTGACAATGTGAGATTTGAATCTCTTCTTCCCGAAACCGTGATACTTACAGAAGCCTCTTCGGGAGTGTTGTAATTATCCGTATCCTGCGGTTTAAACTGATATTTTTTTGAAATGGTTCCGGTTGTTCCCACAGGGATATCTTCATCCGGATCTACCCACTCCAGCGATCCTGCTACCTCTTGGTGTGAATACGGATTCACGTAGAAACCCGAAAGCTTTGACGCCGAAAGCTTAACTCCGTCATTGATCGCGCTCGCTTTTACGTTATTATATTTCGGGGTCGTTTTTTCAACGGTTATGCCGTTTTCGCAACCCGCTTTAAGCTTAACGTCATAATTACCGGTGCTCTGTCCTTCACCGACGCTATATTCATAAGGTCCGCCTTTTACTGTCGCCTCCGTACCCATTCCTACGCTCTGGATAACAACGCCAAGCTCCGCCGCCGTCTTATTGCTTTCAAGCAGTTGTCCGCCTTTTTCGTAAACATTGCAGGTTATATCCGCCGCCGTAAGCTCCTTGCCGTATGGCTTTGTCGTGGACAGAGGCTCGATATCGACCTCTTTTGGGCTGACCGTGATGTCAATATCATACCTTTGAGGAACGCGGTAATTGCTGGTTATGTTATAGGAATATATCTGACCGTGATGCGTTCCGACGCTCAAGCCCTTTTTCGGAGTGATCTCCACTATGGCGTAGTTTTTCCATTCCGAATGACCGTTGTCTATATCGGCCTTGGTCGGAATATAAAACAAAGATTTGCCCGCGTCAAGACCGCCGCTTGAATAATCCTTTTTAGCTTCATCGTCGGTATTTACATTTATGGTCTTAACCGTGAATACATCGTTTGAGGAATTTGTACTGATGCTCGATCGCTGATTTCCCGTGTTCACAACGCGCAGCCTAAGCGGCTCGATCGTCGCCTCGGGCTGATATTCTACCTCTTTCGGCTCCGCGCTTGCGCTCAGCAGCTGATTATACGATGCCGCGGGCGGCGTGGGTGTCGGACCCTCGGATGCCTCGGGAGGCGCGGTCGGAAAAGCCGCTGTGTTGCTATCGTCATCCAATTGGTATTCGTAGGAATAATCTACGGGCGCGGTGAGCACAGCCTCAAGTGTTATTTTGTTGTCATTCTCGTCTCCGTCAGCATCGCCGGCGGGAACTTTCGCGCCGGCGCTTTCGGCGGCTTCTCCGTCTTTGACTATTTTCCAATAGCCTATGACCTTCTTCTTATCATCGTCCGTTCCGTCGCTAACCTGCGAGGTGTCAACGCTCGGATCGATGATCGTTATCCAGTCGCCGACCATAGCAAGCTCGGTTATGCTTGTTTGATCCTTTTTCTCGGGTTCATTCGCGCAGATAAGCTTGTATCCCTTTGCCGCATCTTCCGTGCTGAGTTTATATTCGACCTCAACAATATCAAGAGATTTTTCATTAACCAAATCTCTGTTCGCGCAATGCATAAGCTGCTCTTTATTATTTTTTTCGTCATCTGTCGGATAAAGCCTCATCAGGCTCACGGTATACTTGCCTACCTGATACTCGTTCGTGTCGTCTTTGTCGAACATTGCGTCTGTTCCGAGCTGCCAGCCGTGGTACCTATGTTCGGTTTCATTATCGGTAAACTCTTCTTTGACTCCGCCCTCAATACCGTTATCGGGGATCATTGTAGCAGCCGGATGAGGAGTTGCATCCGGACCATCCGGTCCGTGCTGGGGACGCGAAACAACCAGCTGATAATATTTGCCGTCGAGCGTATATGTTCTTGATGCCTCATCAAAATCCGCCACATGATCAATCCTGTTTGAAAATTCCACCCAAAGCAGTTTTGGGGGAACACTTTGACCCTTAAAAATGCTCGAGGTAGCCGGGTGCTGCCTGAAGTTCGCGTTGATTATGTAGACCGCCTCGCCCTTCGGGTCAAGCGTTGGTTTGGGCGACGCGCTTTCTGCCGCAAGCTCTATGCCCGCTTCCGCCGCTTCGATCTCCGCCATTTCGTCGATCGGCTCAGCCGCGATCGTCTCGGGCTGCGCTGCTTCTTCTGTTTCGATTTGCTCTTGAAGCGCTGCCTCGGCCTGCTCGGCGATTATCGCCTCGTCCGCGCCCGTCGGCTCGGCTGCCGCTAATGACGGCACCAATGCCAATATCATCGACAGCGCCAGCAGCAATGATAAAAATTTTCTGTTCTTCATAATACTTCCTCCTTAGCCTTTTCATTGTTGCCTGATTTTTTATTATTCCCTTTACTTACGATCCGAAAATACGAACCTAATTCTCAGCTTATTCTTGCCTGATTTTTGCCTTAATTCTTACCGTTGTAAATATTTTTATATTGTATCGTTATTTTTTTCACAATTGTCGGATTAAACATCAAATTCAGCCCTGTTTCAGGGTCTGAAATCCTATAATAATCATACACTATAACGGCCTCTTTGTCAATAGTAAAAATTAACGTAGGGAATAGGAAAATAGAATCCGGGGACTAGGGCTCCCCCCTCAGTCAGCTGCGCTGACAGCTCCCCCGAGGGGGAGCCAATATTTGCCTCCTCCCGGGAGGAGGTGTCAGGCGTAAGCCTGACGGAGGTGGGAACGTAGGGACTAGGGAATAGAATCTAGGGACTAGAGCTCCCCCTCAGTCAGCTGCGCTGACAGCTCCCCCTCCTAAAGGAAGGGGAGCCTTATTTTATTCAAGAGCTTTGCTCAAAAAGCCGGCGGCGGTCTCAGCGAGCTTTTGCTCTACCTCGTTCATGCTTTTTTCGGGCTCGGCGATAAATATTACCGTTCCCACGGGGTCGCCGTCATGTACGATCGGAGCCACAACTCCGGCCTTGTACTTGTCGCTGTCGTCGATTATCTTGATGCTGCCGCCCTCGTCGGTCGAGCAGAACAGCGATTTTTTCTCCATTATGCGCTCGACCTCGCCCGACACGCGCTTTTCCTTGAGCTCGCGCTTGCCCGTGCCGCTGGCGGCTATAACGCTGTCCTTGTCGGTTATGCAGGTCAAAAGTCCGGTCGACTTGTTGAGCGTGTCGGCGTACTGCAGCGCGAACTCGCCCAGCTCGCCGATCGGCGAGTATTTTTTAAATATCACCTCGCCGTCACTCCCGGTAAAAATTTCCAGCGGATCGCCCTCATGGATCCTTAAAGTTCTTCTTATTTCTTTCGGTATTACTATTCTTCCCAGGTCATCTATTCTTCTGACAATTCCTGTCGCTTTCATATATATTATCGCTCCTTTATTCTGAATTTAATAAACAAATTTGGCTTTAAAACAAAATCTGTAACAATATTATCTGTAAACCGCGGTATTAATATACTCCGATGTTAGGTGGAATAATTTTGAAATATTTTATATTTTAATTAAAATTTATGTAAAAAATCGGAAGGTTATGTAATTTTTGAAAATAACATATTGATATTTTATTATTGATATGGTAAAATAAAAATGTTAGGCAATTAACGCTAAGTTATTATTGGCTTTTTTGGATATATCGCTATATGGAGGAGTGTTTATGTCTATACTCAGAAAATTTATGCCGAACAAGGGCAAGACCTTGAAGATCATAATCGTCGGCACCGGAAAGGTGGGCTCGACCCTCGCCGGAAAGCTGGCCGAGGAGGGCTGCGACGTTACGATCGTGGACAAGAACCGCGAAGTTGTGGATAAGCTCGCCGAGGCCTATGACATTATGGGCGTCGTGGGCAACGGCTCAAGCTACGGCACGCTGATCGAGGCGGGCGTTGAGAGCGCCGATCTGATCATCGCGGTCACCGACAGCGACGAGCTGAATCTGCTGTGCTGCACGCTCGCGAAAAAGGTGGGCGACTGCACCGCGGTCGCCAGAGTGCGCGACCCCGACTACAGCGACGAGCTGGATTATCTCAGAGACAAGCTGGGGATCTCTATCATAATCAATCCCGAGCTTGAGGCCGCGAAGGAGATCGCGAGGATCCTGCATTTTCCGCTGGCTATCTCGGTCAACTCGTTCGCCAAGGGAGCCGCGGAGCTTATCAAGTTCAAGATACCGCCGAACAATTTTCTCGACGGCATGAGGCTTTCGAGCTTTCAGAACAACAGCTCGTTCAATGTTCTGATATGCATCGTGGAAAGGGGCGACTTGGTCTATATCCCCAACGGAACCTTCGAGCTGCGCTCGGGCGATATAATATCGTTTATCGCAACGCCGCACGACTCGTTTGAATTTTTCAAGCGCATAAATATCGAGACCAGAAACGTCAGCTCGGCTATGATAATCGGAGGCGGAAAGACCTCATTCTATCTGGCGCGGCAGCTTGTGCGCACCGGTATGGACGTTAAGATAATCGAGGTAAATCCCGCGCGCTGCGAGGAGCTCAGTAATCTTCTGCCCGACGACGTTGTTATCGTGAACGGCAACGGAACCGACGAAACGCTGCTCAATCAGGAGGATATCACCCACGCCGGAGCGCTTATCCCGCTCACGGGTATCGACGAGGAAAACGTGCTGCTCTCGCTCTACGGCATGAAGGTGGCGCCGGGGATAAAGGCTATCACCAAGGTCAACCACATAAACTTTTCCAGCGTTATCAACGAGCTGGAGCTTGGCAGCGTGGTATACCCGAGGCGAATGACCGCCGAGACTATCATAAAATACGTCCGCGCCAGGAAAAACACCATCGGCAGCGATATAGTGACGCTTTATCACCTGTCAAACGACAGAGTAGAGGCGATAGAGTTCAACGTCCACGGTGAGCTCAAGCATACCGATAAGCCGCTCAAGGACTTGAAGCTCAAGGACAATCTGCTGATAGCTTGCATTTACAGAGACGGCAGAGCGTTTATCCCGGGCGGCGATGACATGCTCAAGGCGGGCGACTCGGTGACGATCGTCACAACTCACAAGGGACTCAGCAGCATAGAAGAGATCTTTGACTGATCTCTTAGATCTTAACCGTAACATTCGCGGGATGATATTTAAGATTTTCGCTTAATTATTTCCGCGTAATCACTATTCACTAATCCCTAATCACTACGTTGGGAGGTCATAGCTTTGAATTTTAAGGCTGTTAGTTATATACTGGGCTGGATATTGAACATTGAGGGCGCGCTGCTGCTCCTGCCTTTTCTGGTGGGAATAATATACGGCGAGCCTCAGGCCTATTCGTTTTTGATAATGGCGGTCGTGTGCGTGGCGTGCGGCGGTATTTCGATATTCAAAAAGCCCAAGAACCTGACATTTTATACCCGCGAGGGTTTTGCCGTAACGGCTCTCACCTGGATCGTGATGAGTCTTTTCGGCTGCATGCCGTTTGTGATAAACGGCGATATACCCAATTTCACCGACGCGTTTTTCGAGACCGTGTCGGGCTTTACCACCACGGGAGCCAGCATACTCAACGATGTTGAGGCGCTGTCGCACGCGTCGCTTTTCTGGCGCAGCTTCACCCACTGGATAGGCGGCATGGGCGTTCTGGTGTTCCTGCTGGCGCTGATCCCGATGACGGGCGGCTCGCCAATGAACATCATGAAGGCCGAAAGCCCCGGCCCCACGGTAAGCAAGCTGCTGCCCAAGGTGCGCGAGACCGCGGTCGTGCTTTACGCGATATACATAACGCTGACCGTGGCGGAGTTTTTGTTTTTGATAGCGGGCCGCATGCCCGTGTTTGACGCGGTCACCACCGCCGTGGGCACCGCGGGAACCGGAGGCTTCGGCATAAAGGGAGACAGCATGGCGAGCTATTCGCCCTATATCCAATGGGTAGTCGGCGTGTTCATGATGCTGTTCGGCGTCAATTTCGCGGTGTACTTTTTGCTGTACAGAAGGAAGTTCCGCGCCGCCGCCTCTCACGAGGAAGCCAGATATTACATAATCATAATCCTGCTGGCGGTGGCTCTAATCACCGGTTCTCTGTATGTCACGGGCTCGATGCCCGAGATGGGATTCGCCGACAAGGTGCGTCACGTGTTCTTCCAGGTGGCGTCTATCATAACCACCACCGGATTTTCGACGATCGACTACGAGGCACTGTGGCCGCAGTTCGCGGTGATGATACTGCTCGGTCTGATGTTTATGGGCGCCTGCGCCGGCAGCACGGGCGGCGGAATCAAGGTCTCGAGGATCGTGACCCTGCACCGCACCGTCAAAAAAGAGATAACTCTGTTTTTCCATCCCAAGCGCGTCATGAGCGTGAGAAGCGAGGGCAAGACCGTTCCCGCCGAAACGATACGCTCGATAAACGTGTTTATCTGCGCTTATATTTTCGTGTACGTGGCGTCGGTGCTGCTGATCTCGTTTGACGGCTACGACTTTACCACAAACTTTTCGGCGATAGCTGCGACCATAAACAACATCGGACCCGGTCTCGGAAAGGCGGGCCCGTCCGAGTGCTTCTCGCTGTTCTCCGGCTTTTCGAAATACGTCATGGCGTTTGACATGCTGGCGGGCAGACTTGAGCTTTATCCCATGCTGGTGCTGCTGGCGCCCGAGTTCTGGAAAAGCGTTATCCCTATCCGCAGAAACAGATAATCAAATAAAAATCATATATACAAAGAAAGGAGACATGAACAATGTCTGAAATTCCCTACAAAATATATCTGAGCGAGAGCGAGATGCCCAAACAGTGGTACAACCTCCGCGCGGATATGAAAAACAAACCCGCTCCGCTGCTGAATCCCGGCACGCTTCAGCCGATGAAGGCGGAGGAGCTGGAAGGCGTTTTCTGCGCCGATCTGGTTGCTCAGGAGCTTGACAACGACACAGCGTATTTTGACATTCCCGAGGAGATCCTGAACTTCTACAAGATGTACCGCCCGTCGCCTTTGGTTCGCGCGTACTGTCTTGAGAAAAAGCTCGGCACCCCCGCAAAGATATATTATAAATTCGAGGGCAACAACACAAGCGGAAGCCATAAGCTGAACTCGGCGATCGCTCAGGCCTATTACGCCAAGAAGCAGGGCCTGAAGGGCGTTACCACCGAGACTGGCGCGGGCCAGTGGGGCACGGCTCTCTCTATGGCGTGCGCGTACTTTGACCTCGACTGCAAGGTTTATATGGTAAAGGTTTCGTACGAGCAAAAGCCGTTCCGCCGCGAGGTCATGAGGACCTACGGCGCGTCGGTCACACCCTCGCCCTCAACAGAGACCGAGGTCGGCAGAAAGATACTCGCCGAGCATCCCGGAACCACGGGCAGCCTGGGCTGCGCCATTTCCGAGGCGGTGGAAAAGGCCGTTTCGACCGACGGTTACAGATATGTTCTGGGCAGCGTTCTGAATCAGGTATTGCTGCACCAGTCGATCATCGGCCTTGAGACCAAGATAGCTCTTGACAAGGTCGGCGAAAAGGCCGACATCATCGTCGGCTGCGCGGGCGGCGGCTCGAACCTTGGCGGCCTTATCTCGCCGTTTATGGGCGAAAAGCTGCGCGGTGAGAACGACTACAGAGTTATCGCTATCGAGCCCTCGTCCTGCCCCAGCTTCACGAGAGGCAAGTTCGCTTATGACTTCTGCGACACCGGAATGGTTTGCCCCCTGGCAAAGATGTACACTCTGGGCAGCGGTTTTATTCCCGCTCCCAACCATGCGGGCGGACTGCGCTACCACGGCATGAGCTCGATCCTGTCGCAGCTCTATCACGACGGCCTGATGGAAGCCAGATCGTACAAGCAGACCGAGGTATTCGAGGCGGCCGAGATGTTCGCGCGCTGCGAGGGCATACTGCCCGCTCCCGAGAGCAGCCACGCCATCAAGGGCGCTATAGACGAGGCCATGAAGTGCAAGGAAAGCGGCGAGGAAAAGACCATCGTGTTCGGCCTCACCGGCACCGGATATTTCGATATGGTAGCCTACGAGAAGTTCCACGACGGCGAAATGACCGACTATGTCCCCACAGACGAGGAGATCGAGGAATATCTCAAAAAGCTTCCCAAGACCGAATAATCAATAAAAACAAAAGGAGCCGCCGTCGGCATAACAGCTGACAGCGGCTTTTATATTGTTTAATCTATTCGGCGGCTTGGGTCTCGGCCTCTTTTACGCGGTACTCGTCCATGAGCCGCACGCAGCAGTCAACGTCCGTCTTTTTGTCAAACATCATATTGAGCAAGCTTGTCACATCGTCGGCGCTGTATCCGTTAATGCGGGTCGCCGCGGTGGAGACGCGCTCTTTTTCGGCGATCGACGCCGCCGCGTCGGTGACGATTTTTGACTGTATGTTTGTGGTCTGGCCCTTAAAGCAGTTGACGGTGGATATCCCGTCAAAGGCCCTGTTGTAGTTCTCGGGCGTCGCGCAGAATTCCAGAAATTCAAGGGCGCTTTTGAGGTTTTCGCTGTTTTTGTTCACCATCATCATGTTGAGGTTCCCGCCCTCGTATGTGCCGCCGTCCGCCGTGTTCATAAACACGGGCATCAGCGCGAAGTCGTCGGCCGAGTATTTGCCGCCCGGCTCAAAGTCGGTGTCGAACCAGGTGTCCCAGATAAAGGTCATGACCGCGTCTCCGGAGCCGATCGATGAACTTATGCCGTCCCAGCCTATCTTTGTGAAGTCGTTCCCGAACCAGCCTTTGTCGGCGGCGTCGGATATCCATTTGACCATATCATGCACCCCGGGTATGTCCGAGTAGGAGATCTCATTGTTATTGAGCTTTTCGAGCAGCTCGGGGTTATCGGCGAATATCGGATCAAGTCCGAACTGCGGCATCCACGAGCAGCCGTTCGCGGGCCAGCAGATCGGCGTGTATCCTATGTCGGCAAGCGCCTGGCACAAAACGTCAAACTCGGCTTGAGTCGATGCGGGCTTTAGTCCCAGGCTGTCGAGCAGCGTCTTGTTGTAGTAGCAGCCCGACACCGAGTTTTCCCAAAACGGCAGTCCCAGCAGATTTCCGTCCGCGTCCGTGCAGTACGCCCGCGCGCCGTCGGTCAGATCGGATACCCATTTTTCATTGCTCAGGTAATAAAAATTGTCTTTAACGTCAAAGCGGTTCAGGTCCGCGTTATGAAAGTGCATAAATATATCTGGCGCGTTTCCGCTCTTGAAATCCTTCGACGCGGCCGTTTCATATTCCTCGTCCTCGTAGGCGATGACTTCGATCTTGTTCCCTGTTTTTTCTTCGTACTGCCGAAAAATACTTGTCATGTAGCTTTTGTTGAGATCGCTCTGCTTGCCCATTATCGACAGAGTGACTTTTTCCGAGTCGCCCGACCCGCACGAGCCGAGCGTCAGAGCCGCCGCGATCGCCAATATCAGACTTATTATTTTTTTGCGCATACTATTTGTCTCCTTTTTCGTCCGATTGGTTCGGCGCGCCGTTTTTGTTCACGAGCTTGCATATCATTTCACGCGCCGCCGCCATGTTGAGCGGTTTTGAAAGGTGGCCGTTCATGCCCGAGTCAAGCGCGTTTTTCACGTCCTCGGCAAAGGTGTTGGCGGTCATCGCCACGATGGGAATATTCGCCGCCTCCGGATGGTTTGAGGCGCGTATAGCTCTCGTTGCGTCGTAGCCGTTCATGTTCGGCATCTGCACATCCATCAGGATCATATCAAAATGTCCCGGCTCGGACTTTTCAAACATGTCCACAGCTTCGCGTCCGTCTGCCGCGCGCTCGCTCGCGGCTCCCTCCATACCCAGCATTTCGGTGAGTATCTCCGCGTTTAAGTCGTTGTCCTCGGCGATGAGGAAGTGAAGTCCTTCCATAACGTTCGCATCCGCGCCGTCGGGTTCGGACTGTTCCGCGTGCTTTATAAACAGCGGCTTGATAGTCTGCCAGAAGGTCGAGGCGAAAAACGGCTTCGGCATAAACGCGTTTATGCCCGCTTCCCGCGCCTCAAGCTCTATATCGCTCCAATCGTACGAGGTCAGCACCAGAATCGGTACCTCGTCTCCGACCTGTTCGCGTATCCTGCGAGCGGTCTCGACGCCGTCCAACCCCGGCATTTTCCAATCAAGCAGAATTACGTCAAAGTCCTCGCCCTTTCGGTGCGCCTCAAGCGCGGTCTTTACGGCCGACTCGCCGTCGGTCTCATATTCGACCTTCATGCCCGCGTCAAGCATAAGATCGCGGATATTGAGGCAGATCTCCTCCTCGTCGTCGGTGACGAGTATGCGCGAGACCTCCTGTCTTATCCAGCTTTCCGCCTCATCCTTTTCGGGATACGCGAATGACAGCTCAACTGTAAAGGTGCTGCCCTTGCCGGGCGCGCTCTCAACGCGGATAATTCCGCCCATCAGATCAACAAGATTCTTGGTTATCGCCATTCCCAGACCGGTGCCCTGTATCTTGTTTGTGACCGAGCTTATCTCTCTGCTGAACGGGTTGAATATCTGCTCCAGAAATTCCTTGCTCATGCCTATTCCGTTGTCTTTGACGACGAACCGAAGCTTGGCGTACTGTTTGACCGGATCGGGAACGTCACACACAAAGAACTCGATTTTTCCGTTCTCCGGAGTGTATTTTATCGCGTTCGACAGCAGGTTTATCAATATCTGATTGAGGCGCAGCTTGTCGCCGATAAGCTGCTCCGGCGGCGTGCCCTGCACGTGCATCTTAAAGTCCTGATGCTTCGCCTTCGCCTGGGGCATCAGTATGATATTAAGCTCCTCGAGCATCTCGGGCAGACTGAAGCAGTCAACATTCAGAGATGTCTTGCCGCTTTCGATCTTGCTCATGTCCAGAACATCGTTGATAAGACTGAGCAGATGATGGCCCGAAGCTGTGATCTTTCGGGTATATTCCCGAACTTTTTCGGGCTTATCCGCGTCTTTTTCAAGCAGCACCGAAAATCCCACTATCGCGTTCATCGGCGTGCGTATGTCGTGCGACATGTTTGACAGGAAGTTGCTCTTGGCCTCATTGGCGCTTCTGGCCGCGGTGAGCGCTTCCTGCAGCTTTTGGTTCATCTGGCGCTCAAGCGTCCTGTCCGAGAGCACAACGATATATTTTTTTATGCTCTGAATGTCCATATGGTATATGGTCATTCTGTACCAGCGGCGCTCACCGGTGCCCTGATGGGTGTACTCGTATTCGCGGTCCCGGCTTTCGTGGATAGGGATCGCCTCAAACTCATCGCGTGGGATAACGACTTCAACTCCGGGCGCGCATCTTTCAAGCACCTTTATGTTTTCTCTCGCCTCTTTAACCGGGATCCCCAAAAGCCGCTCGATATTCGGGCTTATGTAATCCACGCCGAAATTTTCGGAATCGAGCATTATGAATATATCGTCAACGTTGTTTGATAGAACGTCAAACATGCGCTCTCTGTATTTGAGTTCGGTCTTATCCTTACGCGACTGATTGCGGGCGCGCAGAATAAGCAGCACAATGACCGCCGCGAACACAAGCAAAAATATTATGATAAAAACGTTTATAGTGGTTTTCTGGACCGAGAGGAACCCCGCGCTGATAACGCTCTGAGGCACGGCGCTGAGCATAATGCAGTCCCGGTAACCGACGGGCTGATACGAAATGCAGTACCGCGTGCCGCCGATCTTGCAGTTGAGCAGCCCCGCTGTGCCGCTTTGCCAATCGTTTTGGATCTGCTCAAACTCGCTGTCGTCCAAGTCAGACGCGGCCTTGAGATAGACCAGATAGTTGCCGAATACGTTGCCTCCGGTCTGTGTGGACAGAAGCACGTTTCCGTCGCTTTGCACGACAAAGCACCTTGCCTTGCCCGAGAACGCGTCAACTTTCAGAGAGCTCGCCATGTCCGCGTTGGTGTAGCTTATCGCCACCGCGTCATATCCGAAACCGTTGTATTCGCCATGGGGCGAGGGCACCGCGAAAACGATGACCTCGCTTCCGTCCTCGAGCGTCTCTCCCGACATAATGGGCTCGCTCACGGGAGCGCCGCCGAGGTTCATGGAGCTTTTCGCTCCGTCCAAGGTCATGCATGTCAAATCCCGCGAGATAAAATAAAAGTCGGAAAATCCCCAGTATGTCTGTTCTTTTCGGATATAATCGGAAACCGCGCCGTTTGCCGCGGCGCTGTTTTCGGAAATATAGTCCTCCCAGCCCTCAAGCAGCCCCCAATTCCGATCGACAAAAGCGCCGAACGAGCGGTTGACCTGGCTGTATATCTCGGTCAAATGGTCGGTGCTGTCCTCGTATATGCGCTCGGAAATATAATTAAAATAAAACGCGCCGATAGTGATGACCGCGATGGCGACCAGGCACATCAGCAGCGGCAGCAGTATTTTTCCGAACCGTTTTTTCTTATACATTTTTACGCTCCTTAAAACAGAGATGTGTTTTGCAAATTATCCATTATAACATTCTATCATGAGCGGGCGAAAAAGTCAATTAAAATTAAGCGAAAGGCTCCCCGAATAAACGGGGAGCCCGATATTATACTATCTCAATATTTCCGCTACTTTTGCGAACTGCGGCTTGAGCGCTTGGTAGATGCCGCGATATACGGGGAAGTATTTTTTGTAAGTCTCAACGTTTTCGGGGATCGGCTTGATCGTGTCCTTAACGCTGATGACCGCCTCGCAGGCCTCGGGAACGCTCTTATATATTCCCGCTCCCACCGCCGCCAGCAGCGCCACGCCCAGTGCGGGGCCCTCGGAAACGTTTATCGTGTTGATGTCGCAGTCAAACATGTCGGCCTGCATCTGGCGCCACAGCTTGCTCTTGCCGCCGCCTCCCGACGCGCGCACCTCCGAGGTGTCAACGCCCATACTTCTGATTATGTCAAGACAGTCGTTCAGGCTGTACGCCACGCCCTCCATAACGGCGCGCAGCATGTCATACTTGTTGTGGCGCGCCGACAGACCGAAGAACACGCCCTTCGCCGCGGGATCGTTTATCGGGCTTCTCTCGCCCATCATGTAGGGCAGATAGATGAGGCCCTCGCAGCCCGGAGCGACCCTCTCGGCCTGCTTATCCATCAGGTAGTACGGGTCGACGCCCATGCCTTTCGCCGCGTCTGTTTCGGCGTGGCAGAAATTGTCGCGGTACCATTTGAGCGACAGTCCGGCGCCCTGGGTGCAGCCCATAACGTGCCACTTTCCGGGAACGGCGTGGCACAGAATGTGCATCCTGCCGCCCTTGTCGATCTCAAGATTGTCCATGTGGGCAAAAACAACGCCCGACGTTCCGATAGTGGATGAGATGATGCCGGGCTTCACTATGCCGTTGCCCACGGCGCCCGCGGCCTGGTCGCCCGCGCCGCCCACAACGATCGTGCCCTCGCTGAGCCCGGTCAGCTCCGCGGCCTCGGCGTGTACCGTTCCGGTAACCTCGCATGACTCGTACATCTTGCCCAACAGGTTTTTGTCTATATTTAATTTTTCAAGTATCTCGTCCGACCAGCAGCGGCTTTTGATATCCATCAGCTGCATTCCGCTGGCGTCCGAAACCTCGGTGGCGAACTCGCCGGTCAGCTTGTATCTTATGTAGTCCTTGGGAAGCAGTATTTTTGCGGCCTTCGCGTACAGCTCGGGCTCGTTTTTCTGCACCCACAGTATTTTCGCCGCCGTGAAGCCCGTGATCGCGGGGCTGCCGGTTATCTCGATCAGCTTGTCTCTGCCGATCTTTTCGGTCAGCTCGTCGGCCTCGGCGGTGGTTCTCTGGTCGCACCAAATTATTGACTTGCGCAGCACGTTTCCGTCTTTGTCAAGCATAACCAGACCGTGCATCTGACCCGACAGTCCGACGCCCTTGATGTCCTTGGGGTCAACTCCCGACATCTCGATAACCGCCTTTACGCTCGAATAGGTGGCGTGCCACCAGTCCTCGGGGTCCTGCTCGGCCCAGCCGATCTTCGGCTGATAGAGCGGGTATTCCACCAAATAGTCGGCCATAACGGTGCCCTTTTCGTCAAACAGCACGGTTTTTGTGCCGCTGGTGCCGATATCAACGCCTACAACATATCTCATTTTCCAACACTCCTTTATAGTTTAAACTTTATTATCCGATATAAATATAACATATCGGTTTATGTTTTGCAATAATTTTAGCAATAAAAGTTGATTTTATCGGTCACAAAAAACCTTTTCCATTCGATGCAAATCAAAAAGAACTGAGCCGATATAAATTCAAGCAGCTCGTTTAATTCTTTTTGCGGAATATTGCTTCCGTTGCTTGCGAGAACGCAGCCTCCGGTGCTCGTAAGCCATACCTTTGTGCTGTTAGGTCCGGGTTTGCCTTTTGCAATATGAACATGAATCGGCTCGCCGAATTCGTTAGCCCCAAAAAATATTTTGTAACCGCTTACCGTAAACAGATTAGGCAATGTTAATACCTCCGCTCGCTGCGTATTTGTATAACAGATGCGCGTTGCTATGCAGTAAATTTTCAAACATTTCTATTTCGCTGTCCGAATATCCGTTTTTGTATATCCAATTGTAATCGGGAAGCTCACATCTGGCGGAGTCAAATCCGTTATCCGTAGGCCGCTCGAAATGCACAAGCACCTTTTTCTTTCCGCCATCATCAATGATCTGCGAGTGAACGATTTCCGTTTCGTCAGAAAGAGTCATGTAAGGATACATCATAATTATCAACCTCCGTTATGCTTGTATTATATCATATTATTTTCACCAAATCAATATCCGAATTAAATTAAATGCGAAAGCATAAATTTAACCGGAGGTGATTTTATGAGATGGCTCAGGGGCGCGGTTATGCTGTGCCTGTGCTGCATGATCCTGTGTCTGGGGCTTTGGCCCGAGCGCTGCATGAGCGCGGCGGCGGACGCTCTGACGCTGTGCGCGTCGTCGGTTATCCCGTCGCTGTTCCCGTTTTTTGTCGCCAGCAATCTGCTTGTGGCGCTGGGCGGCGCCGAAATATGCGGAAGAGCGCTGAGCGGCGTCATGCAGCCGGCGTTCAGGGTCGACGGCAGCGGCGCGCTGGCGGTGGTCCTAGGGGTAGTCAGCGGCTATCCTGTGGGCGCGGGCTGCGCCGCGGAGCTTTACAACTCGGGCAGAATATCTAAAACCGAGGCGGAGCGTCTGCTGTGCTTCTGCAACAATTCGGGTCCGCTGTTTATAATCGGCACGGTGGGCGCCGCCATGAGCGGCAGCGCCCGCGTCGGCGGAATATTATATATGATCCACATAGCCGCGGCGCTGCTGGCCGGCTTTGTGACCGCGCGCCTTGTCCGCGGCGATGAGGAAGTGATAAATCCGAGGCTCGTCAAAAACCGCCATGCGGCCGCGAAGCTGGCGGATGCTCTCGGCGGCTCGGTAGCAAAAAGCGTCACGACGATTTTAAACGTGTGCGGCTTTGTGGTGTTTTTCGCGGTGGCGGAGAGCATCCTTCCGCGGTTTCGCGGGCACGAGTTTCTAAGCTGTCTGCTCGAGATAACGGGCGGTATCGCCGAGGTCTCAGAAATGAGCATGGCGCCGGGTATAAAATTCCCGCTCATCTCGATGTTCCTGGCGCTGTCGGGCCTGTCGGTGTTTTTTCAGACCGCGTCGATCATCTCAGGCAGCGGCCTTTCGATGAAGTACTACGCCCTCGGCAAGGCGGTCCAGGCGGCGTTCGCCCTCAGCCTGACCTTTGCCGCCTCACCGCTTTTGAGCGGAGGCTTCGCGGGCGCGTTTCTGGCGGACAGCGGACAGCTTTCGGAATACTCGATGTATCTTTACACCCTGCCGCCCCTTGACATAAAGCGCTATCTGATCCTGGTTGGCGGCGAGATCCTGTGGTGCGCCCTTATCATCGGGGGGCTGTGGCTCGCCTCAAAGATCCTGCCCGATAAGGATTGACACTTTTCGGCGCGTGTGATAAAATCGAGGCATAAATCAATGCGGAGGAGCAGACAAATGAACAGCAAATGCGAGGAATGTATATATTATGATTACGATGAGGACTATGATGAATATGTCTGCCTCGCCAACATGGACGAGGATGACATGGCGAGGATAATGCTCGGGCGGCACAAGGAATGTCCGTTCTACCGTCCCGGAGACGATTACACCATCGTCCGCAAACAAAACTGATGTTCCGATATCCGCCTTATAAAAATATTTTTTCACTTCGTGCCTGATTCAGCGCGCTTCGTGCCAAAGGACGCTTGACAGCGTTCTTTTTTTATTGATATAGTTTTAACGAAATGTTTGGGCGACCGATTTTCGCGTTTTAGGTATTGTAAAATATGCAGTTCACGATATAAAACGGTAGTTCACGATACAGCCGTTGACAAAAAAGCGCAAGGCGCTATACTTGAGACATAAGACATTTTTTATATAAAAATGATAACCGCAAAATATAGATCGGCTTAAAAATTACACGAAACGGCCTAATTATTACATGAAAAAATTTTTCGATTATTTTTGTGTTATAATTATTTTATAAAAAAGAAAAATGGAAATTTGTATGAATTTAAAACAAATTTGCAGCTTACGCAAAGAAACCCGCGACTTACGCAAGGTCGCGTTCATAGAGAAATATTTGTGATATAATTTCTTGCGTGGGATAAAAAATCCCACTTATACATGAATGTTTCACACTTGGACATAAAATATTGACGGCCGAAATCGCGCGCATTATAATGAATGAATAAGAGAAAGTCATAAAATAAAACGCAGCACAATATCGGGAGAATACATGAATATGACCGATGTTGCAATATATTGACCGATGTTGCAGATGATATTGACAGTCGAAATCACGCGGCATATAATCGAATTTGAAGATGGAACGCTTCAGGCTCGCCTTCCTTAACCCCTCTCCGTCAGGCTTCGCCTGACACCTCTCCCCAAGGGGCGAGGCAAAAACGGACAGGCTGCGGCCGGAGCCGCGCAGCGGGTTCGTGGCACTAACGTATTCCGATTGCACAAATAAACGAGGCCACAAATCACTAAATCATCTAGGACATGCGAGGTCGTCCGCCCTACGACAATGGGCGAGGCAGGCAGACGGGTGAATATGGCAAATAAATATACAAAAAATATTGAAAAATATAATTGACAATATTATATCAATATGATATAATTACAATTGCAACACAGGTTAATACTTTGGAACGGCTTTTTATGATGAAAAAGTGCTTTTCTCATGTGACAAAAACGGAATCGGCGCCGTTTCGGTCATTGCGGCTTGTGTTGCGATGATCGAAGCGGCGCGCTTTTTGTTTAAAAAACGAAAATAATTATATAAAATATACATAGGAGGTAAGGTTATGAATATCAAAAAAGTACTGTGTACCGCGGCGCTGTGTCTGGCGTTTTGTTTGACGCTGTGCGGCTCGGCCTTCGCGGCGAAGGAAGCTGACGGCTGGACCTATACCGAGAACGCGGACGGCACGATAACGCTCAACGCGTATAACGGAAGTGTCACGGCCGTGTTCAACATTCCGTCGGAGCTGGGCGGCATGACCGTGACGGGCACCGACGGTCAGCTTTTCAGAGATCCGGAGCAGGCCAATGCCTTGAAAGAGGTCGTTATCCCCGGCTCTGTAAAGACGATCGGCTACGGAGCGTTTATGAATTGCGCCGAGCTCAGTAAGGTCACCCTGTCCGAGGGAGTGACCGAGATAGGCGAATATGCTTTCAGGTTGTGTACGGCATTGAAAGATATAACTCTGCCCGACAGTCTTAAAGTCTTGGGCGGCAACTCATTTATTCGAAGCGGCCTGACATCAGTCACAATTCCCAAAAACACAGAGAGCGTGAGTTCGACCGCTTTTAACACCTGCTTATCGCTTCCAGAGATAAGCGTCTCGCCCGAGAACACTCACTTCGAGTCTGTCGGAGGCGTTTTGTTTGACGAGGATATAACGGAGCTTGTGTGCTATCCCGCGGGAAAAATCGGCAGCGAATACACCATACCCGCAAGCGTCAAAACTATAGGAAACAGAGTATTCACAAATCTTTCGTCTATCACCGCCCTAAACGCCGAGGCGGGCAGCGAGTATTTTTCATCCGAAAACGGCGTGCTCTTTACCAAAGACGGCTCGGTATTGGTCGTGTATCCGACGGGCAAGACCGACGCGGAATATACCATCCCCGACAGCGTCAGCGAGATCGGCGCTTACGCGTTTGGCTACAACGCGTCGCTCGAATCGGTCAAGGGAACGACGAACCTCAAAAAGTTAGACGACTACGCGTTTTACTCCTGCGCCGCTCTGGCACGGACGGAGGGATTTGACCGAGTGACCGATATCGGAACTGCTGCGTTTTACCAAACGGCCGTAAGCGACCTCAGCGCGTTCACCGCCCTTGAAAACATCGGCTACCGCGCGTTTTATAACTGCGGCAAAATAACCGCCGTCAAGGGCATGAATAATCTTAAAACCATAGGCAACGAGGCTTTCATGTTTTGCGCTGTCACCGATGTCGAGCTTCCAGACGGATTCACAACGATCGGCACCAACGCTTTTGGGGCTGTCAGCATAAAAAAACTCAGGCTCCCGGCAAGCTTGACCGACACCGGAACCGTTTTCCGTTCGAGTTCGCTTAATACAGTGGAGCTTGGCGAGGGAACGGTCGTGATAACCAAAAAGGTCGTTAATTTTTCAATGAGCACGATCATTATACCCGCGAGCGTGACAAAGATCGATGAGAATGTTTTCAATTATTTTAAAATGCCGAAAAACGTGTTTTATCAAGGAACAAAGGAACAGTGGGAAGCGATCGAGATAGGCAGCAGCAACGACTCGCTCAAAAACGCGCAATTCTATTACGAGGCAACGCCCGACACTACAGTCGCGCCGCCGACAGCCACGCCCGCGCCTACCGAAAAGCCCGTGTTCAAAAACATCCCCGCCTTCCCCGGCGCCGAGGGCGGCGGAATGTTCGCCATGGGCGCGAGAGCGGCATCAAACCCCGAGATATATCATGTGACTACCCTTGAGGATTATGATGACTCAGCCGGTGAACGGACTGTCAAAGGCTCGCTGCGCGACGCTGTATCAAGCGGCAACAGAATAATCGTGTTTGATGTGGCGGGAAATATTGAACTGAAAAACCGCCTCAATATCAGCGGCGGCGATCTGACTATTTTAGGCCAGACCGCTCCCGGCGACGGAATATGCATCACGGGTTACGACACGCATATTAATTCAAGCAATGTTATTCTGCGCTACCTCAGATTCAGAATGGGCGACAAGAATGACATAGAGGACGATTCTCTCGGCGGCAGGAACATAAATAACGTTATAGTAGACCACTGCTCGATAAGCTGGAGCGTTGACGAGTGCGCTTCGTTCTATGACAACACAAATTTCACCATGCAGTGGTGCATAATATCCGAAAGTCTCAATAACTCTGTCCACGCAAAGGGCAGCCACGGCTACGGCGGAATATGGGGCGGCGCGAACGCCAGCTTCCACCACAACCTTATGGCGCATCACAAGAGCAGGAACCCGAGAGCGCCCGAGGGCGACTTTAAAATGCTTGTTGGTATAGACGAGGGCGATTATGATATGACACAGCAGCGTCAGCTTTCGGATTGGCGCAACAACGTCATATACAACTGGGGAAGCAACTCGGCCTACGGCGGTCAGGCGGCCATGGCGGTAAATATAGTAAACTGCTATTACAAGTCGGGCCCCGCGACCGGAAGCGGAGTTGAAAACAGGATCTACGAATTAACCTCCACGGGCAACGACAAGACATTTGTTTGGAGCACCGACCTTTATCTTGACGGCAATCACGTTGACGGCTATCCCGCGGTAAGCGCGAACAACGCGCTGGGCGTCAGCAAGGACGCGACAACGCAAAAATACTATGTCTGGACAAACGGCACGAGCGGAACCAACAATAACAAAGTTGAATACAGACCTATCTCGGAAAACGCGGACGCGCAGAATGTGCATTTTAAGTACAGCGACGAGTATCCCGTAAATACGCAGTCCGCGGAGCAGGCGTATGAAGAAGTTTTGGAGAAAGCCGGAGCGAGCTATTCCCGCGACTCGCTTGACGCGAGAGTGGTCGAGGATGTGAGAAACGGCACCGCGGCACACGGAAACAACGGAATAATCGACACACCCTCCGAGGCGGGCGGACTGCCTTATCTCTCGGGGATCGGCGAGGCCGACTCCGACAAAGACGGCCTTCCCGACAGGTGGGAGGATCAAAACGGCTCCGACAAAAACAACGCCCGAGACGCGGCGGAAATCATGACAAGCGGCTATACGAGGATAGAGGAATACGCCAACGATCTGGCGGACGGCAGCTTTGTTAAAGAGGACACAAGACCCAGCGCGACGCCCGTTACGACGAATACTCCCGAACCCACACAAACGCCCAAGGCGACGACCGATCCTCTGTCGCTGCTCAAATGGGAGATCGTAGACGACAAAACCGTGACAATAACAGGATGCAGCGGCACTCCCGAAGAAATAGATATACCGGACGAAATTGAGGGACTTCCGGTAACAGCTATAGGTGATTCGGCTTTTTTGAACTTCTATTATTTAAGAAGAGTGACCCTGCCCGACACTGTTGAGGTGATAGGCAGACAGGCCTTTGCGAGGGGCGGTATGAGCGAGATAGAATTACCCAAAAATCTGAGGTCGATCGGCGACAACGCGTTCGCAAACTGTATGCTCTCAAGAGTGGAGATCCCCGCGGGAGTGACAGAGATAAAAGGCTCATCATTTATGAGCTGCCAGAATATGAAAGAGATCGTTGTGGACGCGGAAAACCCGGCTTTCCGCTCGGAGGACGGAGTTTTGTTCAGCAAGGACATGTCGTCTCTTGTGTTCTTCCCCGCGGGCAGAAGCGGAGAATACAGAGTTCCCGAAACGGTATCAAGCATAGGCGAGCTCGCGTTTGCATACGGCGGCGTGGATACCGTGATCGCCTCAACAAATTTAAAAGAGATATGCATCAACGCGTTTATCGGCTGTCCGAATCTTGAGAGCATATATCTGCCAAACGGCCTTTCCGAGATCATGCGCCGCGCGTTCATGAACTGCATAAGACTCAAAGACGTGTACTTCGACGGCACCGAGGAAAAGTGGAACACGATAACAATAGACGAGAACGGCAATAATCATTTAATGTCGGCGCAGAAGCACTTTAACGCGCCCGCGCCGACAACCGCGCCGACCCTTGAGCCTACGGGTGCGCCCACCGCCGAGCCGACGCCGACCAAAAAACCGCAGGTAACACCGGAACCGGAGCATACGCCGACACCGACGCCCACAAACGCGCCCACGCCGACAAACGCGCCGACACCCACACCCACGAACACGCCTATACCGACGCCCACGAATACGCCGATGAACTCACCGACACCGACAAACTCGCCGTCCGAGGCACCCACCGATCAGCCGCTTGAGACCTCGTGGAAAATACTGAGCGTCGATAAAGATTCGGGCGAAGCGAAAATATTTGTCCCCGACGGAACGCTGGCGGGAACCGCCTTCACGCTTATTACAGCGAAGTATAAAGACGATGTTATGCTCGACTTCATGATTGAAAGTTTCAAAACGGAGACCGAGGGCGGAAGCGAATACACGGCAAAGCTCGGCCGAGTTATCACTCAGGGCGCTTCAGACGAAGATGTGAAGCTAATGCTTTGGAACGGGACCGACGGCTTAAAACCCCTCACCGAACCGTTTTATATAAAATGATCGGGCAACTCTTCTCATATGTTCCGCGCCGCCTTTTTCAAACCTCTCATAACCTCTCGGCGGCGCGGAAAATTGGTGAATGTTAATATAGAGTGAAGCCTCCCGAATTATTTCGGGAGGCTTCGCTATGTTGACAATCCGCTTGTTTTTGGGTATAATTATATTCGCGGCGCATATATTAGTTTGAAACAATGATCGGAGCGTGATATTATGAATACAATCGTTATATACAAAAGCAAATACGGCTCCACAAAGCGGTACGCCGAGTGGATAGCGAAAGAACTGGGCTGCGGCGCGGTGAACGCGAAGGATATCAAGCCTGCCGAGCTTGAAAAATATGACAACATAATTTTCGGCGGCGGCATGTATTCCGAAAGTATTGACGGCGTGTCGCTTATCACGAAAAATTTTGATAAGCTCAAAGGCAAAAAAGTCGCCGTGTTCACGGTCGGTCTGACCGACCCGGGGCACAAAAAATATTATAAGTCGGTGGCGGACAGGAATCTGAGCCCGGAGATACAAAGCCGCGTAAAGATATTCAATCTGCCCGGAAGGATGATAATGGAAGATCTTAGCTTTGTTCACCGCAAGGAGCTGGGCGTTTTGAAGGCTATCCTTTCAAAAAAGACCGACCTCAGCGAGGACGGCAAGCTGCTGCTTGAGCTGTGCGACAAGAGCAACGATTTCATGGATAAAGACGCGATCGCGCCCATAGTGGCCGAATTTAAATAATAATACAGAATGGTGATAAAATGAAACTGATGATAGCGAGCGACATACACGGTTCAAAATATTATTGTGAAAAAATGATTGAGGCGTACCGCCGCGAGGGAGCGAAAAGGCTTGTTCTGCTGGGCGATATTTTGTATCACGGGCCGAGAAACGATCTGCCGAGGGACTATGACCCCAAGGCGGTGATCTCGGCGCTGAACGGGCTTTCGGATGAGATGCTTTGCGTGCGCGGCAACTGCGACACCGAGGTAGACCAGATGGTGCTTGACTTTCCGATCATGGCGGACTACGCCGTGATTTTCGACGGCGCCGCCATGTATCTGAGCCACGGCCATATATACGGCGAAAATAACCCGCCCAAGGGTTTAAGCGGCGGCGTTTTAATATGCGGCCACACCCATATCCCCAAGTGCGAGGAAAAGGACGGGTATGTTTACATAAATCCCGGCTCGGTCTCGATCCCGAAAGATGGCAGCCGACATTCGTATATCATATACGAAAACGGCGAATACATCTGGAAAGACTTAGAAAAAAACGGCGCCGAATACGAGCGCCGCAGGTTTAATTGAGTTTTGAGCTACAATGTTCCGAGGACCGCGCGGTCGATGCCCGCCAGGTCGGGGATTATCTCGATCCCCGCATATCCTCTGGCGTACATCATGTCCGCCACGTCGTCCGCTCGGTTTATCCCAACTTCAAACGCTGTGATACCGCCTCTTTTAGGGGCGGTTTTTTCGATTATGACTCTGTAAAAGTCGAGACCGTCATCGCCGCCGTCAAGGGCGCCGAGGGGCTCGTGATCCACGATCTCGGTCTGAAGGTCAAATATATCGTCGGTCGGGATATACGGCGGATTTGACACGATGCAGCCGTATTCCGCTTTCCCGATCTCGGAGCAAACCGCCTCGTCTTTGATGTCTCCGAGTATAAAATTCATCCGCCCGCTCAGACGGTGCCGCTCTCCGTTCCGTTTCGCGACGCGCAGAGCTTTTTCCGACACGTCAAGGCAGGTCACCGACGCGCGCGGCAGATAGTACGCCAGGCTGACGCCGATGCAGCCGCTACCGCAGCCGATGTCCAGTATCTTGACCGCGCCGCGGCTTTTCAGCTTTTCGATCACCGCCTCGACCAATATCTCGGTATCTGAGCGCGGGATAAGCACGTTTTTGTTTACCTCAAAATCAAGGGACATGAACTCTGTTTTGCCGATGATATACTGGACGGGCATGCCGCTTAGCCGTCTGTTTACCGCCGCGTTGACCTCGATGGCGGCCGCGTCCGACACGGCGGGGTCGCGGGTCAAAAGCTCGGTCTTGTCAATGCCGAGAATATGCATAATAATAAGGTCGGCGTCGAGCTCCGGAGAGCCGATGCCGCCGTGGTTTATAAGTTTTTCGTGAGCGCTCCTGCGCAGTTGTTTTAAAGTCAATTATTATTCCTCCATAGTAAAGCCTGCTAAAAATATATTTTATTGCAGTTTATCCAAAAATTGATCCAAATCAATTTGCGCCATAGACAGAATACTTTTCAAAGTTCCTTTTGCGACCTCAGAATGATTCGGGATTATAACAATGTGTTTTCCGTCCGAATATTTTATATGGCTGCCTTTTTGGCTGACATATTTAAAACCAAAGTTTTCAAGAACCTTGATAATTTTTGAGGGAGGCAAGACAGGGTATTTTGACCCCATTACACAGCCACCTCCAAAGTGGTTATAAATATTGGTTCGTTTGATTTTTCAGGAATATTATCCTCATAATAAAGTTCCAATGCCTCGGTGAGATTTTTTATTGCCTCGTCTATTGTTTTGCCTTGTGAGGCAACGCCCGATTCGAGTGCGGTTGAAACATACCAATTTTCCTCTTTTTGAATTATAATCGTGGATTTAATTGACATTTAGATTGCCTCCTTTTATTACGGAATATTGATCCTCTGTTTTAATACTACCAAATATCTGCCGTTTCGTCTTCGGGGATAACGGCGGTCAGGGATCTTATCGCAACTTCTATCATGCTGTCGTCGGGCTCGTTGGTGGTTATGTGCTGGAACCACATTCCGGGCGCGCTGATGGCGCGGGTGAATAGATTGTCGTGCCTGCCCGCGAACTTGATGATCTCATAGGATATTCCCGCCACTATCGGAAGCAGCAGCAGACGCAGTATAACGCGCCATATCGCCCAAGGCATCGCCGAGAAGATCACGCCTATCCCGGGGATAGCGGCGAAGGTCTCCTGCTGCCACGGTATGATCGAGAAAACCAGAATACTGATAACCATAACGATCAGCAGAAAGCTGGTTCCGCATCTGGGGTGCAGCCGCGACTGAACGCGCACGTTCTCGACCGTCAGCGGCAGACCTTTTTCATAGCAGAATATCGACTTATGCTCGGCGCCGTGGTACATAAACACGCGCTTGATATCCTTCATCTGCGCCACAAGCGACAGATACAGAACGAAAATGGCGATTCGCACAACGCCCTCGATCAGCGTCAGCACGGTATTGCTTTCGACATGCAGAAAGTCGGTCATAAAGCCCGCGATAAGGGTGGGCAGCAGTATAAACAGACCGACCGACAAAAACAGCGACAGTATGACCGAGCAGTATATCACCACGTTCATGGCGGTCTCGGAGTCCAGCTTTTCGTCAAGCCATTTTTCAAACCTGCCGGGTTCCTGCTCTATCTCGTTGCCGTCCTCGTCAACGTCAAAAAATTTGGCCGAGAACATCAGCGCCTTGACGCCGATTATCATAGAGCCGAAAAAGTTGACGCAGCCGCGAATTATCGGCAGTCCCGCGATCCTGCCGGCTTTTTTCTTTTTTATTTCCTGCTCGTCCACAATGATCTCGCCGTCTGGCTTGCGCACCGCGGTGGCGATCTTGAACGGGCCGCGCATCATAACGCCTTCTATAACCGCCTGCCCGCCGATCGACGTTTTTTTCGCCTTTTGGCAGGCGCTTTCGTTTTTATTTGGCATGTATTTTCTCCTTTTTATAAAGCCTGTTGTTTTATTATACCACAATGTTTCTTATATTTCAATGAATATAATGTGAATTTTATTGGTCTTTGTATATTCGCCTGGGGCTCGGCTTCGCCGAGTTGCTCATCGGGTTGCGTCT
This sequence comes from uncultured Monoglobus sp., assembly GCA_947628795.1. Lineage (GTDB taxonomy): Bacteria > Bacillota > Clostridia > Monoglobales > Monoglobaceae > Monoglobus. The sequence goes on from CANRBF010000003.1 coordinate 71,454, forward strand.
CACCGGGCGCGGCTCCGAAAAATCGCTCGAATTGTTCGCGGGCGGCCGAGGCCGAGAGGACGGCGGATCTTCCGCACTTTCCGTCTGTCTCGCGGCCGCCATTCGGCTCAGCGCCTTTATCTGAACGCTCTGCTTTTTGAGCGCCTCGATAGCCTTGTTAAGGTTCATCTCCGACGCCTTGACCTTTTCTTTTTGCGACAGCATGGCGAGCATCAGGATAAAGCACAGCACCGCTATGACGATAACGCCGCCCAGCAAAATTTTGTTCTCGTTCTGGATCGTCCTTAATATATCATTATACTGGTTCCTCAAGCTGTTGGAATACTGCTCGTAGGATTCCTGTGTTCCGCCCTCTATAGACGAGCTCTGAATGATAACGCCGCTCATGCCCTCAAGATCGGTATCCGAAATATCGGCGTAATTCACCTCGATGTTGAGTTCTTTTAGAAAATCCACGACCGATGTCATGGGTATCGCGAGAGAAATCCTGTCGGCGTCCTGCACCTTCATGTTGTTGACGCCTATTACCTGCCCGAGCTCGTTGAGCAGCGGCCCGCCGCTGTTGCCGGGATTAATAGCCGCGTCGGTCTGGATATAAGTCACTCCGTCGACCTCGCGCTCGGCGGTGGACAGGATGCCGCCGCTCACCGTGAAGCCCAATCCCTGAGGCGAGCCCACGGCGAACACCTGCGCGCCCAGAGGCGGAATGTCGGTCGTCATAGGTATGGTCGGCAGATTGCCGCCGATAACCTCAACGAGGCTCAGATCGCGCGCCTCATCCGAGCCGACCAGCCGACCCTCAAGCAGGGTGCCCGCGCGCGTTTCGATGGTATATCTGGTAGTTGTGTCGACCACATGATGGTTGGTGACTATCATGTTTCCGGAGACAGCGAAACCCGTGCCGACCGAATTTGACGAATGCACGACCACGACCGAGTCGCAAAGCTCATCCATGTTAAACCCGATCCCGTAGCATATGGAGCTTGCGCACAGGATCATGAGCGCGAATATCAGCGCTGTAATTCTTTTTAGGTTCTTTTTCATGATTTCTCCTTTTATATGATCGGTATATAATTATTTGAGGCGTATGCTTATTTCGCCGCTTTGCAGAGTTTTGACCCCGCTCGGAGTTTTAACGATCAGACCGCCGTTTTTGTTTATGTCTACCGCCTCGGCAGTCTCGCCGGTGTTGAGGATCTTTATAGTTTTGCCCAAGACCCGCGAACGCTTCTTGTACTCGTCTATGTAGTCTTTTATCAGAATCTTTTTGTCATCCGTGATCTCGATCAGGTCGGTCATGCAATTTATTATTTCCGCGATCAGGCGGTTGCGGTCAAACTTTTTCTCGTCGGTTCCCAGCGAGCCCGCCACTCCGCGCAGCTCTTTCGGGAACCTGCCCGTGAACATATTGACGCCGATCCCGATAACCACGCTGTCGACGCCTCCTGTCTCAAAGTCGGTGACCGCCTCGGTGAGAATGCCGCATATTTTTTTGTCGTTCAAAAAAACGTCGTTCACCCATTTGATGTCCGGCTTGAGCCCGAAGGCTTTCTCAATTGCCGCGCACACCGCCACGGATGCAGCGGTCGTGAATCTGGCCGCCTCGTAAGCGTCTAATCTCGGACAGAGCAAAAAGCTCATGTAAACGCCGCTGCCCGGAGGAGAGTAGAAACTGCGTCCCTGCCTGCCGCGCCCGGCGGTTTGTTTGTCGGCAATAAACACGTGCTCGATCGGATGCGCGCAGCCGCGCTCCGCCGCGTATTTTTTGGCCACATTGTTGGTCGACGTGACTTCGGGATAGATAGATATCCGATCCTCGAGAGCTTTGTCGTTTAAATATTTCCCGATGATGGTGGCCGAAAGCACGTTGCTGGGCGCAAGAACATAACCGGAGTTTTGCTTGGCGCCGATGTTGTAACCCTCGTCGCGCAGGGCTTTGACCGACTTCCATATCGAGGCGCGGGACACGCCGATAATATGCGCAAGCTCCTCACCCGACACGGTCTCTCCCATTTTTTGATTTAATATTTGAAGAACAGTCTCTTTTGTCGTCATTATCTTGTGTCCTTTCTGTCCGCTCATTTTCTCACCATTCTGATATTTTCTTTTCCCAGCATAGTTTCAAGGAGCCCTATGCGGCCGTCACCGGGATCAATTGTGGCGCGCGCCTTTGACGTTTTATTTTCATCGGCGAAATACACATAGATCTCCGCACCGCCCTTCGCGCCGCTCAGCGTCTGTTTTATCGCGTTCAGTTTTTCTCCGTCACGGGTGCCTAAACGGATATAGAGCCTGGATCTCGGAGCCGCTTTAAGGGGCTCGATCGTCCTTACGCGGACTTTGGGCGGCTGATTTTCGGTTATGTCCAGGTCGCCGCGAATTTGTATAAGTCTGTCTTTTTCGATAAGGCTGTCGTACGCCGCGGCTCCCGCCGGGAACACCAGACATTCGATAGAGCCTGTCAGATCCTCGAGGGTGATATATTTCATGATCTCGTTCCGCTTGGTGCGGCGGGTATGAAGCTCCGAAATTATGCCGATCATTGTGACCGGCGCGTCGGGCTTAAGAGCGCCGTCCTCGTTTTCGAGCGCGCTGAGTATCGTTGTTATGCCGGGGGCAAACTGCATGTCTCGATAGTCGTCCAGCGGGTGGCCCGAGACGTACATGCCTATGCTCTCTTTTTCCATGGCCAGCATGGCCGATTTCGGCAGCTCGGGTCTGTCCTTGAAATTATCGGCGTCGGGCTTTTGCTCCTCATCGCCGTCTCCCATGTCAAACAAACTGATCTGACCGGGCAGTTCTTTTTTGGCCGCCTGCGCGAATCTGTCGATGACCGTTTCGTATTCGTACAGCAGGACGCTGCGCTTCAGCCCGAGACTGTCGAACGCGCCGCAGCGTATCAGATTTTCAACAACGCGCTTGTTTGTCTTTTTGCCCGTCATTCTGCGGCAGAAATCCGTGAACGTGAGGAATTCTCCGCCGCGCTCTCGTTCGGCCTCGATCTCGCGCACAATGCCCTCGCCCACGTTTTTGACCGCGCCCAGTCCGAACACGATACCGCCGCCTTTGGCTGTGAATTTGCTTCCGCTTACGTTTATATCGGGAGGAGTCACCTTGACGCCCTCGTTTTTCGCTATCAAGATATATTTGCTGATTTTTTCGGTATGGTCGATAAACGAGTTTAAAAGCGCCGCGAAAAATTCGGCGGGATAGTGCCGCTTTAAGTAGGCGGTCTGATAGCCCACAACGGCGTACGCCGCCGCGTGGGACTTGTTGAAGGCGTATGACGCGAAGTCCATCATCTCGTCAAATATCGAGCCCGCGGTCTTTTCGTCTATGCCGCGCTCGGCAGCGCCGCTCAAAAACACATCCCGCTCTTTTATCATCACGTCGGCCTTCTTTTTGCTCATGGCTCGGCGCACCAGATCGGCGCGGCCCAGAGAGTAGCCGCCCAGCTCGCGCACTATCTGCATTACCTGCTCCTGATATATTATGCAGCCGTATGTCACCTTGAGTATCGGCTCCAGCAGCGGATGCTTGTACTTTATGATCTTCGGGTCGTTCTTGTACGCGAGGTAGGTGGGTATCGAATCCATCGGCCCCGGGCGGTAAAGAGAGATGCCCGCTATGATGTCCTCTAAGGTCGAGGGCTTAAGCTCGGTCATGAACCGCTTCATGCCCGCGCTTTCAAGCTGGAACACCCCGTCGCTTTTTCCTTTTGAGATCATGTCGTAGACATCCTTATCGTCAAAAGTTATATGGTCAATATCTATTTTCACGCCGTAATTTTCGTATACCATTCGAACCGCGTCGCGGATGACGGTCAGGGTGCGCAGCCCCAGAAAGTCCATCTTGAGCAGCCCGAGCCGCTCTATTGTCGTCATGGGGAACTGCGTGGTTATAACGTCGTCGTTTTTCTGGAGCGGCACGTAGTTAACGACGGGCTCTTTGGTGATAACAACGCCCGCCGCATGGGTCGAGGCGTGCCTCGGCAGCCCCTCAAGCTCCTTCGCCACGTCAATGAGCCGCTTGACCGCGGGATCGCTGTCGTACATCTGCTTGAGCCGCGGACTTATGACAAGAGCTTTGTCAAGGGTCATGTGCAGCACGAAGGGTATCTGTTTCGCCACCGCGTCGACCGAGGCGTAGGACATATTGAGCGCCCTGCCCACGTCGCGCACGGCCTGGCGGGCCGCCATTGTGCCGAAGGTGATTATCTGGCACACGCGGTCGCTGCCGTATTTATTGTTAACATAATCAATGACCTCCTGCCGCCGCTCGTAGCAGAAGTCCACGTCGATATCGGGCATGCTGATTCTTTCGGGGTTTAAAAACCTCTCGAAGATAAGGTCGTACTTTATAGGGTCAACATTCGTGATGTGCAGACAGTACGCCACAACGCTTCCGGCGGCGCTGCCTCTGCCCGGACCGACCGGTATCCCGTGGTCGCGGGCGTATTTTATAAAGTCGCGGACGATCAAAAAATAGTCCACATAACCCATGCTCTTTATGGTGTCGAGCTCGTACATCATTCTGCGGTAGACCGCGCCGCTCTCATCCTCAGGCTCGTTCGGATAGCGGAACCGATAGCCGTCCATGCAAAGCTCAAACAAATATTCCTCCGCGGTTTTGCCGCTCGGTATATCAAACTCGGGCAGGTGCAGCTTTCCGAACTCAATTTCCACATTGCATCTTTCAGCGATCTTGACCGTGTTCTCGATCGCCTCTGGGATATGGCCGAAGAGCGCTTCCATCTCATCCGCGGATTTAACATAAAGCTCGGAGCTTTCCATTTTCATGCGGTCGGGGTCGTCGACCGTTTTGCCTGTCTGGACGCACATCAGTATGTCCTGGAACTCGGCGTCGCTTTTGTTCACGTAGTGTATGTCGTTTGTGGCGGCGAGACCCAAGCCCAGTTCCCGAGCCAGTTTGATAAGGCCGGTGTTCAGCTTTTTTTGCTCATAAAGGCCGTGGTCCTGTATCTCCACAAAAAAATTATCTTTTCCGAATATGTCGATAAACTCCTTGGCGCACTCGAGAGCCTTGTCGTAATTCCCCATCATGATCCTGCGCGAAAGCGGGCCGAACATGCAGCCGCTCAGCGCGATTATACCGCCGCTGTATTTCCTCAAAAGCTCGATGTCGACGCGGGGCTTGAAATAGAAGCCGTCGATAAAACCGCTCGACACGATTTTTATAAGGTTTTGGTAGCCTTCGTTACTTTCCGCCAGCAGTATCAGGTGGTACCTTCCCTTGTCGAACTCATACACCTTGTCAAACCTGCTGCGCACCGCCAAGTACACCTCGCAGCCGAGAATGGGCTTGATCCCGATTTTTTTCGCGTACTCATAAAACTCGATCACACCGTACATGTTGCCGTGGTCGGTGATCGCCATCGCGGTCTGGCCCAGCTCTTTGGCGCGGTCGAGTATCTTCGGTATTTTGCCCTGCCCGTCGAGCAGGCTGTACGCCGTGTGGGTATGCAGATGCGCGAAATCCAAAGCCCTGACCTCCTGTTTTTTCATTTTATTTTACAACAAAAACCGTAATCCGTCAATATAAAATCCGAATATCCGAGCGTTCTTAACTTAAAATTAACAATTTGATCAAAGCCAAAATCAAAAGATGGGCGGGGTAAAATATATAAAACAGATATTTCAAGTTCCTGCCCCGCTTTCCGCCGTACATGTCGAGCAGAGGCAGCGCGGCGAGGGCGAAAAGCTGTATCACCGCCGCGTATGCTCCCGCGCCGAAAAACAGCATATACGCGGATTTTACGAGAGTTACCGCGCCGAACGCGGCGAATTGTTTGTTTTTATCGCCGCGGAATATTCCGAATGATAATATCCATAGCGCGCCGAACACGGCGTAGTCGCAGTGAAACGTCAAAAGAACGAAAGTAGTTATAAACGCCGCCTTCAGCGCAGGCCTTAAAGATTTACCGTGATAGGCCCAAAGCGCGGCAAGCCCCGACGCGAGCGTAAAAAGCACGTTTAAATACAGAAGCCCGTTCCATAAACCCGCCGCCTCGGGCATGACCGCGGCGCGGAACAGATAAAACGGAACTTGCGATATGAGCGCGAAAACAAGCAGGCGCAAAAAATATTTTTTAAGGTTTCGGGTCTCGAAAAAGCCCTCGGAAATAAAAAAGCACATGATCGGCATCGTGACGCGGCTGACCGCGTCAAGAACGGGCGCAGCGAGCGGAAACGCCGCCGCGCCCGAGGGTATCAGAAAAGCCGCGTGTCCCGCGGCCATCGCGAGGATCGCGATCAGTTTAAGTTTATATCCGGTCAATGTTTTTACGCTGCTCATATTTTCTCCCGATTTTTAAAAAGGCCCCGCCGAGCGGAGCCTTAGTTTTACACAATACGTTTGGAATTGACATATTCGCGCCAGTCAAGGTCGCCGTGCTCAATACCCATTATCAAAAGCTCGGCGGTCGCGATATTTGTGGCGAGCGGAACGTTATGAACATCGCACAGTCTGTACAGCGAGTCGATATTGGGCTCGTACTTTTGCTGTGTCAGCGGGTCGCGGAAAAATAATACCGCGTCGATCTCGTTATATGCGATTCTGGCGCCAATTTGTTGGTCGCCGCCGTCCACCCCCGGCAAAAAACACTTGATGGGAAGGCCGGTGGCATCTGATACCACAGCTCCCGTAGTTCCCGTAGCGCAAATGTTATGCTTTTTTAAAATTGCGCTGTATGATATGCAGAAATCGATCATCAAATCTTTCTTTTTATCATGCGCAATAAGCGCTATGTTCATTTCCCTTCGCCTCCTTTGAACTTCATAGTTTTGATAAAAGTGTCCGTAATTGTGCAGTTCGCTATGAATACGCATATTAAGTTTTAATATGGTCACCACAACCAATTGTCTGAAAATAATCAATCTTCAGGCACTTAGACTATATCACAAGTTTCACAAATTGTAAAGCCTTTTTTTAAAATAATTATATAAATTATCAAGAAATATTCAAAAAACGTCAAAAAAATCAAAATCGGTTAATATATTAGTATATCATACCGAAATATTGAGCTAATCCTCGTCGTCCGCATTGGCGGTATTGTTGATCCCGCCGTGATAAAGCTCCATATATTTTTCGAATATATCCCTGCCGATCTGCGCCGCGAACGAGCTTGTGGCGCCGTGCTCGATCACTACCGCGACCACTATTTCGGGGCTGTCGTAAGGCGCGAAGCCTGTGAACAGCACATTGTCGGCTCCGTCGGATACCTCTGCCGTGCCGGTTTTGCCGCCGACCCTCAGCGGAAAATCGTTAAAAACCTTCGCCGCGGTTCCGTCGGCCACAACCTGGCGCATTCCTTCTTTGACCGCGTCAAACGTGGAGTCGCTTATAGGATTTTCCGAAAGGACCTCGGGCTCATTTTTCATAGTGGCCTCGCCGGTCTCGTAGTCAACGGTGCGCTTCACAAGGTGCAGGCGGTATCTTTTTCCTTTGTTCAGCATGGTGCTGATATAGCTCGCCAGCTGCGCCGGCGTGAAAAGATTATCCGACTGGCCTATCGCGGTCTGCAGCACGTCGCCCGGATGCCACTCGCCCCCGGCGGCCTCGCGCTCTTTGGGGCTCGAGACGATTCCGCTGCTCTCCGAAAGCTCGATCCCCGTCGGCTCGCCAAGGCCGAATTTTTCGCAGTATTCGTCTATCGTGTCGATACCCATCTGTCTTCCTATGTCGTAGAAGAAATAGTTACAAGAAACGCCGATCGCCTCCGACACATTGATCGTGCCGTGGGTGGAGCCGCTTGACGAGTACACAAGACACGTCGGGCGGTAGTCGGAATAATAGGTGTATACGCCGCGGTCGGTGATATATGTGTCGGGGGTTATCGTTCCGCTTTCAAGGCCCGCGATGGACGTGAGTATCTTAAACGTGGAGCCCGGCGCGTAGGCGCCGTTTAGAGCGCGGTTAAACAGAGGATTGGAGTCGCGCTTTAAAAGCCTGTCGTAATCCTCGGTGAATGTTTCGGGGTTGTAGTTCGGGTAAGAAGCGATCGCGAGTATCTCGCCGCTTTTTGGGTCAACGGCGATCGCCGCTCCCGCACCGTCCGAGCCCACTGCCTCGGTCACGCGGGTCTTGAGAGAGCTTTCGACCGCCTCTTGGAGATTCGCATCGATCGTCAGCTCGGCGTAGTTTCCGGGATGGGGCGCCTCCGATGCCACCTCGTCGTCATATCTTCCGTCGCTTCCGAGACGCACCCTGCGGTACCCGTCTTTGCCCTTGAGGTACGGCTCCAACACTGCCTCAAGGCCGTCCTTGCCGATTATATCGTTCATGCCGTAGCCCTCATCCTTGAGCTTCTCGTATTCCTCGGCGTAAATTATGCCTGTTCTGCCGAGTATATGCGCGGCCATATTGCCTCTCGCGTATGTCCGCACCGTGTCGTTGGCAACATCGGCGAAGCCCTGCGCGGCATAGGTTTCCTCGATTTTCTGCAAAACTATCTCGTCGGCTCCGGTCGCCATTATAAACGGATTTAGACGGCTGAAATTGCGCTGTTCCATTTCATAGCGCACGGCGCACACATCCAGCGCGGTCTGTGGGTCAAAGGCATCGGAAACGCCGTATTTGTCCTCGTAATAGCCCACGATCTCGCGCAGCGTGGAAAAATCGGTCAGCTTGTTTTCCGATTCCCACTCGGCTATCTTTTGCGGATACTCGCCGCTTTCGCTGTCGATTCCCTCAAAGCTGTATTCGGGTGCGTCCGTCTCGGCGTTATATACGATCGGGAACGTTGAGCTCAGCTCGCCGCCGTTTTCGCGGAGCAGCTTGGCGATATCCGCCAGGTTTTGATTGAGCTCGTCGTTTGAAATATCGGTTTTGAAAATCTGAATATTATACCCCGGTTTGTTTTCAACGATGGGTAAGCCGTTTCGATCCAAGATCTCACCGCGCGGCGCCTTGCTGATGTATGTTCTGACCGAGCTGCCGTCCGCGGCCGCCCTATAGTCCTCGCCGTTCACGATCTGAAGATTATACAGCCGTATGACGCAGGCAAGCGCCAGACATCCCACGATGCCCGCGATAACCAAAGCCTTTATTGTTTTTTTGTTAAATTCCATATCTATCACCGAAAAGTGTTAATGTTCTGTATTCCGAATAATTTGATCGTGCGTCTTATGCACCAAAGCGCGGGCACGGTCAAAACTCCGTTCATGACCGCCTCGATAACTATGTTTTTGAGCATGTACAAAAACGGTATGTGTATCTCAAGCCCGGCGGTGTAGGGGATCATGTAAACGATCTCCGCGGCCGCCGTCGCCGCGGCGCCTATGCCCATAAAAACATAGAAAGGCGGAGCGGAGTAATACCTGCCGCCGATAGCGCCGCAAATATAGCCTATAACGGCGAATGACAGCATGTTTGTTCCGACCAGGCGCCCGATCAAAAAGTCATATACCAGACCGAAAACCAAGCCGCAGAGCATCCCCTGAATATTTCCGCACAGCAGGGCGATGGCTGTAACCGCCACAATAAACAGGTCGGCATGCACGCCAAAAATATTTATATAATTAAATATCATTGTTTGCAGAATTATTGTTAGCAGCAGCCATGCGGCGTGATGCAGTACCTTCATAGTTTACACATCCAATCGTTATTTTGAGCGGTTATTCCTCGTCGTAATTCTCGTCGGTTTCGTCATCTCTGTTTTCCGAATCGCTTTCCGTGTCATTTTCGGTATCGCGTATCGAGTCGTTTTCCGAATCGCTGTCGGTATCGTCCTCCGAGTTTTCTTCGTCGGCGTCGGTTTTGTCCTTTTCTTCCTTTTCCAAGCGTTCACGCTCCGCGCGGTCGATCTCCTCCTGCTCACGCTCGGCTTGCTCGCGGGCTTCCTTCATATTGGCGTTTTCCTCGTCAAGCACGATATCCATGCTGTTTGTTATCACAAAAACATCGCGCAGATTGCTCATGTCAACGCACAGATCAACATAAGCGGTCTTTGTCATCGTCACCGAGTCCTCGCTGATCTCCGCGACCTTGCCCAAGCGGAATCCCGCCGGGAATATGCCTCCCAGACCGGTCGTCGTCACATAGTCGCCCTCCTGCACATCCGCAGCTCTGGACATATTGGCGATGCGGAATTGCTGCTTTGTGCGCAGCTCCGCGTCACCCTCGGCGATCGCCAGATCCCGCGAGCGCTCGATCATAACGCCGGCCGAGAACCCGGGGTCGGTTATCGCCATAACGCTTGCCCAGTTGGCTCCGGTCTCGACCACCTTGCCGATCAAAAAACCGTCCTCCGACACGACAATGTTGTTCTGCGATATCCCGCTGTTTTTTCCCTTGTCTATAGTGAAGCCCGAGAACCAGTTTGAGGGCTCGTCGGCGGCCACCGAGGCGGCCGTCATCTCAAGGTCGGGGTTGTCGTTCCTCAGCTCAAGCATCCGCTTTAAGCGATCGTTTTCACTCTCAAGCTCCTCGCCGCCGCTCAGGCGGTTTTCATAATCCGCGTTTGCCTTTTCAAGCTCGCTCACACGCGTTCTCAGATCCTTCAAAAGACCCAAACTGTGGGTCACGTCATACGCGTTATCGCTTATGTTTTTGAAAAATTTTTGGACCGGGCTTACGGCGGCCATCGCCGCGTTTTCCGGAACGGGGGCGTCGTCATACACGCCGAACAGGATCAGCAGCGCGATTATGAGAGCGGCGCAAGCGCCTATGATCAATTTTGTTTTATGCTCGTTTATAAATTTCAAATAAATCTACATCCTTTGGTTTAAGTTGGGTTTTAGTACGTTTTGCGGACCCTGGCGCTTGTCAGAGCCGAGCGCAGAAGTCCCTTGTTTTTGAGCGCCATGGCCGCACCTTTCGCGGTGGAGCATATCGGGTCTTCAGACATGTAGACGTTAATGCCCGTGCTGCTTTTTATCAGTTTGCCCAAACCGCGCAAAGCCGAGCCTCCGCCGGTCAAAATAATTCCCGTCTCCAAAAGGTCCGCCGAAAGCTCGGGCGGAGTCTCCTCAAGCACGGCGCGTACGGTTTCAACGATCCGAGTTATGTCATCGCGTATGGCGCTGTTCAGCTCGTTTGAGCTTATCGCCACGGTTTTCGGCACTCCGCTGTACATGTCCTTGCCCTTGACCGAGACGATCTCGCTGCCGACGGAACCCAGAGCGTTCGCCAGACGCAGCTTCACCTTCTCGGCGGTGCCGCGGGCGATCTCTATATTATACCGTTTTTTTATCATTTGTATTATGCCGTTGTCTATGGCGTTTCCCGCAACTTTCACGGATTTTGAGACCACGATGCCGCCGAGCGACACGGACGCCGCCTCGGTGGTTCCCGCGCCGACATCAACCACTACATATCCTTTCGGCTCGTTTATGTCAATGCCCGCGCCTATGGCTCCCGCCAAAAGCGACTCGATCAGATACACGTCCTTTATTCCGGCGGAAATAGCAGCCTCTTCAACAGCGCGTTTTTCCACGTCTCCGATCCCCGACGGCACGCAAACAGCCGCGCGGATCTTTGAAAACGGACTGCTGAGCCCGTCCGCCAGCAAATTTTTAAGCAGGCCGACAGCCGCGTCAAAATTTGTTATCGCGCCGTATTTCACCGGCTCGGTGACCGTTATGCCGTCGCTTGCGCGGCCGAGCATCTCAAGAGCCTTTTCGCCCGCCGCCGTGACTTCGCCCGCCGAGTCCAGCGCCACGACCGTGGGAGCGTTGGCCGTCAGCTTGTTTTCTTTTCTGTTAAATATCCGAGAGTTGGCCGTTCCCAGATCTATTCCCAAATCTATTGCCATAAATACCTCCGACTATATAAGCGTTTGAACGCCAAAATTTTCGTTCAGCACGCGGCGCAGCCTGCTCACAGGCAGGCCAACCACATTGAAGTAGTCGCCGCTTATGCTCTCGACCAGCAGAGAGCCGTATTCCTGTATGCCGTAGGCGCCCGCCTTGTCCATGGGCTCGCCCGTGTTTACGTAGCTTTCTATCTGCTTGTCCGAAAGCTCATAGAATTTAACGTCGGTCATGACGTATTCGCTGACGGTCTTATTCCCGTCGGTGACGGTCATACCGGTGTAAACGCGGTGCGTCCTGCCCGACAGCTCCCGAAGCATTTTTGCCGCCTCGTCTCTGCTTGCGGGCTTGCCAAGGATCTTATCGTCTATCGCGACGACCGTGTCCGCGCCTATAACGATCGCGGGCCGCTCCTCGCGCTCCGCGACCCACAGCGCCTTGGTCCTTGAAAGTCTTATAACCGTGTCTTTCGGATGCTCTCCGAAAATCGTTTCCTCCTCGCAGTCCGCGGTTTTTACCTCATATTCTATTCCGAGATTTTTTATCAGCTCGCGCCTTCTGGGCGAGGCCGACGCCAAAATTATTTTCATAGTATTTCAATCCTTTATTCTGTTTGCCTTTTCGGTGATTGCGCCTTTGTAATAGTGAAGCCTTGTGAACTCGCGCGGGCGGTAATTTCCGCCGAAGCACGCCGCGCATATTTTTTTGACCGTTTCTCCGCTCTCGATCGTGAAGCCGAGATTGAGCAGCGCGGCTCCGCTTTTTTTGACCTCGGTCATTTTGTCGCACATAAACGTGGGGCACGTGTTTAGCAGAATCGTTCTGCAGCTCCCGCCGTCGCGGATGATCGGGAATTTTTTGCCGAATCTGTCGGTGAGATAATTTATATTTTCTCCGCATGGGCAGCGGCCGAGATTTTTTGAGACGCAGTTTTCGGTTAGCATAAGCGGCTGATATCCGTATATCCCTATCTCGCAGGGCATGTCGGCCGCTATCTCCCGTATCTGCGCCAAATTCAGCTCGGGCGACAGAAAGACCGAACGCAGCCCCGCCGTTTTTCTTATCAATTCCGCCGAAAGGCTGTTGGTTATGTTGAGCCGCCGCCCTCCGAACATTTCAAACTCGCCGCGCCTCAAAAGCTCGGATATATTCTCGGCCCTCAACTTTGAAAAGCCTAGGCTTTTGAGCCGATTTAACTGTTTTTCATAATTTTCGTATTCGCCCTTATGCATTATATTCCGCGGCAGGATTATTATTCTTTCCGTCTCGGACTCATACCGCGCGGTATTTTCGCAAAGCTCGTCGATCGTAACGCCGATATACGCGAACTCTTTTCCGCTTTCGCGCTCAAACTCAAGGACGGCGTGGAACTGCTCATGATTATACACGTCCGCCGTGATGCCGCGCCTCTTTGGAGAATTCGGGCTCTCTCCGAGCGATAGAGAAAGTATATATCCCGAAAAATGCGTCTCATCGTACCGCTTTAAAATATCGGCTTTGATATCCTCAAGAGCGCGCCGTCTCAGCGCGTTTATCTCCGAGAGCGGAGCGAAGCCGCCGTCGTCGTCTTTTACGCGTATATCGTCAAACTCAAAAACGCTGCCTCCGGTTTTTGAAAGCTGGTTAATAAGTTTATTCGCGTCGGTCGGTCTGGTTTTGGCCTCCTGAACGACATAATCGCTTTCTGCATTTGCCGACGCGCCGCTTTCGGCTTTGACTTTGAGCCGTATCGGTGCGCCGACATTAAAATCAAGCTCCGCCTTCAGCGGGATTTTAAAGTTGTTTTCGTTTTGAGCCGCGCGGTCGAGCACAGCTTTTTCGGTCTCGCGTCCGCCCTCGGCGTAGGGATTGTCGGGCTTGTTGAACGCGAACATTTCGGGGCCCGTTTTGCCGTCAAAATATCCGGAGCTCAGCCCGCCGCGATAAAACACGCGGTTTAATCGGTCAAGCTCGGATTTCGTGGGCTTTCGCCGCTCGTCAATGCAGCGTCTGTAGGCTTCGACAACGGCCGCCACATAGGCCGCGCCCTTCATGCGCCCCTCGATTTTAAGCGAGGCCGCGCCGCAATTTATCAGCTTGTCTATCTCGTTTATCAGCGCCATGTCTTTAAGGCTCAGAACAAATTCTTCGCCCCCGGCGGTCCTGTAGGGCTGTCTGCAGGGCTGCGCGCACCTGCCGCGATTGCCGCTTCTGCCGCCCAGCGCGCTGCTCATCAGGCATTGACCGGAGTATGACATGCACATGGCGCCGTGCACAAATATCTCGGTCTCTATACCGCAATTTTCGGAAATGTATTTTATCTCGTCAAAGCCCAGCTCCCTCGCGAGAACCACCCGCGAGAATCCCAGTTCCGCCGCGGCTTTGGCGCCGCTCAGATTATGCACCGTCATCTGGGTGCTGGCATGGAGCCTGAGCGCGATGTCATGCCGCCGCGCAAGCTCCGGGATCGACAAATCCTGAACGATCACGCCGTCAACGCGGGCGCTTTGGAGAAATTTCAAAAAGTCAATAAGCTCGGGATTTTCACGGTTCCCCGCGAGCGTGTTGACCGCCGCGTATACCTTCGCGCCTCTTAAATGCGCGAATTGAACGCAGCTTTCTATCTCGCCGCGCTCAAAATTCCCCGCGTAGCTCCGCGCGCCGAAGTTTTTACCCGCCAGATACACCGCGTCGGCGCCCATTGCAAGCGCGGCGCGGAAACATTCGTAATTTCCCGCCGGAGCCAGAAGTTCGGGCGCGTTTTTATCCGATAAGTTATTCATTCCTATTTATCAGCCTGAGATTTTTTCGGCATGCCGCGACTTATCACGCTCGAGCCGTATTTGCTCTGCATTTCTTTTATCGGAGCCGACTCCTGCCGCTGCGGCTGTCGGTAGACCTGCGCGCGTGTCTGTTGCTCGGAAGGGCTTCTGTACTGCTGCCGCTCGGTCTGCCGCTGCTGAGACTGGATCGTGCGCAAATTTTCAAGCTCGGTGTCGCGCTTGGCGAGTTCGATCTCAAGCTTGTGCATGTCCTCTTTGAGGTTCTCGACCTCAAGCTTTTTTTCCTCAAGCTCAGCGCCCGTTTTCTGCGCGTCCTCCATGTAGCCGCCGATCTCGTTTCTCAAATTGTTTAGCGAGTCGGTCGCCTTTAAAAGCTCGTCCGCCAGGTTCATGCACGCCATGACCGACAGCATCGCCGTGCTCAGGTGCCCGTTGGTGTTTTTCACCTCGGAAATTTTTTTGTTGACAAGGAGAGCCACGCGCTGAACGTATTCCTCGGGCTCGTTGCTCACCACAACATATTCCATATTATTTATTTTAACTTCCATTTTTGTGTCCATATCCTTATCAACCCCTCGTTTAAAATTAAGACTCGCGGCGTCTTAAATACTCAAGGGCCTTGAAAACCCCGAATATCGTTTTCGCGTCGTTGATCTCGTTGTTCATTATCATGTCAACAACCTTTGATGTCTTAATATATTCGATGTCCAGATATTCATCCGGGTCAAGGTGCGCCTCACCCGGCGTCAAACCGGTCGCGAGATACAGATGAGTCACCTCGTCGGCGAATCCCGGCGACGGATACATATGCCCCAGATACACAAAATTTTCCGCCGAGTATCCGGTCTCCTCGCTGAGCTCGCGTATGCCGCACAGGCGGTGATCCTCGCCTTTGTCCAGCTTGCCCGCGGGGACCTCGTATATCGCCTTTTCGATCGGTTTTCTGAACTGCTTTACCATGATTATCTCGTCGCTGTCGGTTATCGCGACGATACCGACGCCGCCGGGATGCTCGATTATCTCGCGCTCCGCCAGATTACCGCCCGGCATCTCAACCATATCGACCCGCAGCCGTATAATGCGCCCGTCGAATATTTCTTTTGAGGAAACGGTCTTTTCGTTATATATCATTCGTTTCACTTCTTTTCTTTGAAAATTTGGTTTTGTCCGCCGCCAGAGGCCGAGAAGTCGACACCGCGCCGTAACATATTTTCCCTATCTTATTATTAAACCACAAATTCTTAAAAAAATCAAGTGATTTTGACGAATATAGGCAGCGAGTTTGAATTTTTTTTGCGCGCCGCCGCGCGGCAGTAAAAAAGCAAAAAATTTCACGAATATATTTTTCGTGGGGCCGCGTTTATGGTTAAATCATATAACAATGCAATATTTTCTCAAAACCTATTGACAGCGGCGCGAGAGCGGATTATAATAATAGCGAAATTTGTATTTTTGAAAATAAAATTTGAAGAGTAAGAGCGCGTGCGTTAAGTGTTGCCGGGACGGGGAGTTGTCCGGCGAACGAAAAGCCTCGGCTTGCGGTTCGCGCTTTGCATCCCGCTTCATAGAGCAAAGTTAAAATTCTGCGCATAGGCAGTTTTCTTTACCTTGCTATATGGGTGAGGCTGAAAGGAGGCTGTTATTTTTATGCAAATTTCCGATCAAAAAAACAAAACTCAAAAAGGCGGCGTTCGAGGGCTCAAAACGCTTATCGCGGCCGCGCTGCTGATCGCGCTGAGCATGACGCTGAAGAGGTTCAGCATAACCGCGGGGCCGTTCAGATTCAGTCTCGAGAATTTGCCGCTGCTGCTGTCGGGCATAATGCTGGGCCCGGCCGTCGGCTTTGTCTGCGGCGTCGCGGCGGACATACTGGGCTGCTTTATCTCGGGCTTCACGATAATTCCGATAATCACGCTCGGCGCCGCCGTGATAGGCTGCGTGCCCGGCATAGTGTACGGCCGCTGCCTAAAGAACCGTCCCACGCTGCGAATCGTCGCGGCTGTGGGGCTCGCGCACCTTATCGGCTCGGTAATAATAAAGTCGATCGGTCTGCACTTGGCCTACGGCAGTCCGTGGACAATGCTGGCGCTGAGAGTGCCGCTCTATATAATAACAGGAGCGGTCGAGGCGTATATAATTTATCTGCTGATGAAAAACAAGGCGTTTGTGCGCCGAATTGAAGATATGAGGAAGTAGACCATGCGCGCAACACCCGAACAATATTTCAAATCTCTGCCCCAAAGAGGCAGCAAACCCGGCCTTGAGCGGATAAGCGAACTTTTGGCGCTGCTTAACGAGCCGCAAAGGGGTATGAATATAATACACATAGCCGGCACCAACGGCAAGGGCTCGGTCTCAAAAATGCTTGAGGGGATACTCTGCGCCGCGGGTTACAAATGCGGCTTGTTTGAGTCGCCCTGTCTTGTCTCGCCCGATGAGTATATAAGAGTATGCCGAAAGCCCGTTGACCGCGAGGGGTTCCTGAGACTGTGCGGTCTTGTACAAAACGCCGAGCAAAGCATGATCGACAAGCCAACCGAATTCGAGGTTCTGACCGCAATGGCATTGTTGTACTTTAAAGAACAGGGCTGCGATATCGTGATCCTTGAGGCGTGCATGGGCGGCAGGCTGGACACCACGAATATATGCCCCTCGCCCCTTTTATCAATTATAACCGATGTTGCCCTTGACCACACCGAATATCTGGGCTCGACCGTCGCCGAGATTGCCGCCGAAAAGGCGGGCATAATCAAGCGCGGCCGCCCGACGGTGTTCGGAGGAACCGACCCGGAGGCTTTGGATGTGATAAAAAGCGAGTGCGAAAAGCTCGGCTCTCCGCTTGTGACCGTCGATCACGGACGGCTTGAAAATCTCAGATTTTCCCTTGAGCGAACCGTGTTTGATTTCGGGGATTATAAAGATATTTCCATGCCGCTGCTCGGAGCGTATCAGCCGAAAAACGCGGCGGCCGCTCTGACAGCGGCGGAGATTCTTTGCAAAAACGGCATTAAGATCGGCCGCGCCGACTTATACGAGGGTTTGGGCTCTCTGCGCCACCGCGGCAGATTTGAGCTGCTTCGCCGCGAACCGATCGTGATCTATGACGGAGCCCACAACCCGAACGGAGCGGCGACGGCCGCCGAGAGCATGAAAATTTATTTCGGAGAAAAAAAGGCTGCGCTTGTGATGGGAGTCATGGCCGACAAGGATTATGAAAGAATGGTCGGAATTCTCGCGCCCCGGGCCGAGCGGGTGTTCGCGGTGACGCCCGACAATCCCCGCGCGCTGCCCGCAAAATTGCTTGCGGAGCGTTTTGAGGCCCACGGCGTTCCGTCCGAGCCTTTCGCGAGCGTGGCCGAAGGCTGCCGAACGGCAATAAATTACGCCGAAACAAAAAAGCTCCCCCTTATAATAATGGGAAGCCTTTATATGTATAAGAATATTATATTTTAATTAAATTATCAAAGCAAATTTCTGTAGTCGCGTCTGCAATCCAAAATATAATCCAAATAAACCGTACTGCCTTTGATTTGATAGATCAACAAATATCTTTTTGCGGCAAGCTTTTTGCGGTATTTATTTTTTGGCAACAGCTCATGATAAAGCCATGGGAAGCTTTCGGGCATAAAAGCCAATGATTCAATTTCCGATATCAATTCTTTATGCAGGCGTTTCGCAGCATCCGGAGACACACGCGCCAAAAAAGCGATATGATTTTTAAGCTCCGAGGCGGCTCTGTCGGAGATTATCACGTTATAATCTTTAGCTGCCATTGCTTGCCTCCGCGATAGTTTCCGAAAGCATTTTGTCAAGCTCGCGGACAGTATAGCCGCGTTTGCCGCAAAGTCTGTCTTCCTCGACCGCTATAAGCTCCTCGCGCAGCTTCAGCATTTTTTCGCGCCTCGTAAAGGCCTCGATGTCCATAACGACCAAATCGCCTTCGCCGTTTTTTGTGAGATAAACGGGCTCGCCGGTGGTTTTGCAAAAGTTTGAAATGTCGTTATAACTGTTTCTTATTGCCGCTGACGGTTTAATATTCATAACTATCAACTCCGTGCAAAAATTTTATGCATATTTTTATATAATAATACTATAAAAACGCTACAGTGTCAAGCGGTTTTTACAGTTCGATCAAATCTTTTGTCAGTTTGGTGAGGTTTTTAATGCCGTTTTCGGTGACGGCGACAAGGTCCTCGATACGGACGCCGGTCTTGCCGTAGATATATATTCCCGGCTCGCAGGACACCACCATTCCGGGCTTGAGAATTATGTCGCTTTTTGGCGACAGGTTCGGCAGCTCGTGGATAAGCAGTCCCACCCCGTGGCCCAGCGAGTGGCCGAAGCATTTGCCGTATCCGGCGTTTTCGATGACTTGTCTCGCCGCGGCGTCCGCCTCTTTTCCTGATATTCCGGGACGTATGGCGTCAAGCCCGGCCTGCTGCGCTTCCTTGACAATGTTGTATATTTTTTTAAACTCGGATCCCGCCTTTCCGACAACGACCGTTCGTGTCATATCGGAGCAATAGCCCTTATAAACGCAGCCGAAGTCCATCAGGACGGGCTCATTGTTTTTTATCGGGTTTTCGCCCGGGACTCCGTGGGGCAGGGCGCAGCGCGCTCCGCTCAGCACTATCGTGTCAAACGAGGTCTTTTGCGCTCCCCGCTTTTTCATGAAATACTCGAGCTCGGCCGCGATATATGATTCGGTGACGCCCGGCTTTATGAGCCCCAAAACATGGTTAAAGGCGTCGACGCCTATCTGCTCGGCTTTGGCTATTAGCTCAAGTTCCGCTTCGGTCTTGACCATACGCAGATCGTCTATCCTGTTCCCCGCGGAACGGAATTCGGTCTCGGGCAGTATCTTTTTAAGCCTTTCGAGCGCCGAAACGGTCAAATGCTCATCCTCAAAAACCAGAGCGGTTATTCCCAAGCTTTCTGCAAAGCCGCGCAGCATTTCGGGAAGCGGCGCGTCGGCTCCGAATTCGCGCACCTCAAAACCGCCGAACGCCTCCTCCGAGGCGGCGCCGGTGTAGCGCGAGTCCACCATTATATAATTTTGCTCTTCGGTTATAAGCACGTACCCTTCGCCGCCCGAAAATCCGCTTGCCGCCCGCATGTTGTGCGGCGACGTCAACAGCGCGCCCTCGTCGGGCTTAAGGCCGAGAGATAAAAACAAATTTGTCATGTCAATTACCCCCGTTTAAAAAATTTCTGTATAATTTTTGCATCTCGGCCGCGTCGGATGTCTGCGTTCCCGCCGACTCACATATGATCCTTGGCGTCAGGCCGCGCTCGGCGATCAGCTCCGCGATCGGCTCAAAATCGGGCTCAAACTCGGTCTCGGCCATGGTGTGGTGCTTCTTTTCGCCCGCTCGGGTGTACTCGATCCTTGAGTAGTGGGCGTGGAAGTTTTTCGCTCTCTCCGCGCCAAGCTTGTCGCGTATGCGGTCGAATATCCCGCCGATCGCCTCTTTTGTGTTGTATTCGCCCAGCGACTGCGCGTTTATGTGGCCGAAGTCAAGTGTGGGGATCATGCGCTCGTCGATCAGGCAGAGCTTTATAACCTCGTCCACGTTTCCGAGCTGCTTGACCTTGCCCATGGTCTCGGGGCATATCCTGATGTGACCCAGTCCCGCCTCGTCGGCCGCCTTCACGGCGCGGCTCAGCGTGTCCGTCGCCAGGCGCAGCGCCTCAAGCCTCGTTATCTGGCCGCAGGAGCCCGAGTGCACCACGATGCGGTCGGCTCCCATTTGATCGGCCGCCCGAAGGGTCTGTATAATATAGTCTATGCTGCGGTCGCGCTTTTCGGGCTCGACCGACGACAGGCTTATGTAGTAGGGCGCATGTATCGAGAGACGGATATTTTTTCCGGCCGCCAGCTTTCCGAAATCCCGCGCCGAGTCCTCGGATATCTTGACGCCTCTGCCGCATTGGTACTCATACGCCGAGAGCCCGTGCCTGTCCAGCCAGTCGGGTATCTGAAACACCGTGCGCCCGCCCGACTCGTAAAAATCCTCCGAGTTTCCCGCGGGACCGAACAGCGCGAAATCCTCTTTTTTGAACTCAAGTTTCATAGTGATCCTCACCTTTCAGCACCATTTTTTCGAATTTCCGCTTTATGCCCACCAATCCCGCGTCCTTCGTCGACACGGGCTTCACCAAAAGCGTGGGCATTCCCATTCGCCTGCCGCCGTATATGTCGGTAAACAGCTGGTCCCCGACCAGCAGTGTTCGATTCGGAGCGGCGCTCATATCGCGGCACGCCTTTTTCAGATATTTTTTAAAGGGCTTGAGAGCCGCGGCGTAATACGGCACGCCCAAAGACTCGGAAAACACTTTGACGCGCTTTTCATTGTTGTTTGACACGATGTATGTCTTGAGCCCCGCCTCGCGCAGACGATTGAAAAAATTGATCGTGTGTTCGGGTGCCACCGCGTCGTCGTATGTAACCAGGGTGTTGTCTATATCGAAAATAACCGCCTCTATGCCGCGGCTTTTTATGCCGCTTATGTCAAGCTCGTATATGTCTTTAAGATACATGTCCGGCAAAAATCGGTCTTTGAATCTGCCCATGTTTTTCCTCCGAATTTTTTAAAATAAAAGGACCGCAAAACAATTCGCTCGTCTTTTTGCGGTCCAAATAAACTAATTAAATTAACATTCTAAATATTTTGCCGTTACGCGGCGGGGAATGTCAATAACAGAAAACTAATACTTGCGCTTTCTTGCGGCCTCTGATTTCTTCTTGCGTCTAACGCTGGGCTTTTCATAGTGCTCTCTCTTTCTGACCTCGGATAAAACACCGGCCTTGGCGCATGAACGCTTGAAGCGGCGAAGGGCGCTGTCCAGCGATTCATTTTCTTTAACTCTAACTTCTGCCATTATTTTCTTCCCTCCCTCCGAGTATTTTAAAAACACTTAGAAGTCATAAACTCTACTCGAACAATTATACCCGTTTAAAATTAATATGTCAAGGCATTTTGCATAAAAATATTACAAGTTTTTTAAATATGCCGTCTATATCCCCAAGATCCGCGAGCTGTCAGTAGAGCTTCCGCGGGTTTTTCGGCTCGGTGTTTTTTTCGAAAACAGCCTTTTCCTCGACGCTCGCGTCCTCGGCCATGTGCCGCCTTATCTGGCGTTCCGCGTTGAAGCTCATGATAAACGCGCATGTGGACGTGAGGATCACAAGCTCCGCGATCACATATATAGCCAGCAGCGATGTCATAGCCGTTCCTGCCAGAATGAATATTCCCAAATACCAGAGCCCCAGGGTCAGCGCCGCCAGAATAATGACGACCAAAATGCTGTAGGGCAGGCTGGCGATGGCGAACAGCGCCGAGTTTCTAAGCAGCTGCGTGAATTTCAGGCGGTAGCGCACCATCAGCGGGTACACGAACAGGTGCGATATTGTGTAGAACGCGAACAGGCAGTATACCAGGTATTTGGCGTATTTGATAAATCCCTGCTGCGAGCCGTAGAAGAATATGCCGTAGAAAAACAGGAACATGAATATTATGTCGATGACAAACACCGCCAGCGACTGCTTGAGGTTGTCCTTTATCGCGTCCCAAAAGTCGCTCAGTATGAACGAGTGCTCCTCGCGGGAGTAGTTGCGCAGAACGTAGTGCATCGCCGCGTAAGCCGGTCCCGAGCCCCAGAACGTGATAAAAAGTATCGTGACCGCCGCGCGTATGCCTATATCCACCGCGCGGTACACCAACAGAAAGTCGGGATTGTTAAAGTCGGGGGCCGAAAGGCCCGCGATTGCCGCGATCTGGTTCGGAAACGAGCCGAACACCGCGTTTGAGAACACGCCGCTCAAATAAAACAATATCAAAAACGCCGGGATGTTGGCGAGGCAGAACAGCAGGTTCACCTGGATAAGCTTCCAGAACTTGCGGATGTATATCTCAAAAAACAGGACTGCGCCCTCGCTTCCCTCGCCGCTCTCGTCAACGCCTTTTCCGGGCTTGCTGTAATCTCTGTTAAAAATTCCCATAAAATTACTCCGTTTCAAAAATAAATTATTATTAAAAAATATTATAGCACAACAATTCCGAAATTGCAACAACTAAGCGTATTTTTTGACTATCCTCATAACGGAGCCCAGATAAGAGCCGCCGAACATGTTCAGGTGGTTCAGCAGCTGATAGAGGTTATAAAGGTCGCGCCTGTCGGGATAGCCGGGCTCGAGCGGCGCCGCTTCGCGATAGGCGGCGTAAAATTTCGCGTCAAAGCCGCCGAACAGCTCGGTCATGGCTATATCCGCCTCGGCATGGCCGACATAGACCGCGGGGTCTATGAGCCACGCCTCGCCGTCGGGGCCGCTCATAAAGTTGCCCGACCACAGATCGCCGTGCAGCAGCGAGGGACGCTCGGGCTCGATCAAATATTTGTCGAGGTTATCAAGCAGCGAATTTATACGCTTTATGTCGGACGCGCCGAAAAATCTTTCCGCCGACTTAAACTGCGGCTCAAGGCGGCATTCGCGGAAAAAGTCTGTCCAAGCGGCTTTTGGCGCGTTTATCTGCCTTGTGCGGCCGATGTAGTTATCCGAGGCGAAGCCGAAGCTCTCTCCCGAAACATAAGATTTTGTGTCCGCCTTGTGCATCGCGGCGAGTTTTTGCCCGAATATTTCCCAAAAGTTTTTAGAGCGCCTGCCCTCCGAGACGTATTCGAGTATCAAAAACGCACGCCCGTTTTCCGAGCCGTACCCAAGCGCGCGGGGCGCGCCTATAGCGCCTGTTTTTTCTATGGCTTTGAGCCCCTCGATCTCGGCTTTGAAAAATCGTGCCGGAGCCGATCTGTTGGATTTCATAAAGGCGAGACCGCCGTTTTTGAGGCGCAGCGCGAAAGCGTCGTTTATATCGCCGCCGTACAGCCGTGATGACGATTCGATCTCCGAGCCGAACAGAGCCGAAATTGCTTTGTCAATTGATGAGAATTCCATTAAAACACCTCTCGGATATTATGTTTGTATTATAATTGTATTTCGGGCCAAGTGTCAGTTTGTAGATCCAATGTTTTATTCGCTTCGGATATCGCCGTGTTGAAGCAAAGCAGCATTACTTAATTATTTCTATCTCAAAACTGCCGTTTTCGTCCGCGGCATTCTCTCTTATTCCTTCCAAGGAAGTTTCACGTCCGGCATTTCAAGTTTCATCACATCCATAAGATCATAGGTGATGCCGTTCTCGTCCAGCTCACTCAAAAACGCGTTGACAAACATCGGATCGGCAAATGGCTGAATGAAATCGAGGGTGAATTTGCCGCTCACGGCAGATATTTCGATCACGATCGTTCCGCCCGAACCGCGTGTCCAAAGTCTGAAATCGCGAATATACTTTTCCGCTTCGGGATAGTTCAATTTGCCCACATAGCTCACCGTGGCCGAGGTAAAGTCTTTTGTCATTTCGTCGATCATTGCCGCGGCAGCGACACGCTCCGAGTCCGACTGTTTCGATATGATCATTTGGGTAATGCCGATCTGGTTCGCCAGGCCCTCCAACACTTTTTCATCCGTTGTCTGGGCAAATACCATTTCGCGGTAAGCTGCCGCCTGCCGCTTTAAAGGCAATGTCCGTATCTTCTCGCCGTATTCCAAAAACGCGGCTCCAACAAGGCACTGATGCGCAAGAGGCGCTTTCAGAGCATTGCGCTGGTTGACCGCCACTGTGACGCGGATCACATCGGGATTATCCGGAAACAAGCGATGCAGCGCGCGGCTCAGCAAAAGAGAGACCATGGTTGCCGGGCTGCCGTTATTTTCGGTGTTGAAGCGCATAAACTCGCTTTCCGAGAGGGCAATGCCGTAAACTGTCAGCTGCCGGTCTTCTTCAAGTGCCGCCGCTTTTACGGGATTCAAAGCATTTGCTATTTGACCGCCCGACGGCACGGGAAAATCAGTAATTCGAACGAGCGGATCATTCCATTCTTCTTCCGGAATAACATCGCCGACAAGACGTATGCCTTCCTTCGGCAGCTTCGCGCCGTATCTCTCGGACACATAGTAATAAAGAAAAGTACGAATCAGCTCATAAGCTCCCGTTCCGTCTGTGATCGCATGGGATATATCCGCAATGATCCAGTTATCCGAATAGGAAAAGGCAAGGAGATGATAATTGGCCTCTGCTGTATTCAGTTTTATCCCGGACAAAGAATGGGTGATCACCACCGGGCGCTTATTCGGCGCCAGATAGTACTCTCCGTCCTTCTTCAGTTCCACACAGAAATACGGATACCTCTCCATAGTCAGATCCACCGCATGCCGCATGGTGTCCGCGTCAACCAAATCACGCATGCGAATGCGCATATGGATGAGATGGGACTGTCCCCAGTTTGATGAATAAAGTGTGCGCCACTCCGTAAAAAGTTTCTGATTCATTTTATATACTCCTATCTATTATTTATTTTATCAACAAACACTTCGCTTTTGTTTGATCACATCATAATTATATCACACACTTTCACGTTTTGTCCAATTTTTTTGCCGGATTTTTGAAAAGAGCGCACCATCTCAGCTGATGCGCTCTTTAATAATCCGTTTTGACAGTCCGTAATAAAATAATATTCCATCTTACGTCATACCGCCCAATCGGGTGGATGCTTCGGTTTACATTTTTATAAGCTCATATTCTTTTGTGCCAAAACCGAGGTCGGCGGCTGCGTCTATCGTGTGGGAGCCGTGGAGCGACTCGACGCGCTCGATAAAGTGGTCGCGGCCGGGGTCGTTTGATGAGTAGATCAGATCCATGCACGCCTTGTCGAGAGCCACCGGGTCGAGGGACGACAGGATTCCGATGTCCGCCATGCACGGGTCCTCGGCCACCGCGCAGCAATCACAGTCGACAGAAAGGTTGCACATCATGTTGACGTAGGCGATCTTATCGCCGAACATCTCATGAACGGTCATGGCGGCGTCCGCCATGGACTCGCAGAATATGTCCTGCTCGGCCATGTGGTCCCAGACTATGTTCTGGTCGGTTATCGTGCCGCCCGAGTGGATAAGACACTTGCCCACGGTGGACGCGCAGCCGATCGAGAGCTGTTTCAACGCTCCGCCGTAGCCGCCCGCCGGGTGGCCCTTGAAGTGGGACAGCACCAGCATCGAGTCGTAGTTTGTGATGTTCTTACCCACCAGATTTTCTTTGAGGACCTTGCCGTTTTGAACCTTGAGACTGAGGTCGGGGCCCTCGGCATCCATCAGGTCGACATTGAAATATTTTGACCAGCCGTGCTCCTCGATGAGCTTTATATGCTTGTCGGTATAGTTGCGCTCGCCGTCGTAGGCGGTGTTGCACTCAACAACCGTGCCGTTTACGTACTCTATCATCGGGCGCAGGAATTCGGGGCGCAAATAGTTTTGGTTGCCCTTCTCGCCCGAGTGGAGCTTGACCGCCACCTTTCCGGGAAGCTCGCGGTTTAAGACCTTGTACATCTCGATCACGGCCTCGGGCGTTATTTTGTCTGTGAAATAAACTTTTGATTTTTGCATATTATCACCTCAATATTAATCTTTGGCTTTTGAGGCTATTTTATCCAGGATAAGCGCCATAAAGTCGCTCATGGACATTGAGCCGATGTCGCCGTTCTTTCTGTCGCGGACCGAAACAGCCTTTTCTTCCTGCTCTTTCTCGCCCACGACCAGAATATACGGCACGCGCTCCAGACGCGCCTCTCTGATCTTGTAGCCTATCTTCTCTTTTCTGGTGTCGAGCTCGTTTCTGATACCGTACTTGTCAAGCTCATTCTTTACGCTCTCGGCGTACTCCATATACTTGTCGGAAATTGGCAGGACCTTTACCTGCACCGGTGCCAGCCATGTGGGGAACGCGCCCGCGTACTTCTCGATAAGCAGCGCCAGCGTTCTCTCGTAGCAGCCGATCGATGTCCTGTGGATTATATAGGGATTCTTCTTGGTGCCGTCCTTGTCCACATACTCCATACCGAACTTCTCGGCAAGCATCTGGTCTATCTGGATCGTGATAAGCGTGTCTTCCTTGCCGAACACGTTCTTTATCTGAATGTCCAGCTTCGGGCCGTAGAACGCCGCCTCGCCTATTCCGATAACGTAGGGTATCTTGAGGTCGTCCAGAATGTTCTTCATAACGCCCTGTGCCTCGTCCCACTGCTCGGGAGTGCCGATGTATTTTTCGCGATCGCTTGGATCCCATTGCGAAAATCTGTATGAAACGTCCTCATCAAGACCCAGGGTCTCAAGCATGAAGTTGCACAGCTCCAGACAGCCCTTGAACTCGTCCTCAAGCTGCTCGGGAGTGCACATCAGGTGTCCTTCCGAAATCGTGAACTGGCGCACTCTAATAAGGCCGTGCATCTCGCCCGACGACTCGTTTCTGAACAATGTCGATGTCTCGTTGAGACGCATGGGAAGGTCGCGGTACGAGCGGCCGCGGTTCAAAAACGCCTGGTACTGGAACGGGCAGGTCATGGGTCGCAGCGCGTAAACCTCTTTGTCTTTTTCCTCGTCGCCCAGAACGAACATGCCCTCTTTGTAGTGGTCCCAATGTCCGGAGATCTTGTAGAGGTCGCTCTTTGCCATGAGCGGAGTTTTGGTCAGCTGCCATCCGCGCTTCTGCTCCTCGTCCTCCACGAATCTTTGCAGAAGCTGGATAACTCTCGCGCCCTTGGGCAGCATGATCGGCAGACCCTGACCGATATAGTCGACGGTCGTGAACAGCTCAAGCTCGCGGCCCAGCTTGTTATGGTCGCGCTTTCTGGCTTCCTCCATCTGCTCTAGGTACTCGTTGAGCTCGGTCTTGTTTTTAAACGCCGTGCCGTAGATGCGCTGCAGCATCTTGTTTTTCTCGTCGCCGCGCCAGTACGCGCCCGTGGCGCTTAGCAGCTTTACGGCTTTCACCTTTCCGGTGTAGTTCACGTGCGGGCCAGCGCACAGGTCGGTGAACTCGCCCTGCTTGTAGAACGAGATCGTCTCGCCCTCGGGCAGGTCGTTTATAAGCTCGATCTTGTATGGCTCATCCTTCATCAGCTCGAGAGCCTCGTCGCGGGGCAGCTCGAAACGCTCGATCTTGAGGTTCTCTTTGGCGATCTTTTTCATCTCGGCCTCGATCTTTTCAAGATCGTCGTTTGTGAATGTGTGCTCGGCGTCGAAGTCATAGTAAAATCCGTTGTCGATAGCGGGGCCTATCGCCAGCTTGACGTCCGGCCAAAGGCGCTTTATCGCCTGCGCCATCACGTGCGACGCCGAGTGTCTTAATGTTTGCAGTTGTTCATCCATTTTTAAAAATCCTTTCTTTTTAATTTATTTAAAAAGCAAAAACACCCTAAAGCGCGGAAATATCCGAGCCTTAGGGGTGCATAATTTTACGCACGGTTCCACCCTAATTACAGCTTTCGCTGTCTCTCATTATGTCCTTGTCGCGGACGGACGGCAGCGCTTAGTCGAATGATCTTTCAGCGCGCAGCTCCCGAGTGGTGTTCACACGCCGTCCGCACGGAAACGCTTTCAGCCCGCGGCGCTTCCTCTCTTTGAGCTTTTACGGTGTGCTACTGTCTCGTTCATCGCTCTTTTAGAATAATATCACGGTTTTTTTGTTTTGTCAATATATTTTTTATTTCTTGAATAAATCCGCGTGCGTGCCTGTTTCAACCAGAGTAAGCGTCAGGATATCGTCCTCGATCAAATAAATCAAAAGCCAATCCGGCTGAACATGACATTCTCTGTAACCCGCATACTCTCCGCTTAAAGCGTGGTCCCTGTATTTTTCGTCCAAAGGAACACGGTTTTGTATCTTAACGACCACGTTCTCAAGCAGCGATACGTCAAGGCCCCTTTTGACCGCCAGCTTTAGGCCTTTTTTGAATCGGCTTGTGTATTTTACATTAAGCTTCATCATCCAATATCTCCCTGAACATCAGATCAACATCGCTGTATGCCTTAACGCTCGGGTCGCGGCTGATTTTTTTAGCCTCGGCCATTGCCTCCAGCACTTCGTCTTTGTATTCGGGATATTTTACCTCAAACGGGAGACCCCTCTGCAAAACCACCTGACGCAGGAACATATTCACCGCATCGGACAGATTCAGCCCGAGACCCTCGAGCAGCTCGACAGCGATCTTTTTTGTGTTTTCCTCAACGCGTATCTGAGTCGGTGTTGTAGCCATAATAAAACCCCTTTCGTTGTTTTGTTACGATTATTATACTACATACGGTTTACATTGTCAATACAAAAATTAAATTATGCTCCCACGATCGCGCAGGCGATTATTGAGAAAATTACGCCTAAGACGGCGCCGGCGGCTACCTGAAGGGGAGTGTGGCCCAGAATCTCTTTGAGCTTTTCGTCGCTCAGAAACGGATTTTTGCTCTCCCAAGCCTCCTCCCAGGCCTCGACTATTATATTGATTATCTTGGCGTGCTCGCCCGCGGCGCGGCGCACTCCCGACGCGTCATACATAACGATAAGCGCCACAGCGCAGCAGACCACGAAGAGAGGCGAGTCGAATCCCTCATAGATGCCGACGCAGGCGGCGAGGCTGGATACGATCGTCGAGTGAGACGAGGGCATTCCGCCGGGGCCGAAAAATCTGCCCCAATCTATGCGCCGCGTTCTGCAC
Source organism: uncultured Monoglobus sp. (assembly GCA_947628795.1). Taxonomy (GTDB): domain Bacteria; phylum Bacillota; class Clostridia; order Monoglobales; family Monoglobaceae; genus Monoglobus. The sequence continues at coordinate 100,585 of CANRBF010000003.1, forward strand.
ATCTCGATCAGGCCTTTCAGGACACATGAGGTCAGCCACGCGAAAAGCACAATAAAAAATATTTGGTTGTCAAAAAATTCGTGTATTACTCTCATATATTTACGCCTCGTCAGCTAATTGTTCCTGGAAACCAACCGCCGCGCCAGTTCTTTTAGGAACGCGGCCTTTTCGCCGAAAATATCTAGCGCTTCCACCGCCGCGCTGGTATACTCGTTTTGCCGCTTTTCCGCGCCGTCTATGCCCAGCAGCGTGACAAACGTGGTTTTGCCCTCCTGCTCATCGCTCCCTATCGGCTTGCCTAAAACGGCCTCGTCTCCCGTAACATCCAGAATATCGTCCTGTATCTGAAACGCCAGACCCAAATTCCTCGCGAAACAGCCAACCGCCGAATATTCGGCGGAATCCTCCGATACGCCCGACACGGCGGCTCCCATAAGCGCGGCTGCCTCTATCATGGCTCCGGTCTTTTTTTTGTGCATTCTGAGCAGCAGTTTTTCGGGCACATCGGGCTTGTTCTCGCTCATAAGGTCGATAACCTGGCCGCCTATCATTCCGTTTGCGCCCGACGCCGCGGACAGAAGCCTTATCAGCCGCAGCTCGGTTTTTTCGCTTATTGACTTAAACTCCGATATGTCGGACAGAATTTCAAAGGCGCGATTCAAAAGTCCGTCACCCGCCAAAAGCGCGATGTTCTCCGGAAAAACCTTGTGGCAGGTCGGCTTGCCGCGCCTTAGATCGTCGTTGTCCATGCAGGGCAGGTCGTCATGTATAAGGGAGTACGTGTGAACGCATTCAAGAGCGCAGCCCGCCGTCAGCGCGTCGTCGGTGTCTCCGCCGAGCATCGCCGCGGCGGCGACAGTCAAAACAGGCCGAAGGCGCTTGCCTCCCGCCAGCAAACTGTATCTCATTGCCTTATACACGTCCGCCTCGGGCGATTCGGGCACGGCCGCTATGCTTTCGAGCTTTTTATTCACCGCGCCGACAATGCTTTTTAAAGTATCATCAAAATCATTTATATTATATGACACGCTCGGCATATTACTCACCCGCGCCGCCGAAGGGCCGCTCGACTATCTCGCCGGTCTCTCTGTTTTTCATAAGTATGTTTATTTTCTGCTCGGCCGAATCAAGGGCGTTTGTGCACTGTTTGGTAAGCACAATGCCGCGCTCGAACAACTCGAGCATTTGGTCGAGAGTGACCTCTCCGCCCTCAAGCGTCTTTACGACGCCCTCAAGCTCTTTTAAGTTTTTTTCAAATAAATCTTTTGTGTTATCCATGATTCTCCTCAAATTCTATGTTGTCGACCGTGGCGCGGGCGGTTCCGTCGCTGAGCGTCACGCTGATCTTATCGCCTTTGATTAACCGTTTCGCGCTTTTCACAATCGCTCCGCTCTCATCTCTCGTCAGAGAAAATCCGCGGCTCAGAGCCCCGAGAGGGCTCAGCGCGTCGAGCTTTGAGGCCGTGACCGCCAAATTGCGCCGCTTGTCGCCCATGATGTTTTTATACGCGCCCTCCATGGTCTTGCTCAAAGAGTCCAGATATATTCGGCTGTTGTCTACCATCGCCATGGGATTTTTGAGCGCCGCGCTCTCGGCGCTGACCTTGAGCTGCAGCCTGCCACGCTCCACCACGCGATTCGCGCAGGAATAAAGGCGCGCGTACACATTATTGAATTTTTCGCGAAGCTCGACCTGCGACGGAACGACAAGCTCCGCCGCGGCGCTCGGCGTCGGCGCCCTGAGATCGGCTACAAAATCCGAGATAGTGAAATCTATCTCATGCCCCACCGCAGAAACGACGGGAATATGACTGTTATATATGGCGCGCGCCACGATCTCCTCGTTGAACGACCACAGATCCTCGATCGAGCCTCCGCCTCTGCCGACTATCAGCACATCGACCGAGTCGGACGCGTTGAAATACTCTATCGCCTCGACTATGCTGCGCGCGGAATTTTCGCCCTGCACCAGCACGGGGTAGAGCACCACGTCTGAATACGAAAAACGACGGGTCAGGATATTCAGTATATCCCGTATCGCCGCTCCCGTGGGCGCGGTCACTACGCCGATGCGCTTGGGATACTTCGGCAGCGGCTTTTTATGGTTTGGCGAAAACAGACCTTCCTCGTCAAGCTTTTTCTTGAGCCGCTCAAACGCGATGTGAAGGTCTCCTATTCCGTCCTGCTCCATATGCTCTATGTATAATTGATACTGACCGTCGCGCTCGTACACTCCGATCCTGCCGCGGGCTATCACCTTCATGCCGTTGGCGGGTTTGAACGCGAGCCTTGCCGCCGCGCTTCTGAACATAACGGCGCGCATAACTCCGGTCTCGTCCTTCAGGGACATGTACATATGTCCCGAAGAGTGAGCCTTGAAATTCGAAAGCTCACCCTTTACAAGTATGTTGTTTAAAATATCGTCTCGTCCCAGCACCTGCTTGATATACAGATTGACCTGGGTCACGGTAAACGGTTCACGCTGATAATTCATTTTGCACCCGACTCCTGTTTTCCGGTCTTTATTTCATATTGCCGAGTATTCCGTTGACGAAGTCCACCGTCTCGGGACCCGCGAATTTTCGAGTCAGATTGACCGCCTCGTTTGCCGCCACCGGATTCGGAATATCATCGCAGAACAGCAGTTCGTAAGCTCCCAGCCGCAACGCCGCTAAGCTGACGGCGTTTATACGGTCGACGCTCCAGCCTTTGGAATATTCCGATATTTTTTTGTCTATCGTCTCAATGTTTTCGATCGTTCCGCGCACGGCGCCCTCGATATATTTTTTCTGATTCGCGGGGTCGTTCTCCTCAAGGAAATCCGCTAGGATTTCCTCGGCGTCGTCCGGACGGAATTTATACTGAAAAATCATTGTGAACGCGTGTTCTCTCGCTTTTCTTCTGTCCATATTTTTTGTCAAATCCGCCGCGATCTATTCGGCATCCGGCTCTTCGGCGGATTTCTCGGGCTCGGTGATCTCCATAACAACGTCCTGAGCTTCCTCTGCCGCGTCATCAACGATATCTTCGGCGACATCCTCGGCTTTGTCCGCCGCGTCTTTCGCCTTGTTTATAAGCTCTTCGACCTTTTCCTCGGCTTTTTCGGCAATATCCTCGGCCTTTTCGGCAATTATCTCAACCGCCTCTTCCGCCGTTTCCTTGATCTGAGCCGCGGGCTCGCTGTCCGTTTCGCTCTTTACGGGCTTTGCGGGAATTTTGCCCGCGTCGTTTTTGGGTACGTTTACGCCCTCAACGCTGACGTTGACGGCGACAACGTTAAGGCCGGTCATAGCCTCTACCTCGCTCTTTACCTTTTCTTGGATCTCCCACGCGACGTCGGGTATCTTCGCGCCGTACTCAACGATGATCGAGAGATTGAGGGTCACATCCTTGTCGTTTACGCTTACCTTGACGCCCTTTGACATGTTCTTTTTGCCGAGCAGCTCGGCTATGCCGCCCGACATGGAACTCACCATACCCGACACGCCCTTGACGCTGCCGGCCGCGAGAGAAGCCACGATCGAAACAACGTCATTTGAGATATTGACGCTGCCGCTTTGCTGAGCCTCCTGCTCTTTTACGGTCTTGTTTTCCTCTGCCATAATAAAACCTCCTGTGCAATCAAATTCGATTTATTGCCGTTATTTTCTTAAATTATATCATAACAAATTTAAGATTACAATAAATATTTTGAATTTAATTATTATTTTTATTACTCCGCAGATTTGCCGCTCATTACTCGGCGCTTATTTTTATTTTCGACGCCGCGGCTCCGGTCTCGGCGATTATGATATCCTTGATCTGAGCCACCGCCGCGCTGTCCGTGCTTCCGCCCTTTACTATCACCGACACGCCGCTGTCGGTGACCTGCGCGAAGCAGTCGTCAAAGCCCTTGGATTTAACGTTGGTCTCGATGGCGTTCTCCTGCTCGGAATACTCCGTCAGTCTGAGCACGCTGTCCTCCGCCTCTTTTTTCGCGCTCTCGGAAGCGTCCGAGTTGGCGGCGATCTCCTTCCAGCGGTCCATTGTCTCGCCCCTGAGCCTGTCTCTGTCCTGTCTGGCTTTTATTATAATGCTTCCGGGATCGCTTTGCTTGCTGTCGTTTTCGCCGCTCTGTTCGGCGCCGCCGCCGTTGTTGTTCTCATTGTTATTGTTATTATTGTCATCGCTATTTTCTTTATCGTCATTGTCTTTGTCCTTTGACCAAAATGTTTCGGCATCCTCTTTTTTCGCGGTCTCCGCGGGAGACGCGGATTCGGGTCCCGCGCTGCTCGACACGCTGACCGCCTCGTTTTCGATATTGCCCAGCGTCCAGCGATAGTATCCCGCCGCCAGCACCAGAGCCACCAGACCCACCACAAGCAGCTGTCTGCCGCCCCGCAGACGGGCTTTGCCCTCGCCGCCGCCCTTGTTTGTTTTTTTGCTTTTTTTGGAATTCATAGATTCAGTCTCCTTTATTTATGTATTTTTTAATATGTGACTTTGATCCTGTTGGCCGACAGGCCGTACAGCGCCTTGACGGCCTCGTATATTTCGTTCCTGACCCTTTCGTCCGAGGCGCCCTCCGCAACGACGACCACGCCTATGGGATAGGGCAGCTTTTCCCGCACCACATAGGGCTCGCTACCGCTGCCGATACCTCCCGAGGCGCCGGCGGGCTTTGACTCCCCGGTGCTGCTCTCCTTTTTGCCGCTTTCGCTCTCGCTGATCTCGCTGCTGGTTTTGCTGTCCTTTGCAAGCACCTTCTCGTTGGTGCTGTCGATATAGATACGCACGCTGACCTCGCCGGCGCCGCTGATCTTGCTCAGTATATCCCGAAGCTCCCTCTCTGTTTTTATCACGTACTCGTCCTCGGACACAAAATCCGACGAGGCGGCGGGCTCCGACTTTTGGGCGCCGTCTTTTCCCGTGCCCGGCTTTATAAAAACAAGCGTGAGCGCAGCCGCGGCGATCGCCAGTATCACAAGCGGATTTACCCGATTTTTTTCATCGCCGCCGCGTTTCCCGAATTTTTGAAAAAAATCCGCTATCCTATGCGCAAGCGTTTGTCTGTTAGTCTGTTTTTCCATTTTGTGCTCCCGCGCCGCGCTCCTTAACCGTTATTTTGCCGCTCGGCAGTCCCGTCATTTCCGACGCCGCCGCTTTGACCGCCGCGCTCTTTGACGCGTCCGCGGCCTCTATCTCAATAGTCATTCCCTCAAGACTGCCGAACACCGAGTCGGAGATCTCGGTCTCGACCCTCGTCGGCGCCGCTCCGCACTCGCGCTCTATGCCCGACGCGACGCTGCTCTCCAGGCTGTCCTTATAAATCTTTATGATGTCGTTTTTCTGTTTTTCCTCTATTTCATCCGCCTCGCTCTCGGTTTGCTCCGCCGCAGCGGAAAACGAGGCGGCATACTCGTCCGCGCTCTCGCCGAGACCGCCGCTTATCAGCGCGGCCGCGGGCTTTGTCAGCGTGAGCAAAAGCACCATGCCCAGTATGAGACGAATATACTTTCTATATGAGTCGGACGGCAGCGCGGTCTCGGCAAGAGTGCCGAACACCACCGTCGCCGCCACCGAGTACGCCCACTGTCTTAGTTCCTCCATAGCTTTTCTCCTATACGGCTATACGGATATGTTTATCATAACGGTCAGCATTATGATAAACATGATCGACACGGCCGCCAGCATTGAAAACACGGCGGCGATCCCGTCCGCCATCACGCTCAGACATTCGGTGACGCTTTTTTCGCTGATCGGCTCGCACAGAGCGGCCGCCAGACGAAAGACTATCAGCGCCGAAACGATCTCGATCACCGGCGTCAGCGCGATGAAAAACACGACGATTATCCCCAAAACGCCCAGAGCGTTTTTTATCACCGCGCCGCACCTCATGACGGTCTCGACCGAGTCGGACAAAATTCCGCCCACAAGAGGTATCAAATTCGACGAGGCGAACTTGGTAAGTTTGAGTGTCAGCGCGTCGGCACCCGAGGCGGCAATGCCGCGAAGCCCGGAAAACGCCGTGAATATCATCAAAATCACGCTGAGGCCGTATTTCACGGCTCCGTTTATGAACTCTACCAGACGCGCGGTCTTGAGCCCCTCGGACATGGCGTTCACCGTGCCCAAACCCGCTCCTATCATGACGAGCGGAACAAAAACCGAGCGAATAAGGCTCACCGCGATCTCTATGATCGCCAGCAGCGTCGGCTCAAGAGCCGCTGCGCTGACCGCGGCTCCGCTCGACAGCAGGGCGGTCATCATAACGGGAACGGCGCAGCGCATAAAAACGGCCAGATTTTCGATCGCGGACGACGCGCTCACAAGACAGCCGTAAAACACCGACGCGGCCATCGACGCCACCGCGATAAAGCAGACGTACGACGCCGCCTTAAACGCCGCGCCGCGCTCGAAGCCGCTGACCGAATTTGCCAGAAAGGCGCTGAGGACGGCCGCCGCCAGAACTCCGGCCATGTTTTTTGCCGCGTACAGCATTTTCCCGGTCAATGCCCGAAAAAGCTCACCCGCCAGCGATCTCAAATCAAACGGAACATCTCCGGCCGCTATCCTTGAAAGCAGCTCGCCTATTGAAAAACCGTCCGCGTACGGCGTCACCGCGTCGAAGATCACTCCGCCCGCGCCCTCGTCAAGCCGCTCTCCGTATATCCCGAGATACTCGTCAACGAGGTCTTGAGGCGCGGACGGTTCCTCGGCGTATGCCGCGCCGCAGAAGATCATGACCGCAGTCGCGAGTATTATCGCCGTTTTGATTTTAGCCTTTGCATATTTTCTCACTTGTACATTATTATCTCCCTCACAAGATCGAGCAGACGCTTTATTATCGGCACCGACATGGCGAGGATCATCAGCTTGCCGCCCAGCTCGATCTTTGTCGCGATCGCGTTTTCGCCCGCGTCCTTGCACAGCTCCGCCGAAAACGACGCCAGATACGACACGCCGATGATTTTTATTATGACTGTCATGTACGCGCCGTTTATTCCGGCAGCTGCGGAAAGGTCGCTCAATTCCCCGACGATACCGCCGAGATAGGGCATAACGCCGAGCAGCACGATGATCGACACCGCGATCGGTATCATCATCGAAAGCTCGGGCTTTGAACGCCGTATCAAAATCGAGATCACGCCTCCCGCCAGCCCGATGCCCACGATCTTCGCTATCTCCATGGCTACAGGCCGAAGATGTCCTGTATCATGGTGAACAGATTGCTTATCTCCCGTATCACCATGAGCAGCACCACGATAAGCCCCGCGATCGTCGTCATCATAGCCTGATCGTCGCGCCCGGCGCGGCACAGCAGCATGTTGAGCACAGCCACAAGTATGCCGATCGCCGCCACTCTGAAAATCAAGTCAACGCCCGTCATTTTATCCCCTCCGTTTTATATCAAAGCAAAAGCACCGTTATCAGTATGCCGCAGGCGAAGCCCAGACCGCGGTACAGTCTGCCGCTTTCGGCCTTTTTGAGCCGCGCCTTTTCTTCCTCGATGCGCAGCTTTTCTCTGGCCGCCCTGATATTGTCCTTCTCCCGCTCTCGGTCGCCGCGGCCGAGGCTCGAGGCGAAGGCAGATATTATATCAAGCGCGTCCGCGCTCACGCAGAGCCGCTTTTTGTTGTTTTCGATCGCCACACACCACACCTCGCTCATATCGCCGCCGCCGAGAGCTTCAACCCCTCGCGCGGCCTCCAAGAAAATATCTTTAACAACTCCGCTCTGCGGCTTTGAGGCGGCATAAAGCGCCTCGCAAAGCACCGAGTTGTTGACCGTCATCTCGATCTCCAAAAGTCCGAGTGCGTCCGAAAATCCGCGCGTCTGTCTTATCCTCGCGTCCAGCGCGGAGGCCGCCGACATTCCCGCGAAGCCGCAGCCCAATATTATGACCGCGGCGCATATAAGCTTGAGTATCATACCGCCCGCCTGACTTCCGCGTCGAGCCTGCCTCCTATTCTGCCCTTGATCAAGATCAGCAGATCGAACACCCGATTTTCAAACAGCGGCCTGAAAACGGACATTCGGCTCAGTTCATCGAAGGAGCCGCCGTGGACCGAGGCGATCACCGCGGCGCCGCTGCCCTTTGCCAGACAGACGGCGCGGATCTCGCTTTCGGTCACGAGCTCGTCTGTGATCACGACCCTAGGCGACATGGTGCGGATAAGGATCTCAACGCCGCGGCCTTTGGGCGCGTATTCCACAACATCGGTATTAGCGCCTATATCGTTGGACGGCGCGCCGCGGAACATGGCGGCGATCTCGCCGCGATCGTCGGATATGCCGACCTTGAAGCCCATGTTTGATATGATCCGAGCCGCATCGCGCAGGAAGGTAGTCTTTCCCAGACCGGGCGGCGCTATGACAAGCGCGCTTTTTACCCTGCTCCCCTGCACAATGCCTCCCATATACGGCGAGGCGCAGCCGATTATCTCGCGGGCTATCCTGATATTTATCGAGTTTATGTCCCTGAAGCTTTCCACATCTCCGCTGCGTCCCAACACCGCGCGCCCCGTGAAGCCCGCGCGGTGGCCGCCCCTCAGGGTCACGAATCCGCGGCGTATCTCGTCGGCGTAGGCGTAGGGCGAGTTTTCGCACAATGCTCTGAAAACAGCTGTCACCGCCGCCTTGCTCACAGTCAAGCCGTCGGACGGAGCCGAGCTCAGCTCGCCCGCGGGCGTCACATAACGCACATGCCCGTCATACACCGACAGCGGCCTCTCGCTGCGCAGCCGTATTTCCTCGGCCTTCACGCCGCCGAGCGCCCGCTCCGGCGCCCGACGCAAATTTCCCTGCGGAATAAATTTTAAAATTCCGTCATATTCTCCCATTGTTATCACCGCTATGCCTTCAAGCTCTGATCGGCTTGTTTTTAGTATTGTATGAGGCTTTGTCCGAAAGTAGAACATGCCGCGGCGTAATTTTGATATTGACATATCTTGAAACCGTGGTATAATATTTAATTGGAATATTATTTAACGGAGGCTTTAAAATGAACGCGAATCATTTGAATGACGCCGAAAAAAAGAAAAAAAGCGATAAGCGCAAAATCATCCATGTTGTGCTGAGCGTGCTTGTCATTTTGGTTATGATCAGGCAGTTTTTCATGGGCAACTACTCAAACGTTTTTACCTGCATCCTGACGATTTTGCTTTTTACTATCCCGACCTTTGTGGATCATCGGCTCAATATAAAAATGCCGATACTGCTTGAAGTGATTATCCTGTTCTTCATTTTCGCCGCCGAGATCATGGGCGAGATACAGAGCTTTTACACCATAATTCCGCTGTGGGACACGATCCTGCACACGATAAACGGATTCATTATGGCGGCGATAGGCTTTGCCATGATCGACATACTCAATCAGTCGCCCAGGATACATATCACCATGTCGCCGTGGTTCGTCGCGTTTGTGACATTCTGCTTCTCGATGACGATTGGCGTGCTGTGGGAATTCTTTGAGTACGGCATGGACCGTATCTTCCTGACCGATATGCAGAAGGACTGGATGGTCCATGACATTGCCTCGGTGCTGCTCAATCCCAGCGGCCTCAATGACCCCATCACCATAAAAGACGTGACGCGCACCGTTATTTCGGGCACTATCGACGGCGTTCCGCGTGACTGGGTCATCGACGGCTCGTATCTCGACGTCGGGCTCATCGACACAATGAAGGATTTGATCGTCAACTGCATCGGCGCTATCGTGTTCTCGGTATTCGGATTCCTTTACATAAAGACCCGCGGCAAGGGCAGGCTGGTGACGAGCCTGATACCCAAGCTCAAGACCCGCGAGGAAATACAGGAAACGCAGCTTATGCTCAATTCAAAAAAGAAAAAGAACGGAAAAAATAAAAAAGTTTCAAAAAAGTCTTGACAAATATATTTTTATTTGCTATAATTATTAAGCGTTCGAAGATAACGCTTATGCGGGAGTGGCTCAGTGGTAGAGCGTCACCTTGCCAAGGTGAACGTCGCGAGTTCGAATCTCGTCTTCCGCTCCAGAAAAAGCACCGGATATCCGGTGCTTTTATTTTTTATTATTTTAATCAACAGGGCGGGAGGCCAGGCGGTCAAAGGCGACCTGCTCCCACTTTGTGCCGGGCCTGCCGTAGTTGGCATACGGATGTATAGAAATGCCGCCGCGGGGCGTGAAACGCCCGAACACCTCGATATATTTGGGCTCCATCAGCTTTATCAGATCCTTCATTATCGTGTTCACGCAGTCCTCGTGAAAATCGCCGTGATTCCTGAAGCTGAACAGATACAGCTTGAGCGATTTGCTCTCGACCATTTTGACGTCGGGCACGTAGGATATGATCATCTCGGCAAAGTCGGGCTGGCCGGTTATCGGGCAGAGCGACGTGAACTCGGGGCAGTTGAAGCGCACCCAATAGTCGTTTTCCTTGTGCTTGTTTTCGAACGTCTCAAGCACCTCGGGCGCGTAGTCAGATCTATATTCGGTGTTTTTGTTTCCCAAAAGCGTCAGATTTTCGTTTTTTCTGTTCATAAAAATTCCTCTTTCTTTTAGTCAATATCAAGGCCGTTGGCCTCAAACGCGGCTTTTCGGTCGCGGCAGGTGCCGCACACGCCGCAGGGCTTGTCTCCGCCCTCGTAGCAGCTCCATGTCATCTCGTAGGGCACGCCGAGCTTTACTCCTATCGCCACGACCTCGCTCTTTGTGATGCCGACAAACGGCGCGCGTATGCCGACCCTGTGCCCCGTTCCCTCGTATATTGCAGCATTCATAGCGGAATTAAAAGCCTCGCTGCAATCGGGATAGGCATTCCCGGCCGCATCGTCGCTGTGGGCGCCGTAGAATATTTCGTCCGCGCCAAGGCTCACCGCGTACGCCGCGGCGGCCGACAGAAAAAGACCGTTGCGGAACGGCACATAGGTCGATACCGGAGCGCCGCCCGTTTTACTCACCTGCTCGCCGTAGCTCTCTTTGGGGATCTCGGCGTCGAGATTTTTGCTCAGCAGCGAGCAGTCGCTGAATTTAAACATATCGGTCAGATCAAGCTCAAGCCGTCTCACGCCGTAATGGGCGGCGATATTTTTCGCCGCCTCGATCTCTTTAACGTGCTTCTGTCCGTAATATATCGAGAGTGCGGTCACGTTTTCCGCACCGAACTCGTCCGCGGCCATCGCCAGGGCGGTGGCGCTGTCCACTCCGCCGCTCAACAGCACCAACGCTTTTTTTGAGTTTTTCATTTTTGTCACCCCATAACTCTTTCCGCCAGTTTTTCGTCGGTCTCAAACCTGCCGCGCAGCGTCCTTGTGCGGGTTTTGGCCGACGGCTTTGAAATACCCCGCGCGGTCATGCAGCTGTGGCTCGCCTCGATTATAACGGCCACGTCGGGACTTTCGGTTATCTTTTGGATTATCTCGGCTATGTCGGTGCCCAAGCGCTCCTGTATCTGTAGGCGCTTCGCCGCCATGTCGGCGATCCTGGCGATCTTGCTGAGACCTATGACCTTGCCCCGCGGTATGTACGCCACCGACGCGGTCATGTTGTACATCAGCGCCATGTGATGCTCGCAATAGCTGAAGATCTCTATATCCTTGACGATCACCATATCATTTGAGCTTTGGTATGAGTCGGGGTCGTCCTCAAAGGTCTTGTTGAACATCTCGGCTATCTCGTCGTTTGTGTAGTTCATGCCCTCAAAGACCTCGGAATACATTTTCGCCACCCGTTTGGGGGTGTCTCTCAGGCCCTCGCGCTCGGGATCGTCGCCCAAAGCTTCCAAAATTCCCCGTATATGCTTTTCTATCGCTTTTTCGTCTATCATTACACACCTCTCCTGTCGGGCTCCCAAATAACTTTGTGGAGCTGTATCTGCAAATTTACTCGGTTAAGCTTATGTCTTATCATAAAATCGACTATATCTTTGGGGTCTATAGCGCCAAACACCGGGCTTATATACACCCCGCAGCGCTCGGTCAGATCGTATCTCTTGATGATATCAAGCGCGCAGCTCAGATCGCCCTCGGAGCCCGCCACGAACTTTACGCAGTCGCCGCGGCAGAGCAGATCAAAATTGCTCAAAACCATTTTGTCCTCCATGCCGCTTGTAGGCAGCTTGTAATCCATGGTGAAACAATCCGGCCTTGCGCCTCCTTTGATAAACTCATCAAGCGGCACCGCGCCGTTCGTCTCGACCTCAACGCTCTTTCCCGCGGAATTAAGCATCGCCACGAGACCGCCGATCCCGCTCTGCAGCAGCGGCTCGCCGCCGGTCAGAGTGACATTTGTTATGCCCGTGCTTTCGATATATCTCAAAATATCGTCCGCCGTCAGTTTCTCCGCGGGCGCGCCTAAGGAATTTGCCCACCCGGTGTCGCAGTAGGAGCAGCGCAGATTGCAGCCGCGGAACCTTATAAACACCGCGGTCTGCCCGGCGCGCCTGCCCTCGCCGTTTATGCTGACGAATTTCTCGCACACCGGGAACGTTATATTATTCGCTGTATTCCGCATAGGCGTCCTCCGATTCGTACACGCGGACCTTGCTTGGCTTGATGCCGTCCGCTTTAAGCTCGTCGTATATGTATTTGGCGAAGTTTTCGGCAGTGGGTCTGAACGGCACTACAGCGGCAGCGAAACCCTCGCGCTTGAGAGCGGCCGCCGTTTCGGGCAGCAATGTCCCGTCTTCGGCAATCAGCTTGTGATCGAGGCTGTCCGCTATCTTTTTGAGCCTCGGTTTTATGTCGCCGAAATCCATTACCATTCCGCGGCTCTCACCAAACGGAATAAGCTCCTCGGCGCCGATATACGCGCGGACTCTCCAGCGGTGGCCGTGGATATTGGCGCATTTGCCGCCGTGGCCTTTGAGAAAGTGCGCCGCGTCAAAATGTGCCTCACATGAAATAGTGTACATAATATTTCTCCTGTATTATTTAAATTTGTCAATCATTTTGAGATTGTGAGTTTGTAGTCTTTGCGGTCAGAGTTGCCGCCATGCAGCGTTTCGGAATAGGCCACATTATAGCCGAACTTTCCGAGATCCCGCGCCTTGAGCTCCGTTCCGTATTCGGTGCCGCGCAGTATGTAATGATAATACGGATCACCGGGATCCGACATATTCACGTGTTTCTCAAACTCGGTGTCAAAATAATCGGGATCCACGGACGGCACAAACCCGCCCGACTCGCTTAAATTCGAATTGCCCGCTCTGTAAATTCCGTATGCGGCATATTGCTCCATAGAGTGCGAATCATATATCATGCCCGTCATTCCGATCTCGTTCTCGCTGCAGCCGCAAAGCAGAAGCGCAAAGCATGCCGCGGCCAAAACCAATACCTTCTTCATGATAACATTCCTCCTAAGACGATGTCGGTCACGTACCGATTTTTTAATTATAACACATAACACGGCGGATTACAATAGCTTATAAAGCAAAAAAGCCCCGAAGGGCTTTTTTGAAAAACAAATTATTTCTCGGAGGCAAGCGCCTTATAAACAACAGCGGCAAGTATCGCTCCTATGATCGGAGCCACGATAAACAGCCATACCTGAGCCATCGGCTGCGACTCACCCGCGAACAGCATAACCAGAGCGGGACCGAAGCTTCGAGCCGGGTTAACCGATGTTCCGGTGAAGGGAATTCCGAGTATGTGGACCAATGTCAGCGTGAGGCCTATAACCAGACCTGTCACGGCGGTGTTCTCGGTCTTGCTTGTGACGCCGATTATCGCGATGACAAACACAAACGTGAGCACTACCTCAACCAAAAACGCCTGTCCCATATTGGCGCCTATCGCGCTGGCCTCGCCGTATCCGTTTTGGCCGAGACCGTTCGCCGCGGTGCCGAGCATCGCCATGAGGATCAAAGCTCCCACGATGCCGCCCAAAAACTGGGCCACAAGATATCCGATATAATCGTTGACCGTCATCTTGCCCGAAACCAGCATACCGGTCGAGACCGCCGGATTGATGTGGCAGCCCGATATGTTGCCTATCGAGTACGCCATGGCAACGATAACCAAGCCGAACGCGAACGCGATCAGCAGCGTTGTAAGCGCCAGCGCGCTTCCCGAAAGTGCAAACTGACCGAATTCGAGCTCGCCGACCAAAGTGTTCGCCGCAACCGCGCTTCCGCAACCAAAGATGACCAATACCGCGGTGCCGATAAATTCTGCAATGTACTTTTTCATAGATTTCAACCCCTTATAAAAATTTTAATTATAAATTTTATAATATTATATCACATTTCCGATACAATAGCAATAAAACGGTAGTTGTTCTTCCTTACAAAAAAGTTACAGTAATATCACAATTTATTCACCGGGGTACAAAAAGGCCTTTTCACTCTCGTGCTTCTTGTCTCGGCCCATAAGATTTTTGAGCGCTTCGGCCGCGGGCATGTTTTCAAACAGCACTTTATATGCCTCGTTCACGATCGGCATCTCGATGCCGTATTTTTCCGAAAGCTCTTTTGCGGCGCGGCAGGTGCGCACGCCCTCGACAACCATCTTGACCTCGTCTTTCGCTTCTTCGGCGGTCTTGCCCTGTCCGATAAGTATTCCCGCCCTGCGGTTGCGGGAGTGCATGCTGGTGCAGGTGACTATCAGATCGCCCAGACCAGAAAGACCGTTGAAGGTCTCTTCCTTGGCGCCCATCGCCACGCCCAGACGCGACATCTCCACAAGCCCGCGGGTCATCAGGGCTGCCTTGGTGTTGTCGCCAAGGCCCATGCCGTCGGTGATGCCCGCGCACAGCGCGATAACGTTTTTGAGCGAACCGCCCAGCTCCACTCCCAAAACGTCGGGATTGGTGTATATTCTGAAATTCGGGTTCATGAACTCGTCCTGCACATAGCGGGCTATCTTTTCGTCCGCGCACGCCACGACATTGGTCGTCGGTATTCTGCGAGATACCTCCTCGGCGTGGCTCGGGCCCGACATGACCGCGATCACGCAGTTTGGGATCTCCTGCTTTATGACCTGCGACAGGGTGCAGTAGGTTCCCTCCTCGATGCCCTTTGAGATATTTACCACAAGCTGACCATCTCTTATATACGGCGCCATAGCCTTCGCGGTGGAGCGAACGCCGTGTGACGGGGTCGCCATAACAACTATGTCTGCGCCCTTCGCGCAGCCTATGTCGTTGGTAAACGCGACGCCGTCCGGGAACTTGACGCCCGGAAGGAACGGCTTGTTTTCTCGGTATTTTTTAAGGTCGTCGCACTCCTGCTTGAGATATGACCAGACCGTCACGTTATGCCCGTTCTCGGCGAGCATTATGGCGACCGCGCTTCCCCAGCCGCCGCTGCCTATAACGCTTATTTTTGACATATTATTTCACCTCTGCTCGGTATAGAATTTATCAAATCTCCATTTCAATGGATTATTTTCAATATTATTTTAATGTTTGCTTCCCAGTTTGTTTTCGGTGCCGTTTAGCAGGCGCTTTATGTTGGCGCGATGGCGGATAACTATCAGCGCGCCCATGATGATTATGCAAATCATACCGACCGGCTGTATGTCGCCTGTCACAAAATCCTTTATGATCTTGATTATCACAAACAATACGCTGCCTAAGACAGAGCCAAAGGATACGTATCTCGTCGCCGCCATGATCGCGAGCGACACGATCATGACTATCAGTCCGACCTTCCAATCAAGCGTCATCACAACGCCCAACGACGTGGCAACGCCCTTGCCGCCCTTAAAGCCGAAATAGATCGGGAAATTGTGCCCCAGCACGGCGCACAGACCCGCAATATACGGCAAACACATTTTGTCAAGCTCGGCGCCGCCCGCGCGGCTCACAAAAACCTTTGCCAGAACCACGCAGAGCACGCCTTTTAATACGTCGAGGATAAGGGTGGCGGCCGCCGGCGCCTTGCCGAGAGTGCGCAGCATATTGGTGGCTCCGGCGTTGCCCGAGCCGCTGTTTCTGATATCCTCGCCGGAAATGATCTTTGAAAGTATGATCGAAAAGTTGACCGAACCAATCAGATAAGACAAAATTCCGGCGATAATCGCTGTCAAAACCGCCATTTATTTTTTCTCCCCTTTTTCTCGAATTATAAATTTTATCGGCGTGCCCTCAAAGCCGAATCGCGCTCTGAATTGGTTCTCGATATATCTGACATATGAATAATGCGCCAGTTTTCCGCTGTTGACAAACAGCACAAAGGTCGGCGGCTTTGTTCCCGCCTGGGTGGCGTAGTAGATCTTGAGCCTGCGGCCCTTGTCGCTGGGCGGCTGCACCGCCGCCACAGCCTCGTTCAGCACATCGTTAAGAACGCCTGTCGAGATGCGCTTTGAATTCTGCTCCACCGCCGCGTCCATGACCTCAAACAAATCATTCACGCGCAGGCCGGTCTTTGCCGAGATAAACACCGACGGCGCGTACATCATGAAGTTAAAGCCCTCTTTGACTTTATTTTTAAAGTCTCGCATGGTGTTTGTTTCTTTTTCGATCAGATCCCACTTGTTCACCACGATCACCGACGCTTTGCCCGCCTCGTGGACATAGCCCGCGATCTTGGTGTCCTGCTCGGTTATGCCTTCGGCGGCGTCCACCATTATAAGGCACACGTCGGCGCGGTCGACCGCGTTTAGTGCGCGGGTCACGCTGTAGCGCTCAACGTTCTCGTTGATCTTTCCTCGCTTGCGCATGCCGGCGGTGTCGATCAGCATATACTTTTTGCCGTTTCGCTCATACAGCGTGTCGATGGCGTCGCGGGTGGTTCCGGCTATATCGCTGACTATCACCCGCTCCTCGCCCAGTATCTTATTAACGAGCGACGATTTGCCCGCGTTGGGCTTGCCGACGATGGCAACGTGAATAATGTCGCTCTCGTCCTCTATCTCCGCGTCCTCGGGGAAATACTTCACTATCTCGTCAAGCAAATCGCCGAGCCCCAAACCGTGGACCGAGGATATGGGCCACGGATCGCCCAAGCCGAGGTTATAAAACTCGTATATCTCCATGGGCGGCTCGCCGGGGCTGTCTGCCTTGTTTGCGGCCAGAACAACCGGTTTGCCGCTCTTTTGCAGCATGGCGGCAACGTCGCTGTCGGCGGCCGTCACGCCGTCGCGCACATTGACGATAAGCACTATAACGTCCGCCATGTCGATGGCGAGCTCCGCCTGGGCGCGCATCTGACTTAATATAACATCATCGGTACCCGGCTCGATTCCGCCGGTGTCGATCATGGTGAATTCGCGGCCGCACCACTCGGCGTCAACGTAGATCCTGTCACGCGTAACGCCCGGAGTGTCCTCTATTATTGAGATCCGTTTTCCGGCGACTTTGTTGAAAAATGTGGATTTGCCCACATTGGGCCGCCCCACAACGGCGACTGTCGGTTTCATAAGTTTCCCTCCTTGATACTGATTTTAATTCTATCATATAATCAACACAATTTCAAGGCGTAAAACAAAAAACGCCGCGGAGTTCGCGGCGCCGTTTCACGAGTGTTAATCCTCCACAGCGATAACCTCTCTGCCCTTGTATGAACCGCAGGCTTTGCAGGCTCTGTGAGGGAGCTTCAGCTCTCCGCACTGGGGGCACGCCACCAGACCGGGAACCGCCAGCTTCCAGTTTGCTCTTCTCTTATCTCTTCTCGCTTTTGATGTCTTTCTCTTTGGAACTGCCATTTACTTTACACCTCTTTTCAAATTATATGGAACAGCCTTAGGCTTTATTTTATACGTATTTGTTTTTCGGGACGCCGGGGTCGTCGTCCCCTACGATGAGGGGGGATACGATCTTTTCGGGACGCCGGGGTCGTCGTCCCCTACGAGGAGGGATCCAATCAATTCGTGGCGCGTCCCCTACTCGATGTCCAGACTGTCGAGTATGTCGAATCTGGGGTCGGTCGGGCGCGTGTCGCATTTGCAAGGCCCGTCGTTGAGGTTGGCTCCGCACTCGGGGCACAGACCCTTGCAGTCCTCTCGGCACAAATGCTTGCCCGGCAGGCTGACGACAAGACCGCTGTACACATGTTCATCTAAATCTATGCTGTCGCCGGAGAACGCGATTATATCCGGATTCTCGTTTTCCTCGCCGCGCTCAAACCTCTCGGTCTCCTTGAAGCTCTCGACTATATCAAACTCCGCGGCATTCTCATATTCCTCGGCGCATCTGTCGCAGGTCATGCGCAGCATCGCCGTGCCCTTGGCGTCAAGCTCGATCGTGCCGCCGAAGTTGCGTATCGCGCCCTTTACTTTTATCGGAGCGATTATCTCAAAATCGTCTCCCTCGCGGCCTTTCAAGTCGATCTCGCAGTCAATGGGAATACTCTTGCCCTCGTAGTTCTTGATCGACGCTATGTTAATGTCCATTTTGTTCTCCTGTTTAATTTGATCCGCGCGTGCGCGGAATCCATGCAGCTAAACAGACAGCGATTATTATACATCAATCGCGGTCTGTTTGTCAACATATTTTTGAAAATTTCTCTAAATTTTTTAAATTACGCCTCTTTTGACTTGAGATAACTGTTGATCTTGTCAACAAGCTCGTCGCAGTTTACGCCGTGGACCGCGCACGCCTGCTCGATGCTCTCACCGCTTGACGAGGGGCAGCCGAGGCAGTGCATGCCTATCTCGAAAAAGAATTCCGCGGTGCCGGGATCAAGCTGCAGCGCTTCCATGATTATCGTGTCTTTTGTTACCTGTTTTGCCATAATATATTCCTCCTTACTTTATCTCTATAATATTATAACCTATTTTGACGAAAAATCAAGGGGTTTCGGAAAAATTATTCAACAACACCCGCCGATGCTCTGTTCCACATCTCGTGGGCTATGTCGGAAGCCTGGTTATATTGCTCGGCCATGCCGGTAAGCTGCGATAAATCCCCGCCTTCCGCCGCCTGAACTTTCGGCTCGAGACCCTCGAATATCTTCTGTATCGTTGCAACGACCGCCTCGAGATCCTTGTGCGCCTCCGCCTTGTCCTCGGGACACAGCATTTCGGCGGCGCTCAGCTCATTGTACCAATGTCCGCAGCGCTCGTTGTATTTATCATATGTTTCCTTCCACTGCGCGAAGTTGTCGGCGTTAAGGGTACCCACCCCCTTCAGCACCGTGTCCATATCGCCGTTTACAAACTCTCCGAACTCTTTTGTGAACGATTCGGCGTAATTTGAATATTTTGACGTCAGCTCGTTCGGCAGCGAGTTATTCTGCGCCGCTTGAGCCTGTGTCGCCTGAGGCTGCTCGACATTCTTTTGCGGGCTCTCCCCCGAGCCGCCGCAGGCCGTGAGCGACAGGCATATCACAGACGCCGACGCGGCGAGAGCAATAAATTTTTTAAATTTCATGATTATCAGAACCTTTCTTGTTTTTGATTCGCGCGTATAATTTTTTTATAAGTTTTATTATTTGTTTTATCAGCAGTTTTATCAGGTGCCATAGCAGCCAGAATGTTATCGGGATCAGATACGCCGCGGCGGTCACCTTGCCGAAACGCTCCGTAACGTTTGTTATACCCATCTCGGTGATCAGATAGTCATTGAGCCACAGCACCACCAGACAGTGCGAAAGATATATGTTGTAGCACTGCTCGTCAAGAGCGCGCGTGAGACACGTGATCTTTTTGCGTTTTCCGGCAAGCAGCGACGTCAGCATAAAGAAGAACAATATCGCCGCCGTGCAGTAAACAATATGTATTTCTTCCATCCACGGCGCAACGACATTATACGTCTTATACGCCAGGAAAATATCAAGCGCCGCCGACAGCAGAAACAAAATCGTTATCAGCAGTTTTTTGCTCATGACCGCCTTTTTGAAAGCGGCGTAATTCATACCGACATAACAGCCCAGGACCCAGTAGAACAGATATTTTGTGAATATCACATCGTTCCACTCGAAAACATAGTTCGGAAAAACCGCGCCAAGCATATTGCTCAGATTAAAGCCGAACACTACCGATATAAGTATCGAGCACACGATCCCCGCGGCGGTGTCGGTTCGGCGCAGCACGTACATCCAGATCGGCATCAGCAGATAGAACTGGACTATGATTATCACGAAATAAAAATGCCCTACTAAATCACCGTGGATCCAATAGCGGATAAGCTTGTCCCATGAAAAATCAAAATAATGATGATTCACAAAGAATATCATGTATATAACGACCCACAGCATATACGGCAGGACAACGCGGGTAAAGCGGCCTTTGTAGAACTTAAAATAGTTCATCCGCCTGTCTGTCAAAAAGAACTTGACGCCGCTCATAAATATAAACGCGGGCACCACAAAGGTGCTGAACCGCCACGGCACAAACACAATGTTAAACGCCGCGTCGGCTTTTGTCGTTCCGCCGATGAGCACCGAGGCGCAGTGAATGAATATAACCAGCAAGGCGCAGATTATATTCATGTACGACAATTCAATTTTCGGCGTTCGTTTGGCTATCATTTGTTCTCATCCCACAAGTTTATTTATCCGGCGTTTATCCTGCGCCTCTCGTTTCTAAGCTGCTGGCGCCTCTCGCCCAGTTCCCACTCCATGCGCTGTTCCTCATCCTCGAGGATCAGTCTCGGGACCCTCACGGGCTTCTCGTTTTCGTCAAGCGCCACAAGAACCAGATACGCTTTGTTGATCGTGCGCTTTTCGCCCTCGTAGTCCTCGACCATGGTGCGCACGCAAACCTCCATCGAGGTGTTGCCCACCCATGTCACCTGACCCGCGAGGACAAGCGTGTCGTTGGGATAGGCGGGCGCGCGGAAGCAGAGCGTGTCGACCATCGCCGTGGTCACGTTGTGGCCGCTGTGGCGCCGCGCCACGATACCGGCGACAACGTCTATCCACTCCATCAAACGGCCGCCGAACAATCTGCCGTAGCCGTTTAGATCCTGCGATGTTATCATCTGCACCTGCTCGGTGTACGAATGGGACACCGGTCTGGATTTTTCCGCCAATATTCTCACTCCCTTTTGATCTTATTATTTCACAGCCGCGTTAAGAGCGTTTTCGATATCCTCGATAATATCGTCCGCGTCCTCGATTCCCACCGAGAAACGGATCAGATCGGGCGTAACGCCCGCAGCTTTAAGTTCCTCATCATTCATCTGGCGGTGGGTATGGCTGGCAGGGTGCAGCACCGAGGTGCGCGCGTCCGCAACATGGGTAACTATAGCCGCCAGTCTGAGGCTGTCCATGAACTTGACCGCGTTCTCTCTGCCGCCCTTGACGCCGAACGAGATAACTCCGCATGAGCCGTTCGGCATATATTTTTGCGCCAGCTCGTGATACTTGTCGCCCTCAAGACCCGAGAAGCTGACCCACGAAACCTTGTCGTTTTTGCTCAGATATTCGGCGATCTTCTGCGCGTTCTCGCAATGCTTGCGCATGCGCAGCGCCAATGTTTCAAGGCCGAGATTGAGCAGGAACGAGTTGTGGGGCGAGGGTATCGAGCCCAGATCGCGCATAAGCGTGGCGGTGGCCTTTGTGATATAAGCCGCCTTGCCGAATCTCTCGGTATACACGACTCCGTGATACGACTCGTCGGGCGTTGTGAGTCCGGGGAACTTGTCGCTGTGGGCTTCCCAGTCGAAATTTCCGCTGTCAACTATGGCGCCTCCCACCGAGGTGGCGTGGCCGTCCATATATTTTGTGGTGGAATGAACCACGATATCCGCTCCCCACTCTATGGGGCGGCAGTTTATCGGTGTGGCGAAGGTGTTGTCAACGATCAGCGGAACTCCGTGGTCGTGGGCGACCTTCGCGAATTTTTCTATATCAAGCACGACCAGCGCGGGGTTCGCTATCGTCTCGCCGAACAGCGCCTTTGTGTTGGGTCTGAAGGCCGCGGCTATCTCCTCGGCGGAAGCGTCGGGATCAACGAAAGTAACGTCGATACCCAGCTTTTTCATCGTGACCGAAAACAGGTTGTAGGTCCCGCCGTAGATGCTGGTGGAGCATACGAAGTGATCCCCCGCCTCGCAGATATTGAATATCGAGTAGAAGCAGGCCGACTGTCCCGATGATGTGAGCATTCCCGCGACGCCGCCCTCAAGATCGGCGATCTTGGCCGCCACCGCGTCATTGGTGGGGTTGGCGAGACGCGTGTAGAAATATCCGTCCTCCTCTAAGTCGAAAAGACGTCCCATATGCTCGGTCGAATCATATTTAAATGTTGTGCTTTGATAGATCGGCAGGATCCTCGCCTCGCCGTTTTTGGGCGTGTAGCCCGACTGGATGCATTTTGTGTCTATTCTCATAGCAATTCTCCTATATATAAATTAATTTTTATCTTATTTGTCCGCTGCCCTCAATAATATACTTGGTCGAGGTAAGCTCCCTGAGCCCCATGGGGCCGCGGGCGTGGGTCTTTTGGGTGCTGATTCCGATCTCGGCTCCGAACCCGAACTCAAACCCGTCAGTGAATCTGGTCGAGGCGTTGACATAGACCGCCGCCGCGTCAACCTCGTCAAGAAACTTCTGGGCGTTTTGGTAGCTGCTCGTGATGATCGCCTCGGAATGGCCGCTGTTGTACTTATTGATGTGGGCTATCGCCTCGTCTACACTTCCGACCACCTTTACTCCGATCTTAAGCTCGAGATACTCGGTGTACCAGTCATCTTCCGTCGCAGCCTCGGCCTCGGGCCAAAGGGCGCGGCACCGCTCGTCTCCGACTATCTCAACACCGCGTTCGGAAAGTTCTTTAAGCATATCCGGCAAAAACTCCGCCGCTATCTTCTCGTGGACCAGCAGCTTTTCCTCGGCGTTGCACACCGACGGTCGCTGGGTCTTGGCGTTTATGACTATATTTTTCGCCATGTCAAGGTCGGCGCTCTCGTCAACATACACATGGCAGTTTCCGGTTCCGGTCTCGATGGCGGGCACCGTGGCGTTTTCCACGACCGCCTTTATAAGTCCCGCTCCGCCTCTGGGTATGATCACGTCCAGATATTCATTGAGCCTCATCAGCGCGGTCGAGCTCTCGCGGGTCGTGTTCTCCACCAGATTTATCGAGCCCTCGGGCAGAC
This sequence comes from uncultured Monoglobus sp., assembly GCA_947628795.1. Taxonomy (GTDB): domain Bacteria; phylum Bacillota; class Clostridia; order Monoglobales; family Monoglobaceae; genus Monoglobus. The sequence goes on from CANRBF010000003.1 coordinate 123,527, forward strand.
CCGCGGCATATCCGGCGTCCTGCATGACCTTGACTATCGCCATGTTGGAGTTGAACGCCTCCTTGCCGCCGCGGAGTATCACCGCGTTGCCCGACTTGACGCACAGGCCGGCCGCGTCTGCCGTCACGTTGGGGCGCGCCTCGTATATTATTCCGATAACGCCCAGCGGCACGCGCACCTTGGTTATTTTAAGACCGTTGGGCCGCTTCACGCGGGAGACCGCCTCGCCGATCGGATCGGGAAGCGCGGCTATCTGGCGCAGCCCCTCGGCGATCCCCGCGATTCTGTCGGTGTTCAGCATAAGTCTGTCTATCAGGCCTTCTCTGAGGCCGTTCTTTCGTCCCGCCTCTATGTCCTTTTTGTTTTCTCCTATGATATATTCCGCCGAATTTTCAAGGGCGTCCGCCATGCTGAGCAGCGCCTTGTCCTTGACGGAAGTCGAAAGCACGGCCAGCTTCCGCGCCGCGGCCTTTGCCAGCTTTCCTTTTTCGTTTAATTCACGCATGATACTCACCTCATACAAATTTTTTCATATTTTATTGATTATATCACAGTTTTATGGTATAATCAAGAAAAATTTACGGTAATCAACAATTACTCAAGGCGAAAGCGAGGAAAATACCATGAAACTGTTCGACACCCACGCTCATCTTGACGACAGGCAGTTCGACGGCGACCGCGAGGCGGTCATCGAAAAAATCAAAAACAGCGGCGTGGCTCGCGTGATCGAGGTCGGCTCGGACGTGAAAAGCTCCGAGACCGCCGTCAGGATCGCGAACGGCCACGACTTTATATACTGCGCCGCGGGCATACACCCCGAGGCGGCGGACGACGTTTCGGACGCGGACTTTGAAAAAATAAAAATGCTGGCTCTCGAAAATCCCAAAGTCAAAGCAATAGGCGAGATCGGCATCGACTACCACTACGACGACTGCGCGCCGAGAGAAAAGCAGATCCCATGCTTTGAAAGGCAGCTTGACATGGCGGCGGAGCTGGGTCTGCCCGTTATAATCCACGACAGGGAATCCAAGGGCGACGTGCTTAAAATATTAAAAGAAAAAAAAGTGTCAAACGCGGTCATGCACTGCTTTTCGGGCAGCGCCGAGACCGCCAAGGCACTGGTAAAAATGGGACTTATGATATCGTTCACCGGGGTCATCACGTTTAAAAACGCCAGAAAGGCCGTTGAAGCGCTGAAGGTGATACCGCTTGACCGCCTTATGATCGAGACCGACAGCCCCTACATGGCTCCCGAACCCCACCGAGGCGGGCGCAACGACAGTTCATATGTGCGGCACGTCGCCGAAAAAATGGCCGAGATCAAAGGCGTGAGCTTTGAAAAGCTGTGTGAGATAACCTACGAAAACGCGATGAGATTTTTTAATATAGGTTAGCTGTTTTGCGGGACGTCGAGGGCGCCGTCCCCACCTCCGTCTTTTCGCCAAGGCGAAAATCCACCTCCTCCCGGGAGGAGGCTTTAAACAGGCGCCCCCTTGGGGGAGCTGTCAGGCGACAGCCTGACTGAGGGGGGAACTATTCGCTATTCACTAATCACTAATCACTACGTTCGCTAATCACTACATTGAAAGGAAAAGATACTATGAAAAAATTTATATCATGGAACGTGAACGGCCTGCGAGCCTGCGTTCAAAAAGGATTCTGCGAATACTTTAAACAGGCCGACGCGGACGTTTTCTGCGTCCAGGAAACCAAGCTGCAGGAAGGCCAGATCGACCTGTCGGAAATGCTCGACGGATATCACGACTTTTGGAACTGCGCCGAAAAAAAGGGATATTCGGGCGTTGCCATGTTCACCAAAGACGAGCCGATATCGGTGGCGTACGGCATGGGGATCCCCGAGCACGACACCGAGGGAAGGCTGATAACCGCCGAGTTTGAGAACTATTACCTTATCACCTGCTACACGCCCAACTCGCAAAACGAGCTCAAACGGCTTGACTATCGAATCGAGTGGGAAAAGGCGCTGCGCGGATACATCGCGGGTCTTGAGCAAAAAAAGCCCGTCATAATTTGCGGCGACCTCAATGTGGCGCACAGCGAGATCGACCTGAAAAACCCGAAAACCAACCGCAAAAACGCCGGCTTTACCGACGAGGAGCGCGCCGAGATGACGAGCCTTCTCGGCATGGGCTATATTGACACCTACAGGCACTTTTATCCGGACGCCGAGGGCGAGTATTCCTGGTGGTCGTATCGCTTCCGCGCCAGAGAAAAAAACGCCGGATGGCGCATCGACTACTTCATCGCATCGGAAAAATTAAAGGACCGCCTGAGATCGGCTGCCATTCATCAGGAAATATTCGGCTCCGACCACTGCCCTGTGGAACTTGTGATCGAATAAGTTTATCCGCTATCCTCTCGGCGCCGGCCACTATGTCGGTGTTGACAGCACATTCCAAAAATGATAAAATATATGCTATAAAAACACAAAGCTCGCACTATGGAGAACACTTCTATGAAAATTAAACGCGTTGTTATTTTATTCTTCGCCGCGCTTATTGCGGCGGGGCTACTCTCGGCGTTCTGCGCCGAGAACGATTCCGAGATCGCGGAAACAGCGGCATATATAATGTCGGCAGCGCCCGATCCCTCGCCCGCCGCGATCGGCGGCGAGTGGGCGGTTATCGGCCTGCACCGTGCCGCGCCGACAAGCGACGCCTACTTTGACGCGTACCTCAGAAATCTGGACGCGCGCATGAGCGAGAGCGGCGGCGATCTCGGCAGACGCTTTACTGAGTATTCGCGGATCGCTCTGGCGCTGAGCGAGCTGGGCGAGGGCGACAAATATAATTTGCTCTCCCGCGTAAACGACTTTGACAGCGTCACCTCCCAAGGCATCAACGGCGCGATATTTGCCCTTGAGGCAAAATCGGCTCTCGGCGATCCCGACACAAACACGCGCGACCGATACATTGACTATATTTTAAGCCGCCAAAACAAGGACGGCTCTTTCGGCTTATCCGAAAACACGCCCGACGCCGACGTGACCGCGATGGCGGTCTCGGCGCTCTGCCCCTATGGCGGCGATATTGACATTGACCGCGCGATAAACCGCGCATTTTTATACCTATCTTCGATCCAGAACGGGGACGGCGGCTTTTCCGAGACTTTGGGCGAGACGGCCTGCTGCGAGACCACGGCGCAGGTCGTGATAGCCATGAGACGGTACGGCCTGCCCGATGACAACAGATTTTTTACCAAAAACGGAAACACGCCCGAATCGGCTCTTGAGCGTTTTCGTTCAGGAGGCGGCATGTATCTCCATGTCATTGACGGCGGCGAGCCCGACCAAATGGCGGCCGAGCAGGCGCTGCTGGCTTTGACCGAACCGCGCGCTGATCGGCGGACGCTGATCTATGACGCCCTGTGGTTCGAGGCGAATCAAATGTATCTTGAGAGCGCGAGAGAATAGCATATGAAAAAACCGATAATAATTTTATTGGCCGTTCTGCTGTGCCTCGGCTTGTGCGGCTGCGGCAAAGACGTCGGCGAGACGGTAAGCGGCGCTTTTTCGGCATCCGCTCCCGACGGTGACCCGAACGAAAACCGAACCGAAAGCCGATTTTCGGCTGAAAGAAACGCATCGCCCTCTGCCTCGGCGGCTACAGTTGAGACCGCTGCTCCCGCAAAACACACGGCGCCACCTACCAAAAAAGGCGAAGATAAGGCGGAGCAAGCTCAAAGCGAAAACGAGCCCGAAAGCGTTGCGGAGGCCGACAACGCCGCGGCTGATAATAATTCGGCGGAAAGCCGAGCCGAGGAAGACGCGGCCCCTCCCAACCAAAACGCGCCCGAGCAGCCGGAGCCCGAAAATACGCAAAACTCCTGCGCCTTTCTGATTGACTGCTCAAAGGCGCTGAGCTCCCCGAATCTGCCCGAAAAACTGAGAGACGCGCTGCCGCAGAGCGGCGTCATATTCTCGGGAAACATCGAGCTGTCGGGCGGCGACACCGTGTTTGACTTACTGGCGCGGGTGACGCGGAGCGGCGGCATACCGATGGAGTTTTCCTCGTCGGCGGGCTTCGGCTCAAAATACGTCGAGGGCATAAACTCGCTGTATGAGTTCGACTGCGGCTCAAACTCGGGCTGGGTCTACTTCGTGAACGGAGAGAGGCCGAGCCTCGGATGCGACAAAACGCCCGTGAACCCCGGCGACGATGTGCGCTGGTACTACACCCTTGATCTCGGCAATGATATAGATTTGTAAAATATTTATAAAAGGAGCGAATTATGCGCGACGAGTTTTCGCGGTTCCATCCGCTGATAAACTTCATATATTTCGCGGCGGTGATAATTTTTTCCGCCGTCTATATGAGTCCGCCTCTTGTGCTGATTTCGCTGGCGGCGGCGCTGATATACTCGTTATATCTGGACGGCAAAAGATCCCTGAAATTCAGCTTTTTGATGATACTGCCGATCGCGCTTTTCGCCGCGCTGGTGAACGTCGCGTTCAACCACAACGGAATGACTATTCTGTGCTATCTGCCGACCGGCAACCCGATAACCCTCGAGTCGATTGTCTACGGCGTAACCGCCGCGGCGCTGCTGGCCGATGTTATTCTCTGGTTTTTCTGCTTTAACCGCGTTATCACGTCGGACAAGTTTATCTATCTGTTCGGACGGATAATACCCTCGCTGTCTCTGATACTCTCGATGGTACTCCGCTTTATACCCATGCTGCGCAGGCAGCATCAAAGCGTGGCGACCGCCCAGAGCAGCCTCAGAAAAGCGGACGGCAAAAACGGATTTTTCTCAAGGATCAGGCGCGGCATGAATGTGTTTTCGATAATGCTCACATGGTCGCTTGAGAACTCAATAATCACCGCCGACTCGATGAACGCCCGCGGCTACGGCCTGAAGGGCAGGACGGCGTTTTCACGGTACCGATTTTACTCAAGAGACGGCATTGTGCTGGCCGCGCTGATAATATTGATCGGCGCGCAGATTTTTCTGACGGTGATAGGCTGCGCAAAAGTTTCGTACTACCCCTACTATGAGCTGAGCGTCACGCCGATCTCGATATACGGATATATATGCTACGGTCTGCTGTGCGTGACCCCGATGATAATCAACCTAACGGAGGATATAAAATGGAACTATTTTCGATCAAGGATCTGAACTTTTCCTACACCAACGGGCGGAACGGCTTCGCCCTGCGGGATATCAGCTTTGATATACGCAGCGGAGAGTTCATAACCCTGTGCGGAAAATCCGGCTGCGGAAAGACCAGCCTTTTGAAACAGCTCAAAACAAGCCTCTTGCCCGGCGGCTACCGCTCGGGCTCGGTCAAGTTCCGCGGCGCGGAGCTTGACAAAGTCCCGCCCGAGGTCCAGGCGTCGGACATAGGCTTTGTTATGCAGAAGGCCGAGAGCCAGATAGTGACCGACAAGGTCTGGCATGAGATGGCGTTCGGGCTTGAAAGCCTGGGATACGACACCGACGAGATCCGCCTGAGGGTCTCTGAAATGGCCAGCTTTTTCGGGCTGCAGTCGTGGTTCTACCGCGACACCGCCACCCTTTCGGGCGGTCAGCGGCAGCTGCTGAGCTTAGCGTCGGTCATGGTGCTTGAGCCGAAGATCCTTATACTTGACGAGCCCACGGCGCAGCTTGACCCGATATCGGCGGGAGACTTTATGCAGATGCTTCTCAAGATAAATCTTGAGTTCGGCACCGCGATACTCATATCCGCCCACAATCTTGAGGAGGTCGTGCCGATCTCCGACCGCATGATAGTCATGGAGGACGGCAGGATAATAGCTGACAACGAGCCGAGAAACGTTATAATGCAGCTGAGGAACGAGGGCAGCGAGATGTTTCTCGCCATGCCGACCCCGGCGCGCATTTTCGCCTCGGTGGACAGCGGCAAAAACTGTCCGCTCACGGTCCGCGAGGGCAGGGAATGGATAAGCGAATACGTCAAAAACAAAAAAATAAGGCCCGTCCCGGTGAAAAAACTCGGTTACAAGACCGACGAGACCGTGCTGGCCGCGAAAAATATATGGTTCAGATACGAAAAACGAGAAAACGACATACTGAAAAACATCTCGCTGACGCTTCACAGCGGCGAGTGGCAGGTGCTTGTGGGCAGCACCGGAGTGGGCAAGACCACGTTTTTATCCATACTCTCGGGCAACAACACGCCCTACCGCGGCAAGGTATACGACATGGGCAACCGCGTGTGCCTGCTGCCCCAGGACCCCACGACCATATTCGAAAAAGACACCGTGGCCGACGATCTGATGCAGGGCGTGTCGCTCAAGGACGACAGCTATCTCCACAGCGTGATAAAACTGTGCGACCTAAACGATCTTCTGTATATGCACCCCTACGATCTGTCGGGCGGCGAGCAGCAGCGCGCAGCTCTGGCCAAAGTACTGCTGAGGCGGCCGAGAATACTGCTGCTGGATGAGCCCACAAAGGGCCTCGACGCCCACTTCAAGAAAAAGCTGGCGGGCATACTGCTGAGCCTCAAGCTCCGCGGCATCTCGATAATCATGGTTTCCCACGACATCGAGTTCTGCGCGTCATACGCCGATAACTGCGCGTTTTTGTTCGACGGCGAGATAATATCAAAGGACGAGCCCCGAGCGTTCTTCTCGGGCAATAATTTCTACACCACCGCGGCAAACCGCATTTCGAGGCATATTATAGACGACGCCATCACGGCCGACGACGTGATATACGCCATAGGCGGCTCCCCCGCGCCGACTGACGTAAGGCCCAAGCCGCCGGAAAAAACACAGCCGCCCGATACCGAAAAAATGGAGCGGATAAAAAGCGGCACCATGTCGGACGGCGCGGCCAAAGGCTCGGTTTTCTTCTCGATACTCTCGGTGCTGCTGATGCCGCTTGTGATATTCTTAGGAACGAAGTATATTCCGAGCAGACCGTATTACTATATCAGCGCGGCGCTTATCATTCTGGCGATACTGCCGTTTGTCATCATGTTCGAGGGACGAAAGCCCAAAGCGCGCGAGCTTGTGACGATATCTGTGCTGTGCGCTCTGGCGGTGGTCGGCAGAGTGGCGTTTTACATGGTGCCGCAGTTCAAACCGACGCTGGCGATAATCATAATCGCGGGCATGGCGCTCGGAAGTCAGCGGGGCTTTATGATCGGCGTGATAACCGCGTTCGTGTCAAACATGTTTGTGGGTCAGGGGCCGTGGACGCCCTGGCAGATGTTGGCGATGGGCGCGGTCGGACTGCTGTCCGGATTTATGTATAAAAAAGAGGCGCTGCCCAAAACGCCCGTTCCGGTGTGTGTGTTCGGATTTTTGACGACGGTGATCGTGTACGGCGGGATAATGAATCCCGCGTCGCTTATTATGGCGGGCAGCGAGATAAACGGAGCGGCTCTTGCCGCGTGCTACCTGACGGGTCTGCCATTTGACGCGATACACGGTCTGTCGACCGTGATCTTTCTGGCTCTCTTGGCAAAGCCCATGCTGAGCAAGCTCGACCGAGTAAAGAAAAAGTACGGCCTGCTTCTAAAAGAAAAAAACTCGTTTATATAAACGCAGTGATTAGTGATCACGCGGCACCATGCAGCAAGCTTGCTGATTATCCCAAAGTGGCGTGGCAAACGGGCGGCCGGGCTTTTACTCGGTGATCTCCGTTTTTTCACCGGTCGATTCATCATACTTAAAATATCTGTCACTGTCTCCGTGCTCCGCAAAATACAGACAGCCGCCGCGGTTTAAGAAATTATAGGCGTACTGCGAGCCCTGCTCCAGCCCCGCAAGGCGCGACTCATTGGAGCCGCTCAGCCGCGAACAGTATATACAGCGGTCCGCCTGATAATATATTCTTCCGTCGATCACGTCAAAGCGGTTGCTCATGCACAAAAACGCGTAAAGATCAATGTTTCCGTTTCCATCCTTAGGCGAGCGGTACAGCCGATAGCTTTGCGTGGCATCCTCGAACGCCGAGAAAAACACATAGTTTTTATCGATCACTATACTGTCGGTGGGAACCGAAAAACTCAGTATCTTTGATTGATTATTTCCGTCGTAGTCCATGCGGAAAAGCGTTGTTCCGCTTTCGGTATTTTCAATGCTGTCATAATAAATATAATCTTTATCATAGCCGAATATGACATACTCGCCCTCTATCGCCTTTTTTGTCTCCCCGGCGCCTATATCATATCTGTATATTCCGTTGTTGAGGCCTCCGTCCGCCTCGGTGTAATACGCCGAGTATATTCCGCCGTTAACATAAGCCGGAGAGCCTATCGGCGACACAAACTCGGTTATTGAGATGTCGTTGTTGCCGTCTATCCCGCAGCGTCTGAGTTCCGGCGCGTATTCCTCGTCTCCCGCGGTAACGTAATAAACGTCCTCTCCCAGGATCGCGAACAGCTCGGAGTCAATCGGGATTATCTCAGCGCCCTCGATATTCATACGACGCGACACCGACTCGGAGGTATACAAAACGCCGTCCTTCTCGGCGATATAAGTGAAGGGAACTACCTCGTCTTCAGCCGCCGAATTATCAGTTCCGAGATCACTTCCCTCGCTATCAGCATCGGCGGGCTCATCGCTATTCTCGATATCCGCGACAATCTTTTGATTTTCTTTCTCATTTTCGGCTTCTCCTTCCGCGCCGCGGAAAACAATGATCCCGTTTCTGTAGCCGTAAACGCCAAGGCTGGTCAGAGCCGCGGCGAAAACCAGCGTCAGCGCCAGAATAATAACATGCGATCTTTTCATAATATCACTCCGATTTTTTCTTGAATATCCACAGCTTGCTGAACACATAGTTCAGCACCACGATCACAAACTGCGCGATTATGTTCATAATAAGCTCCGGATAGTGCAGTCCGTTTACCGTCACCGACATGAATATCATCTCGAATATGAGAGTCGAAAGACGGGCGGCGAAAAATTGGGCCATTTCTTTGAGGATCGCGGAGGCGCCGCGGACCTTGCTTTTGAACACAAAAATTCGGTTTGTGACATACGCGAACAATATCGCGACAATATTTTTAAAAACCAGACAGCCGTTCTGAAGCGCCAGATTATTCGCAAGCCTCAAATTATCGTTGCCGGCCGCCGCGGCTATCTTGTCAAACGCGAAAACCAGCAGCGCGTACAATACGATCGACACCACGGTCGTCAGCACACCGAAAACCAGATAAAGAATAATTTCCTCGTATTTCTTATAAAGCCTCTTGATCATAACAATCTCCTCGTTTAAATAATAGATTTATCATAATACAGTATCGATTTTTTGTCAATGAGTTTGGGGCAATTTTAAGAATTATTTAATATAAACTCGGCTCTTGACAGTTTTTTGTCGTTATGATAAAATTTTATTATATAAGATAATTTGGTTGGGGTGCATAAATAATGAAGATAATGGAATCGGCGGAAAACTATCTTGAAACAATATTGATACTGAAAAACAAAAGCGGCAGTGTCCGCTCTATTGATATTGTCGCGGAGACCGGGTTCACCAAGCCCAGCATCAGCCGCGCCGTGAAGCATCTGCGCGAGAACGGATACATAACCGTCGGCGAACACGGCCATATCGATCTGACCGAGTCGGGCAGAGAGATCGCCGAAAAGATATACGAGCGCCACAGACTGCTCAGCAAATATCTTATGAAGATCGGCGTTTCGGAAGAGACCGCGCTGGAGGACGCGTGCCGTATCGAGCATGTTATCAGCGAGGAAAGCTTTTCGCGCCTCAAAGAATTTGTAAAAAAATACGAGGGATCGATCTCATAGCTCAGAACAAAGCTTTGGGAGCCGAGATAAATCGAATATGATTAAACGGTGCGGACGCCGAGGCGTCCGATAATAGGGAATGCGGGTGAAAATCCCGAGCAGTCCTGCTGCCGTGATGGGGAGCGCAGCGGCAACGCGCCACTGATTTTAAATCGGGAAGGCGCCGCGGCGCGATGAACCTTAGCCGGAAGACCTGCCTTTAATCAGCCTATTATAATTCACAGGGTCTTGAATTGGGCAATCGCACCGAGCCGTTTTTCGGTCCGCGGTGTTTTTGTGCCTGCGCCCTGCGCGGGTATTTTTTTATAATTAAAGGAGGACTTTTTATGACACCAAAGAAACAGACAACAAAACTTGCCGCCATTCTGCTGGCGGTCATCATAGCAATGCAGACATTTTGTCTCGGTGCCGCCGCTGACGAGAGCGAAGCAAAGACGGTCACCGTTATGATCTCGGACGATCGAGCTGCGGCCGAGCCTTCGGCGGCTCCGTCAGCCGAGCCCTCGGAAACGCCTTCGCCCGAGCCATCGAGCGCTCCTTCGAAAGCGCCATCCGAGGATATCGAGACGAAGGATCGGATCCCCGTTCTGCTTGACAGCATTTCAAGATCGTACGCGGACACGAGCGACCCGTGGGCCCTATTTGACATGGCGCGCGGCGGATATGAAAAAGATCTTTCGGACAAGGCCGAATCGCTCCAAAAGCTGACCGACGAGGCGTATGCCGCCGACACAATCGGCGCGGTCTCCAAATACGGTTTGGCTATAGGCACTCTCGGCGGAAATCTCAAAAAGCTCACCACATCGGACGGCGAACAGTTTGACCTGATCGACGATCTCGCGTCTTTTGGGCCCTCGGATATATCCCATATAACCGACGCGGTTTTCGCTATGACGGTCTACGACTCGGGAAATTACGCCGTCGGCGGCAACCTGACGCGCGAGGCTTTGCTTGACTACATACTCACAAGCCGAAACAGCGACGGCATCTGGGGATACGAATGGGGCGGACAGAGCTTTCCGGACTATGACTCGACCGCCATGGCGCTGAACGCGCTGGCGAAATACTATAACGCGGGTTCCGCCAAAGCCGCGGGGCTGAGCGAGGAAACCTACGGTCAAATCAAGTCCGCCGTTTCGGATATAATCAATATCCTGTCCGCGGCCCAGAGCGAAAGCGGCACATTCTACAGCTCGAACACCGACGCGATGGTAGTGATCGGCCTTAGCGCCGTCGGGATCGACCCGTCAAGCGACGCGCGCTTTGTCAAAGGCGGCAGCGCGGTCGACGGCCTGGCGGGCTACGCGCTGGCAGACAACAGCGGATTCGGATTTTCGGACAACACCGAGTTCAACGCTCTCGCCACCGAACAGAGCTTCCGCGCCCTGATCGCGTACAGCGCGTTTAAAAACGGCGGCGGCAAGCCGTTCAATATTTATACCGACAAAATAACAGCCCCAAGCGGCTCGGGCAGCGGTTCGGGTTCGGGCGGCTCGGGCTCCGGCGGCTTTGACTCGGGCAAAATAACGATTTATGTCACGCTGAAGGGCGACACCGTCCACGGCAGCGGGAAGCACAGCGGAGGCTATCCCACATGGATCGCCGAGACCGCGGCGTCTGTTCCAAAGGGCGGCAAAGCCTCGGACGCGGTCATGGCGGCGCTTTCCGCGAAAGGCTACACCGCCGACGGCATCGACAGCGGATATATAAAATCGATCACCACGCCCGACGGCGTGAAGCTGAGCGAGTTTGACAACGGCAAAAACAGCGGCTGGCTGTACACCGTAAACGGCGTCTCTCCTTCGGTGGGGATCGGCTCGTACACCGTGAAGGAAGGCGACCGCATTACGCTTTACTACAGCGACGACTACACAAAGGGAAACGGCTCGGAAAGCGATCGGGAGAGCGGCGGTTCTTTCGGGGCCGCGCCCGATAATACAGAAGCCTCGGAGCCGCCCGCTCAAATTTCAAAAGAAACGCCTTCCCCGTCCGCCGCTCCCTCTTCCGCCCCCGCGGAAAAAAGCGGTTTTGCTGACGTTTCTCCCGAGCACTGGGCATATGATCATATAACTTATCTCAGCCGCCGCGGAATTATGAGCGGTTATCCCGACGGAAGATTTTCGCCCGACGGAAATATCACCCGCGCCGAGCTGACCGCCGTTCTCTGCCGCGCCTTCGGAAACGGCGGAACCGCCGAGTACACAAACGGAACATTCTCGGATGTGAACAAGGATGATTGGCATTCGGGATATATCGCTTGGGCAGCCGCGGCGGGATTTGTGAACGGATATCCCGACGGCAGCTTCATGCCGGACAGCGACGTCACGCGCGAGGACATATGCGTGATCTTGTCGCGAATCTGCGGGGCCCTCGAAAAAGACGGAGGCACATTCCAAACGGAATATTTCGCCGACCAAAACGAGATATCCGATTACGCGACAGACGCCGTTCAAAAAATGCGGAGCATGGGAATAGTCGGCGGCAAGGAAAACAATATGTTTGAGCCGAAAGCTCCCGCGACCCGAGCCGAGGCCGCCAAAATGATCCGCGGCCTTCTGTAGCGGCGCACGCAACACAAAAGCTCCCGAAATCGAATTCGGGAGCTTTTATTATTGAATTTTAATCTCCGTATATTCCGGCTCGGTCGTTCACCACGAAATACCTGAGATCCTCCTCTGTGAGCCTGAGCCGTCCGTACGCGTCGCCCTTTATATAACCCTTGTTGACCAGCTTGGTCACTGTGGGAACCGCCCAGTCGGGCATGTTGGCGTCGATATAATCATAATACACCGTGGTATCGGACGTTGTATTTGCAGCAACCTGCTGGACCGGGATCTTATACTCGGGAGCCTTTGTCGCGGTGGGTCTCTGGTACTCGGCGATGCTCATACCGTTTATCCATATATTGACCGCCTTGTTCTCGCTGATATAATACATAGTCGCGCCCAAAGCGGTAAGATCGCCCACATAAATGAAGGTGTAGCCCGTGATACCCGAAAAGCCCTGTACCTGATACTCATAATCGTTTATGTAAACCTTGATGCTTGATGCGTACACGTCGCACTGCTTGGTGCCCAGCTGACTGTCCTTTGGCAGATAAACCGGTATCGGGTTGGGATACATATTCGAGTTTCTAAAGATACGCAGCGTGCGGTTCGTGCTGTCCCACAGCACATCAAATCCGTACTTGCTCAGATCCTCCACGGCCACCATCGGATAACCGTTGACGATCCAAGACGGGATGGCATAGTGATTTATGTAGGTCACAATATCGGTATACTGCGCCTGACCCACATATTCGCCGGGTTTTTGTATAGCCTTGTAATCCGCCGAAACCGGGAACGCATACAGCGAAACCAACAAAACGGCGGCTATACAAATTGAAATTATTCTTTTGGATACAATCTTTTTCATATAACACATCTCCTTTCACGGTTTTATATGCAAAGACGTATCGCCTTTTATCCGCGTTTTTTGTCTCTATAGTATTAGACGACATTTTTTCAAAAAAGTTGCATTTATTTTTCAATTTGCTTAAATATTATACACAGTATATTATATCAAATATTTTGAAAAATGCAAGTGTTTTTTTAAATCTTTTAAAATTATCTTTATCTCATTACAACGGTAATATCTGTCGCGCCCAGCCTGATACGGGTGAACACCTCGCAGCCCTGTTCTATATCCGACGCGTCGCCGACATACAGCTTGCGGCTGTTTTTGTTGTAAACATATACCGAGCCCGCCGTCGGCACCGTTCTTAAAACATTATCACCGCCCGCCGACAGCAAAAACTTGTCCGCGAACTTATGCTCTACCATGCCGAAAGCCGTATAGAGCTCGCTGTAATACTGGTCGGCGCTGAGGGCTCCGTAGTCGCCCAGATTTTTTTCATAATAGGCGCTTCGGTCTATAACGTCGCGTGTCAGAAGCATACGGAAAGCGGAACACACTCCGTCCCGCTCGGAAAACTGCATGACCTCGCCCGCGCTGAACGGGTTTTCTCCGTTTTTGGTCGACCTTTCGGCGTATCCTGCGATCCATGAGCCGGTCCTGTCGGCGGCGCCCTCGGCGTCAAACAAGATATCGCGTTTCTCGCCGTTTACGTACGCGCTCAGGCTGAGCCGCTCGCTGCCGTCCTCGGCTATGAATCTGCCCGCGCTCTCGATAACGCAGACCGAGCTGTAGTTATATACCGATCCGCTGTCATCGGCGCTCTTTATCACGACCGCGCCCGCCTTGTACTCGTCGCTCAAATCAAAAATCTGAACGTTATAGGCGGTGTCTGAAAGCAGCTCTGACTTTCCTCCCACTCTGTATTTGGTCAGGTCAGAAACGTCATTCGGAACCGTGAAAACCTTGGTTGAAGGATCCAACTGATACTTGGACGCGAACACGCCTAAACTGTCGTAATACTTTGCGGACTCGGAGACATAATTTCTCGCGAATCTGCCCGGGTCCGGCACACCGTTTATGTCGTCGGCGGTTTGGAGCTCGCCGACAGAGCCGTCGGCCTTCGTTGTGAACTTGACAAGCTGGGGCTGAAGCTCCGCGAACTTGTCAAGCGAGAATTTCTCGCCGTTTAAGATCGAAGAAGCCTTCGCGGTCAGCGTTTCGGCCTTGCCGCTTTCGGTCACGACCTGAAGCATTACAGAATCCGAGAACAGATCCCCCGAAAGATCCACCGATTTGAGATAGCCGTATCTCATAGCCGAGACCGATTCGGAGGTATCGGCAATATTTCCGTTTATGTCAAGATACGCGGTGATCTCCCCGCCCGCGGCATTAAGCTCGCGGCCGCTGTTTTTGAAATACTCCGACAGAGCGTAGCTCTCGCCGCCTATCATATACTCGTTGTCGGCTCGGTTCACCATGGTTATCTCGCCTACGGCGGTGTCAAGCGAAATTCTTATGTCAACGATTTTTCCGTCGGGGCTTTTGGCGACATTTACGACCTGACCGCGGCTCAGCGTAAAGTCGGGATCGTACTCGATTTTCTCACCGTCCCGGCTCAGCATAACTTTTTCCGCCTCGTCAAGGTGCAGATTTACCGCGCCGATGTTTTTATCGCTTATTACACCGCCGAGACGCGCGGAACCGCTCGGAACATACGTTTCAAAATCATATATCAAAACATAGTCGGCGCTGCCGCCGCGGTTGGAAATAATTTTCATAAAGCCGCATTTAAAAGGCAGCTTTCCGTCATCCAAAAGCCCCGCTCGGGTCAGAAATTGATAATTATATATTATCTTCGTATCATCGCTGATCGGCACCCGCCTCTCGGCTCCGTCCGCCTCGCAGTATATCGCTCCGTTTTCGAATCTGTCGTAATCGTTATGATCTATGTCGGTCACGGTGGTTCCGTTTCCCTTTTCGAAATACACCGCGGTGTATTCTCCGCCATTGTTTTTAAGATACACCGTGCCGCGCATACCGAGATAGGGGAGCATGTCAAAACTACCGAGATCATAAATTTCCCCGCCTATCATAAAGCGCGAGCCGCTTGTGTTGTTTTCGGCGTACACGCCGGCTCCGCCCACATCGGTCACTTCTCCGACGCGGGTTATGATGTCGTGGTAGCGGCTGAGTATCGTCTCTTCTCCGTAGCTGTAAACATTGTTTCCGCCGTAGGTGTTCTGCGCCACAACGGGCACATCGAGAGCGTTATCCATAAGCGCGGCCGCCTCGCCGCGTATCAGCGGTTCCTCGTAATTCTCGCCGAGCCCGCCGAGCAGCGACAGCCTCGATGCCTCGCGCAGAAATCCCTCGGGATAGCCGCCGCGATCAAGAGCCGCCGCGGTATAGCCCAGCGACGAGACCATTATCTTGAGCGCATCGCGCAGCGTGATATTATCCTCGGGGTTGAATTTACCGTTCTCATCGCCATTAACCACGCCCAGCGAATAGAGCGCGTATATCGCGCCGGCTCCCCAGTAATCCGATTCAACGTCCGAGAACACTTTTTTAAACCCGCCCGGCTCCACAGTCTCGCTGAGCGCCAGCAGTCTTGACACCATCGCGCTGAACTCGGCGCGGGTTATCGTGCCCTCGGGGTTAAACTCGGTCTCGCTGTAGCCGCTGATGAGACCTAAGTTTTTGAGCTTGGCGGTGGAATCGTAAAAATCCGTTCCGACACAGTCGGCGAATCCTATACTGTCGGTGACGCGGCTCTTGAGCTCCACGCTCTCTATGCAGGGAGACCAGGGCGTGCCGCCCACGTTTCCGAAGGTCACTCTGATCTTAGCCGCTTCCTCGGGCAGCTTTTTAAGACTGTAGTGAACGGGTATCCACTTGCCCGAAACCGAGTCCTCTGTTATTATCGGATTGAATTTTTTATAGTTTTCACCGTCCGAGGAATACTCGAAGGTAAAGTGGGATATCGCCTCGTTTGGCGCGTAGGCGGTGTGGAACACGAGATAGCCGTTTTGCGGCGCGTCGTACTCTATCCATTCCGCCTCCGATGTCACTCTTATCAGGTGGGTGTCGTCGCCGCTGAAGGCGTACTTGTTTTCCTCGGTGACTACGTCTATCGCCAGTCCCTCGCTGTGGGCGGCCGACACCGAAAAGTCCGCCAGATCGTCGAACATGACAAAATCAGACGCGCCGCTCTCCTCGGCCGCCGCAACATTGAGCCGCGGAACCAAAAGCAGAGCCGCTAAGAACGCCGCTGTTATTATTCTTATGTATTTTTTTGATTTAAAACTCATCATATCCATTCTCCCGTTATTCAAAAGTATGCACGGTTTTTCCCCTGTCTTTCATGGTTTTTTTGAGATCTATCATTCGTTGGTTTTTGCTGCCGCGGAACCTTGTCAAGAGGCTCCGCTCGCTCATGACGAACCTGCCGTCGATCAGCACGTCCGCAATATTCAAAAGCCGCAGTATATCGCCGTTTTCGCGGCTCATTTTCAAAAGCTGCTCAAAGGTGTAGCCCGAGTATACCGTCACGTTTTTGCCGCTTTCAACAACCTTCTCGCCTAAATCTGCCAGCGGACCGGGCTGGCAGAACGGCTCGCCGCCCGAAAACGTTATGCCGCTGAGCAGCGGATTCTTTTTGAACTCTTTGAATATATTCTCGGTGTCCTCATATGTGCCGCCCGAAAAATCATGGGTCTCGGGATTGTGGCAGCCCGGGCAATGATGGGGACAGCCCTGCACGAACAACACGTATCTGATGCCCTCGCCGTCGGTTATCGACTCCGGAACGATCCCCGCGATTTTAAGCTTACTCATTGTTATCAGCCGCCTTTTTTGATATATACGCGATGTCGATCACGCTGATCTTTTCGTCTCGGTTTATGTCCGCGTCTCTTACGTTTGTCCAGTCGGTCGAGGCCGAAGTCTCTCCGTAGCGAGCCGCGGCTATCACGGCGTCGTCTCGGCTTACTTCACCGTCAAGGTTAAGGTCGCCCAAAAGCGCCGCCGTGAGCTTCACCATAAGCTCCGCCGAAAACTCTCCCGACTCGGAATAGAGCGTGAACTCCGCGCCGTCATTCATATCGCTGTCTATCGTTATCGTTCCGTCCTCCGAGATCGAAAGACCCTCTATATCGCTTTGCTTTATCGAAAGCTTCACATCGCCCGGATAGACCTCGCCTATCTGGTCGATCAAATTTGCGGAATACTTATATTCGGCGCTGTCGTACATCGGTATGATCGGCCGAGTTTCTCCGCTTATTTCTATGCCGACGGCGCGCGCCTTTCCGAGCTGCGCCGAAACGCGAGACACCAGCGGCGTCCAGCTGTTGACCGTCTCGGGATATATGATCTTGATATAGGGGCTGTCGTCGCTCGTGTTTATCGTATAGACCGCGCGCGTCCACTTGCCCTCGGCCTCAAGATACGAGCATGCCGCTTCCGCGGCGCCGAAGTTCTCTCCGTCCTTTGATGTCTCAAAGCTCATATCGCGCAGGGGCTCGCCCGCGTAGAAATACGACTCGACGCGGACCTTCTCGGCGTAGGGTATTCTGTAGGCGATATACGCGCCGCCCACACCGGGACGCTGGAACGTGGTGAAATCATCGTAAAACGCGCTGCGGCTGCCGTCGTCGGGAACCTCGTAGGCGTAGATATTTTCGTATGAGCAAAGCTCGTCAAGGCTCGCGCAGTCAAAGGCCGCATCCTCGCGGAAAGTTCCGTCGTCGGGCTGCTCGGTCTGAGCGGGCGGCTCGGTCGAAACAGGCTGCTCGCTCTCGGTCGGCTCGATCGTCTCGTTCGGTTCCTCGGTTTGATTCGGGTCAGAGCTTTGAACCGGAGCATTATCCCCATCGGGCTCGCTTGACGGGTCGGCCGTGTCCGCGGGCTCGCTTGATACTTCGGGCTCGGCTGAGGCTTCGGCCGCCGCCTTTATCATTCTGCCCGCCTTGGGCTCGGCTGATTCCGCCGGCTCGCTCGGGGCTTCCGAGGGCTCGGGCTCGGGCTCAAGCGCCCCGAGCAGATTGACCAGCATCTGCGCGGTCTCGGCGCGGCTCAAGCTGTCCGCGGGGCGGAAATTTCCGTCGTCGTCACCGTTTATTATCCCGGCGGTGTAGAGCTTGTCCACATAACCAACGAATATTTCCTGTATATCGTTCTCGTCAACAAAGTTTATGTTGAGTCTCTTTTCTTGGAGCGGCAACTCCAACACGTCGGCGGCGCGGCAGATTATCGCGGCCGCTTCCTCGCGGGTTATGCCGCTGTCGGGTCTGAAATTTCCGTCCTCATAGCCGTTCACTATTTTCAGGTCGGCAGCCGCCGCTATATACGGCGCATGCCAGTCCTCGGCCGAAACGTCTTCGAACTTGCTTTCAGGCTCGGTCGGCGGCTCTATTCCCAGCGCCGCGGTCGCGAACTTGCAGAACTCGGCACGGGTGACCTTGTCTCCGGGATGGAATCCGCCGTCGTCATAGCCGGCGGCGACGCCCATGGAGTACAGCTTTTCTATGGCGGGCTTTGCCCACTCAAACCCCGAAAGGTCGTTAAATACCTCGGGCGCAACGACAGGCTCCGAGATATCGCTCGGCTCAAGGTTATGAGAGGACGCGGTCACGGTGTTTGAGCCGCCTTCCACGGAAAAGGTTCCGCCGCCCGAATAGCCGCCGGAATAACCTCCGCCAAAGCCGCCTCCGCCGCCCGAGCCTCCGCCCGATGACGAGACGCTTGACTTAATATTTATCGTCACGCTGTCGCTTATATTATCAAATTCCTCATATCCCATATCGGAATTCACAACAGTTCCCGTCTTAAGCCTCACCGCAGCGTTTCCAGCGCGGCGCGCTTTGAACTTGAGCGTCGCGAGAACTTTTTTCGCGCCGCTTTTTTCGCTCGTTTTGGAAAAGGCCAGCTTTACTCTGCCGCTTTCCTGAACCGCGGCTGACACGCTTTCGCCGTCGATACCGCCGTCGGTATCCGTGTATGTAAGATAATCGTCGTCGTACTCTACCTCAAATTCGCAGCCCCACAGCTCGTCGGCGTTGCCCGCGGCCAGCTCAACCCGCGCGTAGGCCTCATCGCCGACGGATATGTTTGAAACGGGATTCGTCAACGATAATTCTATGCCCGTGTCCGCCGCGTAAGGCAGCTTGATCTCCGCCGCACGCGCCGCTGAAAACAGCATTGCCGACGACAGCGCCGCCGCGAAAATTCTTTTAGCCGCTTTTGCTTTTCTGTTTTTCATAAGAATTTCTCACCTCTCAATATATGCCGAGCAAGGCGGAATCACTTCCGCCCCGCCTTTTTGCGTCTTTATTATCTTTCAAAAAATGCCTTGTATGCCTTGTACGCCATGTAAATATCCAGTTTTCCCGCGGTCTCGTAGGGCGAGTGCATCGAAAGCAGCGGCACTCCAACGTCCACAACCTCGATATCAAGGTTGGCCACAAAGCCGGCGATCGTTCCGCCGCCTCCGCCGTCCACCTTGCCGAGCTCCGCGATCTGCCACTTGACATCCGCGTCGTTGAATATTTTTCTGAGCTTCGCCATCAGTTCGGCGTTGGCGTCGCTGGCTCCGCTCTTTCCACCCGAGCCGCTGTATTTCATAACGCCTATGCCGCCGTTTATCACGGGGATATTGTTTTTCTCGACCGTGTCGGGGAAGCCGGGGTCAAACGCCGCGCACACGTCGGCCGATAAACAAACCGAGTTCGAGATCGTCTCGCGAAGCTTCAGGTCGCTGTAGTCCTCAACGCATTTGTCAACGATTTTCGCCATTGTGTTTTCGAAATATCTCGAGCGCATTCCGGTGTTGCCGACGCTGCCGATCTCCTCCTTATCGACCAGCAGGCACACCGCGGTGTACGCGGGACGCTTGAGCGCCGCGACAGCTTTCATGGCGCCGAACGCGCAGACTCTGTCGTCCTGGCCGTAGGCCGCGACCATCGAGCGGTCAAAGCCCAGATCCTTCGCCTTGTATGCAGGAACCGCCTCGATCTCGGAGCTTATAAAATCCTCCTCGCGTATATCGTATTTGTCGTGGAGCAGATTTAAGATGTTGTATTTTACCTTTTCTTTTGTCTCGTCGTCTTTGATATCACCCGAAAACTCGGCGTTGCCGAGAATTATGTTAAGGCTCTCGCCGGGTATGGCCTCGGCCAGCTTTTTCTGCATCTGATCCTTCGCCAGGTGCGGCAGAAGATCGGTCACCATAAAAGTCGGGTCGCCGTCATTTTCGCCCACGCTGATCTTTATCTGGGTGCCGTCCTCAAGGGTCGCCACGCCGTGGAGCGCCAGAGGCACGGTCGTCCACTGGTACTTTTTGATACCGCCGTAGTAGTGGGTCTTGAAGTAGGCGAAGTGGCCGTCCTCGTAAAGCGGATTGGGCTTCAGGTCAAGGCGCGGCGAGTCGATATGCGCGCCCACGATCGAAACTCCCTCGGTGATCGCCTCATGTCCGATAACCGCCGCCAGAACGCCCTTGCCGCGGTTTATCGTGTACACGCGGTCGCCGGGCTTAAGTTTGTCCGCCGCGTCAAGGGGTCTGAACCCGTTTTCCTCAAGATATTTCTGCGCCTCGTGAGCGAACTCCCGCTCGGTCTTGGCGCGGTCAAGGAAGCTCTTGTAGTCCTCGCAATAGGCGTTCATGCTCTTGGTCTCCGCCTTGCCGATCTCCGAGAGCTTGTTATTATTATTTTTGTTAAGTAAACTTTTTGCCATTATATTTCCCCCTATTCTCTCTAATCGCTATTCGCTAATTGCTAATCACTATGTTCGTATAACTCTTTGTATTTTTGATATGAATCGTTAACTCCCTTCACGTAGCCCGCAGTCTCGGGGAACGGAATGTTGTCAAGACCGCCGCTGCCGTCGGAATAGCTGTTGTCCTCGAGCCACTCGTCCACGTTTCCGATACCGCCGTTGTAGGCAGCCACCGCCACGCTTATATTTTGGTCGTACCGCTCGAGCAGCCACGACAGATAATATGTTCCGATATGTATGTTGATGTCGGGCTCGTACAGGTCATCGGGCAGGTCGGGTTTCATGTCGAGCTTTTTCGCGCAGTCCGATGCGGTCTCGGTCTGAAGCTGCATCAGGCCGTAGGCTCCGGAGTCGGACACCGCGTATTGGTCGAACTTGCTCTCGGTGCGTATCACCGCGTACACGAGGTACTTGTCCAGATCGTATTTATTCGCGTACTTTTCGACGATGCTCTCGTATTTCACGGGATACTGCTTCTGCATGATCTCGCTGCCCCAGGCGGCTATGCGGTCGTCCACCATGCGGTAGAGACGAAATCCGCCGTAGATGATCCCGATTATCACGGCAGCTATCAATACCGCCTTGAGGCAGCCGCCCCTTTTCCTCGCTCGTCTTCTCCGCGCGGGGGCCCGGCCCCGTGTTGATTCTCTCATAATTTTTTGATCAGCCTTTCATAAAGCTCTTTCACTTTGTTTTCAAGGTCTTTTATGTCGTTTGTGTTGTTTTCGATAATATAATCCGCCCGCGCCGTAAGCTCAGCGTTTGTGAGCTGGCTCTTTATCCTTTTTTCGACCTCGGCGCGGCTCGCGCCGTCGCGCTTTAAGACCCGCTTTATCCGAATCTCATCGTTGGCTATAACCGCCGCCGACTTGTCATACCGCATTTTAAAGTCCGGCGCGAACAAAAGCGGCGCGTCGATCACTATTATTGAGTTTTTATATTTTTCATTTTTTTCGGCGTTCCGCGCCTCGCGCTCCATGACGGCGAAAATATGCTTGTGGGTGATATTGTTAAGCGCCTCAAGCTCGGGCTCGGAGCCGAACACTATCGCTGCAAGCGCCTTGCGGTCCACGGTTCTGTCGGAATTTAATATCTTATCTCCGAAACGCGCGACCGTCTCGCGGTAGGCCTCGGTATTCGGCTTCAAGATATCCCTCGATATTTTGTCGGCGTCAACAATATATGCGCCCAGTGACTTAAAAATTCTTGCGGCCGCGCTTTTGCCGGAGCCTATTCCTCCGGTGAGTCCAAGTCTCAGCATTATCTCACTTCCAAAACATAATACCCTATTATGGATTATACCACATAACGCTCGCGATTTCGCGAATATAACCCAATAATTAGCATACTGTAACCAAATTGTTATTTAGTGTCATACCAGCGCTTGCCCGAATTCAGGTCCACTATCAGCGGAACGCGCAGTTTGGCTGCGTTCTGCATCTCCTCGCGCAGAATAGTCTCCACCTTCTCCCGCTCCTCGGGCACTGCCTCAACGATCAATTCATCGTGCACCTGAAGTATCAGCTTTGACTTGAGCCCCTCGTCCTTGAGCCTGCGGTAAACGCTGACCATGGCGATCTTAATTATGTCCGCCGCGGTGCCCTGTATCGGCGCGTTGCGCGCCACCCTCTCGCCGAACGCCCTTGTCACCGCGTTGCTGGCCTTGAGCTCGGGCAGATAGCGGCGACGGTTGTATTTTGTCGTCACATAGCCGTCGGTCTTTGCCTTCTCGACTATGCTCTTCATGTACTCGTCGACGCCGCTGTAGAAATTTAAGTAGTCATGGATATATTGGTCGGCCTCTTTTCGGCTGACCTTTATGTCCTGCGCCAGCGAGAACGCGCCTATGCCGTACACTATACCGAAATTGACCGCCTTCGCCCGCGATCTCATGGTGGACGTCACCTCGCCGGTCGGAACTTTGAACACCTGCGCCGCGGTTCGGGTGTGGATGTCGTCGTTTTCGAGGAAAGCGGCGCACATGTTTTGGTCGTTTGATATGTCGGCCAAAACTCTCAGCTCGATCTGGGAATAATCGGCGTCTACCAAAATCTTGTCACCCTCGGCGGCGAACATCTTTCGTATCTCGCGGCCCAGCTCGGTGCGGACGGGTATGTTCTGCAAATTGGGCTCGGTGCTGCTGATCCTGCCCGTGGCGGTCACGGTCTGGTTGAAGCTGGAGTGGATGCGTCCCGTCTTTTTGTTTATAACGCCGATCAAGCCGTCGACATATGTGGAGTCCAGCTTGGTCAGCGCGCGGTACTCGATCACCGCCTCGATTATCGGGTGCGAGCCGATCAGCTTTTTCAGCACGTCGATATTGGTCGAATAGCCGCGCTTGGTCTTTTTGCCGTGGGGCAGCGCCAGCTTTTCGAACAGAATGTCGCCCAATTGGAACGGGGATTTTATGTTAAACTCCTCGCCGGCATACTCGTATATGTCGTTTGTCAGAACTTCAATGCGCGACTTTAATTTGCCGCCGAAATCCGACAGCTCTTTTCTGTCAACATACATTCCTGTGATCTGCATATCGGCGAGCACCTTTATGAGCGGCAGCTCTATATCAAAATACAGGCTTTCCTGCTCGTTCTCCTTGAGCTTTCCGCGGAATATTTTTTCAAGGCCGATTATCGCGGCAAGAGTCTCGGCATCCCGCTTGTCTCCGCCCGTGCTCAAGTCCATCGAGATCTGTTCACCCTCCGCCGCTCCGACATCCGAGCCCAGACTTCTGCCCAGATAATCAAGACAGAGCAGGTCAATGTCATATTTGCTGCGGGTCGGGTCGTCTATATAGGCGGCGATCAACACGTCAAAGCCGAGGCCCTCAAAGTCAATGCCCCTTGAGTTTAAGTACAGTATATCGCTCTTTAGGTCATACCCGATTTTTTTAATATTTCCGTCGGCGAAAATATCGCGAAGCGCCTCAGAGTCGGGCTCAAACACGTATATCTTTCCTTCGTCCCCCAAAGAAAACGTCAGCCGCCCCGTGTCGTGATTAAAGCGAAAACGCATTTCTCCGCTTTTTTTGATGAGCCCGAGCGCCTCAGGCTCCTCGATCTCAACACTCTCAGCCGATATCGCCTCGGGCGCCTTTTCGGCCGCGGGAGAAAAATTAAAACGCTTCATAAACGACTTGAAGTTGAGCCGCGTGAACAGCTCCTTGAGCTTTTGGCCGTCCGGCGTTTTGTATTTATATTCCTCAAGATCAAAATCTATCGGCGCGTCGCGGACGATAGTCGCCAATGTTTTGCTGAGATAAGCTGTTTCCCTATCGTTTTTAAGCTTGGTCCTAACCGAGTTTGTGACGTCGATCTCGTCTATGTTTTCATAGATATAGTCAAGGCTCTTGTATTTTTGTATCAGAGAGAACGCGGTCTTTTGGCCCACGCCCTTGACCCCCGGGATGTTGTCGCTCGGATCACCCATCAGGGCTTTGACGTCAATATACTCGGTCGGCGTCACTCCGTATCCCGCGATGACCGCCGCCTCGTCGTAGGGCGTGGTGTCGGTGCTGCCTCTGCGCGTGACAACAAGCTTTATCACTGTGCTGTCCGAGGCCAGCTGCAAATCGTCCTTGTCGCCGGTCAATATGCTGCACGCGATATTTTTCTCATCGCAGATGCGCGAGACCGTGCCGATAATGTCGTCCGCCTCGTAGCCCTCAAGCTCCACGCATTTGCAGTCCATTGCGCGAAGCACATCTTTGATCAATGGGATCTGCGCCAAAAAGTCCGGCTCGGGCGGCTTGCGCTGCGCCTTATACCCGTCGTACATCTTGTGGCGGAAGGTGGGCGCCTTTAAGTCAAACGCCACGCCCAGATAGTCGGGCGTCTCCTCGTCCAGATACTTGAGCATAATATTTAAAAATCCGTACACAGCGTTTGTCGGCGTGCCGTCAGGCGCGGTCAGCGGCCTTATGCCGTAGTAGGCGCGGTTCAATATGCTGTTGCCGTCTATTATCAATAATTTTTTTTGCTCCATTTCTTTCCCTCTCTTTTTTTATTTTTTCTCAAGCAGATTTATCAATGTCTCGCGCGCCGCGATCACGTCGCGCTTGTCGACTGTCTCCGAGGCGGTGTTCTTGTTTCTTATAGGAATGTCAAGCTCGGCGCAGCGTATTCCCTCGCCCCTGACGCTGACGCTTGAAATGTCGCCCGCGCTGTTCTTTTTGGCGAACGGGATCAGCTTTCCCGTCTTTTCCGCAGCCTTTTTGAGCCTTCGCGCGACGCTTTCGTCGGCGCAGGTCTCGCCTATAACTCTCGGCACAGCCACGCCTTCGCCGAGCTTTGCCCGCTCGTCCTCAAGACAGTCCAGCGTCACCGCCGCGGAATACTTTGTCTCATCGAGCCCGAGGCTCGTCTTTGAACCGCGCAGCCCAGTCTGCTTCTGGGCCGTGAAAACGCAGGTCACTCCGCGCCCAAAGTCAAGTTTGAGCAGCTCGACAAGGACGGCGCAGCACACGCTTCTCATAAGCGCCTTGCCCGTGATCCGGTTTTCGCCCAGCTCGGCGAAAGCGCTTTTAAACGCCGCGCAGTCGCCTATCATGACGTTTTCCTCCGCGTCGGTCTTTGTGTCGGCGCCTATGTCGATAAACAGGTCCTTGAGCGCCGCGGGCTTCTCGCGCTCCTCTTTGGTGGTCAGATGCACCGCCTTGAGCGAGATTATGCCCGGCAGCTTTTTTTCTCCCACAACAACGGCCTGCGATATTACCGAGTGGGGCTTCACCGCGCCGACAGCCGCGAAATCCAAAAACGCTCCGCCGCCTTCTTTGACATTGGTCACGATAAAGCCCGGCTCGTCCATTGCCGCCATGAACAGTATCGGATCATCGCCCTTTTTCTCGGCTATAAGGCTGCCCAGCGGATCGCGCCGCACGCTGTCGCAAAACGGCTCGATCTCGGCCTTTAAAATATCTCTGACCTCATTCTCCCTGCCCGAGACTCCGAACGCCTCGGACAGCTTTTTTATCAATTTAATATCTATTTTTTCAATATCTGTTTTTCGCATTATTCGCACTCACCGTCCTTCGCGAATTTTTCGACCGCCGCCGCCGCCAGCTCGGCCACAGCCTCAACATCGGCGGTCTTGACGACCTCGACATTGGTGTGCATATACCTGAGCGGGATCGAGATCAAAACTGTCCTGACTCCCTCGCCCGCGGTCTGGATAGCCCACGCCGTGGTGCCCGACGCGCCGCCCGCGGCCTCGATCTTGTAAGGTATATCATTCTCCTTGGCGATCTCGATAAGCTCAAGGCTCAGGTCGTAGTCAACGCTCGGTCCGCGCAGTATGACGGGGCCGCATCCCAGATCAAACACGCCGGGGTCTTTTTCGGAATCCACGGTAGTGCCATGGGTCACGTCGACAACAAGCGCGATATCCGGCTTTATCGAAAACGCGCCGGTGTACGAGCCGCGCAGACCCACCTCCTCCTGAGTAGAAAACAGAGTGTATATGTCGGCGCCAATATCTTTTCCGTCGAGCTTTTCGAGAACCGACAGCATCGCCGCCATTCCGGCGCGGTTGTCCAGCGCGCCCGAGCAGAGATTTCCGCAGAGCAGTCTTTCGGTCTCGTAATCAAAAGCTATAAAGTCGCCGACCTTGACGAGCTTTTCGGCCTCTTTTTTACTTTCGAACCCCGCGTATATTTTCATATTTTTGATCTCGGGCGTCTTTTCGGGCGCCTCGTCGTCAACCGCTATCACGCCCGTTATCGTCTCGCTTCCGAAAATCTTCACTCTCAGTCCGGGCAGTATCCTGGCGTCAACTCCGCCGACCGCGGCAAACTTGAGGCTTCCGCTGTCCTCGATCTCGGTGACTATCAGACCCACCTGGTCCATGTGCGCCTCCAGCATGATCCTTAATTTTCCGCCGCCGCGCCTTATTCCCAAAAGGTTCCCCATTCGGTCGCGTTTTACCTCGCCGCAGTATTTTTTAAGATATTCTTCCGCGAGCTCGGCCACGGGTCCCTCTTTTCCGCTTATGCCCCGCGGCTCGGTCAGCCGCCGAAGCAGGTTTTCCGTATTCATAAGATTCAATCCTTCCTTAATATTGTCGGTGTTAAAAATGTATATTGCATAAAATCGCAGCCCTTTGAATAATATTAAGCATTGATTTAATTACCAAAGGTGGCGCGTTATGAACAAGCTTGTCAGATCCGATGTATATTATCCGACCGTTGTCTCTCTCAAAGACAGCCGTTCCGCAAACGGCGGAAACAAAGCGGCAGCGGCCGCGCGCAGGTTTTTATTCAAAAACAAGCGGCGCATCATGCTGTGCGCCTGCCTCATAGCCATCGGCGCGGCTTTCGGGGTTTTCGCGTATATCCGCATGTCGGCGGAAAACAAAAACGCGGTGTTCGCTTATATGCAAAATTATTTCAGCGGGTCGGTGCTGCTGGGAGCGTCGCCAGGCGAAATTTTCAAGGCGGCGTTTCCGCCACTGATCGTCACCGGAATTATTGTCGCTCTCGGCGGGATCCTGCCTCCGCTGCTCCCGTTCGCGTTGGCGCGGCTGATATTCAAAGGCTTCAGCATGGGCTTTTCGGCCGCGTTTTTTATCGCGAGATACGGGCTCAAGGGCGCCGCCTTCGCGCTCGTGTCGGTTGTTTTGTGCGGCGCTCTGCCGCTGTGCGCATCGGTATGGCTCCTGCTCGAATGCCGAGCTGCCCGCGGCGACACGCCGCCCGCGCGAGGCAAAAAACGTCTTATTTCATGGTTTGCCTTAAAGCCGAAGGCTTGTCTCAAGGCCGCGATCTGCCTCGCGGTATTCGCTGCCGCCGCTCTCGTCTCGGCGCTGTTTGACAGCGTGATAGGCCACGGCATGATGAAAAGCCTGTACGGAATATTCAGCGCGTTTTAGGCTCTCACTCAATCAAATGTCTGTACTTGTTGGGCGAAACTCCGTACTCGCCCTTAAACGTGGTGGCAAAGTAGTTGCTGTCGCTGAAGCCGCACTTGGCGGCAACGTCGGTTATCGAGACGAAATCCGGGCTTTTCAGCATATCCTCCGCTTTGTGAAGCCGAAACTTGCATAAGTATTCCTTAAAGCCGATGCCGGTCTCCTTTTTAAATTTTTTTGAGAAATATGTCGAGCTCATGTGAACATAGTCGGCGGTCTTGCCGAGAGTAATATCGGCGCTGAAGTTAAGCCTGATATAGTCGATCGCATTTCTGATAACCTCGTCGAGGGTGTCCTGGTCCGAGCGGTACTCGTACGACTGGCGGCTGTATCGTCTCAGCATTTGAATAAGCAGCGTTGACAGCACTCCGCGTATCATGATCTCGGACATGCAGTCGGGGGCACTGAGCTCGGACTCTATCTCTTTGAACATCTGCTTGACGCGGCCCTGCATGATCTCGGGCACGTGAATGATTATCGAGTCAAAGCTGTCAAAGCTGAGCTCGCCGTCGCCGCAGAGCTTGAGCTCGTTTATCGCGCTGTCGGGAAACATAAGGACCGTCCGCACATGGGTATTATTATCTCCCGACAGGGTTTTGTGTATTCTTCCGCTTTTTATAAACACCAAACTGCCCTCTGACAGGCTGTACAGCTTTGTGTCAACAAACATTTTGCTCTTTCCCTCTTCGAGATAATAAAGCTCGTTGTCGCGGTGAAAATGAGGGCGGGTCCCGTGCCTCTTGCCGCGGCGAACCGTTGATATCCTGATCTTATCATCCTGGATCATATTGTCACCTCCCGATAAAATTAATAATTAATATGCTTATTATACCACATGTGGCAAAAAAATAAAGGTTTTTCTTGAAATAAACAAAATTTCTATAGAAATCAGAAAAAATTCCCATATAGCCGCGGCCGAATTAAACGGTCAGCTTGACACCCGCGCGAAAAATTGTTATAATATTTTAGGAAAAAAAGATCAAACGGTGTGATATTATGAGCAAAACAAATGTCCACGCGGGACACAGACAAAGAATGTACGAAAAGGCCGAAAAAATCGGGTACGAAAACCTGCCCGAGCATGAGCTGCTTGAAATAATGCTGTTTTCGGTAATACCCAGAGCAAACACCAATGTTATCGCCCACGAGCTTATCAAAAATTTCGGCTCGGCATACGGCGCCCTGACAGCTCCGATCGACGAGCTTATGAAGGTGGACGGTATCGGACCCGCCGCGGCAAAATTTCTGCGCAGTCTGCCCAAGACGATGAAAGCGGTGGCGGCGGCGAAAAACTCTTATCTTCAAAGCGGATATATAAAAAAAGTCTCCGGCGCCGAGGAACTCCGAGAATACATCTGCTCTCAATATTTCGACACCGACCAAGAACGGATCATCGTGTGGTATTTAAGCTCGAATCTCAAGATCATAAAACACAGCGTTTTTGAAAGCGGCAGCTTCGACTCCGCGGCGGTCAATATTAACGTCATAGTGCGCGAGTCTGTCACATCCGGAGCGGCGTATGTTATACTCAGCCACAATCACCCCAGCGGTATCGCGTTTCCCAGCGATGCCGACAGAATGGTTACCACCGAGGTCAAGGAAGCCCTGGAGTGCGTCGGCGTAAAACTCTTTGACCACATAATCTCCGCCGGCGCCAAATACTACAGTTTCAGAGAAAGAATGTTTTAAAACCCAACGCAGTGATTAGCGATTAAGCCGGGCGGATATTATCCGCCCGTAAGCAAACAAGGACCTCGGAATTGAGGTCCTTGTTATTTTCGCGGCTTTTTCGGAGCCGATTTTAATTAAAAGTTTATCCTAATCTGGCGGTCGCCCAAAGTCAGCATGTCGTTGTTCTTAAGCTCGACCACGTGTTTTAGAGGCTTGCCGTTTAAAAGCGTGCCGTTGGTCGAATTGTTGTCCTCGGCCATAAGCTTGTTCTTATCCTTGACCAATATGCAGTGCACGGATGACACCATGGGCTTCGGAACCACAACGTCGCACTTGGGATTTCTGCCTATAAGCGCCTCGCCCGTTACCGAAAGCTTGTATGTCTTGTTTGTCTCGATTATAGTCACCGAAACATCGATCCCGCCGCCGGAGCGCGCGGTTTCCGCCTCGGATCCGACCTCATTTTCGTCTTCGCTTTCATTTTCGGCTTTCGCCTCGTTTTCGGACGCGTCGTTATCGGTATCGCCGTCCAAGTCTTTATCCTCGTCGGCCCCGTCTGTCTCGATTTCGTGAGCTTCCTCGGCATCTTCGCTCTGCTCCTCATCGGCAGCGCGCTCCGCCTGTCTTTCAGAACCCGCGAAAACTCTGCTGCCCGCCGGAACAACGGATGCCGCATAGTCAGCGCTTTCGGGCTCGTCTTTTATTTTCGGTTTTTTAAACAGCCCGATACATATAAAGAGCATGGACAGCGCGAACAGAAAGCCCGCCGCTCCAAGTATCTCGTATAATATTTTCATGTTGATCCCTCCCGCTCTTGATCTTTACGATTTAAAATATAATGGTAACCGCGCTGTAGTTGTCGTCAGGCGTGCGCCGCTTCAATATGCGAAGCATTTTTCGCAGCCATTCAGATGATGATCCGGAACGCTTGAGCGTTCGCTCCACCTGCCTCTCGGTCACTTTTTCCCAGAATCCGTCCGAGCATATGAGAACCGCGTCGCCCTTATGCACGGCGATCGGAGCTATGACTTCCGCGGCGCACATGGGGTCCGCTCCCATATAAGCGGTCAGCCTGCGCCGATCGCGGCTTTTGCGTATGCCGGGGAATCTGAATTTGCCCTCGGCGTGCGCCAGATATGCCAAAGAATGGTCCGGCGTTATATATTGAAGATAATTCTCGCTCAGATAATACATTCGGCAATTGCCCAGATGTCCGCTTATAACCGCGTTTCCGTCTGTCAGCACCAAAACGGCGGACGCCTTATACTCGCTGCCGTCGCCGCTCTCGTGGGTATTGCCCCAAAGCTTCTCATCGGCGTTTTTGAAATACTCGGACACGGTCTCGCCGTTTACGTCGGACGTCGCCTTAAAATCGTCCATAAATGAATCGATAACCGTCTCGGCTGTGCCGAGAGCCGGGTCGGAACTGGGCGAACCGTCACACACGGCGAAGCAGCCGACTCCGCCGTCCTCCATCATTCCGATATAATCGCAGTTCACATCAGTGCCGCCCGAATTGCATACCGATGAAATATCCATAACTTGATCTCCTATACATATATAGAAATATTATACTGTAAATTTTGCGTACTGTCAAGCGGATAAGCGCAAAAAAACAGCCGTTCTTTGGTCAACGACTGTCTTTTTGTTTTAAAAAAATCAACACCTATGTGTGTCATAATAGGAAATTAATTTTTTTTGCGTGTTTAAAATGTATAAAATCTTTATACGTTTATATAATAGCAGATTTTTTTGGGTTTGTCAACCATATTATCCGCTGTTTTTTAAAAAATTCCGATATTTTATTAAAAAATATCAAATTCTTTTACGCCTTGCCGATAGAACCGAACAGTTCCATCTTTTCTTTTACCACAACTTTAATTGCTTCCGCTCCGGGAGCCAGCAGCATTCTGGGGTCATATCCCTTGCCCTCCAGGTCTTTTCCGGCCTCGATGTACTTTCTGGTGGCCTCCTGGAAGTAAAGCTGGCACTCGGTGTTAACGTTTATCTTCGCGACGCCGAGAGATATCGCTTTCTTTATCATATCCTCGGGGATACCCGTGCCGCCGTGGAGAACCAGAGGCAGATCGCCTATCAGCTCCTTGGTCTTTGCCAATGCGCCAAAGTCAAGACCCTTCCAGTTGTCGGGGTACTTGCCATGGATATTTCCTATGCCCGCGGCCAGGAAGTCAACGCCCAGATCAGCTATTCTCTTGCACTCGTTGGGGTCCGCGATCTCGCCCGCGCCGATAACGCCGTCTTCCTCGCCGCCGATCGAGCCGACCTCGGCCTCTATCGACATTCCCATAGCGTGCGCTACCGTTACCAATTCCTTGGTCTTTGCGACGTTTTCATCGATCGGGAAATGAGAGCCGTCGAACATGATCGACGAGAATCCCGCCTTGATGCACTTGTAGCATCCCTCGTATGTGCCGTGGTCAAGATGCAGAGCCACCGGAACAGTGATGCCCATCTCCTCGATCATGGCTTTTACCATCGCCGCGACCGTCTTGAAGCCGGTCATATATTTGCCCGCGCCCTCGGACACTCCCAGAATAACCGGAGAACTGTTCTCCTGAGCCGTGGCAAGGATAGACCGTGTCCACTCGAGATTGTTGATGTTAAACTGACCCACCGCGTACTTGCCGGCAACCGCTTTGTTTAACATGTCTGTTGCTGAAACTAACATTTTTTCATTCCTCCTATTAAATATATTAATTTTTTATTTGATTCCGATTTTATTGTCTCTCGCCCAAAAATACAGATACTGCTGAGCAAAGCCCGCCAAATCGCCGTATTTTTCTGCTATGAAACCGTCGATCTCCTTATCCTCAACGCCGTACAGCTCGGTGACGACCCGCTTTATCCAGACGTCCTTGGGAAACGTCTCATATCTCGCGCAGGAAAACAGCAGTATGCAGTCGGCAACCTTGCCGCCCACGCCCTTGATCTTCATAAGCTCTCGCTTGGCGTCCGCGGTGGACATATCGGGGATAGCCGAAAGCTCCACCTCGCCCGACGAGACCTTGCGGGCAGCGTCCAGAATATACTTGTCGCGGTAGCCCGCGCGCAGACACGCCAAATCGCCCACGTCGAGAACGCCGAGCCTCTCCGCCGAGGGGAAAGAGAAGCGCCCCTCCTCTATCTCGTCGCCGAAATTTTCGCACAAGGTCTCGATGATCTTTTTTATCCTCGGTATGTTGTTGTTGGCCGAGATTATAAAAGATATTATCGTCTCCCATAAATCCTGGCGCAGTATCCTGATGCCCGAGCCGTACTCGACGCATTTTTCAAGCTCCGGATCCCTCGATATAAGCTCGGACTTTATCCTGTCGTAATCGTCGCCCTCGCCGAAATAATTTTCCCAGAATTCGTTGTCGGCGTCGGGGCAGCTGACCGCGCCGTCCTTGACGCGGCAGACCCTGCCGCCAGCCACGCCGATATATCCGCCGCCTTCGTCCGGGTTCCAGCGGAAGCATTGGCCGCACTCGAAGGTGTGGACCTGATCAAAGTTCTGTGTTAAGTATATCATCTTTGTATTTTTCCAACTGTCTTAAATATATCCTCGAAACGTGAAGTGTGCGGACGTAGATGTTGACCGCCTTCACGTTGATCGAAGTCTGACTCTCGACCGACTCCTTTACTCTCGCCGCTATGGCGGCCGCCTCCGCCCTGATATCGCAGGGATAACGCAGCGACACCTCGGCGTCGATCATGAGCCTGTTGCCCTTTTCGGTGCCGGTCTTTATCCGCAGCGGTTTGTACATGCTCGCAAATCTGAGCATCTCGTACGCGCAGATGTCCAGGATAGCCTTCTGGGATATCTTAAAATCACCCAGATAGCTGTACGTGGGGCGCATTACCGTTTTTTCCTCGGATATCGTCTTATTCTTTCGGCTGAACAGCTGCACCATCGGGTCGATAAAATAACCCGAAAACTGCTTCTTGACCTCAAAGGTCGGCACGGGAATAACGTGCTTGCCCTGCTTGAGCCGCATTTCGCGCGCGATCTCGCGCTCCTCGGGCGTGGAAACATCCTCAATATAGAGCGTCTTTTGTATCGGCGCCACTCCGAGCGTCTCGGCTATCCTGCCGACCATTTTGTCGCTTGTGCCGATGATAAGCAGCGAGTCGATATTGTTTTCCTCTATCGCGCGGCGGACCGCCCCGCTGTGCTCGGGGTCGCTGAATATGGCGGTGCGCACCGAGGCGATCTTGGTCGGCTCCCTCTTGGCGCTTTTGCCCGCGATTATGCGGTTGTCCGACACGAGCAGACCGTCGTCCACGATATAGTCTATATTGTTTTCTCTGGCCACCCACATGCTGTGATGGGATTTTCCGGTGCCGGATTTTCCCACAAGAGCGTATACCTTCATAATTGTTACCCCGCTTTATCTGCCGCCGTCCTCTTTTTCGGATATCTTGTAGGACAGGCGCATCAGACTGTCGCTCAGATGAACGTTCTCAACTATAACGCCTTCCATTTCGCGAAGCTCGGTGTATGAAAAGTTCATGAACGCCTTTATGCCCAGAGCCCTCAGATCCTCCGCCACGCTTTTTGTGGCCTCTTTGGGCACAGTGAGTATCGCCATCTCGGGCTTGTGCTCCCGCACAAAATCGCCTATCTCGGCGTAATCCATCACGGTATGCCCCTGTATGTCCGTGCCTATGACGCTCGGACTTGAGTCGAAGATACCTATCAGCTTGAAGCCGCGGCTCTCGAACTTGGTGTTCGTGGCAAATGTTCTGCCCATATGTCCCGCTCCGACCATGACCGCCGTGTATCCTCGGTCAAGGCCGAGTATCTTGGCGATCTCCGATCTGAGCATCTCGACGTTGTAGCCGTAGCCCTGCTGCCCGAATCCGCCGAAGCAATTCAGGTCCTGGCGTATCTGCGACGCGGTCACGTTCATGCGGCGGCTGAGTTCCTTTGATGAAATGCGCTCGACACCGCTTTCGTATAAATCAGTAATATGTCTGTAATATCTGGGCAGACGGTTAACGACCGAACCCGATACTTTCTTTTCCATAGTTCCTCTCCCGATTGTTCCTCCTCAGGTTTTTCTACGCCAGCTTTGACATAATGTAGTCCGCGAACTCGGCTGATGTGGCGCCCGTGTCGCGGCCGGTTATAACCAGCTTTTTCTCGGTGTACATGCACTCGTCGAGAGCCTTTTCAAGCGCCTTCGCCTTGTCGGCGTAACCGATGTGCTCAAGCAGCATAACGGCCGCTCTGATGATGCTGCACGGGTCGGCGTACTTGTCTCTGCCTTCCTGCACCATTCTGGGCGCGCTGCCGTGGATAGCCTCGAACATGGCGTAGCGCTTTCCGATATTGGCGCTGCCCGCCGTGCCGACGCCGCCCTGGAACTCGGCCGCCTCGTCGGTCAGAATGTCGCCGTAGAGATTTGGCAGAACCAGAACCTGGAACTGGGTCCTTCTCTTGGGATCGACCAGCTTGGCCGTCATGATGTCTATATACCAATCGTCAAGTTCGATCCCGGGATAGTCCTTGGCTACCTCCTTGCATACGCTCAGGAAATTGCCGTCGGTGGTTTTTATAACATTTGCCTTTGTGACGCAGGTCACGCGGGTCTTGCCCGCCTTTTTCGCGTAGTCGAACGCGGCTCTCGCTATTCTCTCGGAGCCCTCATGGGTCTGAACAACGAAGTCAATCGCCAGATCGTCGGTCACGTTCACGCCCTTTGAGCCTACCGCGTAACCGCCCTCGGTGTTCTCGCGGTAGAATGTCCAGTCGATGCCCTCGTCGGGGACCTTTACGGGTCTCACGTTGGCGAACAGATCAAGCTCCTTGCGCATGGCGACGTTGGCGCTCTCGATATTCGGCCAGGGATCGCCCTGTCTGGGCGTGGTTGTGGGGCCCTTTAAGATAACATGGCACTGCTTGAGCTCGTCGAGCACGTCGTCGGGCAGCGCTTTGCCCACCTCGGCTCTGTGCTCTATCGTGCAGCCCGTGATCTCCTTAAAGGCGATCTTGCCGCTCTCCGTCTCGTCTTTAAGCAGGAACTTTAATATTCTCTCGGCCTGCTCGGTGATGGCGGGGCCTATTCCGTCGCCGCCGACCACGCCGATAACGATTTGATCCAGTTTTCCGTAATCAATAAAGTCCTTTTCGGCCTTCATTTTTTCCACTCTTTTGAGCTGCTCGGTGAGCACCTCCTCGAATTTTTTCTTAGCGTCCTCGATTTGCGCTGTATATGACATGTTTTTTCCTCCTTATGCGTTGTTTTTGGTGTAGTTCAAAAGTCCGCCGGCAAGCAGCATCTTTCTCTGGCGCTCCGACAGGTCGATCTTCGCCTCGAACTCAAAGCCCTTGGTGACGTCCTTGATCTTGAGCGTGTCGCTGTTCTCGATCTGCGCGCGCACATTCTCGATGAGCAGATCGTCCATCTGGTCGATCCTGTCGTAGTCCGCCTCGTTTGCGAACGTCATCGGGATGATACCCGCGTTTATCAGATTCGCCATGTGTATTCTGGCGAACGACTTGACAAGCACCGCCTTGACGCCTAAGTACAGAGGCGCGAGAGCGGCGTGCTCTCTGGACGAGCCCTGACCGTAGTTGCTGCCGCCCACTACTATGCTGCGTTTAAGCTCCAGAGCCCTCTTGGGGAATTCCTCGTCGCACACTGCGAAGCAGTATTCCGAGATCTTGGGAATATTGGAGCGCAGCGGCAGTATCTTGGCGCCCGCGGGCATGATGTGGTCGGTGGTTATGTTATCGCCCACCTTGAGGCCGCACTTCGCGTCGATCGTGTCGAGCAGCGGCTCGGAAACGGGGAACGGCTTGATGTTGGGGCCGCGGAGAACCTCGACCTCGTCCATTCTGTCAGCCTCGATCGGGGGAACGACCATGTTGTCGTTTATCGTGAATACCTCGGGCAGGGTGAACTTAGGCATATCGCCCAAGGTTCTCGGGTCGGTCATAACGCCGGCCAGAGCCGATACCGCCGCGACCTCGGGAGACACGAGATAAATCTGTCCGTCCTTGGTGCCGCTTCTGCCCTCGAAATTCCTATTGAACGTTCTCAGCGAGATGCCGCCCGAATTGGGAGACTGGCCCATGCCTATGCAGGGACCGCAGGCGCTCTCCAGAATTCTCGCGCCCGCG
Organism: uncultured Monoglobus sp.; assembly: GCA_947628795.1. Classification (GTDB taxonomy): domain Bacteria; phylum Bacillota; class Clostridia; order Monoglobales; family Monoglobaceae; genus Monoglobus. Next base: position 160,148 of record CANRBF010000003.1, read on the forward strand.
TCTATCATCTTGCCCAGAGCGCCGTTTTCGGCGATCATGTTAAGCACCTGCTTGGAGCCGGGAGCGATCGCCAGCGAAACGCCGGGATCGACCGTCTTGCCGTCCAGTATATACGCCACCTTGAGCATGTCAAGCAGCGACGAGTTTGTGCAGGAACCGATGCAGACCTGGTCTATCTTCATGCCGGCAAGCTCCGATATCTTCTTCACGTTGTCGGGAGAATGGGGGCATGCGGCCATAGGCTCAAGCTCGCTCAAGTCGATCTTGATTATCTCGTCATACTCCGCGTCGTCATCGGCCTTGAGCTCGGTGTAATCCTGCTCTCTGCCCTGAGCCTTAAGAAATTCTCTCGTGGTCTCGTCGGACGGGAATATGGAGGTCGTGGCGCCCAGCTCGGCGCCCATGTTGGTGATGGTGGCTCTCTCGGGAACCGAAAGGGTCTTGACGCCCTCTCCGCAATACTCGATGACCTTGCCAACGCCGCCCTTTACGGACATGACGCGCAGCACCTCTAAAATTACGTCCTTGGCGGCGACCCACGGGCTCAGTTTACCCGAAAGCTCCACCTTGACTATCTTTGGATATGTAATATAATAAGTTCCGCCGCCCATCGCCACCGCGACGTCCATACCGCCCGCGCCGATGGCTATCATGCCGATACCGCCGCCCGTGGGGGTGTGACTGTCGGAGCCGATCAGGGTCTTTCCGGGTATGCCGAAGCGCTCCAGATGCACCTGATGACAAATTCCGTTGCCGGGACGGGAGAAATAAATACCGTGTTTTTTGCAAACGCTGCCTATGAACTTGTGGTCGTCGGCGTTTTCAAAGCCGCTCTGCAGCGTGTTGTGGTCGATATACGCAACCGATTTTTCGGTCTTGACTCTGGGCACGCCCATGGCCTCGAATTCAAGATAAGCCATTGTTCCCGTCGCGTCCTGAGTTAATGTCTGGTCGATGCGGATCCCTATTTCCTGCCCTTTGACAGGCTCGCCCTCGACAATGTGGCTGCGCAAGATTTTTTCCGTAAGTGTTAAACCCACTGACATCATCTCCTGTTCTCATTAGTTTTAGAAGTTTTAAATCTATCTATAATATTTTATAATATCAAATCCCGCTTGTCAAGGGGAATGACAGTTTTTTAACAAAAATATATTTACATTTATTGACGAATACGCGAAACAAAAAAAGCCCGTTCGGGCTTTTTTAGTTTAATTCAAGCTTGCCGACTATTTCTTTCACCGACTTATAGCCGTTTTGGTCAAGATAGTCGTTGATGCCGTTCCTGACCTTTATCCAGGCGTAGGGGTCGACTATTCCGGCGGTGCCTACCGCCACGGCGTCGGCTCCCGCCAGCAGGAATTCTATCGCGTCCTCGCCGCTTGTGATGCCGCCCATGCCTATGATCGGCAGCTTCACGGCCTGCCTCACTTGGTGCACCATGCGCACCGCGACAGGCATGACGGCCAGGCCCGAAAGACCGCCGGTATTGTTGTTAAGAACCGGGCGACGCGTCTTTATGTCTATTTTCATGCCGAGCAGCGTGTTGATAAGCGACAGCGCGTCGGCGCCGCCGGCCTCGGCCGCTTTTGCGATCTCTGCGATGTCGGTCACGTTCGGCGACAGCTTCACGATAAGAGGCGCCTTTGCCACCGCCTTGACCTTTGAAGTCACTTCCTCGACCATTTTCGGATCGGTGCCGAAGGCCATGCCGCCCACTTTGACGTTGGGGCACGAGATGTTGAGCTCGAGCATATCCAGCTTATCTCCCAGCATTTCGGCGACCTCGACGTAGTCCTCCACCGTGGAGCCGCAGAGATTGGCGATCAGCTTTGTGTCAAACTTTCTGAGCCGATCGAGCTCGTTTTCGAGAAAATGCTTCGCGCCGGGGTTCTGGAGCCCCACGCTGTTCAGTATGCCGTCGTTGGTCTCGGCTATCCTGGGCGACTTGTTGCCGAGCCTCGGCTTTGCCGAAAGCGCTTTGAGGCACACTGCGCCCAGCTCCGACAGGTCGAAATACTCGGCGTATTCTCTGCCGAAGCCGAAGGTTCCGGAACCGGTCGTGACGGGATTTTTCCACTCAACGCCGGCAATGTTTACTTTAAGATCAGCCATCGAGATCCACCTCCGCTCCGCTGAATACCGGGCCGTCCTTGCAGACCCGCTTTTTCGAGCCGTCGGTCATCGCACAGGCGCAGGCCACGCAGGCGCCCACGCCGCAGCCCATCCGCTCTTCCATTGATATCAGGCAGTCAATGCCGTTTTCCTTGGCGGTGTTCGTCACGATCTTCATCATCGGCAGCGGGCCGCAGGTATATATCCTTGAATACTTCGCTCCCGACGCGATCTTTGATTTCAATATATCGGTCACAAAGCCTTTAAATCCTATGCTTCCGTCGTCGCTGGCGATAAAAATATCGTCGGCGGCGTTTGAGAACTCGCGTATCATGACCGCGCTTTGCTTATCGCGGAAGCCCAGCATGACGTCGGGCTTTTGGGGCAGCTTTTTGGCGAGCATAAGAAGCGGAAAAATTCCGATACCGCCGCCGATCAGCAGCGGTTTTCCCTCTCCCGGCGACACGTCAAACCCGTTGCCGAGCGGGCCGAGAATATCCAGCATCTGCCCCGGCTGCGCCTTGGCCAGCTCCGCTGTGCCTTTGCCCCGAACCTCGAATATAAATCTCACAAACCTGCCTTCGACCGCGTCGCATATGCTTATAGGGCGCCGCAGATAAGCGGAGCCGCCGCACAACACATGCAGGAATTGGCCCGGCTTTGCCTTTGCCGCGATCTGCGGGCAGTCGATTATGAAATTGAACAGCCCGGGCCGCAGCTCGTTTTTGTAACTCAGCTTGCATAACATAATAATTATCTCCTTTGGCAAACGCCGCTTATCTTCTTATTTGATAGCGGCCGTTATGTCGTCTCTCATTCTTATCGCTTCGGCTCTGGCGGCCTCGCCGACGCCTCCGCCGTTCTTTTTATAGGCGCACATGATCGAGCGGGAGGCGTTCACGATCGCGCCCAGACCGTCGCCGTTAAACGACTTGGCGACGTCCTCGGCCTTTCCGCCCTGAGCGCCGTAGCCCGGGACCAGGAAGTATGTGTGGGGCATCAGCTGTCTGAGCTTCGCCGCCTGCTCGGGATATGTCGCGCCGACTACCGCGCCCACATGGGAATATCCGCGGGTGCCGAGACTGTCGATCCCCCATTGTTTCACGAGATTCGCCATATGCTCGTATATCGGCTTTCCGCCGCTGAGCAGGTCCTGAAGCTCGCCGGAGGATTTGTTCGAGGTCTTTACCAGCACGAATATGCTTTTTCGGTTCGCAGCACACAGATCGGCGAAGGGCTTTACGCCGTCGGTTCCCAAATACGGGTTGACCGTCATGCCGTCGGGATCAAAGGCCGCGGCGCTTTTGCTTCCGAGCTCGGTTTTGCCTAAGTAAGCCTTGGCGTACGCCTCGCTGGTGGCGCCGATGTCGCCGCGCTTGGCGTCAAGTATCACATACATGTCTTTCGATTTTGCGTATTCTATCGTTTTTTTGAGGCACTTTATACCCTCAATGCCGTACATCTCATAGTAGGCCGACTGAGGCTTTACCGCGGGAACTATGTCGCACAGCGCGTCGATCAGCTCTTTATTGAAGCTGAAGATCGCGTCCGCCGCGCCCTCAAACGTCTCGCCGTATTTGTCAAATGATGCCTTTATCATTGACTCGGGCAGGTAATCAAGCTTTGGGTCAAGCCCCGCCACGGTGGGATTTCCGGTTTTGATGATCTTTTCTATAAGTCTGTCCATATTTTTCTCCTTTTGAATTTGAAATTCCTCTTCTGCCTCGCCCCTTGGGGAGAGGTGCCCGCTTGCGGGCGGAGAAGGGTTAACATAGCTGCTAGTGAATAGTAACTAGGGACTAGAACCCCTCTCAGTCAGCTCCGCTGACAGCTCTCCCCAAGGGGCGAGCCTACCTCTCCGCCTTACATTTCGCGGTCGTATACTATTTTTCCGCCGAGGATCGTCATGTCAACTCTGCCGCGGAGCTTCATGCCGCCGTAGGGGCAGTTGTGGTTCTTGGAGGCGAACTTCTCGGGGTCCACCTCGTACTCGTGCTCGGTGTCGAATATCACTATATCCGCCGCCTTGTCCTCGCCGAGGGTGCCTTTGTCTATATTTATTATATCCGCCGGATTGGCCGACATCTTTTCTATCAGTTGACTGAGAGTGAGCTTTCCGCTCATAACAAGATTGGTATAGCCTAAGGCAAGCGAAGTCTCAAGGCCTACTATGCCGTTTAGGGCGTACTCGAACTCTATGTCCTTCTCGTCCTTGTCGTGTGGCGCGTGGTCGGTAGCTATCGCGTCGATCGTGCCGTCGATCAGGCCTTCGATAACCGCGTTCACGTCGTCCTCGTCCCTGAGGGGCGGATTCATTTTGGCGTTTGTGTTAAAGCCGTCAACCGCTTTATCGGTCAGTGAGAAGTAGTGGGGCGCGGTCTCGCAGGTTATATTGGCGCCGCGCTTTTTCGCCCTACGTATCGCGTCGATCGAATTTCGGGTGCTGACGTGGCACACGTGCAGCCTGCCGCCGACCTCCTCCGCTATCAGCACGTCGCGGGTCACCGCCACGCTCTCGGCACACTTGGGGATCCCGCGGAGGCCCAGATAGGTCGACATATAGCCCTCGTTCATAGAGCCGCCGTCCACCAGATCAAGGTCCTCGCTGTGGGACATGACAGGCAGGTCAAACATTGACGCGTATTCCAGCGCCCTGCGCATAAGCGAGGGATTGATGACCGGACGTCCGTCGTCCGAAACGCCGATCGCGCCCGCGTTTTTAAGCTCACCCATCTCGGACAGCTCCTTGCTCTGCTGGCCTTTTGTGACGCAGCCGACGGTCAGCACGTTTGTGAGACCCACCTCTTTGCCTCTGTCCAAAACATATTTCACCAAAGCCGGGTTGTCGATCGGCGGGTCGGTGTTCGGCATGCAGACAACGGTCGTCACGCCGCCTTGGGCCGCCGCGCGGCTGCCCGTCTCGATATCCTCTTTGTATTCGTATCCCGGCTCGCGGAAATGGACGTGCAGGTCTATAAGACCGGGCGCCACTACCTTGCCGCCCGCGTCGATGACGCGATCGGCCTTTTCGTCTATATCCGCCGCGACCTTCGCGATCCTGCCGTCCTTTACCAGAACGTCCAGTACTTTATCTATCTTGTTTTTGGGGTCGACCACGCGGCCGCCTTTTATCAGAATTGACATAGCTTTTCTCCTATTTTGATTTTGACTCGTATCTTCTGCCGTTCGCCACCATATTGAGCACCGCCATGCGCACGCACACGCCGTTTGTCACCTGCTTGTTTATGACGCTCTGCGGGCCGTCTATTATGTCGGGATTGAGCTCCACGCCGCGGTTGACCGGTCCCGGGTGCATGAGTATCGCGTCGGGCTTGGCGAGAGCCAAACGACGCTTGTCCACTCCGAAATACTTGTTGTACTCGCGCACCGAGGGGAACAGACCCTTCTTCTGGCGCTCCAGCTGTATCCTGAGGCCCATTACTATGTCCGCGCCCTCGATGGCCTTGTCGACATCGGTGTACACCTTGACTTCCATTTCCTCGAGGCTCCTCGGAAGCAGAGTTGACGGCCCCGCCAGAGCCACCTCGGCGCCCAGCTTTTTGAGCCCGTAGATATTGCTGCGGGCGACGCGGCTGTGCTTTACATCACCGATTATTGCCACTTTGAGGCCTTTTATATCACCCTTTTCCTCGCGCATCGTCATAAAATCGAGCAGCGCCTGGGTGGGGTGCTCGTTCATTCCGTCGCCCGCGTTCACAATGCGGCAGCCGCAGTGCCGCGCCACAAGATGAGGCGCGCCCGACATACTGTGCCTGATTATGATAACGTCGGTATCCATGGCCTCAAGGGTCTTTACCGTGTCGATAAGCGTCTCGCCCTTTGCCACGCTGCTGCCGCTTGACGACATATTTGCCGCCGTGGCGCCCAGATATTTTGAGGCCATCTCAAACGACACGCGGGTCCTTGTGCTGTTTTCGTAAAATAGCGTTATCACGCCTTTGCCGCTGAGCAGACTTGATTTCTTGTTGTCGCTGAGCAGCACCTCGCGCTTGAGCTTGTCCGCGTCGTCGAGTATGGCGGTTATGTCCTCGGCGGAGGTTTCTTTAAGTCCCAATAAATCTTTTATCATATGTGTCCCCTTGTTATTATTTTCCCAAATATTTTGCCGGTGATTTGCGCTTTTCGATTATGACCTCGGTGCTGCCGTCCACCTCGTCGACGTGGAGCGCCACGCGGTCGAGGCCCGTGCCCTTGATCTTGACCCCGGTGTAGTCGGCGCTTATCGGGAACGTGCGCCGTCCGCGGTCTATGAAGCATGCCAGCTGTATCTCGGCGGGCGAGCCCAGCTTGAGCAGCGCGTCTATCGCGGTGTGTATCGTCTTTCCGGTGTACAGAATGTCGTCTATCAAAACGACCGTCTTGTTGTCTATCGAAAAATCGATCTTGGTACCGTTGAGAACCGGGAATTTCGCGATAAGATTGTGATCCGCGCCGTACAGCGTGATATCAAGCGCGCCCACCTCGGTGCCGGGGCCGTCAATCTCCTTGATATGATCCGCCAAAGCGTCGGCCAGCACCGCGCCGCGGCGCACGATTCCAATCAGACAAATACTTTTTTCAAACTCGTTTCTCTCCGCGATCTGTTTTGCCATTTTTTTAAGCTTGCTTTCGATTTCCTGTCTTTCAAGTATAACGTCACTCATAAGATCACCCCGCGGCAAAATTTTTTATTTTTTCTAAATTTATTATATCCCAATATTTTCATGTTGTCAACACAGGAGTTTGGGAAAAAGCAAAAGAGCGGGACGAACCCGCTCTTTTGGATCATTGGGAAGAAAATCTATTAATAATTATTAAAATTATTAAGCTTTTGTTTTGGCATTTGAGCCAATCAGTTGCCGGGCGTGAACTTAAAGCCGTAGAAGCCTATGTTGCTCTCCGGACAGCCTATCAGCACGGGCGTGCCCGCCGCTACCTGCACGGACGCGGATTTGCCTTTGTCCGCCGAAGGCTCTGATAAGATAGGCTCAGTGCCGCCCTGATATACAGTCAAAGTTCTCACATTGTTAGGCCCAATTTCCTTGGGTGAACCGTGAACAAAATATATTGTCAGCAGTCCGGCTGACGGAGGCGTAAACTTAAACAATGTGTTCTCCTCATCGAATACCGACTTGCCGCCAAGTTTGATTCTGCCGGCAAAAGTAATTCCGTCGATCTCGGTACCCTTGTCATATGCGGATTTTGCACCGCCGATAAACGTTAAACCGTTGCCCAAATCGATCGTTCCGGTAGCTGCGCCTGTGGCGCTGAAATTATTCCACAGAATTTCCTGTCCGGGCTGCGCCGGCGGATTTGTGGGTTGTTCGGGCTGATCCGGCTGATCTGTCGGCGTTGAGGGGTCGGGCTGAACCGAGCCGCCCGCGGGCGTGAAGCTCAGCGCGGGAAGGTAGAATCCGTTTGTGCCGCCCGTCACTTTGATGGTCTCGCCCGCTGCCAAATCATATGAGTAATCCTTTGTCAGGACTACCGGATCCGCGGAGCAGTATGTGTCCTCTTTTTCGGTCTCGGAGCCTTTTGTTATCTTAACCGATCTGAGCGTTGTATCTCCGTCTTTCCTGTACGGAGAACTGCTCGACGCCTGCACCGTGAACTTGATCGTTCCCGCAACATCGGCGGTGTATGAGAAGTAGCACGCGCTCGAAGCGCCGAGCTTGAGGCCTTCCGTCGCGTTCGCGGTGATGAAACTGCCGTCTTTTCCGATACCCTTTGAGATGCCTACTTTGAGTCCGTCAATAGTTTGCTCGGTGGGGTCATCTTTGCTGAGTGCCAACGAGAACGTGTCCCAAGGAGCCGCGCCAAAATTCCATACCTTGGCTTCTCCCGAAGGAGGCGTCACGGGCTGGTTTGTGGGCTGTTCCGGCTGATTTGTGGGCTGCGCCGGCGTATTTGTGGGCTGTTCCGGCTGATCTGTGGGCTGCGGCTGATCTGTGGATTCCGGAGGCACAATGCTTGTCGGAGCAACATATTTTTCGCACAGAGGTTTCATTCCATCAACGCTGTCCCAAATATAAATCCAATAATTGTCGCCTGTATTCGGTGTAAATCCGTCAATATTATAGGTTCCCGCGCCGCTTACCTTCGGGCCCTGCTTAAACTCGGTCAAAGCCTCGGCGTCGTCATACTTCGCCGCGAGCAGAATTCCTTCGGGAGCGGGAGCCGCGCCGCCGTATGCCACGGTCACGTCAAGTCCGCTGCCGTTTAACGCCGCGCCTGTTATCGAATAATCATAGTTCGCGGGCTGAGCCGTTTCGACGGGTGCCGGCGTCGCAGTTACGGGCGGATTTGTCTCGGGTGCGTTAGTTGTCGGCGGATTTGTCTCGGGTGTGTTAGTTGCCGGCGGATTTGTCGACGGTGTATCCGTCGGCTTCGCCGTCGCCGGAGCATTTGTGGGAACGGGCTTGTCGCTCGTGTATGCTATGCCGTAGTAACTTGTGTTCTGGTCCGCCGAGATCGTCACGGTCTGATTCGCGACAACATCCATTGTCAGGACCTCAAAAGGCTTGGTCGCGGATGACGCAACAGATATCTTTTCGGTCTTCGAACCCTGAGCTATCGTTATATTATCAAGATCGGTGCTGGTGGAGCTTCCGTGCTTGGCATATACCTTAACGGTTCCGTCAACAACGGGAATAAAGCTGAACGAGCCGCCGTTTGACTTGATCTGCCATGTGCCCTTGAATCCGTCCGTAAACTCCGCGCTGCTCGACTGGTACTGATCCTCGGTGGTCTTGCCTGTTGTGTGCTTAAGTCCGCCAAAGTTCTCGGGTGTGATCGAGTCGCTCTTTAAGCTGTAGCGCTGATTTCCCTTGCTGTCTTTGCCGCCCGCCGGGAAGTAATTGGTGTCGGGATGCGTTGCATCGCCCTCGGTTACCGTGAACGGAGTCTGGCCGAAGTCCCAAGTAGTGGGGCTTGCCATTACGGGTGCCTGAGTGGGAACCGGAGTGTTTGTGGGAGCCGGAGTCTCGCCGGGCTTCAGAGTGGGGCCCGCCGTCGGGATAGGCTGCGCTGTGGGGCCGGTCTGAGGAGCCGAACCGTCCGTCGCCGGATATGTGGCGGGCGTGATATAGCTGTGCTTCAACGTCGTCTTGTAGTTCTTCAGCCTGTCGCCGAGGTCGGGGATACGGTCATAATCCGCATCCTCATCGGCGTCGTTGAAATCATACTTGAAGTCGCCGCCCTGAACTCTGCCGGCGTATGTCTCTACTTTCGCGACAACAGCGTTTACGGGGTCGGACTCATACTTATACATATTTGAGGCTGTGTCGAAATTGCTGTATTTGCTTCCGCCCTGCTTGCTCGTGTAGCTAGCGGGTACCTGCTCCGACTTATCCGTTACCTCATAGGCGTCTATTGTGCCGTCCGTCTCGGGCTTTTTCTGCGTGAAGTACGTTTGAGACTGAGAGCCTATCTGAATATCATTGTCGTACGCCTTGATCATTCCGCCATCCTCGCCCGAGAATGTTCCCTCGTTTGAGCCGTGAACGTCGCTGGCCTGCATTGAGATCAGCATGGGGTACTTAACGTTTCTGAACACGTTTCTCTCAACAAACGCGCTTCCGCCGGTGCAGGCACCAACGCCGTACTTGGAGTTGCCGTCGTAGTAGTTATTGTAAATATGAACCTGATCGCCTCTGATTCTTGGGTGACGCGAGTCGGAGTGGTCAAACCAGTTGTGGTGATAGGTCATGTGATAGCCCTGATATGAATCCTCTTTCATACCACAGAGTGACGATTTTCCGCTGTCCCAGAAATGGTTGTATGAGAATGTGCAGTAATCGGAACCCGACTTAACGTCCAGAGAACCGTCGCCCTTCTTCTGGTCGCCGCCTCTGTCCTGGCCGTAGAATATATCGCAGTTGTGTATCCAGCAGTTGTAGTTATCGGTGTCAAGAGAAATACCGTCGTCATAGAACTCCATAACGGCTATATTTCTAACCTCAACGTTCTCGGCCGATCTTAACAGGAGCGACCAATGGAACGTTGTCGCGTCGTCACCCACGCCCTCGAACGTGATGTTCTTGCAGGATTTGAGCTGAACATAACCCGAGCTGTTCTTTCCGTCGGGGCTTTCTACCTGGCCGATCATACGGATCGCCAGAGGCGTATCCTCGGCGCCGTTCTTCTCGCGCAGAGCCAGTATGTTAACAAGGCCCTTAGCTGTTGTCGGCTTGCCTTTGACATTAACCGTGAACTCGACGGTGTCCTTGTTATTATCGTCTATATAAAGGATCTGAGCTCCGTCTTTGAGTGTTCCGTCCATCTTGTAAGCGCCGATACCTTCGGCCTGATAACGCGACTCGTAGCCGGGTTCGGGGTTGGAATCAAACGCGAAGCCTTCTCTGGTGTGAGGCAGAACGTCAAGAACTTTTGTCTCGATTGAATCGGTCTCCTCGCTGCCCATTACAGCGGCGATCTTCATCTGATACTGACCGGCGGCAAGGCCGAGAGCATCAGCCCTATAGTAGTTGCCATAATAGCGTACCAGCTGATCGTCAAGCTTTTCGTACTCTCCGCCGACCTTCTTAACGTATACGTTATACTTGTCGACTGCGGCGGAATTTCTCCATTTTACATACGCGCTTTCAAGCCAGCCTTGAGCGTCGGATATCTCGATCGCCGACGGAGGCGGCGCTTCGGGAGTGATCTGAATCGTGTTTGACGGAGTGTCGCCGTTTTTGTTTACCGCTATTACCTGATAGCTATACGTCGTTCCGTTCGTAAGACCTGTATCCTGATAGGTAAGCTCTGTGATACCTTCTTTCAGAGTGGTTTCTCCTCTTTTAACGGTATATGAGGTAGCCCACTGTGATGCCGTCCACGAAAGCGTAGCGGTGCCGTTGTTGCCCGAGCCGGAAAGAGTAAACGCTCCGGGAAGCTCCGTGGGCTCTTTGGGTGTGGCTTTAGTTGTCACGCCCGCGCTCCTGCCGGCGCTGTTTACGGCTACAACTTTAAACGTATGCTCTTTGTCGTTTTCAAGTCCGGTTACGGTGTATGAGGTCGTTCCCGAATGAACGGTCGCCTCGGAATCTTCCGCATCGTCAACATAAATTTCATAAGAATCCGCGCCGTCAGCCTTGTTCCATGTAAGCGTTACCTCGCCGTTTCCGGGTGTGGCGGTAAGATTCGTTACGTCAGACGGAGGATTGCTAGATTCAACTATAAACGAAATAGATGAAATATAAGCGTGATTGGTGCCTATTTCTTTGGTTGTTCCGTTACCGTCGTCATATTCTTTCTTTTCGGGAATGCCCGTAATAGTGTAGGTTCCGCCGGGCATATTGGAAAGCGTCCAGGGACTTTCTTTGTCGTTTGTCGCGTACTGCTTGCCGTCGGGACAGGTGATAAGAATACCCTTGGGTCCGTTGCTGTGCGAGCTCGAGAAGTCCGCCGACCATGTTCCGTTTACCGTAAACGTGAGCTTAGCGTCGGCATTGCCCCTGTTGAGCTGAATATATCCCTTTGTGCCGGCTACGGTGATATTCTGGCCAGTAAAACCCGGATATCCGTCCGTGCCTGCCGCAAGGGATGTTTCCTGGAAATTTGTAAAATCATAAAACGTAGTTCCCTCAGGAACAACTGTACCCGCCGCGGATACGCTTGTCATCGTCAGACCCGCGAACAAGGTCACTATCATCGCGATGCTTATCAGCATTGCGGTGGATTTTTTTAATGCTCTTAATTTAAGCATAATAAAAAACCTCCTTGAATTTAAATTAATCTTTTCTAATTTAATAATAATATAATACCTATCAGATTTCAAGTATTTTTTAACACGGAGTAAAATTTCCTGTAATCTAAAACAAAAATTTTTCGTTTGAAATTTTTGAGCAATTTTTGTCTATAATTATTTAGTTTTTGTCTGTTTTGCTTCTAAAAACACTCGTTTTTTCGAGATAATCATTATTTTAACAATAACAATTTTTTACACGAGTTTTTGTTATTTCTTTGTTTTTTTGCTTTTTCTTTGTTTTTTTGCCTGTGCAGACGGATATATCCGTCCGATTTGCCTCGCCCCTTGGGGAGAGGTGGCAGGCGTAAGCCTGACGGAGAGGGGTTAACGTAGGTACCAGGGATTAGTAACTAGGGACTAGGAACCCCTCTCAGTCGCCTTCGGCGACAGCTCTCCCCAAGGGGCGAGCCTAATATAAACCGTGAGATATTCCTAGTTCCTAGTCCCTATTCCCTAGTCTCTACGTTGGCAGCTCTCCCCAAGGGGCGAGCCTGACGCACGCGGCGGCATTAAAACGCGGCCGGCATAAGCCGACCGCGTTATGTAATATTAACCGAAATATCTCTTGAGCAGACCCTCAAAGCCGCAGCCGTGTCTTGCTTCGTCCTTTGCCATCTCGTGAACGGTGTCATGGATCGCGTCATAGTTCAGCTCTTTCGCGAGCTTCGCAAGCTCCAACTTGCCCGCCGTCGCGCCGCACTCGGCCTCGGCTCTCAGCTGCAGGTTCTTCTTGGTGTCGGGATATACCACCTCGCCAAGCAGCTCGGCGAATTTGGCCGCGTGCTCGGCTTCCTCATATGCCGCCTGCTGATAGAAAGCGCCGATCTCGGGATAACCCTCGCGGATAGCCTGTCTCGCCATTGCCAGATACATGCCTACCTCGGTGCACTCGCCCGTGAAGTTCGCCTTGAGACCCTCGATAACTCTGGGGTCAACGTCCTTGGCGATTCCGATAACATGCTCGCAAGCCCACGAAAGGCCGCCCTCCTGGGGCTTAAAAGCGCTCGCGGGAGCCTTGCACTGAGGACATTGCTCGGGTGCCGACTCGCCTTCGTAAATATATCCGCATACACCGCATACCCATTTCTTCATAATAAATTACCTCCATATAAAATTTAGATTTTTCGGCGCAGCAACGCCGCGCCATGCCCGATACGACGCAGTTCTCCTCGCCGAACAGGCATTATTATTGATTATATTTTATTACACACGTTTAATATTGTCAAGAATTTTTTGGGATTTTTGTTGAGTTTAATACCCCCCTCTCAGCCAACGTAGTGATTAGGGATTAGCGAATAGTGATTAGGCCACCCCTCTCAGTCAGCTTCGCTGACAGCATTAAGGAAGCTCTTGGTCAAAATTGTAAACAATTTTGAAAGATAGCTTTGAACCCGCAAGCAAGCTTGCTAATTATCCCCAAGGGGCGAGCCTGCCTTGCCGGTTATCTTTTGTCGTAGGCTATGTATTCGCGGCGGGGGGCGACGTTTTTGTAGGACGGTCTTATGATCTTGCCGGCGTTTACAAGCTCCTCAAGACGGTGGGCGCTCCAGCCCGCGATCCTCGCGACCGCGAAGATCGGGGTGAAAAGCTCGGTCGGCAGGTCGAGCATTTTGTAAACAAAGCCGCTGTAGAAATCCACGTTGGCGCTGACGCCCTTGTATATCTTTCTCTTTTCGGCGATCACCTCGGGCGCGAGCCGCTCTATCATCGCGTAAAGCTTGTATTCCTCGGTGCGGCCTTTTTCCTCGGAAAGCCGCTTGACAAACGAGCTGAACACCTTGGCTCTCGGGTCGGACACCGAGTACACCGCATGGCCCATGCCGTATATAAGACCGCTCTTGTCGTTCACCTCGCCGTTTAACATTCGGCGCAGATATTCTCTTATCTCATCCTCGTCGCTCCAGTCGGAAATATTCTCTTTTATATTCTCGAACATGTCCACGACTTTTATGTTGGCTCCGCCGTGCTTGGGACCCTTGAGCGAGCCCAGCGCCGCCGCGATTACCGAATATGTATCGGTGCCCGAGCTCGTCACCACGTGGTCGGTGAAGGTGGAGTTGTTTCCTCCGCCGTGCTCCGCGTGAAGGATAAGCGCGATATCGAGTATCGCCGCCTCGATCTTGGTGAATCTTCCGTCGGGTCTCAGGCAGTGCAGGATGTTCTCGGCGGTCGAGTAGGTCGAAACTGGCTGATGTATAAACAGACTGTTGCCCGCGTAATAGTGGTTGTAGGCCTGATAGCCGTACACCGAAAACAGCGGGAACAGCGCGATCAGCTGAAGGCACTGGCGCAGCACGTTGGGTATAGACGTGTCGTTCGCCTTTTCGTCGTAGGCGAACAGAGTCAGAACGCTGCGCTGCAGCGTGTTCATCATATCGCTGCTGGGCGCCTTTAATATAATATCGCGCACAAAGCTGGTGGGCAGCTTTCGGTACTCGGAAAGCTGCTTTAAAAACGCCCTGAGCTCGGTCTTGCTCGGCAAATCGCCGAACAAAAGCAGGTAGACGGTCTCCTCAAAGCCGAACCTGCGCCCTTTTAAGTTCCTAACAATATCTATTATATTATAGCCCCTGTAGTAAAGCTCGCCGTCGCACTGGACCTTTTTTCCGTCGATCACTTTGTTTGAAATTATCTCGGAGATCTCGGTGAGGCCCGTCAAAACGCCCTTTCCGTCAAGGTCTCTGAGGCCGCGCTTGACATCGTACTCGGCGTAGAGCGACGGGTCGATCTTGCATATTTCCACGCACTTTTTTGAAAGCTCATACACTTCCGGAGAAATCTCGGATACCCGCTTCATATAAATCCCCCTTCTTCGAAAAACTTGATAAATATGTATAAATTATACCATTTTTTCAAAACACAGTCAATCGAAAAAAGAAATATTCATAAATTGTTAATATGACAAAAGGCGACAAAAAAGCGGCTCGAAAGCCGCTTTTTGCATATAGAAAAACTCCGTTTTTCAAAATTTAAAAAGCAAATTTATTCTGCCCGCCAAATCCGGGCGGGTTCGCTCCGCCCTTCGGGCGGAACGGATTAGGGGACTTTGTCCCCTAAAACCCCTGAAAATACACGTTTAATTATAGCTGCATTAAAAACACTTTTTCAAAGTTTCATAAAAATTTATTTTTATAGGCTCTGCATGTACTCGTCCATGGCGTCGGCCACCTGCTTGGAGTACTTGACCGCCTCTACAACGGTCTTGGCGCCGCGGACTATGTCGCCCGAGGCGAAAATGCCGTCGCGTGTGGTCTCGCCGTATTTGTTCGTGATCAGCAGACCCTTTTTGTTGGTGTCGATGCCCTGCGTTCTCGACAATATCTGGTCCTGGGCGCCTTGGCTGATCGAAATTATGACCGAATCGGACGGGTAGAGCTTCTCGGTGCCCTCGATCTTTTCTACGCTGCCGTCCTCGTTTACCTTCGCGTCGGCGAAAATCACGCCGTCGGTCTTGATCTCAACGGGTATCTTGCAATTATGGAACATTACGCCGTCGATCTTGGCGTACTCGTATTCCTGATTGCTGGCCGCCACCTCGTCGGTGCGGTTGAACACCGTCACGTAGCGCACGCCGTGTCTGATGGCCGTCCTCGCAACGTCCATGGCCGCGTTGCCCGCGCCGATTATATTCAGGCTGTTGCCCAGATCGTATTCGTCGGGGTTGATCAGATAGGCTATGGCGTAGTGCACATTGCCAAGGCTCTCGCCTTTGATCTTGAGACTGTTGGGCTTCCACACGCCCGTGCCGATAAACAGCGCGTCGTATCCGTCTCTGAAAATATCCTCTATGCTGATCGCGCCGCCTATTGTGGCGTTGGGTCTTATCTTTATGCCCAGCTCCAGCAGCAGCTTTTTGTATTTGTCGAGAATGACCTTCGGCAGTCTGAACTCGGGTATGCCGTAGCGCAGCACGCCGCCTATCCTGTCCTTGGCCTCAAAGATCGTGACCGCGTAGCCCCGCTTGGCAAGCTCGATTGCGATGGTGATGCCCGCGGGACCCGAGCCGACAATACCCACCATTTTGCCGTTGGGCTCCGGCTTCTCGTACTCGAGACGCTCAAGATACGCCGACGAGATATAGTTCTCGATGCTGCTTATGTGCACGGGATGGCTCTTTATCCCCAGCACGCAATGACCCTGGCACTGGTTCTCGTGGTTGCACACGAGCGAGCAGACCACCGACAGCGGATTGTTGTCGAACAGCATTTTGCCCGCGTCGTTCATCTTGCCGTTTAAAAACATCTGGATCATGTCGGGAATATTCGTATGTATGGGGCAGCCCTCTCTGCACATCGGCTTTTTGCAGTGCAGGCAGCGCTTCGCCTCGCTTATAATATTAAATGCCATAAAAAACACCTCCGATTTTTAAATACACAACAATATATTTAAAATTATAATAACATAAATTATAGAAAACGTCAATAATAAAATAAAATTTTATACTTGATTTATGTGTTTTGCACAATATTACATGCCGAATCTCACACAGTCGGGTTTTCGATATCCATATTGGCGTACGCGTTGAGGCTCAAATCGGCCCGCCTGCCCGCCAGATACTCATAGTAGGCGGCGCAGCCGATCATGGCCGCGTTGTCGGTGCAGAGCAGGGGCCTCGGATAATAGAGCTCAAAGCCGCGCGATAACGCCTTTTTTTGTATCAGCTCCCGAAGGGGCAGGTTTGACGCCACGCCTCCGGCCAAAGTCAGGGTCTTGACGCTCCGCTCCTCGGCCGCGGTTATGAGATGATCGGAAAGCACGTCGATCACGGCCTGTTGGAACGAGGCCGCGATGTCGTTTTTGTTGATCTCCTCGCCGCGCTGCTCTAAATTGTGTATATAATTCAGCACCGCGGTCTTTACTCCGCTGAAACTGAAGTCGAGGCCGCCCTCGCCCATGTTGACCCTGGGGAAGCGCACCGCCTCGCTGTTTCCGCTCTCCGCCGCCTTCTGTATCGCGGGGCCGCCCGGATAGCCGAGACCCAGCACGCGCGATACCTTGTCGAAGGCCTCGCCCGCCGCGTCGTCGCTGGTTGATGCTATGACCTCATAATCCGTCCGAGACTTCACATGCACGATATTGCTGTGGCCGCCCGACGCCACGAGGCACACAAACGGCGGCTCAAGGCTCGGGGTCTCTATGTAGTTGGCGCAGATGTGACCGCGGATATGGTGCACGGGTATCAGCGGCTTGCCCGCGGCGAAGCTCAGGCCTTTGGCGTATGACACGCCGACGAGCAGCGCACCGATAAGACCCGGGGCGTATGTCACCGCCACCGCGTCGATCTCGTCTAACGCAACGCCCGCGTCGTCGAGCGCCTTGTCGACCACCGCGCTTATATTCTCGATATGCTTCCGTGACGCGATCTCGGGCACCACGCCGCCGTAGAGCCTGTGCAGCTCTATCTGGGTGTTTATCACGTTTGAAAGGACGTTTATTCCGTCCTCCACGACAGCCGCCGCGGTCTCGTCGCAGGAGCTTTCTATCGCAAGAATTTTCAAAATACCACCTCTATAATTTTTTTGTCATAAGTATCGCGTCGAATTTATTGTCGTAATATTTTTTCCGCCTGCCCACGGGCTCGAATCCGAATTTTTCATAGAGCCCTATCGCCGCGTCGTTGCCGTCGCGGACCTCAAGATTTATCCGAGACATGCATCTCTCGCGGCAGATGCCGCAAAGCAGGCTCAGCGTCTTTTGACCGAGGCCCAGCCGCCGATGATCGGGATCGACCGCGATGTTGGTGATCTCGGCTGTGTCCGCGATCAGCCACATTCCGCCGAAGCAAACCGCGGCTCCGCTTTCGTCCACGCCGACCAAAAACGCCGATATCATGTTTTCAAGCTCGCTTTCAAACATTTTTCGCGTCCACGGCTCGTCCGGAAAGCACTTTTTCTCGATCTTGAGCATATCGTCGATATGGCTCTCGTTCATAAGCTCGAACTTAATTTTCATGATCGTCAAGCCTCGCGATAACTTTTTCGACGCATTTCTTTATCTCAAGCATGCAGCTTTTGTATATCTCAATGCCGCCGCCGAACGGGTCGGATATCTCTCCGCTCTCGCCCGCGTATTCCTTGAGGGTGAAGGTCTTATTCTCCGCCTCGGGCGCCGCCGCGCAAATCGCGCTCTTGTGGCTGCCCGACATGGCGAGTATCAGATCGGCGCCGCCGATCATGTCAAGGTCGAGCTGCGTCGGCTCGTGGCCGCTTATGTCGATATCAAGCTCCGCGAGCGCCTTTACCGAGTTTTCGGACACCTTGGAGCCGGGGAACACAAACAGCCCTGCCGACTTGGCGGAAACGCTCATGCCGCGCTCTTTCGCATAATAATTGAACAATCCCTCGGCCATCGGACTGCGGCAGGTGTTGCCGCTGCACACGAACAAAACATTGTTTATCGAAGTTTCTACGTCCGATCTCCCGCCTTCGGCGAACTCGGAGGCCTCGCGCACCTCATTTCCCGCGGCGCGGTAGAGGCGGTTGCGGACGCCCGCCCATTTGTCGGTGTCGGGTATTTCGGGGGCAAAAACGATCTCCGCGCCCAGCTCGTCTGTTCTGCGCAGCGCGGCGAACAGAGCCGCGGCCGCCTCGTCGGGCTTGTTTATGCCGCCCAGAGACAGGCAGATCACGCCATCTTTGAGCTTAGGTTTTATCTCTTTTAAAATCTCGTCAAACAAAATAACGCCCGTCGGCCTTGTCTGCGAGTTGATGCAGTTTGCCGCCTCGTCGAGGGTGCCTTTTATTATCACAACCTTCGCCTTCGGGGAATAGTGCTTGTATTTGAGCCCCGGCGACTTGGGCTTTTCGCCGTCCTTGAGAGAAGCGGCAAGGCCCACCTTTTTGCCCAAAACCCGTTCGATCTGTCCGCGGCTCACGCAGCCGGGACGGTATATGATCGGCTCGCCGCTCATGTCTATAACGGTCGACTCAATACCCACATCGCAGGGGCCGCCGTCGATTATCGCCGCGGCTCTGCCGTCCATGTCCTCGACGCAGTGCTCGAACCGCGTGGGACTGGGCTTTCCCGACAGATTGGCGCTGGGCGCCGCGACGGGTCTGCCGCAGAGATGCAAAAACTCCGACGCGGTCCTGTTTGACGGCATGCGTATGCCCACTGTGTCAAGTCCCGCCGTCACCTCGCTCGGGATGTCGGGGCGTTTTTTTAATATGACCGTTATCGGGCCGGGCATGAAGGCGTCGATCAGCTTTTGCGCGTCATCGGGCACCTCGGCGACTACGTCGGAAATTTGTGATTTATCAAAAACATGCACGATCAAAGGGTTGTCCGACGGACGGCCCTTTGCCTCGAATATTTTTTTAACGGCCTCGGGGTCTTTGGCGTCAGCGCCGATGCCGTAAACCGTTTCGGTCGGGAAAACCACGGTTTGTCCCGACCGAATAAGATCCGCCGCCGTTTGCAGATCGGATGTTTTGTTTGTTAATAAAAGTGTTTTCATTATTCTGTGCGTTTTAGTTTTTCGCTTTGGTCTGTGGTTATAAGGGCGTCAATGATCTCGTCAAGGTCGCCGTTTAATATCTGCTCCAGCTTATACAGCGTCAGGCCGATCCTGTGGTCGGTCATTCTGCCCTGGGGGTAGTTGTATGTTCTGATGCGCTCGCTGCGGTCGCCGGTTCCCACCTGGCTCTTTCTGTCGGCCGCGATCGCCGCGTTGCGCTCCTGCTCCATCTTGTCGTACAGTCTTGAGCGCAGCATCTTCATGGCCGCCTCGCGGTTCTTGTGCTGACTGCGCTCGTCCTGACAGGTCACCACGATGCCCGTGGGCTTGTGAGTTATTCTTATGGCCGACTCGGTCTTGTTGATATGCTGGCCGCCCGCTCCGCTGGAGCGGTAGGTGTCGATCTCCAGATCGTCGGGATTGATCTCGACTTCCACGTCGTCGACCTCGGGCAGCACCGCCACGGTCACGGTCGAGGTGTGTATCCTGCCGCTCGACTCGGTCTCGGGCACGCGCTGAACGCGGTGGACGCCGCTCTCGAATTTCAATCGGCTGTAGGCTCCATCGCCGTTTATCATAAACGTTATCTCTTTTATGCCGCCGATGCCGATCTCATTAAGGCTCAGCACCTCGGTTTTCCAGCGTTTTGAGTCGGCGTACATGGAATACATTCTGTAGAGATCGCCCGCGAACAGCGCGGCCTCGTCGCCGCCCGCTCCGCCGCGGATCTCGACCATAACGTTTTTGTCGTCGTTGGGGTCCTTGGGCAGAAGCAGGATCTTGAGCTCCTCCTCTATTTTCTCGATATTGGCCTTGGCCTCTTTGGTCTCCTCAACCAGCATTTCGCGGAACTCCTTGTCGGTCTCGGGATCGTCCATCATAACGGCCGCGTCGTCTATCGTCTCTTTGTTCTTTTTATACTCTCTGTATTTTTCAACTATCGGGGTCAGGTCGGAATGCTCCTTGCACAGCTTGCGCCATGTCTCCTGATCGGCTATGATCTCGGGGTCGCTGATCTTGCGCGCAAGCTCCTCGAACTGCTCCTCTAAGAATGAAAGCTTTTCAAACATATATTAACTCCTTTAAATCTCGCCTTTGGATTTCGCCTTTAAATAGGCGTTGATAAATCCGTTGATGTCGCCGTTCATGACCGCGTTCACGTTGCCGACCTCGTAGCCCGTTCTGTGATCCTTTACCATCGTGTAGGGGTGGAACACATATGAGCGTATCTGGCTGCCCCATGCGATCTCGGTCTGGACGCCCTTTAGGTCGTCGATCCTGTCCTTCTGCTCGCGCTCGGCTATCTCCACCAGCTTGGACTTTAGGACCTTCATGGCGGTCTCCTTGTTCTTGTGCTGGCTGCGCTCGTTCTGGCAGGTCACCACAATGCCCGTGGGAATATGAGTTATCCTGATCGCCGACTCGGTCTTGTTGATGTGCTGGCCGCCCGCTCCGCTTGAGCGGTAGGTGTCGATCCTCAGATCGTCGGGATTTATCTCAACGTCAAGCTCCTCGTCGAGCTCGGGCACGACCTCGCAGGACGCGAAAGACGTGTGCCGCCTCGCCGCGGAGTCGAACGGGGATATCCGCACAAGGCGGTGGACGCCCTTTTCGGACTGCATATATCCGTAGGCATTGAGGCCGCTTATCGAGAACGTGACGCTCTTGATGCCCGCCTCCTCGCCGTCCAGATAGTCTATGACCTCGGTTTTAAAGCCGCGGCGGTCGGCCCACATGTTGTACATGCGGTAAAGCATCTCGCACCAGTCCTGAGCCTCGGTGCCGCCCGCGCCCGAATGAAGGGTCACTATGGCGTTCAGTCTGTCGTACTTGCCCGAAAGCAGAGTGTCCAGCTTCATGGCGTCGATCGCCTGCTTGAGCTCCTTATATCCGGGCTTTACCTCGTCGAGCAGGCTTTCGTCCTCCTCCTCGTTGCCCAGCTCCACAAGAGCTGTGAGATCCTCCCATTTTGAGTACAAGTCGTCAAAGGCCGCGACCTTGTCTTTGAGGCCTTTTATTTTTTGAAGAGTGCGCCCCGCTTTTTCCATGTCGGAATAGAAATCGGGCTCGAAGCTCTCTTTCTCGAGGGCTGCTATCTCGTCGCTCAGCGCGGCCAAGTTAAAGTGAATCCCTCAGTTCCGTAATATCTTTTTGCATGTTTTCAAGCCCGAGCTTGTATTCGTCGAATGCTATCACTTGATCACCTCTTGATTTTGTATTATGTCCGCGTTTAGGCGCGTCCCGCCGCTCTGTCCTTGTCCAGGCAGCAGTTTTTGTATTTCTTTCCCGAACCGCAGGGGCAGGGGTCGTTTCTGCCGATCTTGTTCACGCGGCGCTCCGGCTTTTTCTTGACGGTGCCGTCTCCGCCCGCGTTCTCGGCCGTGGGCTTCGCCACCTGCTGACGCTCGATCTTGGTCTGGGGCACCACGTGGAACAGATGCTTGACCGTGTCCTCTTTGATAGACTCGGTCATTTCCTCGAACATGTCCATAGCCTCGAACTTGTACTCAACTACCGGGTCGTGCTGGGCGTAGGCTCTGAGATATATGCCCTGCCGCAGCTGCTCCATGTTGTCGATGTGGTCCATCCACTTCTGGTCAACGACCCGAAGCATGATGACGCGCTCCACCTCGCGCATGGCGTCACCGAACTCGGCCTCTTTTTGTTTGTATTTCTTCTCGGCGTCCTCAAAAATATAATCGGTGAGGCGCTCGAGCGTCATCTTGTCTATCTCAACGTCGGTGAATTTCATAAAGTCCTCGGGCATCTCGCCGAAGATCGACTCGAAATGCTCGCGCATTCCCGACCAGTCCCATTCCTCCGGAACGTTGCCCTTGTCGCCTATATACAGCGCCGCGGTGTTTGAGATCACGTCGCGCATCATCTTCATGATATTGTCGCGAAGATCTCCGCCGTCAAGCACCTGGTCGCGCTGCTTGTATATTATCTCTCTCTGCTGGTTGTTGACGTCGTCGAACTGCAGCACGTTGCGTCTGATGTCGAAGTTCTTGCCCTCGACGCGCTCCTGTGCCGTCTCGATAGTGCCGCTGAGCATCTTGCTCTCGATGGCCTCGTCGTCGTCCATGCCGAGCGTGTTCATAACGCGCTCGATCCTCTCGGGAGCGAACAGGCGCATCAGGTCGTCCTGCAGCGAGATATAGAACTTGGACCTGCCCACATCGCCCTGACGTCCGGAGCGGCCTCGGAGCTGGTTGTCGATACGTCTGCTCTCGTGGCGCTCGGTGCCTAAGATATTAAGTCCGCCCGCAGCCAATACCTCTTTCTGCTCGGGCTCGATCTCGGCCTTGAATTTGTCATTCAGCTCTCTGAACTTGGCGCGTGCCGCCAGGATCTCCTCGTCGTCTGTCTCGGCGAAGCCGGTCGCCTGAACTATCAGCTCGTCGGAATAGCCCAGCTTTTCCATTTCGCTGCGCGCCATGAACTCGGCGTTGCCGCCCAGCACGATATCGGTTCCGCGGCCCGCCATGTTGGTGGCGATCGTGACCGCGCCCTTCTTGCCCGCCTGAGCGACTATCTCGGCCTCTTTGTCATGGAACTTGGCGTTTAAAACATTGTGCTTTATTCCTCTGCGGCGCAGCATGCGGCTCAGCTTTTCGGATTTCTCGATCGAGACCGTGCCTATAAGCACCGGCTGGCCCTTTTCGTGAGCGCGCACCGCGTCGTCTATTACCGCGTTGAATTTCGCGTCCTCGGTCTTGTATATGCTGTCGGGCTCGTCGACGCGCACCAGAGGCTTGTTGGTGGGGATAACGATAACGTCCAGACTGTATATCTCCTGAAACTCCTCTTCCTCGGTCTGGGCGGTACCCGTCATGCCCGAGAGCTTGCTGTAGAGCCTGAAATAGTTCTGGAACGTGATGGTCGCCAAAGTCTTTGACTCGCGCTCGACCTTGACGCCCTCTTTGGCCTCTATCGCCTGGTGCAGACCGTCGTTGTATCTTCTGCCGAACATCATGCGGCCCGTGAACTCGTCGACTATGATGACCTCGCCGTCTTTTACCACGTAATCCTTGTCGCGGCGCATAACGCCGATAGCCTTTATCGCCTGGTTGATGTGATGCGATATCGTCATGTTGGCGGGGTCGGTCAGGTTGTCGAGATGAAAAGCCTCCTCCGCCTTTTTGATTCCCTGCGGCGTCAGCGTGGCGGTTTTCGCCTTCTCGTCTACTATATAATCATATTTGTTCAGCTCGTCCTCGTCCTCGATCTCGACCTTGGTGTCGGTCTCCACGATCTTTTTGAACGTCAGCGTCTTGGCAAATCTGTCGGCCTGCTCATAGAGGTCGGTCGATTTGTCGCCCATGCCCGAGATTATGAGAGGCGTTCTTGCCTCGTCCACCAGAATACTGTCCACCTCATCGACTATAGCGTAGTTGTGGCCGCGCTGCACCTTGTTTTCTTTATATATGACCATGTTGTCGCGCAGGTAGTCAAAGCCCATCTCGTTGTTTGTGCCGTAGGTTATGTCGGCGTTATAGGCTTCCTGACGCTGGGCGTTGGTTTTGTCGTGGATAACCAGTCCCACGCTGAGCCCCAAGAAGTTATAGAGCTTGCCCATCCACTCGCTGTCGCGCTTTGCCAGATAGTCGTTGACCGTGACAATGTGGACGCCCTTTCCGGAAAGTCCGTTTAAGTAAGCCGGGAGCGTGGCCACAAGCGTTTTTCCTTCACCGGTCTTCATCTCGGCGATCCTGCCCTGATGTAGCACTATACCGCCGATGACCTGCACGCGGAAATGCTTCATGCCCAGCACGCGCCACGCCGCCTCGCGGCATACCGCGAAGGCCTCGGGCAGAATGTCATCGAGGGTCTCGCCGCTGCTCAGCCGCTCCTTGAACTTGGGTGTCATGGCCTTGAGCTCGGCGTCGCTGAGCTTTTCCATATCTCCCTCGAGAGCCATTACCTTGTCGGCTATGGGGTAGATCTTTTTAAGCTCCCTGTCGCTGTATGTTCCGATGATCTTTTCAATCACCTTTTTTATACCCATTAAAGTTAACCTCCAAATCTTATTTTACGCTTAACTGTTCTATTATACCTCAAGAAAAATTTTATTGCAAGGGTTTTATTGCTTTATCTGATCGATCGCGCTCAAAGTGTTGCCGATAAGCTTATCGGGCAGGGCGCTGTCGCTGAGCTTCCACTCGCCATCCTCTTTTGACATTTCTATCGTTTCGTCGGTCGTTACCGTGCCTATCTCGCCGCTTGACAAGATATTTTCAAGCTGCTCGTTCATAAGCGCGTCGTATTCCTCTTTGGTCATGGTGCCGACCTTGCTCTGATAATCCGGGCTTGAAACCAGCGCCGCCACGCTCTCGATATACTTCTGCATCACCTGCGACGTGTCAAGCGAAGTCACGGACACGTCTACGGTCGCCGTGTTTCCGTTCGCCGACACCGACTTAATGTCATAGGAAATATTGCCGAGCGACGCCGCCAGCGCCGCACTCAGCTCGGGATCGGCGCTCAAGTCAACGTATTCCTCTATCGCCGCCGTGTCGCCGCTTTTGAAGCCGTCCATAACGGCGCCGAACGCCTGCTGCGCTTCCTGCGCGCTCTCCGCGCTGTTCCCGCCGCCGCACGACGCCAGGGTCAGCAGTGATACCGCGGCCGCCGACGCGGCCAAAAGCTTTAATGTCTTTCTCATAAATAAACACTCCTTAATATATTTTAATCGTATCTTGCAAAATTTTGCATGACTATTTTAATCAGTTTCTTTTCGATGCCGCCGTCAGCCGTCTTGTCATTCACAAGCGGAGGGATGCGGCCTTTAATTGTATCGGACTCGGGCAAAAGCAGCGTGAATACCGCTCCGCCTCCCGCCATGTTTCCGACTATGATCTTTCCGTTCATCGAGTCCGCAAGCCGTTTGCACGCGATCAATCCGCAGCCTTGGTATTTTCTGAATTTAATAAACCCGTTTTCCGCGCTGACTATGTTGCGCTCCATAATGCCGCGCAGCTTTTTGACGTCAACGCCTATGCCGTGATCGATCACCGACAGCGCGGCTCTGTTGTGCCTTTTTATCCTGCTGACCGCTATATCCAGACGGCCGTCCTCAGAACGGCTGTGTCTGAAAGCGTTATGCACAAAGTTAACGAGTATCAAGGTCAGCAGTGTTCCGTTCGCAGCGCACATCAAATCTTTTCGTGCACCGCGGACAAGCCGTATATCACTCTTGATATCCTTGGGAATAACCGAGCGCAGATATTCCACAAAGCGTGACGCGTATCCCGTAAGCTCGACAGGCGCGATCTCTGTATCGTCAACGCCTCGGTTGTATGAGATCTCATTCAGGTTTCTCGCTCTGAGATAAAGACCGCCCAGCTCGGACACGGATCTTCGCACAACAAGGCGTCCCTCCCGCGAAAGATCCTCGTTTTCGAGAATGTACTCGTATGTATCGCAGGTCTCGTAAAAACAGTCCTCGAAGCCTTTCATAACAAAGTCGCCCGCGTCTTTAAACTTAGTTTTCGGGCACACGCCGTCAAAGACGAAACCGTTCCGCTCACAGGCCGTTTGTATATAATTCCGAAGCGCCACGGTCGATATCCCGCCATCATCTTTCAAACACTCTACAGATCCGGTCATTATTGTATCTCTCATTTTATCCATATTCGAAACGCCTTTATAATTATAGTATATTTTTATATCACAGTCAAGCCGCCGAAAGTTATTGCAGCCTTGAAAAAACAAATTTTCCCGATTCGCTCAAATCGGTATCGCTCCATACAGCCTCGGGATCGGTTCCCGGCTCCAGCGCCGCCGATGTCTCGCCCTTGTCGCACAGCGACCAGTTCGCCCAGCTTATGTTCCTCTCGGCCAGAAAGTCCAGCCATTCGGCCGCCTCGGCGAGAAAAACGCCGCCGCTGCCGTCCGCCGCACTCGCGCCCCACTCACTTATAAATATCGGAGCGCCCTTTGAGCGAGCGTAGTCTATGCGATCCCTGAGCCACGCGCCGTGGGTGCCCGCATAGAAATGACAGGTGTACATTATGTTCGAAAAGCTCAGCGGATCGTCGGCCGCCTTGTCGACATCCTGGCTCCATGTGGGAGAGCCCACAAGAACCACAGCGTCGCTGTTTTGCCTGATTATCGGGATCAACATCTCGGCGTAGGGCTTGACGTTTCCGCTCCAGCTTATATTTCCGTTGGGCTCGTTGCATATCTCAAATATCACATTGGGCACGCCCGCGTATTTCGCGGACGCCTCGGCGAAAAATTCCGCCGCTTCGCCCACGTGCGCCATCGGGTCGCCGTCGCTCAGTATGTGCCAGTCGAGTATCACGTACATATCGTTTGAGATCGCGCTGTCGACCGCCGCGTACGCCGCGCGCTTCACGCTCTCCCTTTGCTCGAGATAGCCGCCCTCGCCCGTGTACATCGCGACACGGAACAGATTGGCGCCGAAGTCCGCGGTGTTCTTTATCGCGTTATAAGACGCGAAGTTACCGTACCACTGTATGCCGTGGCTGCTCATGCCGCGGAGCACTATCGGCTCGCCGTTTTGATTCACGAGATTGACGCCGGAGACCGACAGCTTTCCGTTTTGGGAAACGCCGCCGCTTATCGCCGCAGACTTCGGCGGCTCAGTATTTGTCAGCGACGCCGCTTGCGGAACGGGCGCCGCGCCCTTTCCTTTCGCGCGCATGATTATCGCGCAGGCCTCGGCCCGGGTCAGGTTTGAGAGCGGGTTGAAATTCCCGTTCTCGTCTCCGGTCAAAATTCCGTTGTTGTAGGCGCGCACGACCAAATATCCGTACCGTCCGGGTATATCATTAAAATCCCTGATCGACGTCATGTATTTGTAATAGGCGTTGTTTTCCTGCTCGTTCTGCGGGATATCAAACGCCAGATCGACTATCTTGACCGCCATCTGTCGGGTTATCGGCTTGTCGAAGTCCGCCTCGTATATCTCGTCGTAGTCGTACCAGCCGCTCTCGTAGGCGCGCTTCATATAGCCCGACGCCCAGTGGGAGCCGCTTTGCGCCGCGTCCGCGCCGACGCATCTCGCCGCCACGCTTATAAACTCGGCGTACGTTATCGTGCCGTCGGGTCTGAACGTGCCGTCCTCGTAGCCATTAAGCAGGCCGCTTGACGCCATAGCCTCTATATTTTCGGCGTACCACTCGCCGGGCTCCACGTCGGGAAATGTGAACGCCGCGCCGAGCAGCGCCATGCAGACCGCCAGAACAACGGCGGTGATCCTCGCGCTTTTTTTCATGGGATCCTCCTTTGATTTGTCCGCTTTATAAATAATCCAAAATAATTTTCCACTCTCGAACGAGCCGCTCAAGGGAAAACGCGGCGTTGGCCGGGCTGGTTGAGGGGAGCTTTGTTATCTCTTTATCGTGAAAAAACTTGCGGTACAGTCCGTGCGCTGTTCCGCCGTTGGCGAACACCGCGCCTATATCGGCGGCGGCGAATATCTCGGAGAGATCGTTGGGCTCCGCGTTTTTGATCGAGCTGTCCGCCGAACCGCTGATCTCGCAGGAGCGTATCACGTCCCACAACGCGATCTTATTTTCGATCAAAAAGCGTTTCTTTTCCGGTACAGTCTCGGGCGTGTCCGCGCCCAGCACGACCGCCAGAGTTTTCCAAAACCGGTTTTGGTGATGGCCGTAGAAAAACCGCGCCTCCCGTGATTTGACCGACGGGAAGCTGCCGAGTATAAGTATTTTTGAGTTTTTGTCAAATACCGGCGGTATCGGATGGACCACTCCGCTCACGCTCGCTCACCTCGCATTATATAATACCACTCTTTTTTCGCCTTTGCAACAAAAAATCAGCCTAAATTATATTGATTTTACAAAAATTTTATGCTATGCTTAAATAAATCATAAATATTACGAGGTAACAGATGAGAGACTACAAAATAGATTTTGAGGACTGCCTGCGGCGGGTGCAGAAACCCGCGCGCTATATAGGAAACGAGTTCGGCAGCGTCCACAAGGAAAAGACCGACGATATGATGTCGTTCGCCTTTTGCTTTCCCGACGTATACGAGGTGGGAATGTCGCACCTGGGCATGAAAATACTGTACCACATGCTCAACGAGCGGGACGACACGGTGTGCGAGCGCGTGTTCGCGCCCTGGGACGATATGGAAAAGCTGATGCGGGAGCGGGATATTCCTCTGCTCTCGATGGAAAGCTGCGCTCCGGTCAGGAATTTTGATATTGTCGGCTTCACCCTGCAATACGAGATGAGCTACTCGAACGTGGTGAATATGCTCGACCTTGCGGGGATCCCGCTCAGGACCCGCGAGCGCGGCGATGGCGACCCGTTTGTCTGCTGCGGCGGCCCTTGCACCTATCACGCCGAGCCTCTGGCCGAGCTGGTGGATTTCTTTATCCTCGGCGAGGGCGAGGAAGTCAACGGCGAGATCATGGATGAATACAAAAAGTGGCGCGGCAGCGGAAAGAACCGCGACGATTTTTTGATGTCGCTTGTCGCTCTCGGCGGCATATACGTGCCGAAATTCTATGACGTGGAATATAATGACGACAACACGATAAAGCGCTTTGAACCCAACCGCCCGGGCGTGCCGAAGCAGGTCAGAAAGCGGATAATACTCGATTTGGACAAATGCTACGCGCCCGAAAAGCTGATCGTTCCGTTTATGGAAACAGTCCACGACCGCATCATGCTCGAGCTGTTCCGCGGCTGTATCCGCGGCTGCCGATTCTGCCAGGCGGGGTATATCTACCGCCCGGTGCGCGAGCGGTCGGTTGATCGGCTGTGCGGCATAGCCGACGGCTGCATCAAAAACACGGGCTATGAGGAGATGTCGCTGTCGTCGCTCTCGACCAGCGACTATCGGGAGCTTCAGGAACTGATCGACAGGCTGCTCGACATGACGGTCGACAAGCGCATCAACCTGTCGCTGCCCTCGCTGAGGGTGGACAATTTTTCAATGGAGCTTATGGAAAAGGTGCAGAAGGTGAAAAAGAGCGGTCTGACCTTCGCTCCCGAGGCGGGCACCCAGCGGCTTCGCGACGTTATAAACAAAAACGTCATCGAGAGCGACCTTATCAGAACGTCAAGGATCGCCTTCGGAGGCGGATATAACCGCATAAAACTCTACTTTATGCTGGGTCTGCCAACCGAGACATACGACGACGTTAAGGGCATAGCCGATCTTGCCAAAAAGGTTATCGACGAGGGATTTTTCTCGATACCGCCCGAGGAGCGCAAGGGCAGGAGCGTCAGCATAACCGTGAGCACCTCGTTCTTTGTGCCCAAGCCGTTCACGCCGTTTCAGTGGGAGCCGCAGAACCTTATCTCCGAAATGGAGGACAAGGCGAGGTTCCTGAAAGAAAATATCCGCTCGAAAAAAATCGTGTACAACTGGCACAACAGCGACATCAGTCTGCTTGAGGCGGTGTTCGCCAAGGGCGACAGACGGCTGTCGGAGGTGCTTATCACCGCCCACGAGCTGGGCTGCAAGTTCGACGGCTGGAGCGACTTTTTCGATTATGAAAAGTGGCTGGAGGCGTTTAAGATAAACAATATAGACCCCGCGTTTTACGCGAATCGCAGAATACCTTACGATGAGATACTGCCCTGGGACTACGCCGATATCGGCGTGCCCAAGTCTTATCTGATAAAAGAGCACAAGAGAGCGTATGAGGAAAAGACCACTCCCGACTGCCGCGAAAAATGCGGCGGCTGCGGCGCGGCGTCGTTCGGAGGGGGTGTCTGCTTTGAGTAAGATACGGCTCGGATTTTCCAAAACGGGCATGGCAAAGTATATATCCCACCTCGATCTGCTGCGCTGTTTCACGCGGTCGATCATGCGCGCCGAGCTGCCCGCGGTCTACAGCCGGGGCTTTAACCCGCACATGAAAATGACGTTCTCGCTCCCGCTTTCGGTGGGCGTCACAAGCTCGTGCGAGTGCGTGGACATCGAGTTTGAGGACGGCGTCTCGGACAGCGAGATAATGAAACAGCTGAACAAAACGCTGCCGCCCGACATCAGGATAATATCGGTCGGAGACCCGAACATCTCAGCCAACGATGTTTTCGGCGCGGAGTACCGTCTGACGCTGCTGTGCGGCGGCGCGGACGAAAACGCTCTCGAGGCGGTGAAAAAATTTTTCGCGCTGCCCGAGATCACAATAATCAAGCGCACCAAAAAGAAAGGCGAGCGCGAGGTCAATCTTATGGACTTTGTGCTCGGAGTCGAGGCCCCGAAGATCACGGACGATGGTATCGAGATTTGTCTCACGCTGTCGGCGGGCGGCCGGAAAAACCTGAAGCCCGAGATCGCCACGGAATCGCTGATAAAATATATGACCGAGAACACGGACGTCCGCGTTAAGGGCTATAACATACACAGGACCAAAATACTTTACGACATAAACGATCCGAAAATATTTAAATAATCATATAAAACAGGAGGTTTTAACATGAAAAGAATAGGTATTCTCACCAGCGGCGGCGACTGCCAGGGCCTGAACTCGGCGATCAGAGGCGTGGCCAAGGCGCTTTATGAGCACTTCGGCGCGGACCTTGAGATCTACGGCATCAAGAACGGATATTACGGCCTCATCAACGGGGTTTACCGCAAGATGGAGCCCATAGATTTTTCGGGCCTGCTGATACGCGGCGGCACGATATTAGGCACCTCGCGCCAGCCGTTTAAGAACATGCTCGACAAGGACAAGGATGGCCTGACAAAGGTCGATAAAATGAAAAAGAATTACAAAAAGATGAAGCTGGACTGCCTGGTGGTGCTGGGCGGAAACGGAACTCACAAGACCGCCAACCTGCTCAGCGAGGAAGGCCTGAACGTTATCGGCCTGCCCAAGACGATAGACAATGACCTCTGGGGCACCGACATGACCTTCGGCTTTTACAGCGCGCTGAACGTGGCGACCGACGTTATAGACCGCATCCACACCACGGCCACATCCCACAGCCGCGTGTTCATCGTTGAGATAATGGGCCACAAGGTGGGCTGGCTCACACTGTACGCGGGGATCGCAGGCGGCGCGGACGTTATTCTGCTGCCCGAGATACCCTATGATATCGACAGCGTGAACCGCGAGCTCGCCAAGCGCGCCAGCATAGGCAAGAGCTTTTCGATAATCGCGGTGGCCGAGGGCGCGATCTCCAAAGAGGAGGCCGCCATGAGCAAAAAGGAATTCAAAAAGCACAGAGCCAAGATGAAACAGCCCTCTATCGCCTACCGCGTGGCCGACGAGCTGCGCGAAAAGCACCCCAACGAGATCAGGGTGTGCGTTCCCGGGCATTTCCAGCGAGGCGGCAGCCCCTGCCCCTACGACAGAGTGCTGACTACCAGGATCGGAACCACCGCTGCGCAGATGATAGCCAAAAAGAAATACGGATATATGATAGCGCTCAAGGAAAACGAGATCGTTCCCGTGCCCCTAAAAGACGTGGCGGGCAAGCTCAAGGTCGTAACGCCCGACTGCAACGAGGTAGTAACAGCCCGCCAGATGGGAATATGCTTCGGAGATTAAGAATATAATGCCTCCCCCTCAGTCACCTTCGGTGACAGCTCCCCCTCCTAAAGGAAGGGGAGCCTTTTTCTATTCGCTATTCACTAATCGCTAATCACTATGTTAGTATTCATCCATAAAGCTGTGACGCTCGCCGTTTTTGTGGTAGCCTATCACGGTGGACAGGTTGATATCGCGCACGCTGTTGAATATATTCATATCTATATACGGATTGGTTTTCCTGAAATGTTTGATAAGCGCCTTCATTTCAAGGCGCTTTGAATCACCTATGCCGCTCTCGGTGTTCTCGGTGAATCGGCAGGCGCACTGCAAAAACCCGAGGCCGTTTCCGTTCGCCCAGTTGATTATGTCGTGCTCCTTCACCATGTACATCGGGCGTATAAGCTCCATGCCCGGGTGGTTGGTGCTGTGGAGCTTGGGCATCATGGTCTGTATCTGTGCGCCGTACAGCATACCCATGAGTATCGTCTCGATAACGTCGTCGAAGTGGTGGCCGAGCGCGATCTTGTTGCAGCCCAGCCGCTTCGCCTCCTCGTAGAGATAGCCGCGCCTCATTCGGGCGCACAGGTAGCACGGGTGGTCGCCGACGTTTACGACCGAATCAAATATCGGGCTTTTGAATATTTTTATCGGAATATTCAGCAGCTCGGCGTTGGCTTTAATAAGCTCCAGATTTTTGGGGCTGTAGCCCGGGTCCATCACGATATACTCGGCCTCAAAGGGCACCACGCCGTGGCGGTGTATCTCCTGGACGCATTTTGCCATCAGCATGGAATCCTTGCCTCCCGAAATGCAGACCGCGATCTTGTCGCCCTCGTTTATCATTTTGTACTCGTTGATGCCCGACACGAACCTTTTCCAGATAGTCTTTCTGTAGGTCTTGATTATTGATCTTTCTATTTCTTTGTATCGTTCCATATTTATTATCTGAGCTCGCCGAACCTCTCTTTAAATTTTTCCTCTATGAGCCGCGTGGGCTCGTGGCTGAAATCATGCGCGCCGAATATCTCGGGCACAAACTCCTGTATCTCGACGCCGCTGATATTCAAAAACTCATAGTAGAGTATCGCGTCGTCCACCGATTTTATCTGCTCCCGCTCGTCGTCCGTGAGGGGTTCGGGCAGATATTTTTGGTATATGCTCTCCTGGAGCAGCTTTTCGACCTCGAGATAATTGGTGAGCACGACTTTTATCGGGCGCACTATGTCCGAGAGGTACGCCTCGCTGGCGTCGTGTATCAGGCAGGCCAGACAGACTTTTTTAGAATACCCTCTCGCCTCGGCCTCGACCGCGCAGCTCAGGCTGTGCTGCGCCACGGAATAAAAATATTTCAGGTGCCCGTTGGCTCTCGGCAGCAGCGACAGCGCATGTGCTATGTCGGTGATGTTTATCTGGTCGGGATTCGGCTCAAGCGGCGTCACCTTCGCGCCGCTGTAGGTCAAAATATAATCACTCATTTTATCAGCTCCTAATCATTGCCTTTGCTTCTGTCAAACAATTGATCCATCATTCCGCGTATCATTTTCTCCCTGTCGGCCGTGGCGTTTTCGTCAAGGCTTGCGCCGCCGTCAGGGCCGATCTTAAGCACGCTGCCCTCTTTCGCTCCCGCGGGCAGCTTTTCCCTCGGAATGTTCACAAAGCCGCCGTCGGTCTCAACGACCGCGAAGCCGCCCTCGAATCTGTCAATAATTCCGCGCATAAATACCGCCTCCAATTATAATATTATATAATTAAATGTCAAGTCTGTAAACACCGCTCGGGCCGGCTCCGAAGGCCACGGTGCCGTCCGTGTCGGTCCTGAGTACCGCCGCCTCGGCCGCCGCCAGACGGCTCAGCGCCTTTTCGGTGGGGTGGCCGTACTGATTGCCCGCGCCGACCGAGATCACAGCGTATGTCGGGCGAACCGCGCTCAAAAACTCCGCGGTGCTTGATGACGAGGAGCCGTGATGGCCCACCTTCAAGACGTCCGCCTTGAGCTTATCGTAGGCAGCGGCGCAGAGCTGCTTTTCGACCTCTTTTTCCGCGTCGCCCATAAACAGGAACACGCTGCCGCCATAGGCTATACGCGTCACGACCGAGCAGTTGTTAAGGTCCTCGTAAAGGGTAACGGGCGCCAAAAACTCTATCGTGTACGAGCCGTTCTCGAGCGTCATTCCCGACGATGCGGGATAGGTCACTATCTGCTTGTCTATAAGCTTTTGCAGCATTTTTTCAAAGGTCCGCGTGGTCGCCGACGCGTCGGGCATATAGAATACGCCTATGCTGAAATTGTCAAGCACGTCGAGCATACCGCCTATATGGTCGGCGTGGGGGTGGGTGGTGAGCACATAGTCTATGCGCGAGTGCCCCAGCCCTTTTATAAACGAGCAGACCGCCGCGCCGTGCTCCGCGGTGCCCGCGTCGATCAGCATGGTCTTTCCGTCGGGGAACTCGATAAACTCCGAATCGCCCTGACCCACGTCTATAAAATAAACTTTCATATCAGAAATGCCGGAGGCGATCTCTTCCGGCATTCCTTTTTGAATTTGGTTTTCAGCTTGATCGCTCTCGTGGAGCAGCACCTCTCCGCCGCCGAAACCGCTCATGTCAAGATACGCGGTACCGCTTTCGGGAAAGGCTCTGCACAGCACGGCGCAGACCTCGCAGCGGATGATAGGGTCGGAGCCCTCAAAGGTTCCCTGCTGCGTTCCGGTTATGTAGCCGCGCTTTACCGCCTCGGCTATGTACGGCCTGTCCTGCTTGGGGATCGAAGCGTAGTCATAAAACACGTCGGACAGCAGATCGTCGCTTATCGGATAGTACGCCGACAGGTCATAGTTCAGCACTCTCATCAGCGCCACGGTGACGTCGCCTCTGGTGGCGGGGTCCTCGGGCTTGAAATATATTCTCGAGTCTCCCGCGGTGGTGCTCTGGTAGCCCGGCATCTGCGCGGTTATCGCGTTGATATACGGCAGGTACCACTGATTGACATCAAGGTCGGCGTACGGGCTGGTCCTGGCGCTCGACAGGGGAATGCCCGCCGCGTTGACAAGCATTTTTGCGTACTCGCAGCGCAGAACGTTGTCGTTCGGCAGAAAATATCCGTCGCCGTAGCCCGAGACTATTCCGCGGGCCTCGAGGCTGGTGATATAGGGCGCCGCCCAAAAATCGTCGGCCACGTCGTAAAACGCGGTGGCGGACGCCGAAAACATGCTGAGGCATATCAGCGATATAATCAGAAATGCCGCGGCAATTTTGTTTTTTCGCATTTTAATGTCTCCTTTTCGCGTTATTTTTCACTGTT
This sequence comes from uncultured Monoglobus sp., assembly GCA_947628795.1. GTDB lineage: Bacteria > Bacillota > Clostridia > Monoglobales > Monoglobaceae > Monoglobus. The sequence continues at coordinate 195,256 of CANRBF010000003.1, forward strand.
ATACTGTTATTTTGATATATTTCGGGTCATTTACGCTATTATAACATTAGATTTAATATTTGTCAACAAAATAAAAATATTGATTTATCGCGGCGCAAGTGGTATAATTAAACAAATGAGCGTATTTTTTTGACAGGGGAGATTTTATGAGTTTTTACGAGGTGTTTCTGATAGCGGTCGGCCTCGCGATGGACGCCTTCGCGGTGTCGGTCTGCAAGGGGCTTAAAATGCGCAAAGTGGATTTCAAATACACGCTGATAATCGCGTTCTTTTTCGGGTTCTTTCAGGCGATGATGCCCGCGATAGGCTGGCTGGCGGGGCGGCAATTCGAGAGTTATATAAACAGCGTCGACCACTGGATTGCCTTTATACTGCTGGCGTTTATCGGCGGCAAAATGGTGTGGGACGCGCTGCACGAAAACGAGGCCGATGACAGCGCGATAGTCTATGACTTCAAAGAGATAACCATGCTGGCGGTCGCCACCAGTATCGACGCTCTGGCGGTCGGCGTGTCGTTCGCTTTCTTAGAGGTCAGCATAATCCCCTCGGCCTCGGCGATAGGCGTCATAACGTTTCTGCTGTCGATAGTCGGGGTGATGATAGGCAACCGCTTCGGCATGAGGTTCAAGACCAAGGCCGAGGTCGCGGGCGGCGTGATACTAATTTTGATAGGACTTAAGATCCTGCTTGAAGGACTTAGCATAATCAATTTTTAAGGAGATGAAAAAATGAAAGAGGAACTTTACACCATACCGGTGAACGAGGCGCTTGAACAAGACGGTGAATGTCTGTTCTGCACGCTGAACAAAAAACTGGAATCGGATATACTGAACTATATCCTCGGCCCATCCTACATGGAGGAGGACATCAGAGGCGAGACCGACAAGCTGGGCTTCTGCAAAAAGCACTACGAGCAGATGTACGGCGAGCAGAACCGCCTGGGCGTGGCGCTGATGGCGAGCACGCACCTAAAGCACGTCCGCGGCGAGCTTAAAAAGCTGCTTGACCGGGAGGCGGCGCAAAAGCCCGCGAAAAAGGGACTGTTCAAAAAGGCGGACGATGGCGATTCGCCCGCGCACGCGTACCTGACCGAGCTTGAGGGCTCGTGCTACGCCTGCAACCGCATGGAGAACCGCATGAAAAGCTATATCGGCACCTTCTTCCACCTCTGGAAAAAAGAGCCCGAATTCATCGAGAAAATAAAGAACTCCAAGGGCTTCTGCCTGGAGCATTTCAACATGCTGCTGGCGGAGGGCAAAAAGCGGCTGAGCGCGGCGGACTATGCCGAGCTGCTGAGCGTCATAGCGCCCCTTGAAATGAAACAGCTTGACACCCTTCAGGAGGATGTGGACTGGTTCATACAGAAATTCGACTACCGCTTTAAGGACGAGCCCTGGAAAAACTCAAAAGACGCGCTGCCGAGAGCCATACAGCGGCTGGCGGCCATAGATGTGGAGGACTGACCGTGCGTATAGTTTCAGCCTCCGAGATGAAGGAGATAGAAAGAGCCGCTTTTGAGCGCGGCATGTCTTACTGTGACATGATGGAAAACGCGGGCAGAGCCGCCGCGGAATACATAAAAGACAACACCAAGAACTTTGAGACCAAGCTTTGCCTGATCGTCGTGGGCACCGGAAACAACGGCGGCGACGGCTATGTGGCGGCGAGATACATAAAAAATTTCGGCGGCACGCCCATAATCATGATGGCGGCGGGCGAGCCGAAAACGCCCGACGCGATAAAGAATTTCGAGCTGGCGAAAGCTATGGGGATCGAGATGATCAAGTTTGACCCGAAGATAAGCGCGGCCGTGATATACGGCTGCGATGTGATAGTCGACTGCGTGTACGGCACGGGCTTTCACGGCGCGATCAGAGACAGCGTGAGGCCGCTGTTTGACATTATAAACGACAGCGACGCGGTGAAGTTCTCGGTGGATATACCCAGCGGCGTGCCCGATTCGGGCAGCCCCGCCGAGGGCGCGATAAAGGCTGACCACACCATAGCCGTGCAGTACCTAAAGCGCGCCCATATCTCCGCCCTTGACCACTGCGGCAGGATAACGACAATTGATATCAACATAGGGATGAATGAATAAGCGCTACGCACTAAAGCGGGCGGCAGATTGCCGCCCGCTTTAGGCTTATTTAATTGGGAAGAATTAATTATTTTTAAAGTATCTCGCTTGCCGCCGACATGGGCGTCATTTCGCTCAGGCCGTTCCAGACCATAAGCTTTATGCTGCCCACCTCGACGCCCTTGGGGATGTCTATCGTGTTTGTAAACACGTAGTTAAGGTCGCTCAGATCCGCGTCCATCACAGACATACTCACAAGACAGTCGTTTTGGTCGTATACCGCCATGATTATGTTTACGGTCATCGGCTCTATCGCCGCTTCTTCGTTCGCGTTCTCAAGCGTCACATTCGCCGTCACCCTGCCTGTCGCCTCGTGCTTCTCGGTTATGTCATTACCGTTCGGGTCGGTCAGCATTACGTCGGATCTAAGCTCAAGGTTCGAGTTGTTCGAGCCTATCAGCGTTATTATTCCGTCGGTTATATCAATGTTGTATTTATTGCCTGTTCCGGTTTCTATCTTAACGCTGTCTTTTTGGATCGAGATCGGATACTCGCCGTCCTCGTCGCTCTCAAGCGCCTTCAGGTTTATATCGCATACCTCGCCGCTCTCTATCGCAGCTCCGCTGTACAGCACCGTCACTTTTCCATCGCCGGCCGAGGTGAACAGATCGGACGCCTCCGCGCCTTCCGCAGGCGTTACCGACTGGTACTCAAACTTATCCGCGTCATAGTTTATCGTCAGCCTGTAGTCGGTTATCTTTTCTTCCGTGAAGATATATACCGGTACCGATATATTATCCCCCGCGGTTCCCGTAACGCTTCCGAGCGATACCGACGCGCTTCCCTTCTCTATCTCGGGAACAGTGTAGCTTATCTCGAATACATCGCTGTTTGTGTTTCCGCTCTTGACCGCTATCGCCTTTATCGTTACGTTTGACGTTATCGCTATTCCTCCCGAGTATCTCTTGCTCTCAACGCTCGGCTCGCTGCCGTCGGTCGTGTAATATATCATCGCTCCGCTTGTGGGCGACTTGAGCGTTATTACCGTGCCCGTCTCGAGTTGGCCCGCATTGTGGCTGGCGCTCGGTTTTTCTGTCTCTGCCACGGTTATCTTTCCGCTGGCTATCTTGCTGTTCTCGGCTCCGCTCTTTACGGCTATCGCCTTTATGGTCTTTGTTTCGCTCAATGTTATCGGACCGGTGTAGAGCGTGGAGCTGTCGCTCGGCGCGCTGCCGTCGTCGGTATAGTATATCGCTGCGCCCTCGGTCGCGCAGGTCAGCGTCACGGTCTTGCCTCCGATAAAGCTCGATATGCTTATCTTCGGCGTCTCCGCCGTGCCGCTCGTCTGCTCTTTTGCCGACACCGTCACGGTGAAGGTCGCAGAAAATCCGCTGTACGAAACGCTTATCGTCTGACTGCCCGCATAATTCGGGTCGTAGCCCGAAACGGTGTAATCTTTGATCTCCTCGCTCGTGTCGTTGTTATAGAGCGCGGTCACGATCATGCCGCTTGTATCGAGCACCTCGCCCTGTATGTAAGCGCGCTTGTCGGGCTTTTGCGTAACCGATATGCCTATGAGTTTTTTGGCCTCGACATATACCGAAAAACTTGTGGTAAAGCCGTTATATTCGACCGTCACATTCTGCATGCCGAGCTTTGACGGATCAAAGCCGCTCAGCGTGTAGTCGGTGATCTCCTCAAACGTGCCGTCGCTGTATATTCCCTCAACGACCAGGCCGTCGATATTGAGCGGCAATCCCTCGGTTACATTCGAATTCTTCGGCGCTGATTTAATTCTTATACCGTTTAAAACAACGGGAACTTTGGTCGGCTCGGGCGTGTCCGTGGGAACCGCGGTAGGCATCGGCGTCGGCGTGGACGTGGGCGCTTCCGTTGCGGGAGCCGCTGTGGGCGCCGCCGTAGGCGGAATTGTGGGGGCCGCGGTGGCGGGCACATCCGTGGCGGGCGGTTCCGTGATGGGCGTTGCGGTCGGTGCGGGAGCAGTTGTAGGAGCCGCGGTTGCCGTCGGCTCGGGCGTCTCGGTGGGAGACTCTGTCGGAGCAGCTGTGGCCGTCGGCTCGGGCGTCTCGGTGGGAGACTCTGTCGGAGCAGCCGTGGCTGTCGGCTCGGGCGTCTCGGTGGGAGACTCTGTCACCACGGGAGTTGGAATAGGCTTAAGCGTTGGCGTGGGAGTAGGGTCGGGCTCTTGTGTCGGATCGGGTGAATACGACGGCTCCGCGGTAGGCTCGGGCGTCGGCATCGTCTCTTCATAGTGTATTGTTACATTTTCAAGACCATAATTGCTGTTTTCGTAGCGCTCTATCGCGTTCCACTCGTCTTCGGTTCCGGCATAATAAATATCCTTCAAATTTAGACCTGAGCCAAATGCTAAATTAGCAATCAATAATACACTTTTGGGGATCTCAACAGCTTCTAATCCGCTAGCTTCCAAAGCATAACAACCAATCTCTTTCACACCGTTCGACAAAATGATCCTGTTTAGCATAGCTCCATCAAAAGCGTTGTCACCTATTATTTCAACGCCGTCAGGAACTCTGTATTCCGACGCTTTTTTCCTATATGCAATAATTTCGGATTTATCTTTGTTAAACAGCACGCCGTCAACGCTTGAAAAATTCGGATTATTTTCATCAACATTTATAAACAAATCAAGACCATCCTCAATACCGTCATAATACATCCAAAATGAGGGCATATGTATTTCCTTCACTGTCTCCGGAATAAAAACTTCATTCATAAACATACACCAAAAATTAATATTACTGCCTATTTCAGCTATGCCGCTTGATATTATCAATTTTCTCAAAGCTTTGCAATTTCCGGCAAAATTATCTCCTATGCGGGAAACTTTAACTCCGTTGACCTCGCCGGGAACAGTCAAGGTGCCGTATACATCGGTGCGGCATGACGCGGCCTCCAAAGTTCCGTCAGGCAGCTCGTTGAAAGTTATATACTCAAGCGGATCTTCTATAACAGACTCTGGTGTATTACCGGCTTTCAGTTTCACAAGCTTATATGACCATGAGTAATAATTTTCAAAACCTGTATGCCCTTCATAATAATATATAATATCAGCCGAACCTATTTGGGAATCATCGTTTATTTTCGGGCAGTCGCCCATAAATATGAGTTCTATGCAGTCGCAAGTTGGAAACACATTTCTTTCAATTTCTTTAACACCCGCGGGAATCGTCAATTTTTCAAGACTCTGGCAGCCACTGAACATCTGAGCGGGAAGCTCCGCTAGGTTTTCGGACAATTTTACGTATGTTAAGTTTTCACATCCGTCAAATATTCCGAGCTTTCCAAAAAAAGTAAATTTATTCCCGGCGCCGACCTCGGTTACGCTGTCAGGCATAATAAATTCGGTCAAGGCGGTGCAATCGGCAAAAGCCCATATGCATATTCTTTGCAACCCATCATTCACTTTAACGCTTTCGAGCTCATAATTAAATGAAAACGCATTATCTCCGATTTCTACAACAGAGTCGGGAAAAACTACCTCGCGCGGCGAATGAAGCGGCGAATAAAACGCAAAATCACCGACATACTTCACCCCATCGGGTATTCTGTACGAGTCAACACTTCTGTTGGGCGGATAATACAATAACCGGGTTTTATCTCTGTTAAAAACAACACCGTATTCATCAGACCACGCGTACGGATTATCATCATCTATCGATATATACTCCACGCCGGAATCCTGAAAACACGCCATTTCGTACATTTCATCGCGCACACCGATGAAATTTTTATGCACATTTATCCGTTTTATCATAGCGTGATGAAACGCGTATGACTCGACATCGGTTATGTCCGACGGGATAGTATACTCGTCTACCGATCTGTCGGTAGGATAAAACACGATCCTTTTTCCATATCCTATATCCGTATAATCAGCGCATAGCACACCATCGTCACAATAAAAAACGCTGTTGCCGCCGTCATTCATCGAAAACTCTCGAATAGTATCACAAATTAAACTATTTGAATACAAAACATTGATATTGGAAGACAAATGCAGCTTTTTCAGAGAAGTGCCGCTGATAATATTTTCTCCAACATCTGTGACACTGTCCGGCATCACCAATTCATCCGAAAGAGAGACGCAGCCGTAAAACGCGTTGCTTTCTATTGACGTGATCCCGTTCGGTATATCCACAGATGTCAAGGATTTGCAATTATACAACAGTCCCATGGGTATACATTCAAGATTTTTTCCTAACTTTACGCTCTTTAAATTATTGACGCAAGAGAACGCGTAAGGAGAGATGCTTTTTACTGTTTCAGGAATATCGATACTGTCACACCGCGCATTTCTTTCCATTATGTAGATCCGACTCATATCCGCGGAATACAATACACCGTTTTCTTTCGTAAAATACGGATTTCCATCCTCCAGATCAATATTATTCAAATTTTCCATCATTGAATTATTTGAAAAAAATCTGGCAGCCTTGGGAATATTTATCCTTTCAAGTTCAGGGCTGACACTCAAAAGTATCGAGTCAATATATTCCATGCTCTCCGGCAAATGTATTTCTGTCACATATTCACAAAAAATATAGGGGCCGAAAATATAATCCAGATCCGCGCGCGAGCCCGTCACCGAATATGTCACGCCATTGTGAACTATAGTTTCGGGAATATCTATACTTTTTGTGGAATAATGTCCTGTGACAGTGATCCATACCTCTTTTCTGCGTGAATTGTTGACTTTTACGGTAAAGTAAGCCGAGTAATCGCTATCGCTAAAAGATTCAAAAGATTCATCTTTTCTAAATTCTTCTTCCCATGTTGTTCCAACGACATCACCCACGAAATCATCGGGAACAAATTCCTCGGAAGATAATTCCGGCAGATCGTATTGAAATTTTATTCCGGTTCCGTCGCTGCCGTTTATCGTTCTGTCCGCCCAATTTGAGCTGTCTGTCGCAAAATAATCGTACGCGCAGCCTTTCGGGTAAAACGGCCGATCGTCCCATGTCAGGTCCGCTTGATACCAGCTGTTGTTATCCAGTTTGACAGCGTTCCAAGAGTGATCCTCTCCGGCAAATCCGGTTATCAATATATTCTCAACGCCGAAATAATTCAGGAGCAGCTGATAGGTTTTCGCGTATGACTCGCACACAACATCGGTTTCCGCGTCGCCGTCAAGGATGCCGACGATGTTGTGAGCATAGGGCGTGTCAAGCGGTTCGCCGTTTTGGTCGTATCCGTATTCCGCGTCGTCTATGATCTCATCATGCAGCGCCAAAGCGATCTCGTACGCCGAGGTCTCGCCTCCGATAATGTCAGCGTATGCCTTTATATTTTCGCTCATAGTGTTAGACAGGTCCGCTCGGACGCCGCCATCGGCATAATCCGAATATATGGGCGCATAAAACTTTTCCGCGCCATAGATCGTTATCGCGTTTGACATCCAGTAAAATTCGGGATGATCCTGTCTGAACATATAGTATACTTCAGCCAGTTCATCACTTGTCAGCGACATAGCCGAAATGTCGATCTCGCTTATTATATAGCCCATCTCGGTTTCCGGAACATTTTGCGTGTCGGTCGAAAAAGCCTTGTTTATCTCCAAAAGCTTATCATAAAAACTTCTTCTGTCCTCCGGATTTGAGCGCAGCAAAAAATCGCGGTACGCGTAGTCGGTCCCGCAGTCAAATAAATTTTTCTCATCGGATGACAATGCCACAGGATTTTCCCGTATTTCAAAATCAACATCAATTTCTTCGTCGGTTTTAAGCACAACGGGCTTTTCGGTATCGTCATTGACTTTCACGTTTGTATCCTCGGCCTCGCTTAAGTCGGGCTCCGGATCAGAAAGGCTGTCAGCTATTACGCCGTTTGATGATATCACATGCGCGTCCGACAGAACCTTCGTTTCGCGCGCGTCGATTTCTTCCGCGGCGTTTTCGGAAAAACTCCGGTCCCCGTCATTAGCGCCCGGAATCCCATCAGTGATCGGCTCGGCTTCTATCCCCGCGGCCGGTTCATCCGAAACATTAGCAAAAGCTGACAGCGGCATCAGAGCCGTTATCATACAAACCGATAAAAGCGCGCATAAAAGTTTCTTTTTCATAAAAATATACCTCCCCATATTGTAACGCATTATTTTCAATATTATAGCATATAGTATACGAAAAAAACAAGAAATTTAATTTTTCAGCCTCAAAAAAAGCGCCGTCACAAGCGTATCACTCGTGACGGTTATCGGGCAGATATATTATGATTTTGTTTTTGAATTTAAATCATATCGAAAGCCCTCGCCTATTACCTCTTTGGCGTCGGTCACTATCACGAAAGCGGTCGGGTCGATCTCGGTCACCAGCTGTTTGAGCGGCGGCACCTGGTACTTGCGCATTACGCACATAAGCACGTCTCTCGACATTCCGCTGTAGTAGGAATGTCCGTTCAGGGCGGTGGAGCCGCGGCTGATCCTGTCGCTGACAGCCTTTGATATCTCGGCGTTTTTTTCGGAGATTATATACACGATCTTGGCGAAGTCAACGCCTGCGAGCATTGTGTCGAGCACGTATGAGCTGACGAACAGCAGCACCGCCGAATACAGTATAGTCTCCATGCTCTTAAACGCGATACCGGCAGCGGCGATAACCGCGCCGTCGATGAAAATTATCAGTTGTCCGACCGAAAAATTCGGGAACTTCTTTTTGAGCACCAGCGACACGATATCGGTGCCGCCGGTGGTTCCGCCCGCGCGTATCGTGATGCCTAGACCCGCGCCGTATATGGCGCCGCCCAGCACCGAGCAGAGAAAAATATCCTCGGACAGCGGCAGGAATTTCCGGAAAAAATCAAGCTCGAAAAACTGCGCCGCGCCCGACATAGCCGCGGTGCCGATTATTGATGTAAGCAGGAATCTCCAGCTGAACTCCTTCATTCCGATCAGGAAAATCGGAATGTTTATCACAAACACCATAACGCCGACCGGCAGGTGAAAAAGATAATATAAAATAGTCGCGACGCCGCTGACGCCGCCCGCCGCTATCTTCGCCGGCACCAGCAAAAATTCCAGAGCGAAGCCCATAACGGCTCCGCCCAATATTATCATAATTATATTTTTGATTTTAAATTCAGCCTTCATAACACTTCCTCCGATCTAAACAAATATGTGCTTGAGCAAATCGCAGATCCTTTGTTTTTCGCCTTTTAAATACAGCCAGCCGATCAAGGCCTCAACTCCGGTGGCGTCGCGGTAGTCCCGCATTTCCGAATTTTTCGGCACGTGGGATTTGGTGTTTCTGCCGCGGTGGAAAACCGCCGCTTCCTCGTCGGTCAGCATATTTTCTATCTTTCGGTAGAGCTCGGCCTGCGCCGCGCAGCACACGTGCTTTGTGGCGGTCTTGTGCAGGGTGTTGACGTTTTTGTTGCCGTCCTTGACAAGGTAGCTCCTGACGTACAGCTCGTAAACGCAGTCGCCCAGATACGCCAGCGTCAGCGCCGAATATTCCCCCGGCGGGTTTTTTGACAGATTAAGTTCGTTTAGTATTGTTTCTAACATAATAATTATTCTTTTATCAACTGCTGGCCCTGACGGGTATCTTTCACGGTGTAGCCCATTTCCTTCAGCTTATCGCGTATCTCGTCAGACTTGGCCCAATCCTTGTTCGCTCTTGCGTCGGCGCGCTCATCAAGCAGCGCGGCGATCTCGGCGGGAACCTCGTCCTCTTTCTCGTTATCGAGAAGACCCAGAACTCCGCCCAGCTCCTTGAGCAGACCGTAAGCCTTATCCGCCATCCGTTTTGAGGGCTTGCCGTCTATCAGCTTCACGTTAACGTCGGACACGATATCAAACAGAGCCGATATCGCGTCGGCGGTGTTGAGGTCGTCGTCCATCGCGGCGATAAACTGCTCTTTGCGCTTATCGAGCGCCTCGGCGATCTCGGCTTCGCCGTCCTTAAACTCCGCGGCCTCCGCCGCTCCGCTCAAAAATTTCAAAGTCTTTAAGCAATTATATATTCTGTCCAGAGCCGACTTTGACGATTCCATAAGATCCTTGCTGAAATTGATCGGGCTGCGGTAGTGAGCCGACAGCATAAAGAAGCGGATAACCTCGTAGTCAAACTCCTTTGCCACGTCGCGCACGGTAAAGAAATTGCCGAGAGATTTCGACATTTTGCGGTTGTCGATATTGATATAGCCGTTGTGGACCCAGTAGTTGGCAAAGGCGCAGCCGTTCGCCGCCTCGCTCTGGGCGATCTCGTTCTCGTGGTGCGGGAAAATAAGATCGCGGCCGCCGCTGTGTATGTCGATCGTGTCGGCCAGATATTTGTTTGCCATCGCGCTGCACTCGATGTGCCAGCCGGGTCTGCCCTTGCCCCACGGGCTGTCCCACGCGGGCTCGCCGGGCTTCTGCTTTTTCCATACCGCAAAGTCCATCGGGTCGCGCTTATCCTCGTTTATGTCGATCCTGGCGCCGCTCTCAAGCTCGTCAAGCGGCTGGTGCGACAGCTTGCCGTATTCCTTGAATTTTTTTGTGCTGTAATAAACGTCGCCGTCCACGTTGTAGGCGTAGCCCTTGTCGACCAGCTTTTTTATGATATTTATTATCGCGCCGATGTTCTCGGTGGCTCTGGGGTGCACGCTCGCGCGGCGGATACCCAGGCCGTCGGCGTCCTTAAAATACTCGGCGATATACTGCTCGGCCAGCTCCGCCACGGTTATACCCAGGTCGTTGGCCTTGTTTATCATCTTGTCGTCTATATCCGTGAAGTTCTGCACAAACTTCACCTTGTAGCCGCGGTACTCAAGGTAGCGGCGCAGCGTGTCGAAAATTATAAACGGCCGCGCGTTGCCTATATGAAAATAATTGTACACCGTGGGACCGCAGGAGTACATCATAACCTCGCCTTTTTTGATCGGCACGAATTCCTCTTTTTTATTTGTCATGGTGTTGTAAAGCTTCATAGCAAACTCTCCTTTCACGGGTAATTCCGTAATATTATAACACTAAAGATTTAATCTAACAAGGGGTTTTTAAGAAAATTTTAAGAATTGATTGCTAATATAATGCTGATATGATAAAATTGATCCGAAAGGACTGATAAATATGCGAGTGCTTATTGTGGAGGACGAGCTCCATCTGGCCGAAGCGCTGACAACGCTGCTTAAAAAGCAGAAGTACACGGTGGACAGCGTACATGACGGAGAGGCGGGTCTGGACTGCGCCCTGAGCGGGATATACGACGTTATCGTGCTTGATCTGATGCTGCCGAAAATGAACGGCATCGACGTGATAAAAAACATGAGGGCCGAGGGAGTAGACACTCCGGTGATAATGCTGACCGCCAAAAGCGGTATCTCGGACAGGGTCAGAGGCCTCGACAGCGGAGCCGACGACTATCTGCCCAAGCCCTTTAACACCGAGGAGCTTTTGGCGAGGATACGCGCTCTCGGCAGGCGCAGGGGCGAGGTGGTCTCCGAGAGCGGAATGACATTCGGCGATATCGAGCTGGACACCAGAAGTCTGACGCTGAGCCGCGGCGACAGGAGCATAAGCCTGACGCTCAAGGAATCAGAGCTTTTGGAATACCTTATAACCAACGGCAACGCCGTGCTCTCGAAGGATATGATAATCGAAAAGCTGTGGGGGTTTGACTCGGAGGCGGAATCGAACCATGTGGAGGTTTATGTCTCGTTTTTGAGAAAAAAGCTGAAATACGTGGGCTCCGAGACGCAGATAGTCACGGTGCGCGGCGTTGGATATACCTTAAAATAAAGTAGGTAAATTATTATGTTTAAAAAGCTTAGAAACAAATTTTTGATCCTGAATATGACGCTGATCTCGATACTTCTGATATCGGCGTTCGCGCTGGTGCTGGCCGTGTCGGTTCGGAACGCGGATCGGGAGCTTGAAAATATGGTGCATCGCAACTTTTTCGCAGACGACGGAGGCAGGATGCGCGGAGACCGCGCTCCCGTTTCGGGCTTAAGGCCTCGAGGCGATATCACCGAGCCGCCGCAGAACGCCGAAAACGCGGGCAGACCCGATATGATAGAAAACGTGTCGCTGCGCCTTGACGGCGACTGGAACATTCTGGAAAAACGCTCGCCCATAGAGTACAGCGACAGCTTTTATGACCAAGTTGTAAGCGGCGCCAAAGCGAAATATTCGGGCGAGCCGACGACCCGATATATAAAAACCGAGAACGGGTATTACAAATACATGCTGAGCGCCTATCAAAACGAGCTCGGCGAGACGAACTATTTTTTGAATCTCACCGGAGCCGAGGCGCAGATCACCATGCTCAAAAATCTGACGCTGACGCTGAGCGTCGTGCTGCTGGCCGCGCTGCTGCTGGTGTTTTTGATAAGTCTGTTTTTTGCAAACCGCGCCATACGGCCGATAAAGGAGGCCTGGGACAAGCAGAACCGCTTTATAGCCGACGCTTCGCACGAGCTCAAGACGCCGCTGACAACGATAAATACCAACGCCGATGTGCTGCTGGCCCACGGCGACAGCACGATAAACAGCGAGAAAAAGTGGCTCATGTATATCAAGGACGAGGCCGCGCGCATGGCGGAGCTGACCGGAGACCTGCTATATCTGGCGCGAATGGACTGCGGCGCGGACGACGGCACAGAGCTTGCCGAGATATCGTTCTCGCAGGCGGCGGAGAGCGTTATTCTCACATACGAGGCCGTCATATATGAAAAAAACCTCAGCTTCACGGATGAAGTTGAGGACAACGTTTATATTTTAGGCGACGAGAGCAGGATAAAACAGCTGGTTCTTATCCTGCTGGACAACGCGGTGAAATATACCGAAACGGGCGGCGAGATCTCGCTCACCCTGAAAAAGACCGACGGAAAAGCTCGGCTGACCGTGAGAAACAGCTGCGATAATCCCCTCGACGGCGAAAAAATATTCGACCGTTTTTACCGCGAGGACGAGTCGCGGGCCCGCTCGGCGGGCGGCTACGGGCTGGGTCTGGCGATAGCCAAGTCGATAACGGAACTGCACAAAGGCTCGATAAAGCTGTCCAACCTGCCCGGCGCGGCCGAGTTTGCCGCAGAGATACCTCTCTCGCGTTAAAGTCTCAGGCCCCTATAAGAGGCTGGTCAAACGCGAACAATACCTCGTTTATATCGAAAATATTATACTCGCCGCGGGTTATAAAGTATTCGATTATAATATCGAATTTGTTGCTTCTCGTCAAGGCGTATCCCGCGCGGCCGATCAAATCGCGGGTCTCGCGCATGTCGAGCTCAAGCGCCAGCGCGAAAGCCAGCGCGGTGATCTTGCCGGGCTTGTAGTGCGGATTTGTTCTGATCTTGGAAAACAGCTTGCGGTCTATGTTGGCTTTTTTATAGACCTGCGCGTCGGTCATGCCGCTCTCGTCGATCAGATCCAACAGCCGCTGTGAAAACGATTTGTCCATGTTTTTAAGTCTTTTTTCTATTTCCGCTTTGGACGGACGCACTGTCGGCGGAGCATGGTATTCGGTCTTTTCGCAAACCGTGTGATCCCACTCGCTGACATTAAGATTATACACCGTCTTATCAAGCTCTTCATCGATCTCGCTCAGACTTATGGGCGCTGTCGAGGCGAGGTCGAGCTCTTCTTCCAATAAAGGTTTTGAACGCCTCAGGCGGGCTTCGGCGCGCTCGATACGATCCACAAGCGCGTCCTCTATATATTCGCGGACGTCGTTATAAAGCTTCGCGCTGATCTCAAAAGAGTTTTTGTCGAACACCACCATGTATACGTCCATATCGTGATCCTCAAGAAATTCCGTTATGGCGTCTGCCGCTATCCTCAGCGCTTCGCCCTTGGGATAGCCGTATATTCCGGCGGAAATAAGCGGAAACGCCACCGAGCGCAGGCGGCGCTTTGCGGCCAGATCAAGGCACGAGGTGTAGCACGAGCGCAGCAGCTCCGCCTCGCCGTGATCTCCGCCTCTGTAGACGGGCCCGGGCGTATGGATTATGTATTTGGCGGGGAGATCATATCCCTTTGTGATAACAGCGCCGCCGGTAGGACAGCCGCCGATCTTGGCGCAGGCGCGCTCAAGCTTCTTATGACCCGCCGCGGCGAATATGGCGCCGCAAACGCCGCCGCCCGGTCTGAGCCCCGTGTTGGCCGCGTTGACTATGGCGTCGGTATTCATTTTCGTAATATCTTCACGCACTATTTTATAAGGCATAAAATCACTTCCAAAATTATTTGTAGTATTTTAATGAATTATAGCATATTTAGAAATATTTTGCAAGCATAATATCCGCGTGCGAAAAAACTCCGTTTTTCAAATTTAAAAGCCGAGGCTTGCCCGTTTGGGGCGCCTCGGCTGTGTCTGTTTATTTTTTCGTACTGTCTTTGATAGTGACTTTCACATCATCGCCGCTTCCGAGCGACACGAGTGAATAACTCAGGTTCTTTTCCTTCATGTAATCGGTGAACGCCTGATAATCGTCCTTTCCGAAATAGAGCGTTATCTCACCGTTTTTGTCAACCTTGGAGCAGTCGGCCAGACTTGAATTCATGATCTCGTCAAGCACCGCTTTATCCGTGACCTCGCATGTGATGACCGAGGCGTTTTCCATACTGTTCGCCTTTTCGGCATACTCGGCCGTCTCTCCGTCGGCGCCGCGCTTGCGGTCGGCTTCTTTGTAGGAGCCCGGTTTAAGCGTTGCCGCCGGCGCCGCGGTCGTTCCGGGCTTCGCGGTGGCTGTCGATGCGGCGGTCGGTTTCGCCGTCTCGGCAGAGCTCGATGTCGCGGTAGGTTTCGGGGTCGCGGTCGGTTTCGGGGTCGCGGTCGGTTTCGGTGTCACCGTCGGTGCAGGAGCGGCCGATGTCACGATATTGCCTTCGCCGCTTATATCAGCCGCCTGAACGACAGCCGCTTCGGGTTCCGGCGTAACCATCGGTACATACACAAAAGGCTCGGGCGTTGCCGCCGCTACTGTCTCGGGCGCCACATATGTGGGTGATGTGACTCCCGACGCTATATCGGGCAAAATGATCCTCGGCGTCACATAAGGCTTTTTTGTCGGCGTCGGTGTGGGCGTAGACGCCCTTGCCGTGTTTGATGTCGAAGTCGTTGTCCTGCTTGTGGTCGTGCCGGACGAGGTTGTTCTGTTGGACGAACTTGTGGTTCCGGACGACGTTGTCCTGTTTGACGAGCTTGACGTGCTTGAGCTTGTGCTCGGGGTTGTGTATGTCGATCCGCTCCGCGAGCTTGAGCTGACGCTCGGCAAGCCGGACGACGAGGTTGAAGTCGACGGTCTCGGCGTTATTCTGGGCACAGTCGAAGTTGAATACCCTCCGGAAGCCGAGCCTCCTATACCCGAAGACGAGCCTCCTATGCCCGAAGTCGGCGAATCTGTCGAGCGGGGCGATGACGTAGAGCGCGAAGAACTTCCGCCGCTGCCCGTAACATAATCGTCAAGTCCGCTTGAACTGGGACGCGCCGTTGCTCTCGCTCCGGCGATCGCCGCGTTGTCCGAAAAGTCATAGATCTCGTCGGACGACTTCATGACCTGATATATTCCGCTTCCCGCAACTCCCAGAACCAGCACGGCGCTGAGCGCCGCGGGAGCCACGATCCTCCAGTTGGCATGTTTAATAACATGATTGATCTTTGATACCGCGGCACCAAACGCGCCGCGTATTTTGTCTTTAATATTCGCGCCGTCTATGCCGTGCTCGCTTGTCTTGGCGTATTCCGCCTTGACCTCGGGAACGGCGTTTGTCAGTCTGCTGTGAAGCGCGGCCGCGAAGTCGACAGGCGGCTCGGGCGCGCCGCTCGCGCTCAAAACTCCGAGCATGTCTTTGATCTCGTAGTATTCAAGGCGGCAGTTCTCACAGTTTTTAAGATGCGCCTCAACGGTCGCCGCATCATCTTTGTCAAGCGCGTCGGAAACGTAGTCGCAGAGCATGTCGGAGCATTGCTCGCAGCTTAAAATATCAAGGTCGCTGTCCGCGTTCTCAAACGCGGCGGGCACCTCGGGAATCTCCTCCGCCTCGACTTCCAAAACTTCGGCGTTCGCCTCGGTAGGTATCATCTCCGTGCCGATCTCGGCCAAAGCCTCGCTCTCAACTTTCGCTATCAAAGCTTCCGTTTCGGCCTCGGTCGGAATTGCCTCCGCTTCTGTCAGAGGAAGCGCCGAATCAATATCCGGCTCCGTTTCGGAATTGATCTCTTGCGGGGCGATCGCGGAAACAGCCTCGGCCGTCACGTTCTCGGGAGTTTGCGCCTCCGTTCCCGCCGCCTCGATTTTGACCTCGGCGGCTTCTAACGGCTCGACTTTTGTCTCTTCTCCCTGCTCGCTCATTTTAACGGGGGCAGCGTCAAATTCATCGGATCCGGCTTCAAAATCAAAGTGTCTCTCCTCGGTTTTTTCATCCAGATTGATCTGACGAATATCATCGGCGATACTGCCCATAACATCGCTGTACTTCTCTCTAAGCTCGTTGTCCTTTTCAAAATCTGACATGGTACCCCTCCTTCCTATACATTTTATGGTTTGCACAGTCTAACAATTTATGAAATTATGTGCAAAAAGCCGCTTATTTCCGCCTTCACTATATTAGACGAAAAAATCTTCAAAAAGTTCCCGATCTTCCGATAAAATTTCTCTTAAATTTTTTCTGGCTCTGCTTATTCGGGATTTAACCGTACCGACCGAGCAGTCGGTTATATCGGCGATCTCCTCATAAGACAGACCGCGTATATCTCTGAGTATGACCGCGGTCCTGTGATCATCGGGCAGACGGCTTATGGCGCGGTTGATAACGTCTTTGGTTTCCGCTTCCTCGGCTTTTTTGTCCGGCATGAAGCGTGTGTCCTCGACTTCGGCAAAATTCTGATTGCCGTCTAAGTCCTCATAACCGCCGTCATACGAATAAGCGCTCTCGGAAACGCTGCTTCTCCGTTTTTTCAACAAATCAAGGCAGGTGTTTGTCGCGACGCGGTAGATCCAGGTGGAGAATCTTGAGCGAAATTTGAACGAATTTATCGTCCGAAACATTTTAAGAAAGATCTCCTGCGCCATATCGGACGCGTCATCCGTATTATCGGCATATCTGTACGACACGCTGTACACCACGGATTGATATCTGGTTATAATTTTCTCAAAGGCGGAAACATCGCCTTTCTGAGCTTTTTTGATAAGTTTCAACTCGTCAGTCAAACACTCACCTCCTTTTGCGGCATCGCTTAAAATATCCTATGGTTTAAATATTCTCGGGACGCTTCCCGCGCGTCCGCTTTAAACGACGCTTACTGCGCGTGTAATCCTTCAAAATATCATACCATCTATTAGATTACCACAAAATATGAGATTTGTCAAATAAATTCGGGAATTTTATTTAGCGAGGACGCAAAAATAATTTTCCCGCGGTCAAATTTATTTTTTCAGCGTTATCTCCGCGGCGTAAAGTTCCGCTGCATCCCAGCCGTCAATTTTTCCGGTTTTGATATCCGTGAGATACCCGAGGCCTTTGCGCACAAGGTTTTTAAGCGCGCTCTCGCTGAAGCGTCTGCCGTTTTCAATCGCCTTGTTGACCGCGAAAAGCGGAGGCTTGCGGTCGAAATATCCGACCATCTCGGCCGCGGTCATTCCGTCCTGTTTCAACAGCTTGCACAGCAGCAGCTCATACACTTGGTCGAGCATCACGCTCAGCACCATTGTGGGCGAGGCGTTCTCGGTCTTAAGCCGAGCCAACTGCTCCCGCGCAAGGCCGACGCTTTTGCCGCCGGCCAACAGTTTTCCGAAAATATCGTAGAGCCGAACCTCGGTCGATCTCGGCACGACCGCGTCGATATCCTCGCGCGTGACCCTGCGGCGCCCGTCTCCCAGGTACAAAATAAGCTTGCGGCACTCTTTATCGAGCCCCGCCATCGACGGCCCCGCGATACGCACAAAATAGCTCAGGTCGCGGGCGATTATATCCTTTTCGGCTTTGGCGAGCTGCTTCTCGACCCATACCTCAAGCTTGTTTACCGGTTGATACTCAAAATTCACCACGGCTCCGCCGGCGTCCTCTATGAATTTAAGCGAGCGCGCTTTTTTGGGGTCAAACTCAGGCTCGACAAAAACCAGGCACGCATACTCCGGAAACTCCGGGATGTACGCCTTTACGGCTTTAAACTCGGATGTGGTCAAATTAGCGAACATGCCGCTGTTTTTCACTATCACCAGCCGTCGGTCCCCGATCTGAGGCAGCACTTCGGCCGCGGCTATGATCTCGGCCGCGGTCGTTTTGCCCTCGATAAGCGAGAGATTAAACTCGGAAAGACCTCCGGGCAGCAGTTTTTTCCTAAGCGCCGCCAAACGGTTTTCGAGCATAAAACGCTCTTCTCCGAAAAAGAACAGCGCGCCGGGGATCATTCCCGACCTTATTATTTTATTCAGTTCATCTACGGTCATATTCCTACCTCTTTATGTATAATGAGAAAAAGGGAGTGGCAAAACGCCACTCCTCTTAATGCCTTACGAATTAATAAATAATGCG
The DNA here is from genome assembly GCA_947628795.1 of uncultured Monoglobus sp. GTDB lineage: Bacteria > Bacillota > Clostridia > Monoglobales > Monoglobaceae > Monoglobus. Next base: position 213,834 of record CANRBF010000003.1, read on the forward strand.
TCTGCCGCCCAAGAAACGGCTTGCGTAATAATCCGAATCGATGCTTGTGTATTTAACAACGTCGCCTGTATGGGGCGCGTGTATCATCATGCCGTCGCCCACGTAGATACCTATGTGAGAAGCGTATCCGCCGGAACCGAATCCGACCAGATCGCCGGGCATCAGTTGATCTCTTGTAACGTAAACGCCCTCTTTCATCTGATCGTCCGCAACGCGGGCTATCTTGATTCCGAGCTGTGCGTATACATACTGGCAAAGTCCGCTGCAGTCAAAGCCCGAAGGCGAGGTGCCGCCCCAAACATAGGGAACGCCCAGGAACTGAGCCGCCAGATCGCAAACCGCCTGACCGCCCTCGGTGGCGTCGGGAACAGTGCCGTCGTAAACCGTTATGTAATCCGATGAAACATATCCCATCAGACCGTCGTTATTATAAGCAACGCAAACCCAACCGGGTTCGATCCAATTAACTCTAACGCGCGAGCCGTAATTCAGAGTGGTTATTATTCCCGCGTCCATCGACGCGCTCTGTCTGACATTAAGACTCGAGACTTGTACAACACCGTAGTATTGTGCCGGTTCGTCAATGTCGTCAAAATCGGCGTATGCCGGTACTATTATAAAAGCAGAAATTGTCATCAAAGCCACAAGTGTTGCAACAATTCTTCTCATACTTTTTCTAAAACTAAAACTCAAAACAAAAAACCTCCAAAAATCTTGCGTGTCTTATATATAACTTTTATCCTTCCGTCACATCCTCTCCGCGTATACTTTTGACAATAGCATTAAAAAGCAGAAAATGTGAAAATAAAGCACAAATTTTCCATTCTGCTTGTTAAAACTATGTTATGATTATACAATGATTTGAAGAAAATGTCAATAGCGACTTAAAATATATAAGTAAAAAAATTTCAAAAAATACGCGTTCACAGCCCGAAAAGCGCGTGTTTTCAGGCGTTTGCGCCAATTGTGAACAAATTGTAAACATTCAAAAATTTCCCGAAAAAATTTTAATTTTCAAGCAAATTTTGCTTACATTACGATTTCGCGCATCTAACATTTATGTTTCCCAAATGTTACAATTATGTTTCAATATTAATTTTACTATTGCAAACTTTAGAAATTATGGTATAATAATTCTATTATGGGAGATTTTCGGCAATATTATTATCGGCCTGTTTATTTTAGTCCGGGCAGCCGAAAAATTCAATGGCAAAATTGCACAAAATTGTGAGGTAATTAAATGTTAAGGAGCATGACGGGATTCGGCAGAGCCGAAACGGTATTTAACGAGACATACGAGGTCAGCGTGCAGATAAAGGCGGTAAATCATCGGTACGCGGATTATAATATAAAAACCCCCAGGATATACGGCTTTCTGGAGGAGCATATAAGGAGCCGCCTCGCGGGCAGCATATCCCGCGGCAAGGTCGAGGTCTACGCCTCAATAAGCAAGATCGAGGACGACAACAAGCAGGTAAAGCTCAACAAGACGCTGGCGGAATCATACATCTCAAGCCTCAGGGAGCTTTCGGAATTCGGTCTTTCCGACGACATTTCCATGAGCACTCTCTCGGCCTTCGGCGATATTTTCGACGTTGAGTATAAGGAGGTCGACGAGGACACCGTTAAAAGCGCGATCGACGAAGCGCTCGGCATCGCTCTTGACGCATTTATCGCGATGAGGATAAGCGAGGGCGAGCGGCTCAAAAAGAGCATACTCGAACATCTTGACTCTCTCGCCGTGCATACCGACGCGGTCGAGGAACGCTCGCCCCGGACGGTTATCGAGTACCGGGACAGACTGAGGAAAAGGCTCAACGACACCTTGGCGGAGATCGGAACGCCGGCTGACGAGAGCAGGATATTGACCGAGGCAGCGATATTCGCCGATAAAGTCGCGGTCGACGAGGAGACCGTGCGCCTCAAAAGCCATATCAAAGCGTTCAGAGCCGCTCTTGAGGAAAACACTCCGATCGGCAAAAAGCTGGACTTTATCGTTCAGGAGATGAACCGTGAGACCAACACCATCGGCTCGAAATGCAGCGACATTGAACTGACCCGCCATGTGGTCGAGATGAAATCCACAATCGAAAAAATAAGGGAACAGATACAGAATATAGAATAATCAAGGTGAGACAGCTATGAAACTTATTAACGTGGGATTCGGAAACATTGTTTCGGGCGCGAGGGTCATCGCTATCGTGAGCCCCGACTCGGCGCCGATCAAGCGCATAGTGCAGGAGGCCAAGGAGCGAGGCATGGTTATCGACGCGACCTGCGGCAGACGCACACGCTCGGTCATTGTGACCGACAGCGACCACATAATACTTTCGGCGATCCAGACCGAGACGATCGCGGGACGCGCCGAGCAAAGCGGGGAAGACGGTGATAAAGATGAATAAAGGACTTTTGATCATAGTGTCGGGCCCCTCCGGGGTCGGCAAAGGAACGGTGCTTAATAAGCTGCGGGAAGGCGACCCGAATATAGTGCCCTCGATCTCGGCCACCACGCGTCCGCCGAGAGCAGAGGACACCGAGGGAGTGACATACTTCTTCAAAACAGTGCCCGAGTTTCTCAAAATGATCGATGAGGGCAAGTTTATGGAATGGGCTGAGTTCAGCGATAACTACTACGGAACGCCGCTTGAGTACGTTGAGAGCAACCTCAACGCGGGGCGCGACGTGCTGCTTGAAATAGATGTGCAGGGCGCGCTCAAGCTCAGAGACAACAACACCGAGGGCGTTTATATTTTTATCGCGCCCGAGAATCTCGAAGTTCTGCGCGAGCGCCTTTCGGGACGCGGCACCGAGGACGCTGAGGAGATAGAGAGACGCGTCAAGGCCGCCGAATGGGAGCTGACTCAGATGAATAATTATGATTATATTGTTATAAACCGGGTGGTCGAGGATGCCGCCCGCGAGATAAAAAACATAATCGACGAAAACAAAGCCGAATAAAATTTATTCGGTCGCAAACAAAAAACACAATCGCATTAAATTCAAAAGGAGAGATGCTTTATGATGATCAAACCGCCGATCGCGGAGCTGGTACAAAAGGCGGGAAGCCGCTATCTGCTCACGATCGAGACAGCAAAAAGAGCCAGACAGCTCACCGACGGCAAACAGCCTCTGATCGAGACAAAATCGGGCAAAGAGGTTACCATTGCCGCCGAGGAGATCTACGAGGACAAGCTGAATTACATTCATACCCCCGATATCGGCTCGCTTAACTGAAAATATTTATCGCGCCCGCTCCGAGAAGCGGGCGTAATTAAACCAAGGTGATTTTTATGAATCTTAAAAACAAAACCGTTGTTCTGGGCGTGACGGGCGGGATCGCCGCCTACAAAGCGCTGGAACTGACCTCAAGGCTTAAAAAGGCCGAGGCCGACGTCAAGATCATCATGACAAAGGCAGCGGCCGAGTTTGTGTCGCCGCTCAGCTTCCAAAGCCTTTCGCAAAATCCCGTGGCGCTCGATATGTTTGAGGAGCCCAAGACGTGGGAGATACGCCATATTTCGCTGGCAAAGGCGGCGGACGTGTTCGCGGTCGTTCCCGCGACGGCAAACTTCCTCGGAAAGGCGGCAAACGGGATCGCCGACGATATGCTGACGACCACGTACACAGCTTGCAAAGCGCCCAAACTCATAGCGCCCGCCATGAACACAAATATGTTTGAAAATCCCGTGACCCAAGAGAATATAAAAAAGCTCGAATCTTTGGGTGACGAATTCGTTATGCCCGCCGAGGGGCGGCTGGCGTGCGGCGACACAGGATCGGGAAAGCTGGCGGACATTGATATTATCTTTGACAATATCGCCCGACTGGTGCTCTCAAAGGACGCCGATCTGCGCGGCAAAAAAGTTGTTGTCAGCGCGGGCGCCACAATTGAGGCGCTTGATCCCGTCCGCTTTCTGACCAACCGCTCAAGCGGCAAAATGGGCTTCGCTATCGCGAAAGCCGCGCGTCTGCGCGGAGCCGACGTCACGCTTGTCGCGGGAGCCCATACCTGCCCCGAAGCATACGGCGCCCGGACCGTGAACGTTTCGTCGGCGCTTGAAATGCGAGACGCGGTCCTTTCCGCCGCGGAGGCCGCGGACATTATAATCATGGCCGCGGCCGTGGCGGACTACCGCCCGAAAAACGTCTCGGACTCGAAAATCAAAAAGAGCGGCGGCGATATGAGCCTTGAGCTCACGCGGAACCCCGACATATTAAAGGAGCTGGGCGGAAAATACGCGGGCAAAAAGGTCATTGTCGGCTTCGCGATGGAGACCGAGGACCTTATCAAAAACGCCGCGGAAAAATGCGCGGCGAAGGACGCGGACTTCATAGTCGCCAACAATCTGAAAACCGCGGGCGCGGGCTTCGGCACGGACACAAATGTGGCGTCGATAGTGCGGCCCGACGGCTCGGCTGAGGACCTGCCCAAAATGAGCAAGGACGAGCTGGCCGACATTATTCTGACAGAGGCGGCCAAGCTATGACGGCGCGGGTGGCTCTTATCAGCAGACGGCACATCATAGACAAATTTTTTGACTACAACGTGCCCGAGGAGCTTGAGGACAAAATCAGCCCGGGAATAAGAGTGACAGTGCCTTTCGGAATATATAACAATCCCGTCGAGGCGCTTGTTGTCGATCTGCCAGAAAACGGCTCGCGGGAAGTTCTCAAGTCGATCAAACAAATCGTGGGAGACGGACCCATATGCACATCCGAGCTGCTTGACCTCTGCCTGTGGATGAGCGAAAAATATGTTTGCACCTTTTACAGCGCGTTCAAGCTGGCCGTCCCGCCTGGAATGAAGCTTATAATAAAAGAGTGGATAAGCCTCGCCGAAAACGAGGCGTCCGACAAGCAGCTCAGCGACTTTCAGAAAAAGGTGCTCGACGCAATCAAACAGAACGGCGGCATAATCGAGTATGAGCATCTGGCCGAGATCATAGATTCAAAAGCCCTGAGGCGGACACTGAACTCTCTTGAGAGCAAAAAAATAATAAAGATATCCGACAAGACCGACGACTCGGTCAAGGAGCTGACCGTGCGCTGCGCCCGGCTTTTGGTTCCTGTCGACGAGGCGTATATGGCGGCGGATTTTCTGAAAAACAGCCGCGCGGGCACTCAGGCAAACATGCTGCTGACCCTGGCGGACATCGGAAAAATGACGACATCGGAGCTTATCTCCCTTTCGGGAGGAAATTACGGCTCGCTGGCCGCGCTCGTCGACAGGGGATATATTGAGCTTTTCAGCGAAAGGAAGATACGCGAGGTATACGACCCCGAAAACTACGCCGCGGTCCGCGAATATGAGCCGACCGCCGAGCAGAAGCCGATAATCGAATATACGGACAAGCTGCTCGAGGACGGCCGACACGAAAAAATATTGATCAGGGGCGTGACCGGCAGCGGCAAGACCGAGGTATTTCTGCAGACGATCAGACGCTGCATAGAACTCAACAAAAAAGCGATCATGCTGGTGCCCGAGATATCTCTGACGCCTCAGACGGTAGAGCGGTTCGTGAGCCGCTTCGGCAGCCGCGTGGCGGTCATGCACAGCGGTCTGAGCTACGGCGAGCGCTTCGATCAGTGGAACAAGATCAGAAACGGCGAGGTCGACGTCGTGGTAGGCGCAAGGAGCGCGATTTTCGCGCCCATCAAAAATATCGGCCTGATAATTCTCGACGAGGAGCACGAAAACAGCTATAAATCGGAGATATCGCCCAGGTACCACGCGCGCGACGTGGCGGCCTTCCGCGCCGAGCAAAACAACGCGCCGCTGATCCTGGCGTCCGCGACGCCCTCGGTGGACAGCTACTACAGAGCCTTTGAAACAAAAGAATACAAGCTGTTTGAAATGAACAACAGATACAACAGCAATCCGCTGCCCAAGGTCCGCGTCGTAGACATGCGCAGCGAGATCTTTGAATATCACAACATGTCGCCGATAAGCGGCAGACTGGAGCATGAGATCCGAACGAATCTCGAAAACTGCGAAAAGACCATACTGTTCTTAAACAGACGCGGCTTTAACACCTTTGTTTCCTGCCGCGAGTGCGGGCACGTTATGGAGTGCCGAAACTGCAGCATTCCGCTGACGTACCACAAATTCTCGGACACTCTCGAGTGCCACTACTGCGGATACAAGATCAGAAACGTCGCCGTGTGCCCCGAGTGCGGCTCAAAATACGTGAAATTTTTCGGCACCGGCACGCAGAGGATCCAGGAAGAGCTTTCGCGGCTGTTCCCCGAGGCGCGCATCCTGCGGATGGACAGAGACACGACGGCGCGCAAGGGCAGCCACGAGAGAATACTCGACGAGTTCAAAAACGGCGGCGCCGACATTCTTCTCGGCACTCAGATGGTGACTAAGGGGCTCGACATTTCCGAGGTCACTTTGGTGGGCGTGCTGGCGGCCGACTCGTCGCTCGGCGTCGACGATTTCCGCGCCAACGAGCGCACGTTCTCGCTGCTGACCCAGGTCTGCGGCAGAGCGGGTCGCGGCGGGATCCCCGGCAGAGCGGTCATTCAGACGTATCAGCCCAAAAACTCAACGATCGGTTACGCGAAAGAGCACAATTACGAGGGCTTTTACAAAAATGAAATAATATTCAGAAAACGCTTGATTTATCCGCCGTTTTGTGACATAATAAACATAATGGTCACAAGCGCCGACAACGAGAAGGCGCGCGCCTGCCTCAGTTTGATACACAGCTATATTACGGCAAACGCCGACGCGGAAAACATAATTTTTCTAAGCGGCCCCATGCCCGCACCGATCGGCAAGATAAAGGGCAGCTACCGCCATCGGCTGTTTCTCAAGGTAAGAGACAAGGACAGAATTCTCAAAACGCTTCACGGGATAAACGAGATATACGGGCATGACAATCACACAACTCTGGTGATCGACATAAACCCCGTGAACATGAGCTAAAATTTTACAAACGGAGTGACATATATGGCAATCAGAAATATAGTTAAACTCGGAGACGAAATACTGACAAAAAAATGCCGCGAGGTTAAAGAGATAAACGACAGAATAATATGTCTGCTCGATGATATGCAGGAGACCCTGAAAGCCTCGGGCGGTGTGGGTCTGGCGGCGCCGCAAGTGGGCGTGCTGCGCCGCGTCGCGATCGTTGACACGGGAGATACGTATCTTGAGCTCATAAACCCCGAGATACTTTACACCGAGGGCGAGCAGACCGACGCGGAGGGCTGTTTGAGCTATCCGGGAAAATACGGAATGGTGACGCGGCCCAAAATCGTAAAAATCCGCGCCACGGACAGAAACGGGGCGGAATACGAATACACGGGCGAGGATTTGACCGCCCGCGCCTTCTGCCACGAAATCGACCACTTAAACGGCCGCTTCTTCACCGAACTTGTGACCGAGTGGGTCGAAACCGAGGACGATTAAAAACAAGCTCCCCTGCATCGTAAGGGGAGCCTAATATTTGCCTCCTCCCGGGAGGAGGTGTCAGGCGAAGCCTGACGGAGGTGGGAACGTAGTGACTAGTAATTAGCGAATAGCGATTAGGCTTCCCCCCTCAGTCGGCTCCGCCGACAGCTCCCCCGAGGGGGCGCCTATCTTCCGCGGCCTCAGTTGGTGGGCGCCTATTTTCTGCCTCTACCCCCGAGGGGGCGCCTATTTTCTGCCTGCCCGTTTGCGGCATAAAAAATAGGGGCGGAGATTATCCGCCCGCATTAATTTAATTATTTAGGAAAACTCAGCCCCTGAACATAAAATAGACCGCACCGAGAATACAGATAAAGGCGAACAGATAGTTCAGGGTGAACTTTTCTTTGAGATACAGCACCGAAAAGAAGGAAAACACCGTCAGAGTTATTACCTCCTGAATGATCTTGAGCTGCGCGGTGCTGTAATAGCGGCTGCCCAGGCGATTGGCGGGGACCTGAAAAATATACTCAAAAAACGCCAGGCCCCAGCTGGTCAATATCACGAACCACAGCGCCGCGTCCTTGTGCTTTAAATGCCCGTACCAGGCGAATGTCATAAATATATTTGAGATCGTCAGCAAGCCTATAGGGCTTGCCATTTTTAAAAATTCCATATTTTCTCCCTATAACTCGTTCACTATCTCTTTGAATCTGTTGCCGCGCTCCTCAAAATTTTTGAACATGTCAAAGCTGGCGCAGGCGGGCGACAGGATCACAACATCGCCGGGCTCCGAGATCTCTTTCGCGGTCTCGACCGCCTTTTTGAAATCGTCGCTCTTGTAAATCGGCAGACCGTTGAAGTTGTCGGCGTTTTTGACCGCCTTTTCGATCTTGTCGGCGGTGAAGCCGCACAGCACCAATTTTTTCACGTGCTCCGCCACAACGGGGCCGAAGTCGTCAAACGGTATTTTTTTGTCGTATCCTCCGGCGATAAGCACGACTTTTTGCTTAAAAGAGTTAAGGCCCGCCGTGGTCCTCGCGGGAGACGAGGCGATCGAGTCGTTGTAATACTTGACACCGTCGAGCTCGCGCACGAACTCTATCCTGTGAGGCACACCGGTAAAGCCCTTGGCGGTGGCGCGTATCACATCGTCGCCGACAAGACCGTCGACCGCGGCGATCGCAGCCATGTAGTTTTCAACGTTGTGCATACCCGGAATATAGATATCGTTTATGTTTAATATCTCGCGCTCGGTCTCGCCTTCGCTGCGCAGCACTATCATGTCTCCGCTCAGGCAGTAACCGTCGCCCAGCATTTCGCGGCGGCTGAAGCATACGCCGTTTTCACATTCCTCCGCAAAGCCGCGCGTCACGTCGTTGTCATAGTTGAACACCGCGCGGTCACCGGGCTTTTGGAACTTGAACACGGCGCGCTTGGCGTCCACATACTCGTCAAAATCGGTGTGCCAGTCGAGATGATTGGGTGTGACATTGGTGACGACCGCGATATGAGGGCTGCGCTTCATTGTGTGCAGCTGAAAGCTCGAAAGCTCGACTACCGCCTTGTCGTTCGGCTCTATGCTCTCGACATCCTCTATAAGCGGTCTGCCGATGTTGCCGCCCAGATAACACTTATATCCGCCTCGGGTCAGCATGTCGTTTATAAGGCTGGTCGTGGTGGTCTTGCCGTCGCTTCCCGTGACCGCGATAATGTCGCAGGGGCACAGCTCGAAAAACAGCTCCATCTCGGACGTCAGCTCGGCTCCGCGCTCCATGGCCTCCAGTATCGCGGGCGCGTCGTACCGCACGCCCGGGGTCTTGAAAATGATCTCGATATCATCGCCGATCTCATCGAGATAGCCGTCGCCAAGCACGGTCTTAACTCCCAGCTTTTCAAGCTCTGCATACGTCTCGCCCATCTGCTCGACTGTGCGCTTATCGTGAGCCGTGACCTTTGCGCCCCGCTCGACCAGAAAACGTATCAGCGGCAGATTGCTGACGCCGACGCCGATAACCGCCGCGGTTGTTCCGTTTATCTTTTTGTTAAATTCAGCAATAGGATTGCTCATATATAAATCCCTCCGAAAAAATATTATGAAAACGGGGCAGACAAATAATGTCCGCCCCGGTAATATACGGTTTTATTCCTCGGCCGCTTCATCGGCGGGAGTTTCTTCCGCCGTTTCCTCTGCGGGCGCTTCCTCAGCAGGAGCCTCCTCGGCAGCAGGCTCATCAGCCGGAGCTTCCTCGGCAGCGGGTTCCTCAACGGGCGTTTCCTCCGCCGCGGACTCATCAGCCGGAGCTTCCTCGGGTTCGGCCGCTTCCTCAACGGGCTCGGCGGAATCCAGAATGTCGCCTAACGTGAATGTCGCTTCCTCGATATACGAATTGGGGAGAGCTTCCTCCTTATCCTCATCCGCCTGAGCGGGAGCGTCGTTCTTCATCAGAGCCTTCATCGAAAGACCGATCTGCTTGGTGTTGTCGTTGATCTCAATGATCTTGCAGTCAACAACGTCGCCGATAGCGAGAACGTCAGAGGGCTTGTTGATCCTCTCGTTGGATATCTGAGAAATATGGATCAAACCGTCAACATACTCGGCAACCTCGGCAAACGCGCCGAACGGGAGAATTCTGACGATCTTGGCCTTGATGTCGTCGCCGACCTTGAGGTCCTTGACCGCCTTTACCCACGGGCTGTCCTCTTCCTTCTTGTATCCGAGAGATACCTTGCCCTTCTCTTTATCGAGAGCCTTGATATAAACCTCAAGCTCCTGTCCCACAGAAACAACCTCGGAAGGATGCTTGATCCTGTTCCACGAGAGCTCGGAGATGTGGACCAGACCGTCCACTCCGCCGATATCCACAAACGCTCCGAAGGGCGTCAGCGACTTAACGATACCCGTGTAAGTCTTGCCGACTTCGGCGTTTTTCCAGAACTCGGCAGCCTTCTGCTCTTTGAGCTCCTTAACAAGTGAAATTCTGTTCTTTGACTTATCGAGCTCCTTGATGTAAACATCGATCTCATCGCCGACCGACACAACCTCGGAGGGATGGCCGATGCGAATGGGCGACAGCTCGGATATATGAATAAGACCGTCAACGCCGCCTAAATCGACAAACGCTCCGAACGATGTGAGGGACTTAACTGTACCCGTGTACTGCTTGCCTTCCTCGGCGTTTGCCCAGAATTCCTCAGCGGCCTTGTCCGCTTCTTCCTTAGCAACAGACTTGATCGAGCCTACTACTCTCTGTCTGCCTCTTCTGTCTGTGTCCATCTTGATGATCCTGAATCTCTGCTCTGTGTTGAGCAGCACACCCAGATCCGAAAGATAATTGATGGCACACTCCGACGCGGGAATAAACACGCGCACGCCGTTCGCTATCGTGACAACGCCGCCGCGAACCAGCTCCACTACTCTGCCTGTCAGGATCTCGCCGTTTTCGAAAGCGGCTTCAAGCTCCTGCATTCCCTTTACCGCGTCGATTTTTTTCTTCGACAAGGTGACAACTCCGTCACGGTCGCTTACATGAACGATGTAAACGTCAACTTCCTCGCCTATCTTCACGAGATCGGCAGGATTTGCTCCGGGATCGTTTGTCAGCTCGTCGAGCGGTATAACACCGTCATACTTGCTGCCGATATCAACCTGAACCTCTGTGGGTGTGATACCGATTACCACGCCTTTAACGACCTCTCCCGATCTCAAAGGCTTGAGTGTTTCCTCCAGTGCTTCCGCAAAATTCATTTCATTTTCCGCCATGGTTAAATAGACCTCCTTGATTACCGACTCGGGCGTTGACGCTCCGGCGGTAATACCGACTTTGATTAAATTTTTTGATATATTTTGTGTTTTATTATTTTTTACGTTTTTAAGTTCCGCCGCGTTTTCGATAAGCAGTGTTTCGGGCTGTATCTCTCGGCACACCTCGAACAGCTTTTTTGTGTTCGAGCTGTCGCGCCCGCCGATGACTATCATCATGTCGGACACGGCCGCGAGATCCGCCGCGGATCTCTGCCGCTTAGACGTCGCACTACATATTGTATCAAAAAAATCAGCATTTGTAAAATGTTTTTTTAAAATTTGTACAACTTTTTTGAATAAATTTTCTCTTATAGTGGTCTGAGCAACGACAGATATTGGTAAATCGCTCGATTTTGATAATATTTCGTTCAGATCATTCTCGTCCGCGGCGACCATAGCGGCGCCTCCGCACCAGCCGTTTATGCCTATGACCTCGGGATGAGATTTGTTTCCCACTATAACAATGCTTCTTTTTTTGTCGAAATACTCTCGGCTGACGATCGAGTGTATTTTTTTCACAAAGGGGCAGGTAGCGTCAACGATTTTAACGCCCCGCGCCTCAAACGCCTCGATATCCGCCTTCGGCACACCGTGGGCGCGGATAATAACGGTCGAGCCCGCCTCCGCCTCGTCCACGGACCCTATCGGCGCGACGCCCTTTTGTCTCAGATTTTCGGTAACGTCGCGGTTGTGGATCAGCTTGCCGTAGGTGTATATGTTTTCGCCGCCGCCTTTAGCGGTGTCGTACGCTATTTTTACCGCTCTGTCCACGCCGAAGCAAAAGCCGGCGCAGTCCGCGATCCTTATTTCCATAAGCGCCTCCGTTTTACTTGCCTTATTCCCAAAGCTACATGGGAACGCGCGAAAGCCTTGATATTTCGGGCATCAGAACATTCTCGGTAAGCTCCTGCATCTCGGAGCTGCTCACCTTTCTGCCGAAATAATCGTTCAGTTTTATCGGCTCTCCGATATGTATGGTTATCCTTGTGAACGGCTTATACGTGCCCTCAAGACCGACGGGCAGAATGTCGGCGCCCGCCTTGATCGCGACCATGGCCGCTCCCATTTTTCCCTTGCGCAGCCTGTTTGTGTGCGACCTGCCGCCCTCGGGAAAAATCACGATATGGCGGCTGGATTCCGCCATTTTTATCGCCGAGCGCAGCGCGCCGAAGTCCGACTTTCCGCGCCTTATGGGAAAAGCGCCGAGCTTTCGGATAAAAGCGCCGAACAGCTTGTTGCGGAAAAGCTCCTCCTTGGCCATGAATCCGATTTGAAACGGCATTGCGAGACCTACCAGCGGCGGGTCGAAATAGCCCTTGTGATTGGCGCAGATAATAAACCGCTCGCTCTCGTCGGGTATATTCTCTTTTCCCTCTATTTTGAGTCTGAAAAGTGCGCGGAAAAAAATATTGACCGCCACTCTTCCCACGTCATAAAGCGCCATTATCCGCTCACCTCCGCTCTTTTTTGCTCGGCGAGTTTGATTATGGCGTCGATGACCTCGGGCACGGTCATATCTGTGGTATCGACCAAAACCGCGTCGTCCGCCTGCCTGAGCGGAGCGAACTCGCGCTCGGAATCGTTTTTGTCACGTGCGACGATCTCCCGCTCGACGCCGGCTATATCCGCTGTCTCGCCCTTTGCAGAAAGCTCTCTGAAACGGCGCAGCGCTCTCTCATGAACGCTCGCGGTCAAATATATTTTGAGTTCCGCGTCGGGCAGCACATATGTTCCTATGTCCCTGCCGTCCATCACAACGTCGGCTTTTTCCGCCGTTTTGCGCTGAAGCTCCACGAGCTTGAGGCGTACCGCGGGTATGACCGCCACATTAGACGCGGCCATCGAGACCGGATTTTCGCGTATTTTTTCGGTCACGTCCGCGCCGTTTAAATAATATCTCTGAGCGCCTCCGCTTGTTTTTATCTCAATATCCAGATCGTCCAGAATACCGACAACGCCGCTCTCGTCGCGCGGGTCGATCCCGTCCGTTATCGCAGCCAGGCCCACGCTTCTGTACATGGCGCCCGTGTCGATATAAACATACCCCAACTTCTCGGCGACGGCTTTTGATATCGTGCTTTTGCCCGCTCCCGCCGGCCCGTCAATCGCTATTTTCATTCCTTAACTCCCTCATCAGAATTATTATTGTCGTTATTGTCCTTATTTTTATCCTTCGAGCTCTCATCATCGACGCCGCCGATCAGTTCCTTTTCCTCAAGAAAACCGGCAAGCGCCTCGGTGTTGTCGAAAATATACTCATAGTCAAAGCCGCTCGTCTGGGTGAATATCACCTCGGCTCCGACCTCGCCCGCGGCAGCGAGCTTGTCGGAAATATTAAGCGCGCTGTCGGTTATGAGCAGCTTTGCCTCCGCGTCTTTAAGAGCCTCCGCTATACCCTCTTTGCCGCCGAGATCGTTGTATTGCTTAACGTTAAGCAACGGCACTCCGTATTGAAGCGCCAAGTCCACGTCAAACTCGGGAGCCGCCGGGATCGGCACATAGAGGGCGTTTAGGTCAAACACCTTTTCGGCTATGGCCCTGACGTTGATCGGACGCGACAAAAACACCGCGCCGCCCACCGTGTTATTTATTTTGGCGGCGACGCCGGCGTATGAGTAATCAACGCCGCACTTCACCTTTTCGGGATCGGCCGTTACGGAAATATTCCGCGGCACGGTTGGGCGTATCAGTTTAATAAGCGGTATTTTCATGTCCTCCGCAACGTTCAGCGCGGCAAGCGAGCCGTGGGCGCCCGGAGTGCGGATCGAGTCGATTATCGCGCCGACGCGGTTTTGCCTCACAATGCGCGCGAGGCCCCTGTAGCTCAGTTTTCCGACGATCACGTCGCCCTTACCGAAACCGCCGGCCGCGGCGAGATCCTCAAAATGAAAAATATAATCGGCGTTGGCCCGGGTCAGGCAGTCGCTTATCTCGCGGGCTCCGCGCCCGCCGCTTGAAAGTATCAGCAGCATAGTCTACTCTGCCGCGCCTTCCGTCGTAACTTCCGGCTCAGCCGCTTCGGACTCGCTTTGCGGCGGGGTATAATACTCCTGCTCTCCGCCTACCTCGGCTTCCTTGTCGACCGCCAGCTTGGCGCCGCACTCGGGGCAGAAATTATTTTCGTCCTTAACGCTTTTGCCGCACTGCGGGCACTTTACCATTGACTTGTAATTGTCAAGCTGATTCTCATATTCGCCGATCTGCTTAGTAAGCTCGTCGATTCTGGCGCATTTTTCCTTAACTATCTCGTCAAGCGGAGTGTTGTTTTTGTAGCTGTCATACACGGCGCCGCCTATCTCCTCTTTGATGTCCTTGATCTCGCCCTTAGCCTCGTACATGGCGTACTTGATCTTGGAGAATTCCACAACCTCTCCGGATTTCTTTCCAACGGTCTGAGCCGCAGAGCCCACCGCGTTTTTAACCTTCTCTAAAAAATCCATATTAACATCTCCTTATATAAAATTATTTATTTACACGTTGAACCTGAACAGAACTATGTCTCCGTCCTTCATGACGTACTCCTTGCCCTCGGAACGGACAAGACCTTTTTCCTTTGCGGCATTCATCGAGCCGCAGGCCATAAGATCGTCAAAATGCACCACCTCGGCGCGAATAAAGCCGCGCTCGAAATCGGTGTGTATCTTTCCGGCCGCCTGAGGCGCCTTGGTGCCTTTTGTTATCGTCCACGCTCTGACCTCGGGTTTTCCGGCGGTCAGATAGCTTATGAGGCCGAGCAGGGTATAGCTCGCCTTTATCAGCTTGTCAAGGCCGGACTCTGAAGCGCCGAGCTCGTCCAAAAACATCTGCTTCTCATCTTTGTCAAGCCCCGCGATCTCCTCCTCTATTTTTGCCGAGATAACCATCACTTCCGCCTTGTCGGCGGCGGCGTACTCCCTGATCTGCTTGACAAACTCGTTA
The DNA here is from genome assembly GCA_947628795.1 of uncultured Monoglobus sp. Lineage (GTDB taxonomy): Bacteria > Bacillota > Clostridia > Monoglobales > Monoglobaceae > Monoglobus. The sequence goes on from CANRBF010000003.1 coordinate 228,953, forward strand.
TTATCCTCATCGGCGTAATCATCCTCCGCCACATTCGCGGCGTAGATCACGGGCTTCATGGTAAGCAGCGAGACCTCGTCAAGCGTCTCAAGCTCGTCATCGGTCATGTCAAGCGACCGCGCGGTCTTTCCGCTCTCCAGATGCGCCTTGAGCTTCTCATAAAACTTCTGATGGAACAGATATTTTTTCTCTCCGCCCCGTATCGACTTCATGATCTTGTCGATCCTTCTATCAAGTATTTCCAGATCGGACATGATTAATTCAAAATTGATAGTTTCGATATCGCGCACCGGGTCGATGCTGCCGTCGACATGGACTATGTTGCTGTCCTCAAAAGCGCGTACAACATGCACGATCGCGTCAACCTCGCGGATGTTCGACAAAAACTTGTTGCCCAGTCCCTCGCCTCGGCTGGCGCCCTTTACCAGACCCGCGATATCCACAAACTCGATCACCGCGTATGTGGTCTTGTCCGGATGATACATCTCGGCCAGCGCGTCTATCCTCTTATCGGGCACCAAAACGGTGCCAACGTTGGGCTCTATCGTGCAGAACGGATAATTCGCGGACTCGGCGCCCGCCTGGGTTATCGCGTTAAACAGCGTGCTTTTTCCCACGTTGGGCAGTCCGACAATTCCTAATTTCATTTATGTTTCCTCTTTTCGTATATTATTGGTCTAATTCAGCTTTTCCTCAAAAAGATCGGCAAGCTCACGCGCCCTCTTGGTGATAAGCTCAACGTCCTTGCCCTCTATCATAACTCTGACCAAAGGCTCGGTTCCTGACGGGCGGATAAGCACCCTGCCGCTGTTTTCGAACTCTTTTTCAAGCGTTTCTATCGCTTCCCTGATCTCGGGGAACTTCATGTAGTTTTCCTCATTTTTAAGCTCGTTTTTAACGACCGCGTTGATCAGCACCTGCGGATATATCTGCATTATACCTGCCAGCTCGGACGACTTTTTGCCGCTACGCTTTATCACGTCGGCAAGCTGTATGCCTGTCACCAGACCGTCGCCGGTTGTGTTGTGCTCAAGCAGTATCACATGGCCCGACTGCTCGCCGCCGATCTTATGTTCATGCTTGAGCATTTCCTCAAGCACGTAGCGGTCGCCGACCTTGGTGCGCTTGATATTGATGCCGTATTCATCGCCCATAACAAAGAATCCCAGGTTGCTCATAACGGTGGCTACAACCGTGTTGTCGGGCAGTCGGCCGTTTTTCTTCATATCGAGAGCGAGTATCGTCATGATCCTGTCGCCGTCGATTATCCCGCCGTTTTCATCAACCGCCAGAACGCGGTCCGCGTCGCCGTCAAAGGCGAGACCCAGATCCGCGCCGCACTGTTTTACAAACTCGGTCAGCGCCTCAAGATGCGTCGAGCCGCAGTCCTTGTTTATATTGATGCCGTCGGGCTTGTTGTTTATAACTCTCACCTCGGCGCCCAGACCTTTAAGCGCCTTTTCGGCCGTCACGCTTGATGCGCCGTTGGCGCAGTCTATCGCGATCTTCATTCCCGAAAGGTCGCCGCCGCAGGTGCTTTTGGCGAACTCTATGTATTTGTCGACAAGCGTGTCGTCGTACGTTATATGTCCTATATTTTCATGGGTGGGCGCGCCGACCTCCTCGGCGCCGTCAAGAATTATCGCCTCGATGCGCTCCTCAAGCTCGTCGCTGAGCTTGTAGCCTGAGCCGCTGAAATACTTGATACCGTTATGCTCAAACGGGTTATGCGACGCAGAGATCATAACTCCCGCGTCGAATCCCTCGCTGCGCACCAGATGCGCTATCGCGGGTGTGGGTATCACTCCCGCTATGACCGCCTCGGCGCCCACGCTGCATATTCCCGCGACAAGGGCGCACTCCAAAATGCCGCCCGATATACGGGTGTCGCGTCCCACAAGAATTCTGGGCTTCCTGTCGCCCGCTGAGGTCAGGACGTGCGCCCCGGCCTTTCCTATTTTAAACGCCAACTCGGGAGTCAATTCCTTGTTGGCTATTCCCCGAACTCCGTCGGTTCCGAATAATCTTCCCATCGTCACAAATCCCTTTCGCTAATCGCTATTCTCTATGTTATTATACGCCAATATATTCCTTTTGTCAAATAATATTTTGTTATTTCGCGCCGCCCCTAGTTAAGCGACAAAACTGCTTTTATGCCGTCCAAAGCGGCGCTCATGATGCCGCCCGCGTATCCCGCGCCCTCGCCGAGCGGGAACAGTCCGCGCACGCCCACAGCCTGAAAATCACTGCCGCGCGTTATCCTCACGGGTGCCGACGTTCTGGACTCTATCGCGGTCAGCACTCCGTCTCCGCTCATAAATCCGGGTATCTTGGTTTCAAAATATTTTAATCCCTCGGTCAGCGTTTTTGAAACAAACGGCGGCAGACAGCCGCGCAGATCGAAAGGCTTCACGCATCCCGTATAGCTCGGAACAACGCTTCCCAAATCCGCCGAAAACGTGCTTTCGGCAAACTCTCTCGCAAGCTGCGCGGGCGCGGAATAGTCTCCGCCCCCTGCTCTGAAGGCTGATTCCTCATACTTTCGCTGGAAATCGACTCCTGCCAATGGGTGAGAGCTGCCGAAATCCTCGGGGCGCACCGTGACGACCAGCGCGCTGTTGGCGTTTTTGCCCCCGCGCTTGTGGCCGCTCATGCCGTTGACCGCGAGACGGCCGGGCTCGGACGAGGCGTTCACCACAACTCCGCCCGGGCACATGCAGAACGAATAGCAGCTTCTGTCCTTTCCGTTATATACCAGCTTATAATCGGCGGGCGGCAGACTTTCCCAAACATCTCCGTGCTGGGCTCGGCCTATAAATCTCTGCTCATGCTCGATCCGAACGCCCGCGGCGAACGGCTTTTGCTCCGTTTTGACTCCCGCTTCATGCAGCATTTTATAAGTGTCGCGGCTGCTGTGGCCTATCGCCAGCAGAAGCATGCCGCACTTTAAGGCCTCCGAGCCGTTAAGCTCGATCTCGGTCAGGCTTCCGCCCTCGATTTTTATATTTGTGAGCGTCGTGCCAAATCTGATCTCGCAGCCGAGCCGCAAAAGCTCGGCGCGCATATTTTTCAGCACCGCCCGAAGCTTGTCCGTTCCGATATGAGGCTTGGCGTTATACAGTATGTCCTCGGGCGCGCCGAATTTCGCGAAGGTCTCAAGTATAAATCTCTGACGCTTGTCCTTGTTTCCCGTGTTAAGCTTTCCGTCCGAAAACGTCCCCGCTCCGCCCTCGCCGAACTGGACGTTGGAATTTTTATTAAGCTTTCCCGTTTTCCAAAATCGCTCGACCGACTCGGCGCGCTTTTCCACCGGCTCGCCCCGCTCTATTATAAGAGGCGGATCGCCGCGCAGCGCCAGCAGATAAGCCGCGAACAGGCCGCACGGACCCATCCCGACCACAACCGGTCTTGAATCAGCTTTCTCCATCGGCTTTATCTCGATTTTACCGTCTGCGAGGCGCGATATATTTTTCGCGCCTTGAAGCTCGATCCCGTCCGGCGCGTCTGCCGCGACAGCGTACACAAAATGCACGTCTCTCTTGCGGCGCGCGTCGATTGAGCGGCGATATATCCTGAAATTTTCGGCATAAATTAAGCTGTGCCGCGCTGTATCCTGCGCGGCAAGCAACACATCTTCAATTTTATGGTCGATCGGCATTTTGATATTATTGATTATTATCCGCACTTATCTTGACCTCCGTAATATCATCGGCCGTTTTCGCCCACGACGGCAAATTAAGCTTAACGGTCGCTTCACCGGTTTTTTCAAAATCGCTCAAGGTGATCGGCTGCGTCAGAACATTCACCGCCTCGGACAGCCGACTGTTATCCCCGTAGATCGTGACGGTCTCGGGCTCGCAGCTGAGCGTGGCGCCCTGCAGCGTTCCGTCCCTGTTTGGCACTATCGGCACCGTTTTTTCTTTGTACAGCAGACACTCGGCGGTTATCTCGGGATTGCTGTTCCATATCCAGCGGATCTCGCGCTCGGGAAGTTCCTGCCCCGAACTGTTGTACAGCTTGACGGCGCAGTCCTGAGACAAGACACCCTGATTATAGGCCGAGTAATTTGTGTTTATAAGGTCGATATTAACTCCGGCGTATGCCACCTCGTCAATATTTGATTGGGCGCCGAAAATTCTGATATTGTTCTGCGACAATGTGAAATCGCCGTGGCGGTAGCCGCTGAGCACCTCGCCCGTGCTGGTGCAGTTCACGTCGACATCTTTATATTTCGTAGTCTCAACGTAAACATCCACCGCCGACGGGGTGTAGCTCACCACATCGCCGTACTGACTCTCCACATTGAGATTCACCGTTACGGTCGCGCCGTCCTCCAGCTTTGATAGGTCGATCTCGGAAAAATCAAGAGTCGCTCTTATATTGCCCAGATCAAAATTCGACATAACGCGGCGGCTGCCCTCGATCCTGACGTTGGCGCCGAGCACCGAAAGCCGCTCTATACAATAGCCGTTGTCGCTGAAAACGTTGTCGTTTACGGTAGTGATCGGCACATCGCGGAATGTTTTGTCCGCGGGCGCGTCGTTAATAACTATAATATACGTCCAAAGAACTATCGCCGCAATGAGCGATATGACCATCAGGAGAATATTGCTTGAAAAAATCCTTCTCAAATCTATCTCTCCTTTCTGTCGAGAATACTGCGGATCGACCGCGGTTTCTTTTCATCGGGCACAATGCCCATAAGCTCGCTGAGCGTGCTTTTGAGCGAATCCTCATTGAGTCCGCGGTACAGCACGCCCTTGTGGGCGACCGAGATTATTCCGGTCTCCTCGGACACGATAACGACAACAACGTTCGACTCCTCGGAAATACCTAATCCCGCTCTGTGACGGGTGCCCAGGTCGCTGGTTATGTTCGGGTTGTGCGAAAGCGGCAGCACGCAGGCGGCCAGCGCGATCCTGTTGTCGCGGATAATGACCGCGCCGTCGTGCAGCGGCGTGTTGGGTACAAATATGTTTTTAAGCAGCGCCGCCGATACCGACGAGTCGATTGCGACCCCGCCGCTTATGAGCGAGTTCACGTCGGAATTCTGCTCAATGACGATCAGAGCGCCGGTCTTGGTCTTGGACATATCCGCGGACGCTTCGGCGACCCGGGCTATCATCTCAAGGGTCTTGAGCTGCTCGCCGCTTTCGCTGATAAACCAACTGCTTATTCTTGTTTTTCCTATCTGGTCAAGCACTCGCCTCAGCTCCGGCTGGAATATTACAACCAACGCAATAACTCCTATCTGAGCGCAGCTGCTCAAAATATATGACGTGACATGCAGGTTCATGAGATACACGACCTGAACCAGAATGATTATTATAAGCACGCCCTTGAGCAGGCGCACCGTGTGGCTGTCGCGAATGAATTTCAGCACGAAATATATCATTACAGCCACAAGTATTATGTCGATAATGTCGGCGATTCTGAGCAATGAAATCTGATCAGCCGCCGAGCTTATAAAGTTTTCAAACAAAGAATCACCCCACTATTCGCTATTCGCTATTCGCTAATCGCTAATTACTACGTTAGTAGGCCTTGCCCCAGTATACCATGTGTTTGGCGGGCTTGCCGCAGCACACGCACTTGTCGCTGATCTGCTCCTGCTCAAAGGGTATGCAGCGCGATGTGGCCGTGGTGTCGTCTTTGATCTTGAGCTCGCAGGCCTCGTCGCCGCACCACATTGCCTTTACAAAGCCGCCCTTCTCGTCGATTATCTTCTTGAATTCCTCATAGTCGGACGCGGACGAGGTCTTGCTCTCGCGGTTCTCAAGTGCCGCGTCATACATCTGCTTCTGTATCTTTTCCATAAGCTTTTCGAGCTCTTCCTCGATATTGTCAAGCGATACAAACGTCTTTTCGCGGTCAACGCGGCTCACAAGAACCGCCTGATTCTTTTCTATATCCTTGGGGCCTATCTCAATGCGCACCGGAATTCCGCGCATCTCGTACTCGCTGAACTTCCAGCCCGGTGACTTATCGCTCGCGTCGAGGCTTACTCTGAACTTTTTGGAAAGTCTGTCCCTGAGCGCTTCGGCGGCCTCGGTAACGCCCGCTTTGTGCATGGCGATCGGGATTATCACCGCCTGGGTGGGAGCGATCCTCGGAGGCAGCTTGAGACCCGCGTCGTCGCCATGAACCATGATTATCGCGCCTATGATCCTCGTCGACATGCCCCACGAGGTCTGGTGTACGTACTGCTGCTTGTTGTTTTCGTCAAGATACTGAATTCCGAAGGCTTTGGCAAAGCCGTCGCCGAAGTTGTGGCTGGTTCCCGACTGGAGCGCCTTGCCGTCGTGCATCATGCTCTCGATCGTGAAAGTCTCGGTCGCGCCCGCGAATTTTTCCCTGTCGGTTTTCTGCCCCTTTACCACGGGGATCGCCAGATATTCCTCGCACACCTTGGCGTAAATATTGAGCATCATTCTGGTGCGCTCCTCGGCCTCTTCCTGCGTGGCGTGAGCCGTGTGGCCCTCCTGCCACAGAAACTCGGTGTTTCTGAGGAACGGCCTTGTGGTCTTTTCCCATCTGACAACGCTGCACCACTGGTTATAGAGCTTGGGCAGGTCTCTGTATGACCTGATAATATCCGCGTAGTGGTCGCAGAAAAGCGTCTCGGACGTGGGGCGAACGCAGAGGCGCTCGGGCAGCTTTTCGCTGCCGCCGTGGGTCACCCACGCCACCTCGGGCGCGAAGCCCTCAACGTGATCCTTCTCCTTTTGGAGCAGGCTTTCGGGTATGAACATGGGCATAGCCACGTTCTGCACTCCCGTCTCTTTGAACAGCTTGTCGAGAGTGTGCTGTATATTCTCCCAGATGGCATAGCCGTAAGGCTGGAACACCATGCAGCCTCTGACCTTTGAGTAGCTGCAAAGCTCTGCCTTGCGCACGATATCCGTGTACCATTGAGCAAAATCCTCGTTCATCGAGGTTATTTCCTCTACCATTTTCTTGTTATCCGCCATTTGAACATCCTCCAAAACTAAATATATACTAATGCCGCGGAATCCCGCGCATACTTATTTTTAGTATAAACGAAAACGGACTTGGTGTCAAGGCGGAGCGCGCATTTTAATTATTACAATCCTGTTACTGTAACACATTTTAAGGCCTTGAATACTATAAACCGAGGTGATTTTCAATGTGTGGAATTACAGGCTTTATGAACTTCGGCAAACGCGTCAGCGAGGATGATCTCAAAATACTCCGCGCTATGGGCGAGACCCTGAACCGCCGCGGCCCCGACGCCAAAGGCGAGTATCATTCGGAGTTTGCCGCGCTCTGCCACAGGCGGCTGTCTGTCGTGGATATTGAGGGCGGAGCGCAGCCGATGGTCAAGACTATGCGCGGCGGCGTTTTCGCGATATGCTACAACGGCGAGATCTACAACACCGAAGAGCTGAGGCGTGAACTTGCCGCCTCGGGATACGAGTTTGACGGACACTCGGACACCGAAGTGCTGCTGACCTCGTATATACAGTGGGGCGAAGAATGTGTTAAGAAGCTGAACGGAATATTCGCGTTCACTATCTACGACAGCGCAAAGGAGCAATTGTTTTTCGCCCGCGACGGCGGAGGCGTCAAGCCATACTTTTATTCGACCGTCGGCGGCGGATTTATGTTCGCATCCGAGATAAAAGCTCTCCTTGAACATCCTGCGGTGTCACGCGATGTGGATAAGTTCGGAGTGGCGGAGCTGTTTTTGATTGGGCCCGGCAAGACCCCCGGCCGGACCGCCTTCCGCGACGTGCTGGAGCTGAAGCCCGGATTCTGCGGCACCTTTTCACGGGAGGGGCTTAATATATACCCTTATTTCGCGATCAGAGCGCAGGAGCATACCGACAGTTTAAACGACACGATATACACTCTGCGCACCCTGATCTGCGATTCGATAAAGCGACAGCTTGTGTCCGATGTGCCCCTCTGCACGTTTTTGTCGGGCGGGCTTGATTCCAGCATAATCTCTTATGTCGCGGCCAAAGAATTCGGGGAGAGCGACAGAGGAAAACTCACGACCTACTCCGTGGACTATGAGGACAACGACAAATATTTTAAAAAGTCGTTCTACCAGCCCAACAGCGACGGATACTACATAAACCTTATGCGGGAGTTTATAGGCTCAGACCATAAGAATGTGGTGCTTGATAACGACGACGTGGGCGACGCGCTTTTAGACTCGGTTCTTGCGCGCGACCTGCCCGGCATGGCAGACGTGGAATCCTCACTGCTGCTTTTTTGCCGCGAGGTCAAAAAAACGCACACCGTCGTGCTGTCGGGCGAGTGCGCGGATGAGATATTCGGAGGATATCCGTGGTTCACAAACAAAGAAATGCTGGCAAAAGCCGACTTTCCGTGGAGCGGCAACACCAAGATCAAGGCGGGACTGGTGCGTGACGACATTTTGACGCTCGACCCCGAGGAATACGTGTACGAGCGCTACAGGCAGACGATAACCGAGGCGCCCAAAACCGGCCTCGAGACCCCGGGAGACGCCCGAATAAAAGAGATAACCATGCTGAATTACAAATGGTTTATGCAGACGCTGCTCTCAAGAAAGGACCACTCGTCGATGTACAGCGGTCTTGAAGTGCGAGTTCCGTTCTGCGACACCCGCATACTTCAATACGCCTATAATATCCCATGGGAAATGAAGGGTTTGGCGGGAAGAGAAAAGGGCCTGCTGCGCAAAGCGTTTGAGGGGATCCTGCCCGATGAGATAGTGAGCCGCAAAAAAAGCCCCTATCCCAAGAGCCACAATCCGGTATACACCAAAAATGTCGAAAATAAAGTGCTGGATATTTTGAGCGACAAAGGATCGCCGATATTTGAGATCGTGAAATATAACAAGCTGAAAGAGCTGATCGACACAAAGGCCGTCATGTTCACCAAGCCCTGGTACGGCCAGCTTATGAACTACCCGCAGATATTGGCCTATATGTATATGATAAACGAATGGCTGAAAACATACGCGGTCAACATAGTGTGATAGGGAATAGGCCTCGCAAAAATCCGCTCCCGATTTGTTCGGGAGCGGATTTTTGATTCTGATTTATTCAACCGCGCACGGCGCGCACAAAGGTGAAATATTGTCGCGGCTGTTCCAAATGAACACCTTGGTTTCGCCGCTCGCGGGCCTTGTGTATTCAAGCGTCTGACTTCCGCTCTTATCGGCATCATCAATGGTCACCGCTGTTATCGCATCATTCTCATAGGTTGCGATAACTATAATCGCGTCGCCGTCTCCGGCCGTGTAATCAACCTTAACTCCGCCGTCGGTAAACGCAGCGGCCGTTATCTCGTACGAATTCGGCTGCGGACTATCGCTCGGCAGCGGTTCCTCGCTCGCGGGTGTGTCGCCGGGGCTTGGTTTCGGTTCTTCGCTTGCGGTCGGCTCACCGGGAGTCGGTTTCGGTTCCTCGCTCGCGGTCGGCTCACCGGGAGTCGGTTTCGGTTCCTCGCTCGCGGTCGGCTCACCGGGAGTCGGTTTCGGTTCCTCGCT
>CANRBF010000004.1 GCA_947628795.1 uncultured Monoglobus sp.
ACCGCTCCGAAAATCAGCAGCGCGCTCAAAATTGCCGAGATAATTTTTTTATTCATAATATCCGTCCTTTCAGAATTAATATATATATATTATATCACAAAATGTCGCTTTTGTCTATCCCTTAGTTTGCCGTTAAAAGTATATCGCGATATAATTCACGATTTGTCGTTTAAAACTCGGTATTCAGGCGTGAAAAGCGGATTTTTTGACGTAAAACTCCTGTTTGCGGGCGCAAACAAATTTGAAATTTGCCGAGAGTTGTGATATAATTGTTATGGTATTATGTTTTTTAAGCAGTTAATATAAATTTATAATACAACGGAGGTCGAAATTATGAGGCAATTCTGGAAAATTTTATCATGTGTTATCGCGGCAGTCATGGCTGTATCGCTTGTTCCCGCGGGGGCTTTTGCCGCCTCGAAGGACGGAACAAAAATTACCGCCGAGGCCGCGGCGAGGGAGTTTATCAAAAGCGGGACCGATGTTTATTTGCCCGAGACCGCAGATTCCGCCGAGGCCGAGGAGTTTCCAAGCTCTTTTGATCTGCGCGCCGCCGATCTTGACGGCAGCGGAGAGAAAAAGAATTATATCACGCCAGTAAAAAATCAGGGAAATTTCGGCACATGTTGGGGCTTTTCCGCCATAGCCGCGGCGGAGTCGTCCATATTAAGCGAAACGGGACTCTCATGCGGCGAATGGGAAGAGACTTACGGAAATGAAATGGACTTGTCCGAGCACCATCTCGCGTGGTTCGCCAGCGTTCCTCTGCCGAGCGGCGATGCTAACCGTCAAGACGGCGAGGGCGTTTATATACCCGGCGCGGATGAAAACCCGAGCAAGCGCATGAACGGGGGCGGACTTACCGCCACGGCCACGTCGATATTTTCCTGCGGTATCGGCCCAATGCGCGAGCAGGATTATCCGTATCGCGGCAAAGAGGGCAACATCATGTATTTAACGCCGGACGAAACTTTAAGCTACACCGACGGCGAGGGCTATATGCCCTATTGCTACAGCGACAAGGACGACTGGAGCATTGACGAAAGCGAGCGTTTCGGCCAGGTCGCCGCGCTTGAGGAAAGCTTTTTGATACCCGCGTCCGCGCAGTTTGAGCAAGACGAAAACACGGGCGATTATAAATTTATATTCAATCAAGAGGCGGTATGCGCCGCAAAAAAACAGCTTATGCTCGGACGGCCGCTGCAGATCGGCTACTGCTCAGACTCACGGTTCACAAATGAGGAAACCTGGGCGCAATACTCGCCAACAAGCCCAAAAGAGGATCCGTTCAGCGCAGCCAACTCGGATCATCAGGTCACGGTCGTGGGCTGGGACGACGATTATCCGAGGGAGAATTTCAGCGCCGACAATGAGCTTCCGCCCGAAAACGGCGCCTGGATAGTTAAAAACAGCTACGGCGCCGTGAGCAGGGAATTCCCCGATCATGATAATTGGGGAGACGACGGATATTTTTATCTGTCATATTACGACCACACTATCGACAGCTTTGAGGCTGTGGATTTTGACACGGCAAACGAGTACAGAAGCGGCAAGTATTATGACCTCAAATATAACTATCTGCCGGCGAACCCCAACACGCAGTATCATCTCTACGATGAGCCCTGCTACATGGCGAATAATTTTTTAGAATACTCTGATATGATAATTCGCACTCTGTCTCTTCAGACCAACACGCCGAACACCACGACCACTTTTGAAGTGTATAAGCTGAACGAAAAAAGCGAAACGCCCACCGATGGCGAGCTGATCGCCAGCGAGACAAAAACATTTGAGCTGGGCGGCTATCACCGCGTGGATCTTGCCGAGCCGCTCTATATCCCCGCGGACACAGTTTTCTCGGTCGTTGTGACCAACAAAACAGCCGATGGGAAATACGAATTGGTCAGCGACCGCAATGAGGGCGAGCTTATCTCAAGAAGCGTTATGGCGTCATCGTTCGATTCTTCGTACCCATACGTTTACGCGAAATCGGTCGTGAATCCGGGCGAGAGCTATTTGGGCAGCACCGCCGGGGACGGCTCGGTATCGTGGAACGACTGGAGCGACGTGCTCTCCGAAGGCGAGCAGATGGGAACCGATTTCCTAAAGTCGATCGGATACCTTGATCTTCTTGAGAGCGCCGAGCAAATGATCGACGAATACGAAACCGCGCTCTCCGCTTATCGCGCGGAGCATCCCGAAGTGCCGAGCGACGAGCTCCCCGAGGAGATCGCGGCTCTTCAAGATAAGTGCTATTCCAACGCGGCAATGCTTGACAGGCTCTTTAACTCGATAATGAACGGGGATTACGACGATTTCGACCTCACCGACGAGCAGCTTGAAAATGCCAACGATCAGGCATTTTACGTTAACGACAACTTCCCGATAAGCGTTATCGCCGACCCGGTGGAGGCGGCCGATTACGCGTTATATTACGATCCCGAATCGGGCTTTCACAAAAACAGCAAAGACGGCGAGCCGATCCCGCCCGAGGAGCTCCCCGACGGAATAACTGCGGAGGGCAGCGTCGTTACGCTCACATCGGACTTTCGGTTCGTAACGACAAACAGAATCGGTCTGGCTTTATCGGACGGAGTGACGCTCAATGTTTCGGAGGATGAAAGCCCGTCAATCCAATGCGCCCTTTCGGGCGGCGACGATCCGCGCGCTTTCGGAATATTCTCGAGCGGAGATGTAACGCTTGAGATAGACGGCGATCTCGCCGTGACAGCCGAAGGAACTGAAAACGCCATAAATACCGCGCTCTGCTCTGACGGAGATATAACGATAAACGGCAGCGGCGTTCTCAACCTAAATGGCGGACTGATGTGCGATACGGGCGCGCTGACTGTCGGCGGCGGCTCCCGCGTGACCGTGAAAAACGAGAAAGGTTACATCGCTTTCAGCACCGCGTGTATGACGGGCGATCTTACGGTTAAAGACGGCTCGAGCCTTGAAATTGCGGCCTCGGACCCCGAAAACAAAGACTGCGCGGCTCTTATCATATGCGGCAGCGCCAATGAAGCGGGCAGGATAACGATCAAGAACAACGCCTCGCTCAAAATAACCTCGGACGGCATCGGCATTATGCCGTTTCAGGCGGACACGCGGGCAGTTGCGGATATTGACTCAAGCTGCGTCTTTACCGTCGAGGGTGATCCCGCGGTAGGCGTCAAGCTTGAGGGCGTCAGCGCCGAATCCGACGCGGCTCCCGCGTCATACGACAGCGAGAAAGAGGCTTATGTTAACTCCGGCGGCGAGCCCGCGAAAAGCATAACGTTTTATCCGCTCCCCTCCTCTCCCTCCGTCGGCTCGGGAGGAAGCATATCGACAAGCACATTCTCGACCTCGAACACGGCCCCGACCGCGGCTCCCACGCCCGACGCGACCGCCGCGCCGCAGACAATCGAGCCCCAAACAACTGACATAAACCAATCATCGGGAAGCGGACTGCCGTTTGCAGACGTCAGCGCCTCCGACTGGTTCTATGACGCGGTTTGCTCCGCGTATAACAGCGGTCTCGTAAATGGCGTGAGCGGCACCGAGTTCGGCCCCGACCAAAATATGACCCGCGGAATGCTTGTGACGATAATCGGACGTATGGAAAACGCGCAGTCAAACGGAGCCTCGATGAGCGACGTTGACCCGAACGAATACTACGCGCCGTATGTGGCTTGGGCGGCCGAAAACGGCATTGTGACGGGCTTTGAGGACGGCACATTCAGGCCCGATGAAAACGTGACGCGCGAGCAGACCGCGGCTATACTCTACAGATACGCGCGATATAAGGGCGCGGATGTTTCGCTAGGCGAAAACGCGGATATATCGGGCTTTACCGACGCGGCAGAGATCAGCGAGTATGCCTTGTCTGCCATTCACTGGGCATACGGAGCGGGAATTATAAGCGGCTATCCCGACGGCACTCTCGCGCCCGCGGCGAACGTGACCCGCGCTGAGTTTGTGACGATGCTCGTTCGGCTTGAGCCGCAAAACTCGGAAGTTGATTACTCCGATTTGGCAAACTGGGCGTATTTCGAAAGCGGCGGTACCGACAAGGCGGCCGACGTGTTCTTCGTCTGCCCCACGGTCTACATGGGCGGCGACAACATGAGCCTCTCGGATGAGAAAACCAAATCAAATTTCCTGGGCGCGACAAATATGGAAAAGGGAATATATGACGACGACAGTCGATTCTTCGCTCCGTATTACCGCCAGGCGGGCCTTGAGGTCTACACCATGGACGATAGCGAGAGAGAAAAATATCTCGCGTCCGCTTACGAAGATATAAAAGACGCGTTTGAATATTATTATAAAAACATAAACGACGGCCGCCCGATAATACTGGCGGGATTCTCTCAGGGCGGCGATATGTGCATTAGGCTTGTGAGAGATTATTTCGCGGACAAATCGGCGCGAGATCAGCTTGTGGCGTGCTACGCAATAGGCTGGAGGCTCACCGGGGACGAGACGAAAAAATATCCGCAGCTGAAATCGGCCGAGGGCGAGAGCGACACCGGAGTTATTATCGCGTTCACCTGCGAGGCGCCCGAAATTGAAGATTCGATAATCATACCCAAGGGCACAAAGTCCCTCGCGATAAATCCGCTTAACTGGAAAACCGACGGCACCCCGGCGGACAAGAGCCTTGATCTCGGCTCCTGCTTCACGGACTACGGCGGAAACATCAAAAACGAGGAACCGGCCCTGACCGGAGCGTATATCGACGATGTGCGCGGCGCGCTCAAGGTCACCGACGTCACGCCCGAGGAATATCCTCCGGGGCTCGACGTGTTTGAAAGCGGCGTGTACCACCTGTACGACTATCAATTCTTCTATCGCAATCTTGAGAAGAACGTGCGGACAAGGCTTGACGCCTTCAAAGATGATCGCGGTTGATATTTGATATAATTTATTCAAAAAATATAAGGAGTTGATTTTATGACAACATTTTTTATCGGACTCGCACTGCTTTTGGTTGGCGGCGCCTTATACGGAAAGGTGTGCGAAAAAGCCTTCGGTCCCGACGATCGCAAAACGCCCGCCGTCAGACTTAACGACGGCATGGACTATGTGCCCATGCCCAAATGGAAAAACTCGCTGATTCAGCTTTTGAATATAGCGGGAACAGGCCCTATCCTGGGTCCGATACAGGGTATTCTTTTCGGGCCTATCGCGTTTTTGACCATCCCGATCGGCTGCGTGCTGGGCGGCGCGCTGCACGACTACATGTGCGGCATGATCTCGGTGCGCGAGGACGGCGCTCAGATGCCCTCGCTCATACGCAAATATTTGGGCAAATATACATACCCGCTCTATAACGTGTTTGTGTGCCTCACGATGCTGCTGGTTGGCACGGTGTTTATCTACACGCCGGGCGATCTGTTTATAACGCAGATCCTGAGGACCGACAACGGCGCGGGCAACCCGCTTGTATGGGTGGTATACGGCGCGATATTCGCATATTACGTTATCGCGACGCTGTTCCCGATAGACAAGATAATCGGCAAAGTCTACCCGTTTTTCGGCGCTCTGCTGGTTCTGTCGGCTATCGGCGTGTTTATAGGATTTATTGTCAAAGGCTATCCGCTTGATAACATTTGGGTGACCGGGGTCTCGGGCGTTCACCCCGAGGGTCTGCACTTTATTCCCGTGTTCTTTGTCACAGTCGCATGCGGCATAGTTTCGGGGTTCCACTCCACTCAGGCCACGCTCGTTTCGCGCACAATAGGCAATGAAAAAGAGGGCCGCATGACGTTTTACAACATGATGATCGCAGAAGGCGTTATCGCGATGATTTGGGCGGCCGCGGCAATGGGCGTTATGAAGCTCGGTCTCGCCTCCGCCTCCACAAGCGCGACCGACGTTGTGGGAATCGTGGCGAAAAACCTGCTCGGCAGCGTGGGCGGCATAATCGCCGTTATCGGCATTATTATTCTTCCGATCACTTCGGGCGACACGGCGCTGCGCTCGCTCAGGCTGATAATTTCCGAAGCGCTCAAGATCGACCAGTCCAAAAAAATGAAAAGGCTGGGCGTCTCGATAGTTATATTCGCGGTCGTGGCTGTCATACTGGTTTTCGCCAAGGTCAACGCGGGCGGATTCAACGTGCTCTGGCGCTACTTCGCGTGGGCTAACCAAACTCTCGCGGTGTTCGCGTTCGCTATGATAACGGTCTTTATGATGCGGAACAAGCAGCCGTTTGTTATGTCGCTCGTGCCGGGTATGTTCTATATGTTCATAATCTCGAGCTTTATTTTAAACGCCGCGATCGGATTTAATCTGCCCTGGCCCGTAAGCTACGCGGTCGCCGGAGTTCTCACGATCGCGTACGCCGCGATCCTGCTGTGGTGCGGAAAATTGGGAAAGAAAAAGATATAAGATTTATTGAAACGATAGAGAAAAACAGATCCGCGGATTTTTATTCCCGCGGATCTTGTTGTTAGATGATAATGATTATATTTAAGTCTTTCGCGCACCATGATCGTAGGAGACCCCTCTCAGTCTGCGGACAAGCCGCAGCCAGCTCTCCCCAAGGGGCGAGCCTAGTCTCTACGTTGGCAGCTCTCCCCAAGGGTCGAGCCTAGTCTCTAGATCCTATTTCCTAGTCTCTACGTTGGCAGCTCTCCCCAAGGGGCGAGCCTAGTCTCTACGTTGACAGCTCTCCCTCCAAAGGAGGGCGAGCCTATCAAATTACCAAATGGCGACTCTGTCTTCGGGGGCCACCCACATACCGTCGTTTTCGGTGATGCCGTAGGTCTCGAAGAATTTGTCGCAGGTCTCAAACAATCTGTTCACGCGGACGCTCGGAAGGCTGTGGACATCGCCCGTCGCAAGCATTTGTAAGTAACCGCGATACGCCGCGCAGATCTGCAGGTAGGCGTAGCTTTCGAACATTTGCTTATAGTCAAAATTTTCGGTCCTTGACGCAAGCTCAGCCACAACCGACAGTCCGCCCATGTCGGCAGTGTTTTCGGTAAGAGTCAGCTCTCCGTTTGTGGTAATTCCGGGCGCCGTCTCATAGCCGTCATAGAAATCTATAACGCTTTGGCACAGCTTGTCAAAGGCAGCCGCGTCCTCTTCTGTCCACCAGTTCACCGCGTTTCCGTTCTCATCATACTGCGATCCGTTTTTGTCAAACGCGTGACTGATCTCGTGGCCGACGACCATGCCTATGGCGCCCAGGTTTCTCTCATAAGGTGCATCGGTACTGTATACTCCGGGCATCTGCAAAAATCCCGCGCAAACAGTCACATCGTTAAATGAGGGATTATAGAAAGCGTTTACCGTCTGCGGCGAAGCTACCCACTGACTGCGGTCTACCACGGTGCCCTCTCTGGCTATCATGTCCTCTTCCTGTGCCTCGCCTATCGTTATCATATTTTCAACAAGGCTTCCGCCCTCGTCGTAGGTCTTAAGCTGTTTTGAGTCAAGGGTGACTTCGGAGTACTCGTCGGGGCAGCCGACCTTTATGCCCATGGTGTCAAGCTTTTTTATTGCCTTTTGTTTTGTGGCCTCGCCCATCCAGTCGTTATTTTCAAGTCTCTCGCGGTAGATCTCGATCATGCCCTTTATCATTTCGGTCAGGTCGGTCTTGGTTTTCTCGTCAACGTATTTGTCGCTGTACAGCTCGCCGAGGTAGTCCGGAACAAGGCTGTTTATGCAGCTCACGGCCTTCGTCTCATCATCAACGGTTCCCTGAATGCCCATGACCGCGGAATTGTATTCATCTTCCGCTTTTTCGAAATCCTCGCTCAGATATTGAACGCAATTGTTGAGCAGCGCGAATTTGGCGTAAGTCTTTAATGCGTCAATATTCTTGTCGTCAAGCAGCTCGGCCGTCTTTTTCATCGCGCTGACATCATAAATCATAAATCTGTCTTTGAGCTTAAATCCGCTGTCTTCAAACACCTTTTCAACATCAATGTTTTTAAACTCCGCGCATATTTCGTCAAGCGAGTATATGTTGTATGTTTTGTCTATATCATAGACATCGGTAAGCGAAAGGCTCGCCTCGGCTATTTGGGTCTCAAGATCAAATACCGTGTCGGCCGCGGCTTTGGCGTCAGCCTCGCTGCAGCCTATAAGGGTGAACAGCTTCGCGATATATTTGAGATATGCCTCTTTTTGATTTTCGTCCTTTCCCTCATACATTTCCTTGGTGTTTATCGACGGAGTGAAGAAAGTATTAATATATTGGGTCGATTCCTTTGGATCGACCTCATTATAAAAACT
Source organism: uncultured Monoglobus sp. (assembly GCA_947628795.1). GTDB lineage: Bacteria > Bacillota > Clostridia > Monoglobales > Monoglobaceae > Monoglobus. The sequence continues at coordinate 8,233 of CANRBF010000004.1, forward strand.
CATGAAAGCATCGATCGCTTCTGTGCCGACAAAGTCCGAGACGCTCTTTGCCGCGTCTATCTCGTCAAGATACGGCTTTATCGGCTCATAGCCTTTGGCGTTTCTTGCCTCTTTGTTCATGTAGTTGTCGTAAATCGTCTTGATCTTGCCCGCCTTTGAGCTTTTGTCGGGGTTTGAGGAGTCAGCTTCCTTTACAACGGCTTTAAGCTGGTCGCTGACCTGATCGCCGAACATGGTGCCCGTGGCGCTTTTTCCCTCGGGGATCACGGCGCTGTCGAGCGAGTCGTGATTAATTGTCTGATAATAGTCGTCCTTGAGGTTTGTGCCGAACACGCGGTACATGCGCTCGATAAACAGCTTCATCTCGTCTGTCGTAACGTTGTCGTCGGGCGCGAATATGCCCTCGGATTTGCCCGCCACTATGCCCGAGGCGAACACGTCCGAAAGCTCGGTCTGAGCCCAGTCGGGAATGTCGGTGAACGTCTCGGCGGGGAAGGCTATGTACTTGTTTGCGCCCTTGATCTCGGGTATCTCGCCGAACGCGCGCTTAAGCATAACAAGTGCCTCGGCTCTTGTCACGCTCCAGTCCTCGTGGAGCAGGCCGTCCTCGTAGCCCTTTAATATGTCTGTCTTTTGCACGCCGGGATTGTAGTCGTCCGCGGCGGTTAAAAGCATGTCGCAAACCTCGCCGCGTGTGGCGTAATCGTCCGCCGCGAATACCATAGCCGCGGGCATTGTGCCGATAAGCATTGCCGCGCTTAATATAAGCGCAATTAGTTTTTTCTTCATAGATAAGTTCCTCCTAAAAAAATTTATTTACAGCAGCGCGGTTCTGCCTATCATTGTCACAAACTCGGCTCTTGTTATCGAGGCGGACGGCGCCAGGGTGCCGTCGGGATAGCCGTTTATAATTCCAGCTCCGCACGCCCACTGTATCGCGGGCACCGCGTATTCGCTGATCTGCGCCGCATCGGTGAATATCATGTTTGCGCTCTCGCCGAGAGAAACATCTCCGCCCTTATACTGCGCGTATCGGTAAAGTATCGCCGCGGTCTGCTCTCTTGTCACATTTTCGTCGGGTCTGAATGTGCCGTCCTCAAAGCCTGTCACTATGCCGTTCGCGGCAGCCCAGGCCACATACGGAGCATAAAATTCATTCGGGTCAACGTCGCTCATCAGCGCTCCGTCCGACTCTGCGAATCCGTCCGCGCGTCCGATTATCGTCACAAGCATTCCGCGTGTCATATTTTGGTCGGGGCCGAACTCGGTGTCGCTCACGCCGTTTACAAGGCCTTTGCCGTACGCCGAATTCACCGCGTCATAGAACCAATCGGAAGGCTTCACGTCATTAAACGGCATTCCGTCGGATATCGGCGCTTCGGATACCGGAGCGTCCGAAGTCTGCGGCTGCGGCGCAGCTGTTTCCGTCGGATTTGATGTCGGAGACGGGGTTGCTCCGGTCGTGCCAAATGAGCCGCCGCCATAGCCTCCCGAGCCGCTGCCGCCGGAATGTGACGCAGCTTTAGGTGAAAATGTTACTTTCTTTACGATATTTCCGTCCGCGTCAGTGTAATTTAACTTTTCTTTGTCATATTTCACTGTCTTGCCGTCCGATAATACCAAAACGCCGGTAACCTCCGACACGGAAGCGCCGGCGGAGCCCTCCGCCGCGAACGTTGAACTGTTATCCATCTTTACGATCACCGCCTTATTGCCCTCTTGTCTTGACGTAAGGCCGTAGCCGTTGGCTGAATCGAGCGCGGTAAGTATAAGGGAACTATTGCCCGAAAGCTCGATTTTTCCGTCGCCGTAATTTTCCCAGTCAAAGATCATAAGTCCGAAAGCCTCATCCGCGGCCGAAGTCGATGCCGTAAGGCTCGAATTGTCTTTTATTATTAATGAATTAACCGCGCATCCGTCGCTTACTTTGTTCTCCTCTCTGCCGATGCAGGCGCCGCCTTTCGCGTTGACGTCCGCGCCGCCGCTTATGGTGAGCGTGTGAGGCTCAGTCATGGGATAGTCGACGTACATACCGACGGAGCACGCGTAAGCATCGCCGCCGACAGCGTTTACCTCGGCGAGAGATATATTAAGGTCGCCGTAGCTGAGTATTCCGGAGCTGTCGCCTCTTGATGTCTCTATAGTCTCGTCATACACAACATTTCCGCCGCGCGCGGTAAGGCTGCCGTTGCCCGTTATATTTAACGTTTTGTCTTTATTGACGCCTGTAACGCCCCAGCTGCTTATATTTGCTCCGTCGCCGCCTATGACGTCAAGATCACCGTCTATCTCGAGAGTATTGTCTCCCACGCATAATAGGCCGGTGCTGCCGCCGACATCGCCGCCGAACTTAACGCCGGCCGCTCCGCCGTAGATCAGCGGGGTCTCTCCCTCGGGAACGTAGAGCGTCGCGCCTTCGCCGAGGATCAGTCCGTCCTCGTTTGTTGTGACAAAACGGAACTCCGAAGTAAGCGTAAGCTTATTTTTCTCACATATTGCTCCGGGCACTTCGACAGGATCGGACATCACGCCCGGTTCATAGTCGTGTTCCGAGTCGTATTCTGAATACAGCCTGCCCGTTTCGCCGTCGAAATAGAGCACATTGTCAACCGCAACATCCGCGGGGTTTTTAAACGTGATATATTTCGCTATATTTCCCTGCTTGTCAACATAGCTGTTTGTCAGTTTGTCGGTTCCTCTTGTGTATGACAATACCTCGCCGTCCGCCGACACAGCCACAACTCCCAAAAGCTCGGCGTAATGCGCCGCTTTCATCGTTCCCTCGACGGTAAACGTGCAGGTGCCGTCTGTTTTCACGGGTACCGACACACCCTCTGAACACCAGATGCCGAAACTGCGGTCGGAACCTGAGGTGCTTGATTTGAGCGTGCTGTTGTTTTCAAGCGTAATGCTGCCGTTATAGATCACGCCGTCTCCGCGCACATCGCCGCACATTATGCAGATCCCGTAGGAGTCGCTTTTTATGCTGCCTGCCGCCGAGGCGGTAAGGCTCGAATTGTCCTTAACCGTAAGATTGCCCGTCGTTAACGCGGTGCTGTAGCAATCATCGTAAGGTTGACCTTCTCCGCGGGTCTCACCGCTTTCCGCCGTGACGGAAGCTCCGCCGCTTACGGTCAGGGTGCGGCCTTCATCGGTCACTATACCAAAACTTATTCCATACGCGCTGCCGCCGCTGAAACGGGCTTTTGCAACCGATATATCCAGATCCCCGTACACATATATTCCGAGAGAATCCCGTCTAGCGGGCTCTGCGGCCTCATCATGCTCCGTGTCTCCGCTCACCGCGGTGAGTTCTCCTTTTCCGGTTATCGTAAGGTCGCCGTCCGAGAGAATTGCGCGGCTCGACGCTTCCGTGCCCGTGCCCGATCGCACGGTCAAGCTGCCGTCTATGTCTATCGTGCTGCCGTCGGCAGCGAATATGCCGGTGTACTCGCCCAGCTTATCGTCGCCCGTAAATCCGTCGGCCGCGCTCAGTATCGACGGGTTTTCGCCCTCGGGAACATAGAGCGTTGTATTACCGTCTATGAACAGGCCGTCCTTGGCCGTCGTCACAAATTGAAAGTCCGAGGTGAGCGTCAGCTTGTTTCCCTCGCATATAGCGCCCGGGAAGCTGTCTATCGGCTCGGAAAACTCCTTTGTTTCATAGTCCATCTTCGTGTAAAGCTTGCTCGTCGCGCTGTCATAGTAAAGGATATGGTCGCTTTTGGCCGCATCCGCGGCGAATATCATCGACGCGGGCATTGTGCCGACAAGCATCGCGACGATCGATATAAGCGCGATTATTTTTTTCTTCATGTGATTATTTTCCTCCTTTTATAAGCGGGCGGCGTCCCATTGATCTTACCAGATCGAAACTCTGTCCTCGGGGGCAACCCACATTCCGTCTTTTTCGGTTATGCCGTAAACTTCCATGAACTTGTCGCTGGACTGGAACAGTCTGTTCACGCGCACGTTGTCGGGGCTGTGGGTGTCGGAATTCATGTGATTTTGGAGCGCTGCGCGGTAGTAAGTGCTCATCCATACGTTGGCCCAGCTCTCATAGAATTTCTCGTAATCAAAATTCTCGGTCTTTGAGGCAAGCTCGGTCGCGACGGAGAGTCCGCCCAGATCGGCGGTGTTTTCGGTAAGCGTCTGCTCGCCGTTCATAGCGAGTCCGGGAGCGGTCTCCTGGCCGTCATAGAAGTCGATAACCGCTTGGCAGCGCTCCTCAAACGCCGCGGCGTCCTCATCAGTCCACCAGTTCACCGCGTTTCCGTTCTCGTCATACTGCGAGCCGTTTCTGTCAAACGCGTGGCTGAGCTCGTGGCCTATAACAATACCCAGAGCGCCGAGATTTGTCTCGTATGCCGCGTCGGGGCTGTAGATGCCCGGCGTCAGAATAAATCCCGCGCAAATAGTCACATCGTTAAATGAGGGATTATAAAAAGCGTTTACCGTCTGCGGAGACGTAATCCACTGCGTATGGTCGACCTCGGTGCCCTCCTGAGCGATCATGTCGGCAAGTGCCGCGTCACTTATCGTCATCAGATTTTCCACCAGCGAGCCGCCGTCCGCGTAGCTCCTGAGCTCTTTGCTGTCGATCCCGATCTCATCGTAAGACTCGGGAGCTCCGACCTTTATACCCATGGTATCGAGCTTTTTCAGGGCCTTTTGTTTCGTCGTGTCGCTCATCCAGTCGAGCTTTTGTATCCTCTCGCGATAGATGTCGATCATGTCGGTTATCATTTTGGTTATGTCGGCCTTTGTTTTCTCGTCAACATATTTTTCGGCGTATATCTCGCCGAGATACTGCTCGAGCATGTCGTTCACACAGTTTGTCGCCTCGATCTCATCGCTGAGCGTTCCCTCGGTACCGTTCATTGCCGAAATATATTTGTTAGTTGCCTGCTTGAAATCATCGCTCATATATTCGGCATAGTTTGTAACAAGCGAAATTTTTGCATAATCCTTTATGATGTCGAGGTTTTTGTCGTCAAGGAGCTCGGCCATCTTTTCCATCGCGCCCACGTCGCTTACGATAAACTTGTCTTTGTTTTTTAATCCGCTTTTTTCAAACAGCTTGTTTATGTCAAGATTTTTGAACACATCGCACAGCTGATCAAGGGAGTACACATTATATGTATTATTAACGTCCAGCTGCTCCGCAAGAGAAAGGCTCGCCTCGGCTATCTGAGCTTCAAACTCAAAGCCCGACTCAGCCGCTGCCTCGGCGTCGGCCTCGCTGTAACCGATAAGCTCGGCCAGATCTTTCATGTACTCAATATACGCCGCTTTCTGCGGTTCCGCCCTGCCTTCGTACATATCCTTTGTGTGTATTGCGGCAGTGCCGAAATAATTAGCGTAACGCGTCGAATCCATCGGGTCTAAAGATACGCCGAACTGCATGAAAGAGTCTATAGCCTTCGTGTCTACAAAGTCGGAGACGCTCTTCATCGCGTCTATCTCGTCAAGATACGGCTTTAGCGGCTCGTAGCCCTGCGCGTTTCTCGCCTCTTTGTTCATGTAGTTGTCGTAGAGCGTCTTGATCTTGCCCTCTTTTGAGTTTTTGTCGGGATTTGACGCGGAGATCTCCTTGATAAGGTCTCTGAGCTGAATATCGGTCGTGTCATTTCTGATCGTTCCGGTAGCCGTCTGTCCATCAGGGATCACGCTGTTCTCGAGAGCGTCGTGGTTAACTGTCTGGTAAAAATCATCCTTAAGGTTTGTGCCGAACACGCGGTACATACGCTGGATAAACAGCTTCATCTCGTCTGTTGTCACGTTGTCGTCGGGCGCGAATATGCCCTCGGATTTGCCCGCCACTATGCCCGAGGCGAACACGTCGGCGAGCTCGGTCTCGGCCCAGTCGGGAATATCTGTAAATGTCTCGGCGGGGAAGGCTACGTACTTGTTAAAGCCTTTGATCTCGGGGATATTGCCGAAAGCGCGCTTGAGCATAACGAGCGCCTCAGCACGGGTAACGCTCCAGTCCTCGTGGAGCAGACCGTCCTCGTAGCCTTTTAATATGTCGGTTTTTTGCACGCCGGGATTGTAGTCATCGGCGGCGGTGAGTAACATGTCGCAGACCTCACCGCGTGTGGCGTAGTCGTCCGCCGCGAATACCGGTGCCACAGCGGGCATTGTACCGATAAGCATTGCGGCGCTTAATAAAAGCGCGATTATTTTTTTCTTCATAATATTATTTTCCTCCTTTTTTTAATCGGGCGGATGATATCCGCCCATTTGCCTCGCCCCTTGGGGAGAGGTGGATTTCCGCCAAATGCGGAAAGACGGAGAGGGGTTAACATAGGTACTAGTGATTAGTAGCCAGGGACCAGGAACTATGAACCCCTCTCAGTCGCCTTCGGCGACAGCTCTCCCCAAGGGGCGAGCCTAATGTTTACCGATGTCCTAGTTGCTAGTCCCTACGTTGGCCCCTTCCACCGCTATCGCGGTCCCCGCTCCCCCACCTTACGGCAGGGGAGGCAAATCCGTTTATTTTACCAAATGGAAACTCTGTCTTCGGGGGGTACCCACATGCCGTCGTCTTCGGTGATGCCGTAGGTCTCGAAGAACTTGTCGCTGGTCTCAAACAGTCTGTTCACGCGAACCTCGGCCGCGCTGTGCACGTCTGACACGGCCAGCTGTTCAAGATACCCGCGGTAAGAAACATCCATCCACAGCTGCGCCCAAGTCTCGAACATCTTTTTGTAATCAAAATTTTCGATTTTTGACGCCAGCTCCGTCGCCACCGAAAGGCCGCCCATGTCGGCGGTGTTTTCTGTAAGAGTCAGTTCTCCGTTGGTGGTGATGCCGGGCGCGCACTCCTGTCCGTCATAGAAGTCGATAACCGCTTTGCAGCGCTCATCAAACGCCGCGGCGTCCTCGTCGGTCCACCAGTTCACCGCATTTCCGTTCTCGTCGTACTGGGATCCGTTTTTGTCAAACGCGTGACTGAGCTCATGGCCGATAGCAATTCCTATTCCGCCAAGATTTTCCTCATATGAGGCGCTTGAGCTGTAGGTGTGCGGTATCTGCAAGATAGCGGCGGTGATGGTTATATCGTTAAAGCTGGGATTGTAGCAGGCGTTCACGGTCTGGGGCGACATTATCCACTCGGTGTGGTCGATCTCTCCGCCCTCTTTCTTAATACCGTCTTTCTCGGCGGCGTCATTGATCGCGATAACGTTTTCAACGAGGCTGCCGCCGTCGGCGTAGCTTTTAAGCTCTGTGCCGTCAAGGGTCATTTCGGGGAGCTCATCGGGGCCGCCGACCTTTATTCCCATGGTGTCGAGCTTCTTTATCGCCTTCTGCTTCGTCGCGTCGCTCATCCAGTCAAGCTTTTGTATTCTCTCGCGGTAGATATCTATCATGTCTTTGATAATTTGGGTAACGTCGGTCTTGGTTTTCTCGTCCATATACTTATCGGTATACAGCTCGCCGAGATAAGCTGAAAGATTATTGTCAACGCAGTCCACCGCGTCGGTCTCGTCGTCGCTCTCTCCCTGAATTCCGTAAACCTCGGAAACAAACGTCTTATACGCGTTATCAAAGTCATCGCTCAGATATGTGTCGTAGCTTTTAAGAATATTGATCTTCGCGCAATCCTTAATCGCTTCAAGGTTCTTGTCATCAAGCAGCTCGGCTATTTTTTCCATCGCGCCGACGTCATAAACAATAAATCTGTCCTTATTCTTAAGGCCGCTGTTTTCAAACACCTTGTTTATGTCCACGTTTTTAAACAGAGCGGATATCTCATCAAGCGAGTATATGTTGTATGTTTTGTTTATATCATAGGTATCGGTAAGCGAAAGACTCGCCTCGGCGACCTGTGTCTCTATATCAAACACTCTGTCTGCCGCGGCTTCGGCGTCGGCCTCGCTGTAGCCGATCAGTTTTAAGAGAGACGCCGCGTATTTCAGAGAAGCCGCTTTTTGATTTTCATCCTTTCCCTCATACATTTCCTTTGTGTTTATTGTCGGAGTCGAGAAAAAATCGGCGTAATGAGTTGAGTCCTTATCATCATAGCCGATCTCAAATCTCGCGAAAATTTCCATCGCCTCCTTGCAGTTTACAAGATCGGAAACGCTTTTCATCGCGTCTATCTCGTCAAGATACGGCTTTATCGGCTCATAGCCCTGCGCGTTTCTCGCCTCTTTGTTCATATAGTTGTCGTAGAGAGTCTTGATCTTACCCTCTTTTGAGTTTTTGTCGGGATCTGACGCGGCAACGCTCTTTACGATGTCCTTGATCTGATCCTGCACCTCAAAGCCGGACATGGTGCCCATGCCGGTTTCTCCGTCGGGGATAACGGCACTGTCAAGCGCGTCGTGATTAACGGTCTGATAATAGTTGTCCTTGAGGTTGGTGCCGAACACGCGGTACATGCGCTCGATAAACAGTTCCATCTCGCCTGTCGTAACGTTGTCGTCGGGCGCGAATATGCCCTCGGCTTTACCCGCAACTATGCCCGAGCCGAACACGTCGGAAAGCTCGGTCTCGGCCCAGTCGGGGATATCGGTGAACGTCTCGGCGGGGAAGGCGATGTACTCATTGGCGCCCTCGATCTCGGGGATCTCGCCGAAGGCGCGCTTCAGCATAACCAGAGCCTCGGCTCTTGTCACGCTCCAGTCCTCGTGGAGCAGGCCGTCCTCATAGCCCTTTAAAATGTCGGTCTTTTGCACGCCGGGATTGTAGTCATCGGCGGCGGTGAGCAGCATGTCGCAGACCTCGCCGCGGGTGGCGTAATCATCAGCCGGCGCCTCGGCAGCGAACACAACCGCGGGCATCGCGGTAAGCAGCATCGCCGCGCTTATAAGAAGCGCGATAATTTTTTTCTTCATGGAATAAATCCTCCTTGGTATGTTTTATAATAAATTAATTTTTTCGTAAATTATATGTTTTTAGCGGCGCGCTAAATATCCGAGTGATTGTTGAGCCTTATGCGGGCCGTGAATATTTCTTTTTCGGCGTCGAAGCGGAACATGGCGCTGCCGCCGTATTTTTGCGCGGTGTGCGCTATGCTCATAAGGCCGTATCCTCCTTCCGCGCGGCCGCTCAGAAACGCCTCGGCGGGCAGAAATCCGTCCTCGGTCCTGAACCTGCGGCTTATGCGCGCCTCTTTGCAGGAGTTGGTTATCTCTATCGCCAGCGAACCCTGCACGGTACCGATCCTGACCCTTATACGCCGATCCTCGGAACAATTTTTGCACGCTCTTATCGCGTTTTCGAAAGAGTTGGCGAACAGCACCGTCAGATCGGCGGCGTCTATGTCAAGCTCTCCGCACTCGGCGCGGACGTCGCAGCTTATGCCGGCGTCTCTCGCCATGCCGATATAATACTGCAAAAGACCGTTGACAGTCATGTTTTTGCAGTACGCCTCGCTGTCGCGCCTGACGGTCATGTCTATGACCTCCGAAAGGTATTCTCTCATCTCGTCAAGCTTTCCTCTGTCAAGCATATCGCTCAGCGAGGTGTAGTGGTGCCTCAGGTCGTGCCTCATTCGGCGCGTGTTTTCCATATCGTCCACGATCTTCTCATACTGCAGCCGCTGTATCTCCATCGAGTGCTTCCGCTCGCTGTCCGCCTCGCGCCGCAGCGATTCGCGGAAGATCAGCCAGTATATAAGCACCTGATCTACCAGCATGACCAAGAACATTGTCAGCAGCAGCAAATACAGCCGATACTCCATATAATAATACGAAAAATCGACGCAAATTATCATTATAACAAAAACGACCGTTGAGGCGATTACTATAATAAATTCCCGCCTCATACTCCGCGTTTCGACCCTGCTTATGTATTCGCGCAGCATGCGGACAACGAAAAACAGCATAAGCGGCAGCAGAAAAGCCGCGGTGATCAAATACAGCAGCACCCCGCTCCGAGAATACACCGCCCATTCAGCGACATTCTCATACACGCGATAAAACCCGGGAAACAAGCCGTTGAGCGTGTTGACCAGACAGTATTGCAGCGTCGCGTAGAACAATACCACAAAAAAGACCAGCAGCTTTTTTATCAAGGACTCGCGCACCAGCCATATAAACGCCAGCATCGTCAGCAGTATCGCGGAAAACATGAACGCGTTCGCGACAAAGGCCGCGTTGCCCGAGTAGCCGCGCTGCATGACCGCCGGAAACAGCGCCGCAACGATTATCGTCACGGCCGTCACACAGGCGAAGATATATCTGCGCCGAAAGCGGTATGACTCTTGCGGAAACGGCAGGAAGATCATCAGGGCGCAGGGAAAAAACTGTATGAGGAATCCCAAAGAATTCTGCAAGTAAGCGCCCATGATAATCACATCCTTATAATCTTTTATAATCTTTTATAATCTTTTATAATCTTTTATAATCTTTTATAATCTTTTATAATCTTTTTACAAGCTTCTTATAATCCTTTTCTCCGAGAAAGCCGATCAAACACATAATTATCGTACGCCGCTCTGATCGACGCGCTCTGTCTTGTGGCGATCGGCAGCCTGATCCCGCTGCGCAAAACGCAAGTTCCGGTCCCCATCTGAGCGATATAATCCATATTTACGACTATACCGCGATTTATTCTTAAAAAATTTTTATTCATTTTGTTCTGGAGCTCAGTGAACGACATACGTATCTTCAGGCACCGCCCGTCAGCAAGCGTGATATTGACCGAGTGATTGTCGCTTTCAAGAAGGCATATCTGATCAAGCAGTATCGTATGTCTCTCGGTGCCCGATTTAAGCGTTATGCGCTCCCTGTTTTCGGAGCGCGACTCGGCCAGCCTCCTGAACGACTCGGTAACGCCCTCGGCTGTTATCGGCTTTACCAGATAGTGAATGGCATAAAGAGAAAAAGCGTCCACCGCAAAGTCGCGGCTGACTGTCACAAACACAATGGCCGTGTCGGGAGATATCTCGCGCAGCCGCTTAGCTATGTCAATACCGTTTTCTCCGGGCAGATAAATGTCCAAAAACACTATGTCAAACCGCGGATATTCTTTAGCGGCGGCGAGCAGCGACGCGCCGTTTGAAAACACTTCCGCGGTGCGCGTCGGATCCCATGCCGCCAGCGCCGCCTCGAATTGCTCGCGCTCTCTCAAATCATCGTCGCAAACCGCGATCCTCATACCGCACACCTCCCAAGATCGTTTAGCGCGCATTTAAGCGCAATAATCCAAAAATATTATAACACAACATTTTGTGGCTTTCAATACTTAAAACCCACATTTCACGCTCCAAAACCCGCATTTCACGCAATCGGGCCGCAAAAAAACCGACAAGCGCCGCTTATCGGTTTGCAATATTTTATTTTCAATATTTTATCTGAACGAATACCCGCCCTTTACCATAATTATCACCTCGTTGCTGGCCTTGAAGCCTCGGCCGTCGTCGCGCGGGACGATCAGCATATGGTTCGAAGGCATCTCGGTGCCGTCGGGCAGATCGTAACCGTAGGTCGTGTCGGCAATTCCTCCCATTTCGGTGCCGATTATCACGCCGTTGCCCTTTCGCAAAACAAACTGCGCACCGCCGTCGAATATAACAGTCTGACCGGGATTAACGTTTACCACCGCGAAATTGTCGGAATAGGAATCGGACGAGCCCTCGCCCAGCCGCTCCTCGACATACGCCTTAAACTGCGGCACCACTACGTTTACTATGTAGCTTTTGGTAACGACCGGGTCATCGGTATCGCCCGGCTCGGCCAGAACCGAGGTCACGCCCAGCAGCGCGGCGATCACCGCCGCGGCAATTATCATTTTAATTATCACACTCTTTGATCCGGATCTCATAATAATACCTCCTTATGTGATTCCAAACAAATTTTATCTGTCGTCAAGTCCGAAACTTATGCTTATGGCGCGGTTGACGCGCGTCATCAGCCTGTCGTCAAGATGGCCGATTTTTTCTTTAAGTCTGCGTTTGTCTATCGTGCGTATCTGCTCCGCCAGAACCACCGAGTCCTTAGAAAGGCCGTATCCCCCGGCGTCAAGCTCTATATGGGTGGGCATTTTGGCTTTGTTGAGCTGAGAGGTTATGGCGGTGGCGATAACGGTCGGGCTGTACTTGTTGCCCACGTCGTTTTGTATTATCAGCACCGGGCGCACTCCGCCCTGCTCAGAGCCCACGACCGGACTCAGATCCGCGTAATAAATGTCTCCGCGTTTTACTACCAAATCAATTCACACTCCGCAAGTTTAATTTTTCTTAATGCCTTTGGTAGTATTTTATGCCTTAAATCTGTTTTGGTTCGGTCGGCGGAACTTGCGGTGACGAAACGCCGACGCCTATGTACAGATCAAGTTTTTATCGGGCTGTCAAGCAGGTAGTTGTGAACGTCTGTCACACGTCCTCCTTTAAGATAGACCCGAGGCACTCTCTTTCCAATGACACAAAGGATCTCGTAATTGATCGTTCCCATAATCCCGGCTATCTCCTCTATGGGAAGCTCGCTTCCCGCGGAGTCTTTGCCGAAGAGTACGGCCTCGTCACCGATACTGATATTATTGACATCGGTGACGTCTATCATACATTGGTCCATGCAAATTGTTCCGATTTGGGGGCATTTTTTTCCGCCCGCAATCACCTCGACCTTTCCCGACAAAAGCCGCGAGTATCCGTCGGCGTATCCGATAGACACGGTGGCCACTTTGGTCGGCTTTTCGGTGATATACTTTCTTCCGTAGCTGACCGACGCGCCCGATCCCACGGTTTTGACGTTTGTTATTTTCGCCTTGAGCGACATGGCGGGGCGCAGCTTTAATATGTTTTTATCGACGAAATCGCTCGGCATCAGGCCGTATAAAATGATCCCGGGGCGCACCATGTCCATGTGATATTCGGGAAAGCGCATAAGACCCGCACTGTTGCAGCAATGGCGCAGATTTATTTTCACGCCGCGCTCTTTGAGCTTTTCGCAAAGCTCGGAAAAGCGTTCGAACTGCTGTTTTGTATACTCGTCGTCATCGTCGTCGGCCACTGAAAAATGCGTGAATATTCCGTCTATCTCAAGATTCGGAAGCTTGGATATCCGCTCGATCTCCTCGACAGTCGCTCGTTTCGCTGCCTCGTCGCCGCAGTACCTGAACCCCACTCTGCCCATGCCTGTGTCGATCTTGATATGTATTTTTCCGATCTTATCAAGGCGCGCGCCCGCGTCGGACACCGCCTTAGCCATCTCAAAGGTGTAGCAGTTGGGCATTATGTCCTTTTCTATAAGCTCCTCGGCGTAGCTTGTGTCGGTGTAGCCCAAGATAAGCACCGGAGTTGTTATCCCGCACTTGCGTATCTGGATGGCCTCGTCGATAAAAGCGACCGCCAGAGCGTCGGCTCCGCTGTCGATCATGGTCTTGGCCGCCTCGAGATAGCCGTGGCCGTAGCCGTCGGCCTTGACGACCGCCATGATCTTGGTGTTGTCTCCCACGTGGGCGCGTATGGCGCTCATGTTTTCGGATATCGCGTCCAGGTCGATCTCGGCCCAGGCGCGCTTTTCGTTATTCATAATAAGCTCCCCCTATTTGCTCGGCGGCCGTTATTCCGCGTTTGATATCATTCTGAGCGTTTTGGGTATCCGCTCGCAAAGGTCGGTCGCCAGGATCCCGCGATCGCCTATGTCGCACCTCGCCAGGTCGCCCGCCGCTCCGTGAACGAAGGCGCCCAGGACAGCCGCATCGAAGCTCTCGAGACCCTGTCCCATCAGGCTGCCTATTATTCCCGAAAGCGCGTCGCCCATGCCGCCGCTCGCCATCGCCTCGCTGCCCGAGTTGTTGACTCTCAGCTTGCCGCTGGGCGAGGCTATCACCGTATTTTTGCCCTTTAGTACCACGGTCACGCCGTATTCTTTTGCGAATTCCGCCGCTACGCCGCTGCGGTCGTTCTGCACCGCCTCGATCGGCTCGCCCGTCAGGCGGCTCATCTCTCCCGGGTGGGGCGTTATAACGACGCTGCACGACATGCGGTTCTTATGCTTTCTGAGTATGTCAAGATTTTCCGAGATAACGTTCAGCGCGTCGGCGTCAAGCACCATGTCGGTCGAGCCGTTTAAGAGCGAGTCGATAAGCTTCGGCATATCGCCGTTGCGCGACAGACCGGGGCCGAAAACGCAGACGTCGGCGCGGCTGAGGCGCCTTTTTATCTCGCCCAGAGCGTCCAGGCTCAGCGTGCCGTCGCTCAGCTCGGGCAGAGGCGCGGTCATCGCCTCGGTCAGTTTTACAGCGGCTATGGGCTGCTGCGACTTAGGCACGCCCACCGTCACAAGTCCGCTGCCGCATCTGAGCGCTCCCAGAGCCGCAAGACACGGCGCGCCGCTCATTCCCGGGCTCCCGCCCACTATCACTACCTTGCCGCAGTCGCTCTTATTGGCCTCGGGCGCTCTGCGCGGGATCAGGCGGGCGTAATAGTCTATCCCCTCATAAAAGGGCAGACCCGTGCCGGGGATATTTTCGGAAATATACACCGCCGCGACCGCCACTGTGTCGGAATGGGATATGCTCACCGAGGCGTTTATCCTCACGCCTCCGAATTTTATGTAGGGCATGCCAAGCTCATCGTGGCAGATCTCGATATCAGACATATCAAAGTTGCGCACTCCGGTGCCGAGGGCCTTGGAGAACGCCTCCTTTGCCGCGAAATGCCCCGCCACCGATTCGTAAAACTTCTTGGCGGCGGCCTTTGATGTGAAATACTCGGTCTCGCCGTCGGTAAACATGCGGCGAATAAACATTTCAAGGTTTTTCATATCCCTAAAGCGTGATATTTCGATAATGTCAATTCCTATCATAATCTATCTTCTCCTATCATACTTTGTCTTGCGGCTCATATTATTTTTATTTATTCAAAAACACTTTTCTCGGCGCTGTCGCCTTGAAACACTCGAGGATCTTGTCATTCGGATTAAACAGCAGCAGCCGTCCGCTTCCGTTCTCGGTGTACGCCGCGAAATAAACATCGTCGGCGTCCTTGTCGGCGCAGGCGTATATTTTTTTGAGACCCGGATTGTTCATGTAACGGTTAAAGTCGTCGTGGCTCCTGTGGGCAAGTATTTCCATGTCGTTTATGTCAAAGCTCGTGACGCGCTTTCTGCGCCTCGCGTTTATTACCGCGTCAACGTCAAGCTCTCCCGCCGTAAACGCGTACTCGTACTCCATGTTGGTCGAGGTTATCAGAAGATACAGCGCGTAAATAATGCCGACCACGATTATCAGCATAAACATGCCGACAAACGGCATGAACGCGCTGAGAGCGCCAAGCGCCGCTATTATCACCAGCGCGCCAACTATGCTCAGAACTATTTTCAGATAGTCGCCGCCGTCCTTCTTTTTCTTGACCAGTTGTTCCGCGAACAGATCCATGTCCATAAGTTTTCTCTCCTATTCATTTTCATAATATTATATTTACAAAATTTATGCAAAGCTATTCGTTAAACTGTATATTCTCGGGGCCTATGTTATCCGCGGGCTCCGACATTAAATCAAGCTGCTTTTGGCTGTTGTTGCCCACGGCTAAGATCGACTCGCCGGGCGACAGCGACAGACCCAGCGAATGTGAATTGCCGCAGGCGACCGCGATAACGCCGTCCCAGAAGCCCAGAGAGCCTTGGTTCACGGAGTTGTCACCCACGGACACGGCATTGCCGTCTGTGCCGCAGTACACGATATATCCCGAGCCCACAGCCGCCGAGACCGCGTCTTTTATCCCCGACGCGTTTTTCTGGCCGTAGCTGTCGTCGCCCAGAACGACCGCGCTTCCGTCATATTTTATAAGCACGGTGTTCTTCTCGCCGGTGGCGACGCGCAGCACGTTTTTTTCGCCCTCAACGTCACACTGACCGTACTCGTTCCAGCCCGTCGCCAGCACAGTGCCGTCGCTTTTGAGGCCGATAGTGTGATTGCCGGCGGCGGCGACCTGAACTATGTCGTCCCACTCCTGCACGTCGCACTGGCCGTAGTTATTGTTGCCTCTCGCTATCACGCGGCCGTTTGCTTTAAGGCCGACCGTGTGGCCCTCTCCGGTCGATACCGCCACAATATCGGTCCAGCCCGAAACGTCGCACTGGCCGTACTCGTTGTCTCCGCAGGCCGTGAGATAGCCGTCATATGTCATTCCGACCGTATGGTTGCCCCCGGCGGACACCGCGATCATCTTTGTCCAATCGCCCGTGTTGCATTGGCCGCTGCCGTTGTCGCCGTATGCGGCCACCGTGCCGTTTTTCCGCGCGGCGACACTGTGGTTATACCCGGCCGATATCAGCCTGCCTCCCGCGTTTAATATGCTTCTCATGTTTGACAAGCTGCGCTTGTAGTCCCCGCACTCGTGGAAATATTTCAGCGCCTCGCCGTACTCTCCGATATTCATATAGGAAAGCGCGGCGCAGTATTTTATCTCTTTGCCGTCGTTTCCCGAGAAATTGTATTTCTCGTCCAGAGCCGCCAGCGAAGGCGCGGCCGCGGCATAGTCGCGGTTTATGTAAAGATTCATCGCCTGCTTAAACGCGCCGCTCCTGACCGAGAAGTGCCGCGCCGCCGCGCCGCCGCCGAAAATCAGCGCCGCCGCGCAAGCTATGACAGCCGCGATAATCACAAGCTTTCGGTTTTCGGACATCAGCTTTTTTTGAGGCTTTTTTTCGGAATTTTTGTCTTTTATCTCCTTTGTCAGCCTCAGGCGCAGCCATTCCTCGCCAAGCGCCTCCTCGGACACTATATCGTCCGCCAGGCTTTGATTCGGATTGACCCACGATGTTCCGTCCTCAAACAGCACCTTCGCCACCTCGACGAAAACCGACCGCGTGAGCTCGGGCACTTCATTAATCTGCTCCTGCCCGAACAGCGTTCCGGGCCTCGCGTTGACGTTGACGTAGGGCAGGTTCTTGAGCTGCACGCAAAGATTCAGATCATTGTCGAAGCAGCCCACGTTGAAGTAGGCCGAGCGTACATTACTGCCGCAGTTGTTGTACAGCTTGAGGCGCAGCGCGGTCTTGCCGCCCGCCTCTTTCAGCACCTCGCTGGTGTCGATATAGATAGGCGCGTTACCTCGGTTCTCGTATTCGGTTTTCTTTATTGTTTTATATGTAACATCAGCCATTTGATCACCTTTGATTTACAATACTACAGAATAATTATACTACAAAGTCGGACAAAAAACATTACGATTCTGTTAATAGTATAATACAAAACAAAAACAATTTGACAATATACAATATATTGTGTATCATTATAAAAGAGACATTTTTAAAAGGAGCGATATTATGAATGTAATTGACGCGATCAAAGGACGCAGAAGCATCAGGAAATTCAAACAACAGGATGTTCCGCAAAAGGACATCGAAACGATCATAGACGCCGCGCGCTACGCCGCGAGCGGAGCCAACATGCAGCCGATCAAGTACGCGGTGATGCGGAATCACAGGGAGGTCTATCCCTGCACCAAATGGGCGGGCTATCTGACCGATTGGGACCCGGCCGAGAACGAGCGGCCGCTATGCTACATAGCGATCCTGGGCGATGCGGGCATAAAAAAGACGTTCGAGCCCGATGCGGGCGCGGCGGTCACGACCATGATGCTTGCGGCGCACGAAATGGGGCTCGGCACCTGCTGGCTGGGCGCCATCGACAGGGCGAAGCTCAAGGAAATGCTCGGCACCGAGCACGAGGTTTTGTACCTACTGGCGGTGGGCTATCCCGCGCAGCAAAGCCGCGCCTTTGACGAGACAGACGGAAACATAAAATATTACGAGGACGAAAACGGAATAATAAACGTCCCCAAACGCCCGATGAATGAAGTAGTGATTAATTAATAGGATCCCCCCTCAGTCACCTTCGGTGACAGCTCCCCCAAGGGGGCGCCTAATATCTGCCTCTCCCCCGAGGGGGCGCCTATTTTCTGCCTCCTCCCGGGAGGAGGTGGCTGCGGCTTGTCCGCAGACGGAGGTGGGAACGTAGGAATTAGCGATTAGTAAATAGTGATTACGCGGAGTTGATTTGGCGAAATTCATTCGCATATTCCCGCGAACGTATGTGTTAGGCTCTCCCCAAGGGGCGAGGCAAACGGGCAGGCTGCGGCCGGAGCCGCGCAGCGGGTTCGTGGCACTAACGTATTCCGATTGCACAAATAAACGAGGCCATAAATCATTAAATCATCTAGGACATGTGAGGTCGTCCGCCCCTACGAACGTAGCGATTAGCGATTAGTAAATAGTAAATAGAAACGGGCGGCATATTGCCGCCCGTGGTTTAATTGATTAGGCTCTCAGAGCATCTCGCAAAATAAAAAACGCGGCACACGAAGCGCCGCGGAAAATGCGGAACCTCGTTGTCGCCAAACAAACCCGAATTTACACTTTTATAAAGCAATAGCATAAATATTCCGCATTTTTTACGAAATAAAACTATTGCTTTTAAAAAAAGTATAAATTCCATAATTATTCGAATTTGCTTGGCAAATTTATATTACCACAAATTCGGGTCTGTGTCAAGGATAAAAATCGGCGCACAATGCGTTGCGCAGAGAGCCCCTTCCACCGCTGTCGCGTCATGTCCGTTCACGTTAATGATCTGCGGCCTTGTTTGTGCTTGCAAACGGAATACTTTTGTTAAACGAACCCGCTTTGCGGCTCCGGCCGCAGCCATCCCCCTACGAACTGATTACTACGTTATTAAAACCTGAAATCTCTGGCGCCCTGCTCGATTTTTTTCAGGTATTCCTTTGTGGTGCTATGGACCTTCGGGTTGGGCACCTTTTTTATTTCCTGTTCTATCAGCTTTTCGCCGTTTATTTTGGTCTCGGGCGAGGCGTAGTCCTCGAGGTACTCCTTGAGGGTGATAAGCGCATTGGGCTGGCAGCAGTTCTGTATCGCGCCCGACTTGGCGAGGGGCATAAAGCGGTCTCCGGTTCTGCCCTCGCGGTAGCAGGCGGTGCAGAAGCTGGGTATATATCCGAGGCCCACGAGCCAGTTTATCACCTCGTCGAGGGTCCTGCGGTCGCTGGTGTCAAACTGGGCCGAGTTTTCCTCCTCGGGCTCGGGCTCGGCGTAGCCTCCGACGCTGGTGCGCGAACCGCCGCTTATCTGGGAGATTCCCAGCTCAAGCGCCTTTTCGCGGCTCTTTTCGCTCTCGCGGGTCGAAATTATCATGCCTGTGTAGGGCACCGCGATCCTGATGACCGCGATTATCTTGTGGAAGATCTCGTCGGACACGGCGTTTGAAAAGTCGTTGACGTCGATGTCGTCGGCAGGGCAGATGCGCGGCACGCTGATCGTATGCGGGCCCACTCCGAACGCCGCCTCAAGATGCTCGGCGTGCATCAGAAGTCCGACCAGATCATAGCGGTAAAGGTTCAGCCCGAACAGCACGCCGCAGCCCACGTCGTCGATGCCCGCGGTCATGGCGCGGTCCATCGCCTCGGTGTGGTAGGCGTAGTCGTGCTTGGGACCCGCGGGGTGCAGGCTCAGATAGTTTTCTTTGTTATACGTCTCCTGAAACAGAATGTATGTGCCGATCCCAGCGTCTTTGAGGCGCTTGTAGTTCTCGACCGTGGTCGCGGCTATGTTGACATTTACGCGGCGTATGGCGCCGTTTTTGTGCTTTATGTTGTATATGGTGTCGATGCACTCTAATATATATTCGATCGGATTGTTGACGGGGTCCTCGCCCGCCTCAAGCGCCAGACGCTTGTGTCCCATGTCCTGAAGGGCGATCGTCTCGGCCTTCACGTCCTCCTGCGTCAGCTTTTTGCGGCAGATGGTCTTGTTCTTGGCGTGGTACGGGCAGTAGACGCAGCCGTTTACGCAGTAGTTGGAAAGGTACAGCGGCGCGAACAGCACTATGCGCCTGCCGTAGATCTTCTCTTTTATCTCTTTTGCAAGCGCGAACATCTTCTCGTTTAAGTCGTCCAGCTCGCAGTCGAGCAGCACCGCCGCCTCGCGATGGGTCAGGCCTTTGCACTCGCGCGCCTTTTCGATTATCGACTCTATGAGCTCGCGGTTCTTGCTGTTTTCCGCGGCGTATTTGAGCGTTTCGTTTATCTCATCGTCGTTGATAAACTCCTCGGCGATCGGGGATTTCACGTCGTATTTATAAGCTTTTTCCATGATAAGTCTCTCCTTTATATTTTATATTTTTGTGTACTGGGCCTTAACGCTGACATTTTTTATCATGCCGAGCCTGCCCGAAAGACCGGATATAACGTCGGCGGGCGCGTCGATCACGAGGCTGATTATCGCGACGCCGCGGCTGCGGTAGGGTATTCCCATTCGGCCGACTATGTATGCGCTGTAATCGTGGATTACCTCGTTGATCCTGTCTGTCACAGACAGGTCCTCAACGATGATCCCGATCAGCGCGACTCGGTTCTGCTGCATAAAAAAACCTCCCTTCATAAATGAGGGAGAAAACAACATAGGTACTAGGGAATAGGTACTATTTTGCGTTCCCACCTCCGTCAGGCTTACGCCTGCCACCTCCTCCCCGGAGGAGGCATTAATTTGGCTCCCCCCTCGGGGGAGCTGTCGGGCTTTGCCCGACTGAGGGGGGATCCTAGTCCCCAGATCCTATTCCCTAGTCTCTACGTTGCCTTCACCCTCGGGACGAACCCTCGGTGTCAGGTCGTATTTATTTTAGCACCGGATGGCGCCGTTGTCAACAAAAGATTTTAAATATTTTCAAAGTAATATTTGTCGATAATGGCGTCCATCTCGAGCTTCATTTTGTAGATATCCTCGTATTTCACGTCGTCGCTGCTGAGCAGTTCCGCCATTCTCTGTTTTAATATCTGAATATCCTGTTCCATTTTCGGCCTCCCGTTATTCTTTGGATCTTGACTTTTTTCTGATTATTATGATCGCCGCCGCGGCCGCTATCGCCGAGAGCAGCGCCACAAGCTGAGATATTCTTATCGGGCCTAAGTATAGCGAGTCGGTCCTCATGCCCTCTATCCAGAACCTGCCTACGCCGTACCACAGTATGTAGAGGCAGAACACCTCGCCGTCAAATTTTTTGCGGCGTTTGTAGAGCAAAAGCAGCAGCACGCCCAGCGCGTCCCAAAGGCTCTCGTAGAGAAACGTCGGGTGAACGCTCTCGGCGGCGGCCGAGCCGTCGGTCGGCGCGACGGTCATAGCCCAGGGCATCGAGCAGGGTCCGCCATACGCCTCGCCGTTCACAAAGTTGCCCCAACGTCCTATCGCCTGACCTATCAGGAATCCCACCGCCAGAATGTCCAGCACCTTGCCGAGGCTTATTTTCTTTTTCAGGCAGTAAATGATAACCACCGCCGCGGCTCCGATAAAACTGCCGTAGACCGCGATTCCGCCGCCGCGTATGTCGAACACGCTGAGCAGATTGTCTCTGTACATATCAAAGCTGAATATCACGTAGTACAGCCTGGCGCAGACGATCGAGACCGGGACCGCTATCAAAAACATATTGATCGCGTCGTCCTGCTTCAGGCCCTGCTTCTTAAACTCGCGGAACGCGTAAAACAGGCCGACCATCATTCCCGCGGCGAGTATTATGCCGTACCAGTAGATATTAACGCCGCCGATAGTGAACGCCGCTCGGTTTATCGTGAAACTGAGGCCGAGACCCGGGAATGATATCCTGTTTGTCATCGCTCCGCCTCCCCGCCGCTCTCGGTCGGCAGCACCGTTGAGAGCACGCAGTTGTTTGTGTCAAAATGGGTCTTGAGGCGGGTCATGATATCGTCGTACGTCACGCTGTCGATCACCTTGTTGTAATCAAGCGGGTTAATGCCCTTGAGCAGCATCCTGATATAGGCGTTGCCCATGCCCTCGATATAGTTAAACAGCTTTATTCCCGATGCCTTCATCACCTTTTTGGTGCGCTCGATATCGGACTTGTCTATGCCCTCTTTTTGAGCCTTTAGTATGCGCTTTTTGATTTTTTCATACACCGCTTTGGGATCGCGCGATTCGCCGCCCATCAGCGAGAATCCGTAGCGTTTTTCGAGCTCGGTCTCGACGCTGAATCCGCTGTCTATCAGACCTTCGCCGTACAGCTCCATATAGAAATCGCTGCTCTTGCCGAACAGGGTGTCGAGAATTATCTCGGTGGCGGCCTCGCGCTTCGCAAGCTCTTCGCCGCTCGTAAACGGCGTTATGTCCTTAAAGCCGATATTGAACATCGGCTGCGACACCACAAGGCGCTGCTCGGTAAATTCGGTGACGCGCTCGGCGGGCTCGCGGACTTCGGGCCTTTGTATCTCGCCGAGGTTTTTCTCGTCGCCCATGCGCTTGTCGAGGCGATCCATGACCTCGTTTATATCCACGTCGCCCACAAGCACGAGTATCATGTTGCCGGGGTTATAGAACGTGTTGTAGCACTTATAAAGTATGTCCTTGTCGATCTTCGCTATGCTCTCCACCGTGCCGGCTATGTCGATCTTCACGGGGTTGTCGCGGAACATGGCGCGCAGCGCGTTGAAAAACACGCGCCAGCCCGGGTCGTCGTCGTACATCTTTATCTCCTGACCGATTATGCCCATCTCTTTGCTGACGTTCTCGTCGGTGAAATACGGGCTGTTGACAAAGTCGATCAAGATATCAAGGTTTTCGTAAAACCTGTCGGTGCAGGTGAAAAGATACGCGGTCATGTCAAAGCTTGTGAACGCGTTGCTCGACGCGCCCGTTATCGCGAAGCTGTCAAAGGCGTTGCTGCCGTCGGGCTGCTCGAACATCTTGTGCTCCAGAAAATGGGCTATGCCGTCGGGCACGACCGTCTTTTCGCTCTCGCCCGGAACGAGGAACTCTCGGTCGGTCGAGCCGTAGTCGGTGCCATATATCGCGTAGTATTTGCTGAATCCCTTTTTGGGGAAAACATAAACCCGAAGGCCGCTCTTGTGCGTGGCGAAAAGCATTTTTTCTTTAAGCTCATCGCTTGCGAATTCTTTTATTTCATAGCTCATTATTCCGCGCCTCCTTCGCTTGTGTTTCCTTTTAGGAAGTATATAACGTCGATCTCTATCTTTTTGAACGCCTCAACGATCTCAGCCTTGGTGACGGCGTTTGTGCGCTCGATCAGCTCGTCTATCCCGTCATCGCTGCCCATGATCGCCTGTGACAGGTAGTAGTCCTCCATGGTGCGCAGGCTGTCCTTCATTGAGGTGAACCTGCCGCTCATATAGCGCTTGGAGTTCTCGATCTCGCTGTCCTCGATCTCGCCGTTTTTCATCTTGTCAAACTGGACCATGATCTCGTCGAGAGCCGCGCCGTATTTGTCGGTCTCGATGCCGCAGCTTATGAACATGGTGCTCTTAAAACGCTCGGTCCGCGACGCCGCGTAGTAGGCCAGGCTCAGCTTTTCACGCACGTTGTTGAAAAGCTTCGAGAACGGGCTGCCGCCGAAAACGCAGCCGCCCAGCATCAGCGCGTAGTACATCTTCGAGGTTGGCTCAACGCCGCATTTCAGGCCGATGCACAGCTTGCTCTGAACGACCGGTATCTCCTCGACTATCTCGCGGGGCTCGTTTCCGCAGCCTTTCGCGATACGCGTCGCCGCGTATTTCGCGTCTCTTTCGGCAAACGCTCCGCAAAGGCCGCTTTTTACCGCCGAGAGCGCGGAGTCCGAAAAGCTGCCGCTTATGAATATATCTGTCTTGGCGGTCGAGATCACGTCCTTATAGAACTCATAAAGACCGCCTCGGGTGATGCCCGGAAGGTCCTCGACGCGTCCCGCCTCAAACATGCCGTAGCCCTCGCCCTCAAACATCGCCTCGCGGCACTTGAACTCAACGTACTCGCGCTTGTCGTTTATAAGGCCCTCTATGGCGTTTTTAAGGTTCTGCTTCTCGCCGTCCAGGTATTCTTGGTCAAAGCCGCCCTCGTCGCATAGGGGCTCGAATATAAACTCACGCATGAGCTCAACGATTTTTTCGGTCAGGCTCTCGCCTATAAACTCGTCGCGGATATACTCGATCGTGAAATACAAAACCTCACCGTCGCCCTTGACGCGTATGCCCGCGTGCAGCGTCGCGCTGTAAAGCTCGTCGAGATATTTGGATATCTCGGTCATGGTCCTGTGCTTTTCGGTTCCGCGCTTCATAACAGCGGGCAGAAGCGCCGCCTTGGTTATCGTCTCTTTTTCGAGAGGTATGTTAAAAAACACGCTTATGGTATTGGTCTTAAACTTTTCGGCCGGGATATACTTAAGATCCACGCCGCTTTTGATATGCTCGGTCATATGTTTCATCCTTTACATATAAATATTTCAATATAATATTATATCACGATTTTTCACTTTGTGTCAATTTTGACCGTTTTGTAATATTAGGTTAACCAAATATTAGTATTGCCTTATTATTTTGTAAAAATACGGCACAAAATCGCTGTTCGTTAATCGCTATGTTCCCCCACCTCCGTCAGGCTACGCCTGACACCTCCTCCCGGGAGGAGGCACGGGCGGCCGAGGTCGTCCGCCCCTACGGCATTATTCAAAAAATCAGTTTAAAAACTTGATATTTTTTGAATCTTATGCTAAAATAATTACAGAAAGCGAGGCGAGCGGTATGCCGACTTTAAGTATGTTTTTGGGAATACTTATCAAAATGAATTGGGGAGATGTAGGCCAACATAAGAAACCGCATTTTCACGCGTTTTACAATGATTATGAGGCTGTGTTCGGACTTGACGGTGAAATGATATCCGGTAAATTTCCGAAAAAACAATCAGCGTTTGTAAAAGCGTGGGCGCTTATGCACGAGGATGAAATAAAAGATAATTGGAACAGAGCTGTTAACAAAGAAGAAACTTATCGTATTGATCCGTTAAGATAGGAGGATTATATTATGGATGATATTATCTATGGCGCACCGTTGGGGCCGCGTGTTGTAGAGGCGGTTGCAAACGATAATTATGAAATTTTTCTTACGTTCAACAATGGAGAACATCGGAAATTTGACGCGCGCCCGCTGCTCGAATACAAAGTTTTTTCACCTCTTAAAGATCTTGACTTTTTTAAGAGCGTAAAAGTAGAATTCGGAACAATAGTCTGGTCTGACGATATTGATTATTGCCCGGATACACTATATGAACAGAGCGTATTGGTAGCATAAAAACAAAGCAAAAGAGCTGCTGCGTTTGCGGCGGCTTTTTGACTTTCGTTTGTCCGGCAAATTTATTAAAATTTATCAATAAAACTCTTGCATTGGGAAATATCTTGGGTTATAATAGTATTTGCTGGGGGGACCGCCGCGGGCGGTTGAGATAGGCCGAGCCTGACCCTTTGAACCTGACGGTTAACACCGGCGTAGGAAAGCATGGATATTTTAGATAATTTATTTGTGCTTGTCTCTATCACGGCAAGCGCTTTATTTTTCGGAAGGAGTTTTTAAAATGAGCAGTTACACAACGCAGATGGACGCGGCGAAAAAAGGGATAGTTACGCCCGAAATGGAGATCGTCGCGGCCAAGGAGGACATGGACATAAACGTGCTTTTGGAAAAGGTCGCCGCGGGCACCGCGGTCATACCCGCCAACAAGCACCACGAAACGCTCTCGCCCGAGGGCATAGGCGAGGGGCTCAGGACAAAGATTAACGTGAATCTGGGCATCTCAAGAGACGCGGCGGATATCGAGCTGGAGCTCAACAAGGTGCGCACCGCCATCGACATGAAGGCCGAGGCGATCATGGACCTTTCGAACTACGGCAAGACCCGCGAAATGCGCCGCAGGATACTTGACATATCCACCGCCATGCTGGGAACCGTGCCGGTTTACGACGCGATAGGCTACTGCGAGAAAAAGCTGAAGGACATCACCAAGGACGACTTTATGCGGGTGGTTCGGCAGCACGCGGAGGACGGCGTCGATTTTATGACGATACACGCGGGCATCAACCGCGCCACCGCCGAGAAGGTCAAGAACAACCGCCGCAGAATGAACATCGTGTCGCGCGGCGGCGCTCTGCTGTTCGCGTGGATGGAGATGACCGGAAACGAAAACCCGTTTTTTGAATACTACGACGAGGTCATGGAGATATTCCGCGAGCACGACGTTACCATAAGCCTCGGCGACGCCTGCCGCCCCGGCTGCCTTGACGATGCCAGCGACCCGGCTCAGATCTCGGAGCTTATCGTGCTGGGCGAGCTTACCAAGCGCGCGTGGGAGCACGATGTTCAGGTGATGGTCGAGGGCCCCGGCCACATGGCTATGAACCAGATCGCCGCAAACATGATAATGGAAAAGCGGCTGTGCCACGGAGCGCCGTTTTATGTGCTCGGCCCTCTGGTGACCGATGTGGCGCCGGGCTACGACCACATTACGTCCGCGATAGGCGGCGCGATAGCCGCGGCGAACGGAGCCGACTTTTTGTGCTACGTGACGCCCGCCGAGCATCTCCGCCTGCCCGACCTTGACGACATGCGCGAGGGCATAATCGCCTCCCGAATAGCCGCGCACGCGGCCGACATCGCGAAAGGCGTCAAGGGCGCGATGGACTGGGACAACAAGATGGCCGACGCCAGACGCGAGATAGATTGGGACAAAATGTTCGATCTGGCCCTTGAACCCGAAAAGCCCAGGGCGTACAGAGCGAGCTCCAAGCCCCGCGAGGAAAACACCTGCACCATGTGCGGCGAGCAGTGCGCCGTCAAGAACATGAACAAGATCCTGGGCGGCGAGGATATAGGAATATAGGAGGCGCGTTATGAAGAACTTATTGACTGTCGCGGGCTCCGACTCCTGCGGCGGAGCGGGCATACAGGCCGACCTTAAAACCTTCGTGGCTCACGGGGGCTACGGAATGAGCGTTATCACCGCCGTCACCGCCCAGAACACGAAGGGCGTTTTCGGAATCGAGCAGCTAAGCCCCGAGATCATAAAAGCGCAGGCAAAGGCTGTGTTTGACGACATACCGATAGACGGCATGAAGATCGGCATGCTTGGCAGCCGAGAGGCGGCCGAGGCGGTGGCCGACATACTGGATGAATACAGGCCGAAGCTCGTGATCGTCGATCCCGTTATGGTGTCTACCTCGGGCTCCGAGCTTATGACGGGCGGCGCTGAGGAGGTCTTGATAAGGCGCATACTTCCCGCGGCGCGCATGGTCACGCCAAATATCCCCGAGGCCGAGGCTATGAGCGGAATTAAGATCAGGACCATACAGGATATGGGCAAGGCGGCTCAGATCATAGGCGACATGGGCCCGGCCTACGTGCTGATAAAGGGCGGGCACCTGCGCTCAAGCTCGGACGATCTGCTCTATAACGGCCGGACCATGACGATATTCGAGGGCAAGCGGATAAATTCAAAAAGCACCCACGGCACGGGCTGCACGCTGTCGTCGGCGATATGCGCAAACATGGCGCGCGGAATGGACGCGGTCATGGCGGTTGGCGAGGC
This sequence comes from uncultured Monoglobus sp., assembly GCA_947628795.1. GTDB lineage: Bacteria > Bacillota > Clostridia > Monoglobales > Monoglobaceae > Monoglobus. The sequence goes on from CANRBF010000004.1 coordinate 35,559, forward strand.
CAAGAAATATATCGAGACAGGCATCGCGAACGCTCCGAAGCTCGGCGGCGGCCACGGCCCGATACATCATTTTTACAGCCTGTGGAAAACCTCGGAGCCCAACGTTGAGACTACATTTAAGGTAAAAGAAAAGGAGTAAATAACCATGAAAAACGAGATGCTTAAATCAATAATCGACCTTGTGAACAATATGAAGCAAAAGAAACCGATCGTGGAGTGTCTGACTAACCGCGTGACGATAAACGACTGCGCCAACATGCTGCTGGCTATGGGCGCGTCGCCGATAATGGCCGAGATAGAGTGCGAGATGACGGAGATCGTGTCGGTCTCGGGCGCGCTGGTGCTGAACCTCGGCCTTTTGGACGAGCCGTATCTGGCGGCGATGAGAGCCGCGGCGAAGGCGGCCAAAGAGCAGGGCAAGCCGATAATCCTCGACCCTGTGGGCGCGGGCGCCTCAAAGCTGCGCGACAGGGTCTGCGCCGAGATGATCGAGCTGGCGGAGCCCGACATCATTCGCGGCAACATGTCCGAGATACGCGCCCTGTGCGGAGGCTCGATCGAGAGCCGCGGCGTTGACGCTTCAAGCGACGACGAGGTGACCGACGAGAACCGCGACGAGTTCGGAGAGCTTGTTAAGTCCCTAGCCGAAAAGACCGGAAGCGTGGTGTGCGCCACGGGCGCTATCGACGTGATAGCCGCGCCCGACGGCAAAGTTTGCTATGTCAAAAACGGACACGAGATGCTCTGCGGCGTGACCGGGACCGGCTGCATGTGCTCGGCTATGACCGGAGCCATGGCGGCTGCCGGCGATCCGTTCACGGCGGCGGCAGCGGCGGTCGTTATGCTGGGCATCGCGGGCGAGCAGGCGCATGAATACACGGCGGAAAACGAGTCGGGCATCGGTACCTTTAAGGTCAAGCTGTTTGACTGTATTTACCTGATGAGCGACGAGGACTTTATAAAAAGAGCGAAAATAATCGAGGACTGATATTATGAAAAATAAAATTGACTACAGCGTGTACTTGGTGACCGACACGGGCATGTGCCCGAGAGAAAATTTGCTCGACGTGTGCGAGAAGGCGATAGACGGCGGAGCGACGCTTATTCAGCTGCGCGAAAAGGACATATCATCAAGGGCGTTTTTTGAGGAGGCGGCGGCGCTGAAAAAGCTGTGCGAAAGCAGGAACGTGCCGCTTTTGATAAACGACAGGGCCGACATCGCGCTTGCCGCGGACGCCGACGGCATACACATAGGTCAGAGCGACATTCCGATAGACGCGGCGCGCCGCATATTGGGCGATGATAAAATAATCGGAGTTTCGGCGGGCACGGTCGAGGAAGCGCTTGAGGCCGAGAAAAGCGGCGCCGACTATCTGGGCGTGGGCGCGGTTTTCCCCACCGCGACCAAGGACGACGCCGAGAACGTGGGTATCGACACGCTGCGCAAGGTGCGCGGGGCGGTGAAAATACCAATCGTGGGAATCGGCGGCATCAATACCGAAAATATCGAAAAGCTGAACGGCACCGGGATAGACGGCGTGGCCGTGGTGTCCTGCATCATGGCGGCAGGCGACCCGAAAGCCGCGGCCGCAGAGCTTAAAGAAAAGGCGCGGAAATTATGATAATAAACAAGAAGATCGACTTTGACAAAATTCAAAATTATATATTCGACATGGACGGCACACTGGTCGATTCGATGCACCTTTGGGACAATCTGTTGATCGACTTTCTGGCGCGGTACGGCTACGAGACGCCGCCCGATCTGCTGCGAGACGTGGCGTGCATGTCGCTGCTGCAAAGCTCAGCGCTGGTGAGCGAAATGTTTGATTTGGGCCTCAGTGCCGAGGATATTTATAGCGAGTGGCTCGCCATGATCTACGACGGGTACGCGCACGACGTAAAGCCCAAGCCGGGCGCGAAGGAGTTCGTCAAAGCGGCGCGTGACGCGGGAAAGAAGATCGCGGTCGCCACCGCCAACTCAAGGGAGCTTACCGAGGTGTGCCTCAAAAACAACGGCATGCTCGAATATTTTGACGTTTTTGTTTTCGCCGACGATGTGGGAAGCGGAAAATCAAGCCCCGACATATATCTCGAGACCATGCGCCAAATGGGCGCGGAGCCCGAAAACACCGTGCTGTTTGAGGACATATACGAGGCGCTCAATACCGCGAAAAAAATAGGCCTCAGCGTGGTTATCGCCGAGGACGCGGCCTCGGTCCCCGACCGCCCCCGCCTAAAATCCGAGGCCGACATATATATCAAAGATTTTACGGAACTAACGTAGAGACTAGGAAATAGGGTCTAGGAACTAGGAATATCTCACGGTTTATATTAGGCTCTCCCCAAGGGGCGAGGCAGACGGGCGGCCGAGGTCGTCCGCCCCTACGGCATTTTCTATATTACTATTCTAATCACTATTCGCTAATTACTAATCACTACGTTGCCTCGCACCCTTGGGAGCGTTTTAGATCTCAACACCGGTTCTCATCACTTCTCCGACAAACCCGCTTTTATCGGATGAAATATCAAGCAGGATAGGCTCAATGATCGTGTTTATCCCGTATGTCATACGCCACAATTCAGACGACGCCTTAAGACGGTTTCCGCTAAATTTGTCGAAAATAACAGCAATATCAATGTCGCTGTCATCGTTGGGAGTTCCGTTCACATAGGAACCAAACATCATGACTTTTGAAGGCGCAAAACGCTCTTTTACTCTTTTTGAGTATGCTTTAGCACAATTCATAGCCTCGATTTTATCCATGAAAACCACTCCTCGGCCTTTTCCGAAAGCATCATAAGATTATGCAACTTCGGCGGGAAAACGCCGTTTGAAGCAATAACGGCTTTAATTGACTTTTCAATTACCTGATGGCACATGAACCCGACATACAGATATCGATTTGTTTCAAGCATTACATCGGCTGTATCCATGTCATACTGCGCCGTATCGATCCAATATTTTACTTTTTCATCCATGTCATCACCGCCTTAATAAAATAATTATAACATATTGTTTCCATAAAATCAACAAGGTAATTAATTATATTGTTTCTATAAAATCCACAGCGATAAAGTAAAAGAACGCGGCATTTTTTCGCGACACTTCGTGTGCCGCGTTTTTTATTTTGCGAGTTTATGCTCTTGAGGACCTAATCAATTAAATAAGGGGCGGCAGATTGCCGCCCGTTTGCCTCGCTCCTACGGCGTTATGTATTGATTTTTGGTCTCAAGGCTTATTCCGGCGCGGTCAGCGGCGGCTCTGCTCACCGCTCCGCTTTCGATCAGGTTGTTGATAAGCATTTTTCCATTAGGGGCCTTTACGCTCAGTGCCTTGTATGACACATGCACCATTTTGTCTCGGGTGAATTCTCCCGATAGCAACTCCCGTATTTCCTTGCTTGAGCCGAGATACAGCTCGGGCGCGGCTAATTCCACGCTGTCCGGCTCAATGTTCGGGTAGCCTATCGAACGCAGCGCCAGCGTCATATACTCCGCGCCGCTCATTTTGTCATCCGGCGAAAATTTGTTTTCGCTCGTGCCGTTGGTTATCCCGTGCCCCGCGCAGTAGGCGACGTACGGCTTTGACCAATGGTCGGTCACATCCGCGAACTTCACGCTTCCGGCGCCGCTCAGCGCCTCTTTTTCTTTGCCCAAGAGACGAACTATCATCGCCGCTCCCTCGGCTCTGGTGAATGTTTTGTCAAGCTCGTAGCCCTTTTCGGTTCCCTTAAACAAGCCCATGACGCTCAGCGCGTCCGCCTCTTTGGTATACTCGGCGGCAAACGCGCTCGCGCCGCCGAGCAGCATTGATACGCTCAATATTATAGCAATAAGTTTTTTCATATCACAGCCCCATTTCACTTAAAATCTCGTTGGAGTTTTCAAACACATCTCCAAAAAATGTTGACATAAACTTTCCGGTATAGTCTATGTCATTGTAAGGCACTTCCGCGCTGCTGCCGTCGATCTCAAATGTCAGCGACTTTAAAAACGTTCGCGCGTCGCTGCTGTAATTGTAGGTTATGCCGACATTTGTCGTCGTTCTGTCGGCGGGCTTGTATTTTGTGCCGTCAAATCCGCTTATTACCGCGAATCCCTCATAGATCTGCGCGTCGTTTGAAATCTTGTTATATTCGCTGTGGAACACCGCGCCCTCGATCTTGATATCGGGGTATTCGATCGCGCTCACCTCGTACCACCGCTCAAGCTTATTTCCTTTGAGCCGCAGCAGCTTAATGTTCCTGCCGACCTTGGGCATGCCGTCCTTTCCCTTGCAGCTTACGCTTATTCCGTAATACGTGGCGGTGATATTGCCGTCGCCCGACAGCTGCGACGCGGTCTGCGAATTTTTAATATTCGCCGTAAACTCCGCGGTGTATTCCACGTTGTAATCATAAACATCGTCGTAATCCTCACCCCGTATTACTCTCGTGTTGTCCTTGACATCGGATTCGGCATTTGCCGAGAAATCTTTTTCCGAATAATCATTATAGCCGTTGTTATACACATAGTCGCTTTCTGTTTTGCCTCTCTCGGCGGGCTTGTCATATTCTGTAATATCCGCGCCGTCAACCGTGATCGTATTTGTTTTTATCAGATATTTTCCGTTGCTTATGCCCGCGCTTGCGTTATATACGAAAAACTCAATGCTTTTTTCTTCGTCTTTCTCAGATAACTTCATGTTCATTACATATTGCGAGCCGCTGAGCAGGCCATAGCTTGATACGGTACGATCATCTTCGTCTATATAATTATTGCAGTCGCAAAACTCAAAAATTCCTCTGCTGCCGAACGGCGCGTTTCCCTCGATATTGAACATACTGTACTTTTTGCTGCCTTGTTTAAGAGTAAGAATATAATCCGAGATGGGAGCCGCATATGTTCCGTAATCAGCCTGAACATAATTTGTCCTGGTAAGCGTAGCGTGGATAATACCCCTTTCCGACATGCTATAAAGCCATGTGCCTCTATATGTTTCATCAAGCTCGGCGGTAAATTCGCACTGATACATAATCTCATCCTCGGTCAGTTCCGATGGGGTTTTAAGCAGCGGATACTGCTCGCTCAAAGTTCTGCCCGCGGCAAACACATTTGACACGCTTAATAAAAATATAAGCGTTAAAGATAAACAAAACGATTTTTTCATAAAATCATTCCTCCAAATTTCTATTATATATATTAAAAATGTCTTCATAGTGCGAATTAATAAATTCGTATTATAAATCTTTGTATTTAGAAAATACTCCAATCAAAAATAGCTCCAACTGCTGCCGAATATGTATTTGCGCCTAAACCTACATTATCAATGCGTATATAGTATGTTGTATTTGGGCTAATATTAGTTAGATAAATGTAGTCACCTGTGTCAAAATCTTTTTCCGAAGAAATCAATTCAAGATTGCCGCCTGAATTTAACTTATAAAGATACATATTATATTGCATACCATCTGCTTCATGGAGCCACAAATCCACAGTGTGCATAGATGAACCAGTGGTAAATTTCAGATAATCAATGTCATTTTTATGAATGGTTAAATCTGTTATTTTCCCACTATATCCTTTAATATTAACCAAATCTGTCGCAGTTTGCCATGTATTATTGGGTTCATAAGGATCTCCGCGGTATGGTGACATAATTTCCATGCTATAGTTCAAATTTCGAATCGTAGAACCATCAGCCCGTACCGTGGCAAAATAGTGATATGATGTATTTGACGTTCGAACCGAATTTATAACGGTTCTTCCCGGATTGACTGTTCTTGTGGCTAACTGCCATAACACAGATGTCGGAGTTGTACGGTACTGTACTATCATTTTCATGATACTTGAAGAATTATTTGTCATGTTAAAACTATACTCGCCATTTTCAGACGCAGTATTTGCATAATATATGTCAACATCACCTGCATATTCAATATATTCATTATATATTCTATCACTTATTGTCCTGTTATTATTCTGTTCTAAATCATAAATTGAATTACTTCTATCGCTCGGAAAATCAGTACTCCTAATTCTAAAAATACTGTTACCTTCCATAACATCATTAAACTGTATAACCCAATATAAAACCACACCAGCTGTAACAGTTGTTTCTTCACTAATATTGGGATAACCCAATAGTGAATATGAATATGTAGGAGTTGAGGTTGGACTGTTAGCCGTCCACACATCGCAATCAATAGTTGGGTTACCTACTGTTTCAATTACAAAGCTGCCATATTGTGGAAATACATGTTTAATTACTATATAATCACTAAACCTCGTGAAAGCAAATGTTCCATCTTGCAAATATTCATATTCACCTGCTTCATCGTATACTTCTTTTCCTGTAAGTGGTATAATAGGATTTGCTATTGTTGATATCTCACTGTATTCATCAGCATAATAAAATTTGTGCTTTGGCACAAAAATTCCCATGCCGGATAACTCGGGAGACTTTGAAAAGAAACCAATGTAATGTTCCGTTAATAATTCCGAAGTTGCATCCGTTTGTATGCAATATATGTCATTGTCATTAATATTGTCGTAATATGATTGTAATTTATCGACGCTAATAGAAATGATATTATTTTCATCTACTTCTGAAATAATTGTTATGTTACCGTTCTCATCCGATATAAACCGATCATTATCCACAGCCTTTGCAACATTTACACTTTCCGCCATAATGGTGTTGTTAATATTTGCACTTTCACCAATATATACATTTCCAGGCATATTTGCTGTATCATAAATTGTTTCAATAACAGCTCCGTAATCGGCGGTTTCACCGTCAAAGTTCTCGGTTATTGTAAGATTGTACACATGATTAATCGGTACATCCTCAAGGTATATCGTGTTGCTGTCCGTAGTAAGCTCCTGAGAATAATACACCTCACCGGAACTGCGGTCAGTCATTATGAAATCAGCGCTGTCGCCGTCGTCAACAACTTTAAAATATGTAAAGCTCATGTTAAGCCGCGCCATATTGTCATAGTCGCTGTTTACCTGCATGGGGAAATTTTTGTATATTTCGGGCGAGACATCGCCGAGAGCGTCAACATTCCAATGTCCTTCTTCAATGTCTGCCTGTGTTGTGTCAATAGTTGAACCGTCATTAGCGTTAAGATCTTGAAGCTGATATACAACTTCATTGTCGGTGTTTACAGTCTCGTCAGTGATTTCAGTCGCATTAACACCAACAAAGCCGGTGCATAACATACATGTTGCTACAGCTGAACTCAGTATTCTTTTTATATTAGTTTTTATTCTTTTCATTTGTCTTCTCCTCGTAATAAAGTAGTAGTTATTATTGTCCCTCTCCAAGGACATAGACACAATTTATTATTTTAAATCTCTTTTTTGGGTTGCCACCTCTCTTTAATAAATAATAATTTGATACTTATTTACGTTTCAGCATCTTTTTCTAGAAGTGCCTTTGGCACTTTAGGCTGATGATACATAAATAAGCATGTTGAATTTTCAGTCAATTTAGCTATCACAGCAACTAAAGCTATAATGTAGCTACTTGCCTTAATCGCAAAGTTATGCCACTGACATTTGTTGCTTTTTTTCATCTTGTTCTCCTCCTTTCAAATTTAGCAATAATTATTGAAACTGATATTGAAAATAATGAAAATGCTGCCATAAACGATAAAGTAGATTTGTTAACCAAAAATAACAGAATAATTACAATATTACTTAGCATTAAAAGTATATGAGATAGCTTTTTAGATTGTTCTATCTGTCTCTTTGATAATTGATGATTTTCATTTACTAAAGGGGAAGAAATTATTATGATTATATTTCCGATAAAACTTATAATAATTGCACTTATATTAAGCATAAATCCTTCCAATAATTTGGAAAATACAATACCAATCATGATATTTACATTTAGAATTAATATACATGATAAATGATTTTTAGCATGATATCCTCCGGTATATGTTCTCAACACAGCAAAGATAACCAAGAAGATGATACTTTCTATTACCGAGTTTATAAATATTGATAATATCAATACACTAATAATACCTGTTAAAGTAGAAAGTATTACTTCTATACCATATTGTAAAATTTCAAACTGCTCTTTATCGTTCATATTATTTAAGTTATATATTATTTGAACACATTTATATGATAGTTTATTAAACATTATAATCCTCTCCAATTATTTTAAATTATAACATATTTGGAAATTTATAATTAACTTATGTAATGAAATATCAAAAAAATGTAATTAACAAAAAGGAGCTGTGCAGCCCCTAATAGAATTATTATTATCTTAAATATCAAACAATGAAATATAGACTGTAAAAGTGGTCTTTTCGGGCATAAACTTACACATTCCGTCATATTTCCGTACTATATTATAAATGTTGCTAATGCCGATACCATGTTTGCCGTCTTTTGATTTACTTGAAATGAACCCTATTCCTTTATCCGCTTTCATAATTCCGCTGTTGTCTGCACTGTTCTGTATACATATTTTAAGCCTGCGATCCTTATACTCAACAACAATATGTATATATTTGCTATTCTTAACTTTATCACAAGCTTCTATTGCGTTATCAAGCAGATTTCCGAACAGGATTGACATATCAATTGGTGTAACTTTTATATTTTCGGGTATTTTTATATCTGTTTGAACACATATTCTTTTTTGCTCGGCTTCAAAAATTTTGCTGTTAAGCACAGCGTCAAAAGTCGGATTTCCGGTATTTATATATTGTGTTTCTACATCATTGATAAGACCGGTGTCTTTTAAGTATTCTGTTATTTTATCACGTTCGTTTAGCTTGTTAAGCATATATATTGTCTGAAAGTGATTTTTCAGATCATGCTTTAATGAGTCTGTTTCCATAATTATGTTTTTATTTTTTTCGGTTTGTGCCGATTGAAACGTAATTTGATTTTCAAGCGTGCGGATATTGTCTTTCAAAATGGTTATCCCTATAATTTTATCAAATAAATAAAAAATTAAAATATTTATATATAATATACATATTATTGCGACAGACACTATCGAAACATTTTCAAGTGTTACATCATAAAAGAAATTAGCGATTGTAATCAACAATGCAACATTTACCAATGGAACAGTCAAAATAGCAAACCAATAATTTGTGTATACATTTATATCATTTTTGTTTTTAAACAGAGAGACAAGTTTCACGAGAAAAAGAACAATGGGTTTCGAAGCCACCATCGCAATCATTCTGCTGTAGCCGTCGATATCAAGAAGTGTTTCGGGTGTTGTTTTAAGGAACAGCATTAAAAGAATCGTTATGATTATATCAGCTATCATTATAATAGCCATATACCCTAAAACAACAAGAATTTTTCTGAAAATCTTATCGCTGAAAAACAGCATTATTGCTAAAAACATCACCAATGTTATAATTCCTTGCATGACGAAATTGTCAATATATTGATTGCTGACTAATGTGACCGCGAACATAAACAGCGCGCAAATAAAGTGCATTGTTGTTTTTTCACTTTTCCAATGCAAAAAGTCGTTAAAAAACATGAAAGTTATAATAACATCAAAAATATTGGTTGCGACGCTCACCAGTGTAAACATAATCATTCACCTTTCATATATTTCATCTTGTCTATGACATCTTTACAGTCATTTTCAAAAAATAATTCTTTGACATTTTTCTTATTTTTAGCACTTAACGCAATTTTCGTTTCATCATACAAAATAAGATTATTATCTTTCAAGGAAACCATCGCGTTAGTATTTACACAATAAAATCTGTTTACAGAATAAAACCCATTATTTTTCCATATATCTATATATTGCTTAAATGAACCATAAAAATCATAATCTTTGTTGGTTGTATGAGCTATCAGTTTTCTTCCGTTTGTAGCAAAATACAGTATTTTAGTATATGGCAAACGCATATACATTTCACCCGATTTAAATTTAAATACACCGCTTTTGCTGTTAAACTCAGACATTATCTTTTCGAGAGCATTTTTAACCATGTTGTATGTTATTGTTGATTTGTCCCAAAAATTAACCGGCCTGCAATCAAAACATTTGCGAACATATTTTTCATAGTTCGTCAAAAAGAATATTTTTATATCTTTATCAACTTCATATAGAAAATTGGCTAAATCAATACCGCTAATCGGACCCATTTCTATATCGGTTATTAATACATCATATCGACTGCCATTGTCGTTATAATATTTCAAAAAATCTTCAGCAGAATAAAAGATATCCCAGTCGACATCTTTGTGAGTCATTTTAAACTTTATAAAATACTCCTCGAAATGATTTATCCAATCATTTTCATCATCGCACACAGCTATATGCAGCATCATTTTAACCTCTCTTTCAAACTCTTCCCTAGGTGGGCGCCTATTTTCCGGTTATTTACAAGATAACACGAACTGCGGTCGATGTCAATCCGTTTTTCTCAAACGGTCGTATTTTTTACCGAACGGTTAATTAAAAATAAAATATTTGAGTTTTTCATGACATAATCCCATATTTTAGAAACTTAGGCGTTATTTACATTAAGTTTGTTATACAAAACATACAAAAACTTACAAAAACATACAAAAACTTACATAAATCCGGGTGTGTAAGACCCCGAAAAGCCCGCAAAAACGTTGGTCTCAGGAAAAAACATCCAAATATCCATAACTTTCAAATATATATGTATATAGGAATAAAATAAAAATTTATAACAGTATTGTTTTCATGTAAGAATGTAAGAATATGGGGAGTAGGCCGTCTCGTCTGCCTCGCCCCTTGGGGAGAGGTGGATTTCCGCCGCAGGCGGAAAGACGGAGAGGGGTCAGCAATGCGACACGGAACACAAACCCCTCTCAGTCTGCTTCGCAGCCAGCTCTCCCCAAGGGGCGAGCCTTATATTGCCGCCCGTTTGTTTTTTCCGGATCATATTCATCCTTGACATAAAGCCGAATTTGTGGTAATATAAATTTGCCAAACGTTTTTTAATTTAATTATGATGCTTGTATTTTTGTTATGACAAAAATACCCGCTTCTCTTTATACAAGTATCATAATATAAAGAAAAACTGTTTGGCGACACGAAGCGCGGCATTTTTTCGCGGCACTTCGTGTGCCGCGTTTTTTATTTTGCGAGTTAATGCTCTTGAGGGCCTAATCAATTAAATAGTGGGCGGCAATATGCCGCCCGCCTGCTATTTGCTAATCACAATCGCTGCGTTGACCCCTCTCAGTCGCCTTCGGCGCCAGCTCTCCCCAAGGGGCGAGCCAAACGGGCGGCATATTGCCGCCCGCTCCTATTCGCTATTCTCTAATCGCTAGTCCCTACGTTAGTACATCCCTCCGCCGCCGGCCATCGCGGCTGCAGCTGCCGCGTCCGCCGCGGGGTCGGGCTTGTCGGCTACCACGCTTTCGGTGGTGAGGATCATTGCCGCTATGCTCGCCGCGTTCTGCAGCGCGCTTCTTGTAACCTTTGTGGGATCGACGATACCCTCTTTGAGCATATCCTCGTACTTGCCGGTCAGCGCGTTGTAGCCCACGCCTTCCTCGCTGTCCTTGATCTTGTTTACTATAACGCTGCCCTCAACGCCCGCGTTGTAGGCTATCTGTCTCACGGGCTCCTCGAGCGCGTTCAGCACGATCTGAGCTCCAGTCTTTTCGTCGCCCTCGAGGCCTTCCATTACCGCCTCGATAGCGGGCAGGGCGTTGATATAGGCCGTGCCGCCGCCCGCAACTATGCCTTCCTCAACGGCCGCGCGCGTCGCGGCGAGAGCGTCCTCGATCCTGAGCTTCTTCTCCTTCATCTCTACTTCCGTAGCGGCGCCGACTTTGATAACGGCAACGCCGCCCGAGAGCTTCGCGAGACGCTCCTGAAGCTTCTCTTTGTCGAAGTCCGAAGTGGTCTCCTCGATCTGAGCCATTATCTGGTGGATCCTGGCGTCTATCTGAGCCTTGTCGCCCAGACCGTCGACGATTATCGTGTTCTCTTTTGTTATCTTTACCTGGCGCGCCTGACCGAGCTGGTCGACCTGAGTCTCTTTAAGGTCAAGACCGAGTTCCTCGGATATAACCTGACCGCCCGTCAGTATCGCGATATCCTGAAGCATTTCCTTTCTTCTGTCGCCGAATCCGGGAGCCTTTACCGCGACGCAGGTGAACGTGCCGCGCAGCTTGTTGACGATCAGGGTGGAAAGCGCCTCGCCCTCAACGTCCTCGGCGATGATTATCAGCTTCTTGCCCGCCTGAACGATCTGCTCGAGCAAAGGCAGGATCTCCTGGATATTCGATATCTTTTTGTCGGTGATAAGAATATAGGCGTCGTCGATGATCGCTTCCATTTTATCGGTGTCGGTCACCATGTAGGGGGTGATGTAGCCTCTGTCGAACTGCATGCCCTCAACGACCTCGGAATATGTCTCGGCCGTCTTTGATTCCTCAACGGTGATAACGCCGTTGTTTGTGACCTTCTCCATCGCCTCGGCGATAAGCGTTCCGACAGTCTCGTCCGCCGCCGATATCGAGGCCACGCGGGCTATGTCGTTCTTGCCGTCGATGGCTTTGCTGTTTTTCACGATTTTATCAACCGCCGCGTCAACGGCCTTGGCGATACCCTTCTTGACGATCATCGGGTTGGCGCCCGCCGTAACGTTTTTGAGGCCCTCTCTTACAAGAGCCTGAGCCAGCAGCGTGGCCGTGGTCGTGCCGTCTCCGGCGACGTCGTTTGTCTTTGTCGCTACTTCTTTCACGAGCTGCGCGCCCATGTTCTCAAACGCGTCCTCAAGCTCGATATCCTTGGCGATCGTCACGCCGTCGTTTGTGATAAGGGGAGCGCCGTACTTTTTATCGAGCACAACGTTTCTGCCCTTGGGGCCGAGGGTCACCTTGACGGTGTTCGCCAGCTGATCAACGCCGCTCTGGAGCGCTTTTCTGGCGTCCTCGCCGAATTTTATTTCTTTTGCCATAGTAAATTACCTCCTGAAATTAGATTTTGCCAAAATTACTCAACAACCGCCAGAACGTCTTTCTGGCTGATGATGACGTATTCCTCGCCGTCGAGCTTAACCTCTGTGCCCGCGTACTTGCTCATGATGACTTTATCGCCCACCTTGAGCTCCATCTTGACTTCCTTGCCGTCAACCATGCCGCCGGGTCCTACCGCTATGACCTCGGCGAATTGGGGTTTTTCCTTGGCTGAGCCCGCGAGAATGATACCGCTCTGAGTGGTCTCCTCCGCCTCGGCCATTTTTGTGACAACTCTGTCTGCCAACGGTTTAATGTTCATTATATATGCCTCCTTTAAATTTAATCATTTTGTTAGCACTCTCTCTTCGAGAGTGCTAATTATATTCTACTCTTATTTTATTATTTATCAAATTCGGTTAATTGGGATTATATGCCAATATCACCGATTATATTCAATAAGCCGATGTATTTTTTTGCAAATCACAAATTTTTTCAAGTTATTTTGCTTTTTTGCCCTTGACGTTGATCCCCTCGTTAATATCGGTGTTCTTGATGTCCTCGGGCGAGGGCTCGAAGCGCTCGTCTATCGGGATATACTCAAGGCGCTTTACCGCGCTCTTGTAGGCGGGGCGGATTATGCGCTTGCCGGTGGTTATCTCCTCTATCCTGTGTGAGCACCAGCCGACGATCCTCGCCATTGCGAAGATCGGGGTGAACAGCTCCTGCGGGATGTGAAGCATCTGATACACGAATCCCGAATAGAAATCCACATTGGCGCACATGGGCTTTTCAAAGCCCTTGACATCGTTAAACACGATCGGAGCCAATTCTTCCACCGAGGAATAGAGATTGAACTCGTCGGTGTATCCCATGACATCGGCCAGCTTTTGGGCGCGCTCCTTGAGTATTACCGCTCTGGGGTCGGACATCGTGTATACCGCGTGTCCCATGCCGTAGATGAGGCCCTTGCCGTCTCCTGCCTCTTTGAGCATTATTTTTTTGAGGTACTCGTATATCTCGTCCTTGTCGTTCCAGTTTTTGACGTTGTTTTTGATCTCGTCCATCTGGGAGCGCATTTTGTCGTTGGCGCCGCCGTGCTTGGGACCTTTGAGCGAGCCGACCGCCGCGGCTATCGCCGAGTATGTGTCGGTGCCGGTGGACGACAGCACATGGACAGCGAACGCCGAGTTGTTTCCGCCGCCGTGCTCGGCCTGCAGCATCAGCGTCAGGTCCAGTATCTCGGCCTCAAGGGGCGTGAAATGATTGTCGGGACGGATCAAATGCAGGAAATTCTGCGCGGTGTTGTACTCACGAACGGGATTGTGCAGGATAAGGCTCTGATTGTCATAATAATGGCGCTTGCACGCGTACGAGTGGGCGATAAGCATCGGGAACCTGGCGATAAGCATCAGGCTTTGGCGAAGCAGGTTCGGCAGCGATATATCGTCGGGATTGTCGTCGTAGGAATAGAGCGCCAGCACGCTTCGCGCCAGCTTGTTCATTATATTTTTACCGGGAGCCTTTAAGATCATGTCCTCGGTGAACTCGGGCGGCAGCATTCTGAAATCCGCCAGGTTTTTTTCGAAATGCTCAAGCAGAGAACGACTCGGCAAAAAGCCGAACAGCAGCAAAAACGCGACCTCCTCAAAGCCGCTGCGCTTTTCCGCCAGGCAGCTCGAGACGATGTCCTCTATATCAATGCCGCGGTACCTGAGCTTGCCCTCGACCGGCATTTTGTTTCCCTCGTCCAAAACATAGCCGTGGACCTCTCCGATCGTTGTCATTCCGGCAAGCACGCCGGTGCCGTCGGAATTCCTCAGACCGCGCTTTACGTTGTATGCGTCGTAGTAGCGCTCGGGTATCTTGTTCCAGCGCGAGTTCTGGCTCTTCATAAACTCTATAAAGTTCTCCATGCTCGCGTTAAAATCACTTGATTTTGAATTCAAATTCTCTCCCGCCTTTCGTCTTGTTAATTAAAATAATTATACAACAAAATCAAACGAAGTGTCAATGTTATTATATCTAATAATTTCCAAATATAAGCGTCATTTTTTGGAAGAAAAATTATCTACAGATCACGAACCATTTTTAAATAGTCAAGGGTTTTGAGCTTTTTTTCAAGCTGCGCCGTCATGTAGCTTTCGGCGACCTCCGCCAGGTAGCGCGTGCTGTTTTCGCCCAATGAAAACGAAAACGCCGCCGCGTCGCCCGAGGTCACTATATAAGAGATCGCCTTGTATATCGTGTCGTTCACCTCGATGCAGAATTTTCCCTCTTTTTCGGCGGCGCAATTCTCGCAGCAGAACACGCCGTCGGTCGGGCAGAGCAGCTTGATCCTTCCTCCTCCGCCGCAAACGCAGCCGCCGCATTCGGGCGCGAAGCCCGCCTCTCTGAGCGCGCGCAGCAAAAAGACCGCCTCGATCTTAAACGCGCCGTCGCCGCTGCCCTTATTGAGCTTGCTCAGCGAGTTCAAAAGCAGCCTGAGTATCGCGTTCTGCTCGGCGCCCTCATAGCACAGATGGTTGGCGACGTCGCAAAAATACGAGGCGTACGCCATTTTGTCAAGGGACGAGCGAAGGTCGGCGAAGGGCTCTATGACCTCGGCCTCGTTGAGACGCAGCAAGCCGCCGTCGCGGTTTTTGAACACCTCAAAATCGGAATAGCAAAACAGCTGAGTGGCGATAAGCGCGCCCGAGCGGCTCAGTCTCGAGCGCCCCGCGAGGATCGAGACCTTGCCCATGTCCTTTGCAAGAACCGTGAGTATGCGGCTGTTCTCGCTGTATTTGACCTCGCGCGTCACCACGCCCCGCAAATCAATGTTCGCCATACTCAAACTCCCTTCCGTTTAAGTATTCGAGAATACCGCCGTCCGACTTAAACTCAAATTTTATCTTATGCGCCCGAAGTTCCTGATAGCCGCCTTCGCGCCGCTTGGCGCCGTATTTTATATCTCCCGCTATCGGGCAGCCGAGGTAAGCCATGACCGCGCGTATCTGGTGCGTCCTGCCGGAATACAGCTCGACCTCGACAAGATTTGAGCCCCTTTCTTTGCCGATCACGCGGTAGCTCAGCGCCGCCGCCTTTCCTCCGTCCGCGTCCGATTTTGAGAACTTGAATCTGTTTTGACCGACTTTTGTTATATATCCGCGAATATCCGCGCTTTTCGGTTTTAGTTCTCCCTCGACGCGGCAGATATAAAACTTGCGTATCTCCTTTGATTTTATCTTGTCCGCGATGATCTCGTGGGCCTCGCGGTTTTTGGCGGCAAGCACCAGGCCCGAGGTGTTTCGGTCTATCCTATGGCAGAGCGACGGGATGTACGCCCCGCACGGCTCAAGCTCGCCGCGCCCAAGCAAAATTTTCCGAAATCCGCTCTCAAGAGAATATCCGGGTCTTTCGGGCATGTCCTGAGACGGCAGACCCGACGGCTTAAACATCGCGGCGATGTTCTCATCCTCATAAACAAATTCGGGAGTGACCGCGCAGCTTTCCCACGCGGGCGCCTTTGTCTCTCCGAAAAACTCGTCGTTTATATAAAGCTCCAGCCGGTCGCCCGCGCTCAAGCGAGCCGAGCCGTCGGTCACGCGCTTGCCGTTCACTTTTACGCGTTTTTTGCGCAGAGACTTATAGACTACGCTCGACGGCGCGTCGAGCATGAGCTTAAACAGCAGCTTGTCAAGCCGTATTCCGTTGTCAGATTTTGCTATTTCGTATTTTTTCATGGCAATATAATAACACAATTTTTCCGTCTGTGCAAGCGAATCGCTATATAAAAACGAGGCGGAATCGCTCCGCCCCGCCTGTTTTAAATTCTGTGCTAATCGCTGAAAGGCGCATATACTATAGCATCCTCAAGGCCGTCAGCCTCGTCTTGATAATCCTTTCTCGAAACATCGTCGCCGTCGATGCTGTAATCGCTCTCGGTTTCGGTCTCGGAATATCTGATCCTATGCAGCGAAACAAACTCGCCGTTTCTGTAGTCCAGGATCTTTATGTCGCCGTTTTTGTACTCGCTGTTGCTGTCCGCCACAGACTCTACCAGATACGCTCTGCCCTTATACTCTATGACAAAGTATCTGTACGACGTGCGTGACGCCAGGCCTACCTTGGCGAGCATCTTGGCTATGGAGCCGCCTTCGTTCACATCCCAGACCGAAATGCACTTTGACGACTGCATATCGGTGTTATCGGTGGGCGTAACGTCCGAGAACACGATCAGCTCGTCCTCACCGTCGCCGTCGATATCCGCGTAATAATCCGATATACGCTTGTTTTTGCAGGCTGTGTTTGTGTTGTCCTGCTCTATCGACTTGAACTGATCGGTCTGTGTCATAACGGTAGCCGACTCAAAATCGTTAGCCAAAAAGTCAGAGAACACTTTGCTGCGGTCCACGGTCTTGTTTTCCTCGGGCTTCGCCGTGGGCGCCAATGTTGCGGCGGGCGCCTCGGTGGGAGCGGCCGTCGGAGCAGCGGGCGTTACCGAGTCGATAAGGATAGTATCATCCTTAAAGTCAACGGTGAAGCCTCCGACCGCGTCGGCGATGTCGCGCAGCTTGAAGTATGTCCGATCGTCGATGTTATAGCCCTCGATCTTTTTCTCAACGCCGTTCACCTTGACCGGGAACCTGTTGTCCACCACGGTGCCGACCGCGAATCCTCCGAGCGCCGTTCCGAGAACCGCTCCGATCACAATTCCGCTTATAAGCTTTTTCATAATATATCACTCCTATCAGAAATGTTTGTTAATTTATCTTATTTATAATAAATATATCATAAAAAAATAGTAAATGCAAGGATTATTTTTAATGTCAAAAAACAATCAAATAGAAAAATAAAAATTTTTGTTTACTTTTTAGGCGGAATGTGATAGAATATAAGACGCTACATATTATGAATTTCAAAAGGACAAATATTTCACCAATTCTCTGAATATGTATTTTTCGAAAAAATGCATGCTTTGAGTTTGGGGAATTGGCTATTGTCCTTAATAGATCTGATTTTCATAATGTGTAGCAGCATTAAAACCAAAGCTGCGTTTTTATGCGCGGCTTTGCCGCGCATTTTTGTTGCGGATATTTCTTGGAGGGCCGCCATGCATTGTGTTAAATTGATTGATAAAAACGGACGAATCGTTATTCCTAAATATATGCGGGAGAAAATCGGCATAAACAGTGAAGAGGAAATGGATGTGCTGCTTATGGATGATATTGAACAGATCGTTCTTAAACGAAGAGAGGCGCGCTGTGCGATATGTTCTTCGCCAAAAAATCTGAAAAAACTCGATAACGGTTATATTTGCGCTTCCTGCGCAAAACGGGTATCCGAACTTATATAACATCTATTGACTTTATCAAAGCGTTGTGCTAAAATCTTATTTATGAATAAACGCGCAGGGGCGGTTTTTAGCCGCCCGTTTTGATTGGAAACGCGCCAAAATTATAAAACAAGGAGACAGAAAAATGCCAAAAAAACAATTCAAAACCGAAAGTAAAAAACTGATGGATCTGATGATCAACTCGATCTACACCAACAAGGAAATATTTTTAAGAGAGCTTATCAGCAACGCCAGCGACGCGATAGACAAGCTGTATTTTAAAAGCCTGACCGACAGCTCGGTCGGCCTTTCCAAGGATGACTTTGAGATCTTGGTCACCCTCGACAAGGACGCGCGCACTATCAAGGTCGCCGACAACGGTATCGGCATGACCCGCGACGAGCTTGAAAACAACCTGGGCACCATTGCCAGAAGCGGCAGCCTCGACTTTAAGACAGACAATAACCTTGAGGACAAGGTCGATATAATCGGCCAGTTCGGCGTGGGATTTTATTCCGCGTTTATGGTTTCCTCGACCGTCACGGTAGTGAGCCGCGCCTTCGGCTCCGACGAGGCGTGGATATGGGAGAGCTCGGGAGCTGACGGCTACACTATAACCGAGACCGAAAAAGACACGGTCGGAACCGAGATCACCATGACGCTCAAGCCCGATACCGACGAGGAAAACTACGGCGAATTTCTGGACGAATACAGAATTTCGGGAATAATCAAAAAATACAGCGACTATGTGCGCTACCCCATAAAGATGTACCGCGAAAAGACCCGCGAAAAGGAGCGCCCCGCGGACGTGGGCGAGGACTACAAGCCCGAATATGAGACATACACCGAGCTTGAGACGATAAACAGCATGATCCCCCTCTGGAAACGCCCGAAAAAGGACGTCACCGACGAGGAATACAACAACTTCTACAAGGACAAGTTCATGGACTTTTCGGATCCCGCGCGCGTTATATACACCAACACCGAAGGCGCCATCTCTTACAGCGCGCTGATGTTTATACCGTCAAGAACGCCCTATGACTACTACACAAGGGAATACGAAAAAGGCCTTCAGCTTTACACCTCGGGCGTTATGATAATGGACAAATGCGCCGACCTGCTGCCCGACCACTTCAGCTTTGTGAAGGGCGTGGTCGACAGTCAGGACCTGTCGCTTAATATCTCCCGCGAAATGCTGCAGCAGGACAGACAGCTGGGTATAATTCGAAAAAACCTCGAAAAGAAGATCAAAAACGAGCTCAAGTCGATGCAGGCCGCAGAGCGCGACAAGTATGAGGAGTTTTGGAAAAACTTCGGCAGGCAGATAAAATTCGGCTGCTACAACGCATTCGGACAGAACGCCGAGCAGCTCAAAGACCTGCTCATGTTCTACTCGGCGAGAGATAAAAAAATGATCACTCTCGACGAGTACACCACCGCCATGGGAAGCGAGCAGAAATATATCTACTACGCGGCGGGAGACTCGGTCGACCGTCTGGCGAAGCTGCCCGCGGCGCAGACCGTTCTCTCGAAGGACTGCGATCTGCTGCTTTTGACCGAGGACGTTGACGAGTTCTGTCTCCAAGTCCTGCGCGAGTATAACGAAAAGGAATTCAAGAACATAAACAGCGGCGACCTGGAGCTTGAGACCGAGGAGGAAAAAAAGGCCGCCGACAAGGCCGGAGAGGAGAGCCGCGAGCTTTTGGACGCTATCAAAAACGCGCTTGACGGCAAGGTAAAGGACGTCAAGATCTCAACGCGCCTCACCGACCACCCGGTGTGCATCACCGCCGACGGCCCGATCTCGATCGAGATGGAAAAGGTCCTGGCGTCAATGCCCGGAAACGAGGGAGAAAAACCCGTCAGCGACAAGGTGCTTGAGCTCAACGCGGGTCACCCGGTGTTTGAAAAGCTGAAAGCCGCAGACGGCGATACCCTCAAAATGTACGCCGAGATACTCTATAATCAGGCCCGCCTCATCGAAGGCCTCCCCGTCGAGGACCCGATCGAATACACCAAACTGGTGTGCGAATTGTTTTAAAATATGAATACAAACAACCTAAAAACCCCGTGCTATATATTTGACGAGGGTAAACTTATCCGAAATCTTGAAATACTCGGCGGCGTTGAGCGTGAAACAGGCGCCAAAATACTGCTGGCACAAAAGGCGTTCTCGATGTACGCCTTTTATCCGCTTATCGGAAAATACCTGTCGGGCACCACGGCAAGCTCGCTGAATGAGGCGCGGCTGGGACACGAGGAAATGCCGAATACCGAGACGCATATCTACGCCCCGGCATACAGCGACACGGACTTTGACGAGATAGTTAAGCTCTGCGATCATGTTGTGTTTAACTCGTTCTCCCAATGGGAGATGCACAAAGGCAAATGCGCGGGCATTGAGTGCGGCATAAGGATCAATCCCGAGTATTCCGAGATTAAGACCGACATGTATAACCCGTGCTTTCCGGGTTCAAGAATGGGAGTGAAGGTCTCCGACTTTCCCGAAAAGCTCCCCGAAGGCATAAGCGGGCTGCACTTTCACACAATGTGCGAGCAGAACTCGGATGTGCTGTGGCGTACTGTGCTTGAGGTAGACAAAAAGTTCGGGCATATCCTGAGCCTGCCGCAGATCAAGTGGCTCAACTTCGGCGGCGGACACCATATCACCCAAGACGATTATGATATAGAGACGCTTATCAAGTCGATCGAATATATGCGCGACAAATACGATCTGACAATATATCTGGAGCCGGGCGAGGCCGTGGCGCTTAACGCGGGCTACCTCGTCACCGAGGTCATGGACATCATAAACAACGGCATTGACATTGCTATAGTCGACGCGTCGGCGGCCTGCCATATGCCCGACGTTTTGGAAATGCCGTACCGCCCGCCCCTTTTCGGCAGCGGTAGACCGAACGAGAAAAAACACACCTACCGCCTGGGCGGGCCCACCTGCTTGGCCGGAGACATTATCGGCGACTACTCGTTCGACAGGCCGCTCAACGTAGGAGATAAACTGGTGTTCGGAGATATGGCTATATACACGACCGTGAAAAACAACACCTTCAACGGAATAAACCTGCCAACCATCTATATCAGACGCCCAAACGGAGCCCTTGAGCTTCACAAACAATTCGGCTACAATGACTTTAAAGCAAGATTATAGCAATTAAACACAGGCTCGCCCCTTGGGGAGAGCTGTCTGCGGCTTGTCCGCAGACTGAGAGGGGTAAAAAATTCCACATGACAAATATCCAAAACCAAATCAAAAACTTTTTAACCGAAAACGGCGCGGGGCAAGTGGGCTTTTGCGAGCTCGGCGATGATGAATTCGGCAAAAACGAGTTCGGCATGACCCGCGCGGTGTCATACACCGTTCCGCTGTCAGACGCGATAGTGGACGGCATCAAGGACGCGCCGACCCACACCTACTTCCACCACTACCGAACCGTTAACGCGCTGATCGACCGAAACTCGCTTATGGTCGGATCAATTTTAAGGCGCGCGGGATATAAGTACGTTCCGATCCCCGCTTCACAGTCGGTGGACGGGCTGAGGGGCGCGTTCTCGCACAAATACGCCGCGGTGCGCTCGGGGCTCGGATATGTGGGCAAGAGCGGGCTTTTTATCTCAAACGAAAACGGGCCGCGCGTAAGGCTCGGCACAATCTTGACCGACTGCACCGAGTTTGATGTAAATCAAAAAATTCCGGAGTGCGGGTGCGGCGAATGCAATCTGTGCATGAAAGCCTGCCCCGCCATGGCTATATCGGGCAATCTTTGGAAGCCCGGCGAGCCGAGAGAAAATATAGTGGACGCTCTGGCGTGCAGCAGGCATATGAAAGCCGCGTACCAAAAAATCGGACGCGGCGCCGTGTGCGGTATTTGCATGCGGGTATGCCCCAAAAAATAACCCACCTCCGTCTTTCCGCCTTTGGCGGAAATCCACCTCCTCCCGGGAGGAGGCATTAATAAGGTGCCCCACGGAGGAGGGCACATAAAATAGGCTCCCCCTCGGGGGAGCTGTCTGCGAAGCAGACTAAGGGGGGATTCCTAGTCCCTAGATCCTATTCGCTAATCACTACCTCGCAAACCTATAACCCGCGCCCCAGACGGTTTCTATAAACTTCTCGTCGGTGTATTTCTCGAGCTTGTCGCGGACGCGCTGGACATGCACCGTCACAGTGGACGGATCGCCTATGGCGTCCATGCCCCAGACGCGGTCGAACAGCCTGTCCTTGCTGAACACGATATTCGGATTCTCAAGCAGGAACAACAGCAGATCATACTCCTTGACCGTGAGTATGATCTCATTTTTTCCCGCGAAAACTCTGCGCGAATCCTTGTCGATCGTGAGACCTTTGATATTGAGCGCCCGAGACTTTTGCGCGCCGCCCGACTTGAGCGCCTTATATCTGGCAGTATGAGCCTTGACCCGCGCAACCATCTCGGATGGCGAGAACGGCTTTGCTATATAGTCGTCGGCGCCCAGGCCTAAGCCTTTGATCTTGTCAACGTCCTCCGACCTGGCCGAGAGAAATATAACCGGCACGTCCTTTGTTTTTCTCAGCTCCTCGCAGACCGAGAACCCGTCCAGCCGAGGCAGCATTATGTCGATTATGATAAGATCGTAGTCGCCCTTCAGCGCCTTTTCGAGGCCGCTCTCGCCGTCAAACGCCAGCTCGCAGCGAAAGCCCGCGGCGATAAGATAATCCCGCTCAAGCTCGGCAATGCTCCTGTCGTCCTCTATGATCAAAATTTTCATATTATTTCTTCCTTTCACCTAAAGAGCTTTTATCCGAAATTTTCAGTCTGATATACACGGTGACGCCCGGCTCCTCGCCGTTGCTCCTGAGCCACATGCGGCCGCCGTGCTCGCGCACTATCCTGTCGCATATCGAGAGCCCGAGCCCGTTGCCCGATACATTCATGTTCCTCGCCTTGTCGGCGCGGTAGAACGTCTCAAACACCCGCTTTTCCTCATCCTCGCTTATGCCTATCCCGCTGTCGGAAAAGGCGATAACCGCGAAACCTCCGTCGCGGCTCACCGTTATGTCGAGACTGCCGCGTCCGTTCGGAGCTTTATATTTTATCGCGTTTTCTATCACGTTTGAAAACACTCTTTTCATCTTGGCTCTGTCAAAGGCGACGGTCAAATGCTCGCCTCCGAGCGACGGGGTTATGTCCGCGGCTCTCAAGTCGATCTCGTATTCCTTGAGCATTTCGGCAGCGAAATCCAAAATATCGCGGTCCTCGATGTCGTATTCCGCGGCGGCACTCAGCTTTGAATAGAGCGACAGATTGTTGACCATGTTTTCGAGGGTGTCGGTCTTGGCGAGTATCGTGTCAAGGTATCGCCTTGTCATGGCCGGATTCGCCGCCACTCCGTCGCGCAGACCCTCGACGTAGCCCTTGATCGAGGTTATGGGCGTTTTTAAATCGTGGGAGATGTTGGCAATTAACATCCGATGCTCCTCTTCCCTCGTTATCTCGTCGCTTACAGAAAGCTTGAGCCTGAGGCGCAGCCTTTCGATAGCGTCGAAAACCTCTCTGATCTCGCCGTCGCCCGAGCTTAGCACCTCATAGTCAAGGTCACCGCTCGTCAGGTGTTCCATCGCCTCAGACATGCCTTTGAGCGGGCGGAGTATCGTTTTGGTGAGGTAGGCCGTGACGCCCGCGCAGCAGCCCGCGACAACGATGATCAGCACGATTATCCAAAGCATGGCGTAACGCCTGAGTATGGGATTATAAAGAGTCGGCGCGAGGCCCTTTATCTCAATGGCGACGCCCGGAAAATACCCCGCCAGCAGCACCAAAATAAACGCCGATATCAGCACCATAAGAAAAACCGGCAGCACCAGCATTATTATTGATGAGATAAAAAACTTCGTTTTGACCGACAATTTTTGCTCCTTTCGATTATATGGCACGCCACTATATGATCCACCTCCGTCTTTCCGCCTTTGGCGGAAATCCACCTCCTCCCGGGAGGAGGCCTTAAATAGGCTCCCCCGAGGGGGAGCTGTCGGGCTTTGCCCGACTGAGGGGGGACTTATGCCTCTTTAAATCTGAACGCGTAGTATCCGATCGCGGTGAAGGTCAGGGCGTAGCCTATCATCAGCAGCGCCTTGAACGAAGCCGCCGGAAACGGCATACCGCCGCCCAAAAATATCTTGTGCCACTGCATATACCCCGTGAACATCAATCCTCCGAGGCTGCTGAACCGTATTCCCGCAATCTTGAGACCCGCGTATACTATTATACACAAAAACATTGCCATTGTCGAGCTTTTTGTGAACTGATTTATCATCACCGCCATCAGGATAACCACCAGCATCGGGAACGCGTCCAGAATATAGGCACCCAGCGCGTAGCCGGGATTGACTATTTTGTGCGACACAATAAGGTCCGCGGCGCAGGATGCAATAAACACCGCGAGCATATTTATCAGCGCCAAAACGAACACCGCCCCGACCTTGCCGACAAATATCTTGTATCTGTGGCACGGGCGCGCCAGGATCGCTCTGATCGTGCGGTCGCGGAACTCGGTCGAAAACAGCTCGCACGCCGCCATGATCGAAATAAAAGGGATCACCGCCTCGAAAAACAGGCTCATAAGGCTCATTGAGGTGTTGATGCCGCTCAAAGTGAACACGCCGTCCGACACGCGCGACGTCAGAAGCTTGACGCAGACGGCGCCGCCGCAGATTATCAGCTCGATTATAAGAAACACGATATATTTTTTTCGGCTCAGCAGCTTGTCCGTCTCGTTTTTAAGATTAGCGATTATTCCGTTCATGATATCCTCCTTCGCCGTGCCCGGTCACCGACAGAAAATAATCCTCAAGGGACGGGTGATTCTCAAGTATGTCCTTCATATCCGCTCGGGCCGGGATCTGTCCGCCGTGGATGACCGCGGCTTTGTCGCACACCTTCTCAAGCTCGGCGGCGACGTGCCCCGCTATCAGAAAGGCGGCGCCCTCGCTCTCTGCCATATCGCGGATCACGCCGCGCAGGTGAACGACGCCCTCAATGTCAAGCCCGTTGGTGGGCTCGTCAAGGATAATGAGCTTCGGCCTTGACAAAAACGCCAGAGCCAGACCCAGTCTCTGCTTCATGCCCAGCGAGAACCGCCCGGCCTTGTCGTCCGCGTACTCGCTAAGATTTACAAGCTCAAGCACCTCGTCGATCCTCCGCTCGCCCGCTCTGCCCCTGAGCTCGGGATAGAACCTCGCCGCAAGACGCAGATTTTTTCGAGCGCTCATGTTCTCGTACACGGCGGGCGCCTCGATAAGCGCGCCCACTCCCCGCATCGCGGCCTCGAAGTCGGTGTCGATGTCTGTGCCGAACACGCGTATCTCGCCCGCGTCAATGCCGCACATGCCGCATATCGCCTTCATGGTGGTGGTCTTGCCGGAGCCGTTCGGTCCTAGCAACCCCATTATCTCGCCTTCCTTGAGCTCCAGAGAAATGTCGCGCACGCCCCTGCCGTTTCGGTAGAGCTTCCGCATGTTCCTGATCGATAAAACTGTCTTTGGCATTGTTTTTTTCCCTTTCTTTATTTTCATTCCTATTTGCCTCCTCCCGGGAGGAGGTGGCTGCGGCTTGCCGCAGACGGAGGTGGGAACGTAGTGATTAGTTATTAGCGAATAAGATCCCCCCTCAGTCCGCTTCGCGGACAGCTCCCCCGAGGGGGCGCCTAATTTTGCCTCGTCCCACGGGCGGATAATATCCGCCCGCTTTGTGTCATTCGCTAATCCTCAATATCATCGCCGCTTACTTCGACGCTTTCGGTTTTGACGTAGTTCGGCAGGTCGCGCACGTTTCGGTATTCCTCGGGGTTCACGGGGTCGATCTTGGTGGTGCCGTAGTCGCCCGCGTTAAGGTTTATGCTGATGCACAGGTCGTGGGCGGCATTGTTCTCATCATAGCCCGTGACTGTTACCTTGCCGTCGAAGGCGGTGATCCTGTCGCGGTCGTCAAGGGTCACATTGCCGCACACATTGTTGATATACGGCTCGTTTTGATTTATCATCATGTTATTCATGACGGCGCCCATATCGCCGCCCACATCAAACACCGCGTCCTGACGGGAGCCCGCACAGATAAAGGAGAACGCGGCTGTCATATACTTGGGCAGCTGCTCGCCCGACATGTTGAGGCTGTAGGTGCGGCTCGCGCCGTCGGTCTGCGCCAGCACGATATTGTTCTTGATATCGCCCACAAGCACGTCGCTCAACGTCTCGACAAAATTCACGCCCTTGTCAAACAACTCGTCGTCGACGTCGAAAAAAGTTCCGTCGCCGCTGTCAGGATACATGAGTTTATCCACTTGTTTTTCGCCGTTATCATAAGCGACGTATTCGCTGTAAACATACCTGTCGCCGTTCTGCTCGACCGCTTCATACACATCCCGACCGCCATCCGGGTTAGCGAAGCTCTCGCTCGAGTAGGTTTGAACCTCTCCGTTTTTGTCAAGCTTGTATGTCATCTCGCTCGCGCAGCCGATACTCGCTCCGTCGAGCGACACGTCCGCATTGACGCTCATCGTAAAGTTGTCCTGATAGAGCAGGCCCTTTACTCCGTTTTTGATCGCCGCGTAGCCGCCCGCGTTGTCGTAGTTGGCGAAGACCGCCATGCTGAGTATCAGCAGCGCGGCGCAGACGCACAGCGCCGCCCGAAGCTTTCTGTTTTTCTTTTTCATAGTAATTCCTCACTTTCAGAATATATTTTGCCGTTATCTAAGCGCTTATCTTCAGCTTATGACTGTATTATAAAACCCAATTATAAACTTTTTCTAAACAAAACCTAAAATATTTCTAAAATTTTTGAAAGTCCCGAAAACACGTTGGTTTGAGTGATAAATTTTTGAAAGAAATTAGTTTGACACCATTTTGATTGACGCCATTTTGACTGAAAGACAGTTTTGAGATATTTTCTTTCATCAAAATAATGTCTAAAGTATTGACAAAGTGTGCATAACAGATGTATAATAGACGTTGAAGGAGATGATATTATGGCAACTGTCAGCACAAATATTAAAATTGATTCAGTATTAAAGCAGGAATCGCAAAAGTTATTTGAGAGTTTTGGGTTAAGTCTCAGCGCGGCGGTAAATATCTTTCTTCGTCAGGCGGTTCGCGAGCAGGCTATTCCGTTTAGAGTAGGCGCACCTATGCCAAACGAAGAAACTCTCGAAGCCATTAATGAGGTAAAAAGAATGAAAGAAAATCCAAGTTTTGGCAAGACTTATTCAAGTGTTGAACAAATGATGGAGGAACTGCTTGCTGATGTATAAGATAAAGCCAACCACAAGATTCCAAAAGGATTTAAAGCGCGTAAAGAAACGCGGATTTGATATTTCCTTGTTGACCAATGTGATCAAAAAACTTGCCAATGGCGAGCAGTTACCCGAAAAAAACAAAGATCATCCGCTTTCCGGTGTCTATTATGGTATGAGAGAATGTCATATTACACCGGATTGGTTGTTGGTTTATGAAATAGACAATGACAATCTTATTTTATATCTTACAAGAACAGGTTCTCACAGTGATCTGTTTTAATAGTTGAGCCGCCCGTTATTGGCGGCTTTTTTATTATAAGACAGGCATGAAAATTTGGGCGGTGTTTTGATTTTTCAGAATTAAATAAATAAATTTTTGTCACTTTTTGTAAAATTGCGGCATAGGATATTATCGGGCGCGCCAAATGATACAAAATGAGAAATTAAAAGGAGAGATAAAAAATGGCAACCAATCTTCCAAACAGAGCGCAGATATCCTACAGCGATAACGGCATGCAGGCGACGGCGCTTTCCAATCAGACAAACACCTCGCTTATTGACCAATACACCATGGAAGCGACAAAGACGGCGGTCACGCCCGCGATCGTGCCCGGCTCCGCCGCATCGTATATCGTGCGCATTGACAACACCGGCTCGGGAGCGCTTTACAATCCGTCCGTGGTCGACGACCTGGGCGACGCCGAAAGCGGCTCGCAGCCCCTTATCTACGTGGGCGGCTCGGCGAAGTTCTATTTAAACGGAGACCCGATCAGCGGAACGGCGAACCCCGCCGAAACAAACGTTACCTTCTCGGCGACAACCGTTTTGCAGCCCGGCGACAATCTTATCATCGTGTACGCCGCCACGCTCGATCCTTCTCAGAGCGAGGCCGTGACAAACACGATCACCGCCACGGCAAACGGCGGAGCGGCGGGCGGTACGGCTGTCACCGCGACAGCCGAAGCGACGATAAATCCTCAGCCCTACGCCAACGTGGCTATCCTTAAAGCCGCGGATCAGGACAGCGTGGTATCGGGCGACACCCTGACCTACACCTTCACGCTGATAAACAGCGGCACAGGCCCCGCGAACAGCGTGGTGCTGACCGATATGCTTCCGAGCGAGTTCACCGTAACGTCGATCTCCTACGACATCGGCAGCGGTTCCGTTACCGCATCGCCGGATGATTACGAGGTTGAGGCTCCGACCAACACCCTCACGTTCCCCAAGGGCGGAAGCTCCGTCACCCTCAACGTGCCCGCGGCCTCCGAAAACGGCCCCGGAACCATCACGATCGAAGTTACCGGAACTATCTCCTAAACCGCATAAAAAGGCGGCCTGCGGCCGCCTTTTTGTATGTCGGATTAAATTGCGTTTTAATTGAAATCAATGCTTCGGCGCTCGATCTCTCCCCAATCGGTTTTCTTTTTGTGGTATCCGATCAGCGACGTCATTCTTACCCACGCCAGGATAAATCTCAGGCACGAAACCTCGATCGCGCACAGGCCTATCGCCTTTAAGACATCAGTGAAGCTCAGATGCTGGTCTATCGTGTGGATCCTGGCGAAAAACGCCGTCAGTGACAATATTGACGAATACACGACGTATATGCCCAAATACAACAGCATAAACGGCACGTTCAAAAAATCAAGCAGCATCGCGACAACCATGGTGACAACGCCGAACACCTCGATGTACGGCGATAAAAGCTCGTATATCAAAAAGTACATATATGACACAAAGCTGACGAGCCCGTAGCGCGGATTGCCCAAAATATTTCTGTGAGTCATCATGCTCTGGAACAAGCCTATATGCCACCTGCGCCGCTGTTTGCTCAAATCGCCGAGCTTTTCAGGGACCTGCGTCCAGCATATGGCGTCGGATGCGTATCGTATGCGATAGGGCATCATATTTTCTCGGCAGAACACGTGGAGCTTTACCACAAGCTCCATATCCTCGCCCATTGTGTCGGCGTCATAGCCCCCGGCGCTTACGACCGCGCTCTTTTTGAACAGTCCGAACGCGCCCGAGATCACAATGCTTCCGTTGAATTTGTCAAATAATATTCTCGCCGCCAGAAATGAGCGGTCATACTCAAGCACCTGCATGCAGGGCAATATTTTGTTCGGCAAACGGTACTTTATCACTCTGCCGTTTTTTATCTCGGCCCCGTTGCACGGGCGTACCGCGCCGCCCACGGCTATCACGTTGTCGTCCTCCAGCACGGGGCGCACGATTTTTCTGAGCGAGTCGTACTGCAGCACCGAGTCGGCGTCTATGCTGAGAAAATACGGATACTTGCTCGCGTTTATGCCCGCGTTGAGCGCGTCCGCCTTGCCTCCGTTTTGCTTTCGAATCAGAGTGAGCGGTATATTGTCGATCTCGGTCTCATATATTTCTTTCGCGGGTTTTGTCATGATCTGCCGCTGTATAGGCCGATTGGATCTTTTCATGTCAAACGCGTCAAGGACGGCCTTTGCGGTATTATCTTTTGAGCCGTCGTCAACCACTATTATCTCATACAATCTGTAGTCCTGCATCAGCAGCGACTTGATGGTCGAAACAATGGTCTCGGCCTCGTTATACGCAGGCACAATTATCGAGACGGGCACGTAGTAATCGTTAAGTATCTCATTTTTCAGCGTGTTTCGGCGTTTTATGCTGTACAGCGATGTCGAGCCGACAATTACCGCCAGAAACAAAAAGCTGGCGTATCCTATCATATAGAGGACAAAGAATATTCCCACAAAGTTGAAAAACACCTGCAATATATCTCTCATTATACAGCCGCCTCCGCCAATTTATTACCTGTTTTTGTATCTTCCTCTTCTCGCGCGTCCGCATCTTCCGCGCCGAGACGATAAGCCAGCATTTCTTTGGCATATCTGTCTCCTCCGACTATATGCTCGATATCCGAATACTCAACGCCCTTCGTCTCAAGGCTCACAGCCGCGTTATAACGGACATGCCAGTTGGGGCTGAGCATCGCGTCGGTCAGGACCTTTATCACGTCATCGCCGTCATAAGACGCCAGAGCCGTGACGCCGATAGCCGCGTATTCCCAGTGCACCGGGTCGGTATCCGAGCCGAACTCCAGGAGCTTTTCCCTCGCGGGCTCATACGGATATTTGGCAAAATATCTGACAGCCGCCAGCCTCATCTCCTTGCCGCGGTCCTCGTCGAGCATGATGTCAAGCATTTTCTGTTGATACTCGCCGTTTTCAAATCGTATGTAGTTGAGTATCGCGACGCGGGTCTCCTCGCTGAAATCGTCGAATCGGCTCCAAAGCATATTTATCAGCTCATGATGATCACCCTCGAACATAAGCAGTCCGTCCTGCAATATCTTATCGTGCAGAAAGGCTCCGTTTCGATCGCTGCGGCTCACCGCGTCAACGACAGCTTGAGCGCTGCCGAACGAGTACAGCGCGTGCATGGTGTTGACTCTGCAATACAAACTGTCCTTTTCCATATAGTCGATCAGAATTCTTTGCAGATCATCGGCGGGAACATGATCTTTAAGCTTTTTGCTCCCGATAAAATACGCGAAATACGCCGCCTGCAAATTCTCGCGCTTACTATAGATATAAGCGAGCTCGACAAACACGGGCGCCAGCTCGTTTAAATACTCGCCCGCCGCGGTTTTTTCAACGCTGTCAAAATGCTTGTCGAGAGCCGCGTCGAACGCCATAAGCCCGCTCGTTTTGGACAGCACGCGCGTCATGTGCTTTATATGCTCATCGGTCACCCGAACGCCGCGCCTGATCTTGTTCAGCTCATCGGTTATTATTTTATCATAACGCGCGACGCGCAATTTCATTCTCTCGTCGCTGCCGCGCATAACGATATTGTAAACTATGTTAAACGCTATCATACTGAGGCAAACAAAGCCGTATATGTAAAGCAGCGCTTCACTGCCCATCAGCGTCCACCTCCATTTTTTGTTCTTCCGCTGGGCTTTCCTGCTCCGTGTTCCAAAAATCCTTCAGCATATAATAGGACTTTTTAAATCTCTCGTGGGTCTTGACGGTCTTATACCACGGTTCAAGCTCGATCTCGCCGGTTGACACGGGCGCGCTTTTGTCGGCCGACGCTCCAACGCTCATTTTGTCTATGTTCAGATTCTCGATGCCGTAATGCTCGTAGTAGTCGTCGTGTATCATCATCTCGGACGGATTGCTGAAATTCAGCAGCTGCCACGGTATGCGTATCTCAACGGCGTTTTCGCCGAACGCGAAGTCGGCCAGAGAATCATAGCTGTCCGAGTCGGGATTCGCGTTTCCCAATCTCAGCCGCCCGGTATCCGACTTCTTGCCCGTGGGCTGCGTGTTGGCTCTGTCGCGGATATACTCCTGCATGGTTATCGGCAGGTATATGTCAACAAACTTTGAACTGTCGCGGGCGGGCGGATCCGAATAAGGGATCTCGCCGTAATATGTGTCGCCGTAGATCACTTTTAGCACCTCGTACCTCTCGTTGACAACAACTCGGCTGTCGTCCGCGCCGTGTATGACCATCAAAAAATCGCACGGCTTGTCAAACGAGACATCGTAGTTCTCACAGTAAGCGCTGCCGCTTTTTGGCGTGGTGTCGATAGGTATATACAAGGTGTCGTCACCGGGTTTGAGGCCGTCTCCGCGAACGAGAAAATATATGAACTTCTCGTCATACTTGACATACAGCTCGGTCCCGTTATTGATCGCGACCGGGTCATCGCCTTCCCACTCTGAAATATCTCCGTCCGCGTAGCACACGCTTTTTTGTTTTCCGGGGTCAAAGGTCAGAACGCCGAAAAACTGCTCGTTTGTCTGATAGTCGCTCCAGTACGGAGTTTTATCGAGATCGACCGCGTGCATCGTGTTCCAGTTCCTTTTGAACCACTCGTCCTGCCAGGTGAAAAGGCAGCTTCCAGCGCAGCCCGCATTCATTATGTCGCTGTAGCAGTCGATCAGGCCTTGGCCCTGCTCCGCCTCGGACATATATCCCTGAGTGCGGCCGACGCTGTCGCCCTCCTGAGACAGACCGCGGCCGGTCGCCAGGCCGTACTCGGCTATAACCACCGGCATCGTGTGATATGAGGTGAGCGCCTTTAAGTACGCCAGATAGGTGTTGTATCTGCCGTATGAGTCTATATAGCTCTCATCGCTCACATAGTCCTCGATACGCGGACCCTTGAGCTTTGACGTGCGGTACTTGACGGTGGCCCAGCGAGTGCTGCCCAGACGCTCGCTGATTTCGGCGTCACTGTATTGACTCGTGTCGCGCATAACGTTTAAATAATCAGGGAAATACGAATAAACATGGTATGAGGCGAACATTCCCGAAATAAAATTCTCGGTGTTTGGCTTTATATGCTCAACGTCGACCGACGCCACCTTCTGGCGCGCGAAAACAACGCTCGGCGGGTATACAAACGGGTCGGTGTTTGCCCAGTTGGCGAACGCAACCAGTCTCTGCTGCTTGTAGCGCTCCGACTCATACTCCACCGCTTTGTCGCCTACTTCCGCAAGGAACGCCTCAAAGGGCGCCGCGTCCTCGGTGGTGCCGAAATATTTTCCGCTGTACCGAGCGCGGCCCTCGTTTTTCTGATTGGTGTACGTGACCGTGTACTGTTCCCAGTCGACGCCCAGGATGTAACCGATGACCCACGGGCTCACATCCTTGCGGAAGCTTCCGTTTCCCTTGTTTCCGTAGCTCAGCGCCAGGCTCTTTTTGCCGTGGATAACGTCGATCATGGTGCGGCAGTCGTCGGAAAACGTCGTCATGATGTCCGCGTCGAACGCGTCCATATGCGAGAACATGTCATAGTCGCTTATCCAGACGCCCTGCAAAAGATAGAGCGGCTTATCGTTATACTTATTGTACTCGTAAAACGCGTTGTAAAAATCATCATTGAGGATCGTGTACACGCGCACCGTGTTGGCGCCCATATCCTGAATTTGTTTGAACCATCTCAGATATGTTTTTTTGTCTATGGCAAAATCACTGGGCCACTCCCCCGGTATTCCGGGCTCCAGATCCACGCCCCGTATCTCAAAGGGAACATACTCTCCGTCTTTTTCCATATAGATATTTTTCTCGTCGGTTTTCATGAAGGTCGAAACCGGCTCATCGGGGTGAAGGTCTATGTATATTCCCAAGCGGTAATAGGCGGTGTTCCATATAAACGCCGCCACTATGAAAATACCGACGGCAATAAGATATTTTTTCACGCGGCTCCTCCTTCCGCTACCTAAATCAAAGTCGTTACGGGTTCCATCTCTTGGTGTTGGACGGGTGCCCGAAGAATCTCAGCACGTCTATGTTCTGATCGAGCCACGCGCCTCTTTCGGTCAGCCAGCCCTTGAGAACTCCGACCGCCTGCTCCGGCGTGTACTGATTGCGGTTGACGACCTCCGCGCCGTCCGTCTCAAGGCTAAGCATGTCGGTGTCAAAGGCGTTTTTCCAGCGGTCGTAGTTTCTCGCGACCGCGGGGCCCAGCCAGGCGTTCGCCTCATCGATGTAGTTCGTTATATTTTGGTCGCTGAGATATGTTTTTCGCAGCTCTTTGTATCTTTCGATCACCTTTTCGCAGAATGCCTCGTCCTTAAACAGCATGTTGTAATATCCGCTCTCGGCCACGAAAAATCCCGCTCGGCCGTATATATCGTTGGGGAAGTTGTTGCAGGCGTTGTTAAAATCCCAAACGCACATCTTGTATTTGTCGCCGGGCTCCTTATAAAGATACGTCGAAAAGTTGCCCACATCGGCGTTGCTAGTGAACTCGTTTATTATATAATAATCAATAAAATTGTCAACGTCGATCCAGTTTTGGTAGCCGTAGTTCTCGTTGTCGTAGTCATAAGAATATATGGATTTCTCAAACTTTGAAAAATCCAGTTCTATCTCTTTCGCGAGAGAAGGTGTGAGCTTGGTCTTTCCAGGATAGCGCACAGCCACGTCGCCTCCGGTGATCTGGAGCCGTTCGCTCAAAACGTTTATGTCTCTGGTGGTCTCAAGATCCGCCTCAACGGGACGGTCGACGCGCAGCAGATAGCCCGTGAACGTCTCGCCCTTGACGATAGTTTTGAGCTCAAGTCTGCAGTTCTCGCCCTCTGATATGGTCTCGGTCATCAGATAAACGCCTCTGTAGTCGCCGTTTAAAAACACCTCGCAGAAACGCACGTTCGGCGAGTACTCCATGATGTCGCCCGACAGGTTGTACCACAGATAATTCCTCAAAAGGGTCTTGTCGAGGTACGGACCGCTGAGCGCCCACTCGTGGTGCGGCGCCATGCCCATGACCGAGATCTCGCGATCGGCGCCGCTCTCGTCGATAAACTTCATCAGATACGGCGCTTTTTCGAACCTGCGCGACGAGTGTCCGCGGACCCTGAACAGCGATTCGGTAGTGAAATCCGGCTCGTCGCTTAAATGGTTGTTGCCGCTTTCGTTGTCGATCACCGATATGTTAACTTTGGCGTAATCGGTGCCGTCGTCCGCCTTTGTGTAGACGCTCTCGTCGAATATGTCAAATTCTCCGCTCTCTACTCCGGGCACCGCGCTGCCCTTTGTATCAATTATCACAAGAGGCAGGTGGGAGCAGAAAACATCATCGCCGTGCGTGGAGCACGGCGCGTATCCCGGTTCTTCGCGATGCTGATGATAGCGGTAAACCGGATCGTCCTTGCCGACATTCGCCGCGATACAGGCGGCCAATATAACGACCGCAGCCGCGGCGATACCGATAATTTTATATTTCATATTATGCCTTATCCTTTCACTGCCTTGAATTTATAAGGCGCGCATAATGAATGTCTTTCTAGCTGCTGATCTCGTCGTTTTGCATGACGGTATTAAAATATTCTATACCGCCGAGAGCGTATATTTCATCGCTCACGCTGCCGCCCGTTCTTTCGCCCTTTTCAAGATTTTTCCTGCTTATCTCATAGATCAGCTCGACGGTATCGTCAGTGGTGTTTCTGACTCTCAAATTGGCCTTGCGCATATAACGCTTGAATATAAGCGCCGCTATTTTTTCCTCATTGGCGCGCGCCGCTCTTATTATTATCAAAATGCGGTTGTCGTTTTTGATGCGTCCGAAAACAAGCAGCAGAATAAACGCGAACGCACTTCCTATGCCCGCCACAAGATAGTCGCCCGCGCCGCAGCATATGCCCACAACGACCGTCCAGAATATGTAGACCGTGTCGCGGGAATCCTTGATCGCCGTCCTGAAACGAACGATGGACAGCGCGCCGACCATACCGAGCGACAGAGCTATGTTATTTCCTATTACTATCATGACCGTGGTGGTGACTATAGTCAGCGCCACAAGCGAGACGTTGAACTTTTTGCTGTATATGCTTCCGTCGTGGGATAATTTGTACGACAGAAATATGAAGCACGCGATGATCGACGCCGCCGCAAGGCGCAAAACGATCATCTGAGCGGTCAATTCGCCGCCCGACTCAAGGGTCTGCAACAGATATTCTCTCATAATGTTAGTCCTCCTGTATTAATTCATTGTCGCGAGCCGCGCCAGACAATATTTGCTGACCGACATTT
The DNA here is from genome assembly GCA_947628795.1 of uncultured Monoglobus sp. Taxonomy (GTDB): domain Bacteria; phylum Bacillota; class Clostridia; order Monoglobales; family Monoglobaceae; genus Monoglobus. The sequence goes on from CANRBF010000004.1 coordinate 71,644, forward strand.
CCGAGCAGTTGACCGCGCTCACCATGTTTTTTATATAGCCCAGCAGAAATCCGTTGTACTTGACTTCAAGAACCGAGTTATAAGGGTCGAGCGCGGGATAGAGCGGCAGACGCTCCGAAAATATGTCAAAGCACGCCTCGCTGCCCGTTATCTCGGAGTCGATAGTGACTCGTATCTTATTCTCTTTGGCGATGTAGGCTCTGCGCGAATACTCCACAACGGCCTTGGGTCTATAGCACAGCCGATTCATAAGGCCGTAGCACTCGGCCGCGAAAGGCTCTCTGTATTTGAGCAGCGGGCCGTAGCGCCCTCTTGTAAGCTCCTCGGCGTCGGCTCTGGTTATCCTGAGCGAGCGCTTTTTTTGGTACGCCCCCTCCTTTTGCTTCATCTCAAGCATTCCGAAGTCGGAATTCGGGTCGTATATCCTGAGCCGTATTTTTCTGCGCAGCTCCAGACCGTCGACCTTGCCGTAGTAATCCAGGTCAGCGGGCGTGTCAAAATACAGCGAGCGTATCTTATAACCGCGCGGCCCGTTGTGAGGGTCAAGCATCATTATTTTTTCAAGCCGTCCCCGCAGCGCGGCCTCGGCGGACGCGTTAAGCAGAAACTTTTTTTCCTGCCTCAGTACCTCGTTCAAAATCTGTTCACTCCCATACAAAAACCCCGCAAAAAACAACACTCTCCGGTGCCCGCGCATTATTAAACAATACGCGCGCTTTACGTGTTTAAGCGGGGATGTATTAACTCTTTGCCTCAATTATTCAGTATAATGAGCCTATCTTGATTTGTCAAGGCAAATTGCCGCTTTTCTTGCAAATTGCACAATATAAGAACAGAAAATCATATTTAAATTCTTAATTTTAACGCTGAACCTATTTTAAATTTTTCTGTTTGTGCACAAAATCGGCAGACCTTTTTTTCGGCCCGCCGATTTTGATCGTTTTGCTTTATTTTACATTATTTTACATTTGTATACGGCTGCAGATTTCCGCTGCTCCAGAGATAGAACTTGACGTCGGTGTAGTCCTTGTCAAACGTCATGTCGCTGACGATATACTCCGAATCCGACATGGGTATCTCCGCGATCTTCGCGTCCGCCAGAACGCCGTTTTCGTAGGCCGCGGCTATAAACATGGCGCCGCTCTGCTCGCCGACGTTCTTTATCGACGCCTTGACCGCCCTGCCGTCCATAACGGGCTCGCTGACATAGAACACCTTGTCGCTCAAAAATTCCTTTTCAAGCCTCATGTTGGCAAAGTATGTGGGGTCGGCGGTCTTTACCAGACGTATCGAGCGCAGGGTCGTGTCTCTGCCCTCAATGCTGCCGATGGTCGTCTCGCCGAGAACAGTGCCGTCCTTCTTAGAGGCGGTCATTGTGATAAACCCGTCGGTTCCCGCTTTTGAGTAATCTATCTTGGTGTCAAAGTGTACCCAGCCGCTGCCGCCTAACTGATCGTACGTTATAAACGGATTGGCTCTGTCGTCAAGAGCGGGTCCCTTGTTGATCTGATCGTTCGCGTTATTGATTATTTCGGCGAACACGTTTTCGCCGTTCTGCCAGTTGCCCGCCTTGTTCTCGAAATAAACCCTGAAGCTGCGCGCCACGTCTTTATCCACATACACGTCGAAGTCAAAGTCCACAACTCCGTCGCTGTAGGGCTGCGCGAGCTCGCGGTACACGTTGAAGGTCTCGACATAGAGGGCGGGCTCGCCGTCTTTATAAACGACGCTGTTGGTGCTCAGCGCTCCGTTCTCGGTGGAGGCGCCGTCCTGCCATACGTCGTACTGCGCGGCGGTACCCGGGTCGACAGTGGGCGCCGGAGTGCCCGTGGGCTCGGGAGTAGGCAGACCCGCGAAGTTGGACTTGTTGTCAAGCTTCAGATCGCTGAAGCTCGCCATCGAGTAGTACGCCTTGGGAGACGCGTCAGACTGACCCTGATGCGAGTCAATGGCGACGCCGACATACATCGTTTCGGGAAGGCCCTTGATGTTCATGATATATGGCTGTCTGATATTGTCGGTGTAGCTCTCGCCTCCGTTTGAAACCGAGAACACCAGGTTATCGCCGTCACGCTGGATCCTGAGATAATTCGGAAGCTCGTGGGCCTCGCCGGGCAGCCAGTTGTAGCCTTTTTTGTTTCCGTCGTTATACTCGCCCAGAACATTCGCCGAGATAACGCCGCCGTTTTTATCCTTAAAGAATATGCCAGTTTTCATATCGGTCGAGTTGGTCTCGTCGGGGTCGGTCGCCAGCGCGCCGCCCTTTGTGGTCCTTGCGACGATCCTGGGATTTCTGCCGAGCTTTATCCAGCCGTCCACCAAAGCCGCCGATACCGAGTTGGCATCCAGAGTACTGCGGACCATAAGACCCATGACGGGGCCGTTCTCATTGCCCATCATATCTTCCATCTTGATCGAGATATCGAAGTTGCCCGTTACCTGCTTGTACATAAAGGCGCAGCTGTCAGCCTTTCCGCCGATCTTTCCGCTGCCGCCGATCGTGTAGATCCCGTTTGCGTCGACCGAGGCCGCGCCGTTTCCGTATCCGGGCGAGCCGATCTTTGCCATCTGCCAGCCCTCGGGGGTGCTGCTTCCGTTTACGTACACGATCGAGGTGGTGCTGCGTGTGCTTTCGCCAGCGTCGTTATACGCCATGCAGGACAGATAATGCTCGCCGATATCGAGAGATATCGAGTCGTCTATCGCCGAGGCGCCCGGATATTCCCTGATCATGTTCGGGCCGTCCCACAATTCCATTTTGGTTACAGTCGTATTTCCCACGGGTGACGCCTGTGCCTTGTAAGCCACGGTCTGCGTGTCGTTTATGACCGTCCACCTTCCGTTGTTGACGGTCGTGTCGCCAACCTTGCCGTTAACCGAGGCGATCGCGGGCGATGTGACAACTATCTCCGGATTGGTCGGCAGCGTCGCGCTCTGCTCAGCCGTCCAATCGTTGACATAGGCCTCTATCCATGTGTAGCCCGCTTTTTCGCCCTCTTGTATAATATCCTCGTCCTTCGCGGTTCCCATGTTGTTCGCGGTCTTCCAATCCGCGGGGATCTCAAAGGGCTTTTCGACTTTTTCAAATCCGCTGATGCCGCCGACCTCATCGGAGTTGTTGATTATCCTGCCTGTTCTGTTTTTCGCGTCGGCTATTATTCTGGCGTCGGTCGCGTCGCGCTTGGGCAGCGTGGCTCCGATACCGGGCAGTATCGCGTCCTTGACCTCGGCGCCCGGGATAACCTCGCTGACGTTCAGGTCGGGATAAAGCTCATCTCCGAGCGAGAACGGCTCGCTCATTCTTTCGACCTGGTCCGCGGCGTTATTTACAGCTTTGCCCAGCCAGTTGTTCTCTGTCACATCGGAACAATTATCCACATAGTTGTTCTCCATATAGAATTGACTCTTGTATGTAACGCCGTCAACCGTTTTTGCCAGATCTTTAAAATCATAAATCCTCGGCTTTCTGTCCTCGCGGGTGCTGGGGCCGAAGCTGTAATAGTTGTTGGCATAGTTGATCTTTGAGGGATTGAGCACCTGATTGTGAGGCGAGGTCGGCTCGCCGCCGTAGGCCGAGTTGGTAACGCCCCAGTTGTAGACCATATTGTTTTGAATATCGGTCTTTTGCAGCACGCGGTCAAGTCTGGGCGAGCGGCTGTCGTGATGGGCGAACAGATTGCGGTAGTAGGTCGCGTTGGTGCCGCCCAGGATTCCGCCGTAGCCGTGAGCGCCCTTGAAGTGGCCCGAAAGCCTCATGCTCTCGGCCGCTATCGTGTCCTGAACGGTAAGGCGCTGACCTTGTTTGTATGTGGCGTTCTCGGCACTGCCGGCATAAAGCGTCAGGCCCTCATCCACAAACCAGCTGGTTGAGCAGTGGTCTATGATAACGTCTTGGTTCCACTGGCCGCCGATTCCGTCATACTCGCCGCCGTTCTTGTTGGTGGGGCGGACGCGCATATAGCGGATCATAACGTTCTTTCTGCCGTTGCCTATTCTGAGATCTCCGCCCGTCAGAGTAACGCCGTCTCCGGGTGCGGTCTGGCCGAGCAGAGTGATGTTGTTTCGATTAATATAGAGCGTGTCGGGCACCTCGATAATGCCGCCCACGTCAAAGACAACTATCCTGCCGACCGTCTCGGAATCGTCGCCGGTCGTCACGCCGTCGCCCACAGCGTCGGCAAGCGTTCCGGGGCCGTCAGCGTCAAGTTTCGTTACGTGGTACACCTCGACGGTTCCGCCGTTATCCAAAGCGGCTCTTGCGCCCTTGGTGTATTTTCCTCCGCCCTCGGCGCCCGGGAAAGCGGGCAGCGGATTAGGCACTGCGGTAGGGATCGGCTCCTGCGAAGGCGCCGCGCTTTCCGCGGGATCTTCCTCGCCCTCGGCGCCCGGGGAAGCGGACGACGGGTTAGGCACCGCGGTAGGATCGGGCTCCTGCGAAGGCGCCGCGCTTTCCGCGGGATTTTCCTCGCCCTCGGCAAAAATCGGGCATATCGAAAATACGGAAAACGCCACGCATAATACCAAAATATAAGACAATAATTTTTTCATGATCCTCGCTCCAATCATTAATTTTTTGTTCTTTAATACAAATTATAACACATTTATCCGCCCAATGCAACAAAAAGTTAAAAGAAAACCGCCGGCGGTGCCGACGGTTTTTGTATGCCGTAATTTAGAACAGGCCTCTGCTCGTGTATGTCGTGTGGAGCAGCTCGTGAGCCCTGTGGGAGCCCGGCTTTTCGAGGTACTCGTTATAGAGAGTTATCATATCGGGATTCTCGTGGCTCTTTCTGATTCCGCTGGCTCTGTCCTCGGAATAGATAGCCTTGGCGCGCTCAACGCGGACGTCCTTATCCATCTTGTCCTTGGAGTTCACTATCGGCTGTCCGCCGCCGTTTACGCAGCCGCCGGGACACGCCATGATCTCGATAAAGTGATAGTCGGCCTTTCCGTCTCTGATGCTCTCCAGCAGCTTTCTGGCGTTGCCCAGGCCGTGAGCGACCGCGACTTTGATATCCATGCCGCCCATGTTGACTGTGGCCTCTTTGATGCCCTCAACTCCGCGAACGCCGTGGTACTCGATCTCCTCGACCGACTTGCCTCCGAGGGTGTCGGCCGCCGTTCTGAGCGCCGCTTCCATAACGCCGCCCGTAGCGCCGAATATAACGCCCGCGCCGCTGGCTCTCTCAAAGGGCTGATCGAAGTCCTCGTCGGGCAGCTTGCTGAACATTATGCCCGCCTCTTTTATCATATCGGCCAGCTCGCGGGTGGAGATTACCGCGTCAACGTCTCTCAGGCCGCCGCTCTCCATCTCGGGTCTGCCCGCCTCAAACTTTTTGGCGACGCAGGGCATTACCGATACCATGTATATGCTCTTGGGGTCTATGCCGTGTTTCTCGGCGTAATAGCTCTTTACGATCGCGCCGAACATCTCGTGGGGAGACTTGCAGCTTGAAAGATTGTCAAGAAAATCGGGGAAGTTATGCTCGCAGAACTTGACCCAGCCGGGGCTGCAGGATGTTATCATCGGCAGCTTGCCGCCGTTTTTGATCCTCTCCACAAGCTCGTTCGCCTCCTCCATGATAGTGAGATCGGCGCCCGTGTCGGTGTCGAACACCTTGTCAAATCCCAATCTGCGCAGCGCAGCGGCCATTTTGCCCGTGACCGCCGTACCCATGGGATAGCCGAATTCCTCGCCCAAAGCGGCTCTTACCGCGGGCGCGGTCTGCACGATAACGACCTTGCTGTCGTCGGCGATCGCGTCCCAAACTTCTTTGGTGTTGTTCTTTTCTCTCAGCGCGCCCGTGGGACATGAGATTATGCACTGTCCGCAGTTCACGCAGGACGTGTCCGCCAGGCTCATATCAAAGGCCGAGCCGACCTTGGTCCTGAATCCGCGCTCCATCGTGTCGATGACCGAAACGGTCTGAACGTTTTTGCACATATTGACGCAGCGGCGGCAAAGCACGCACTTGTTGTTGTCGCGAACGATAGAGGGTGAAACCTCGTCTATGTCGTAGGTGTTCGTCTCGCCCTCGAACGGGATGTTCTCAACGCCCAGATCATCGGCAAGAGCCTGAAGCTCGCACTTTTGGTTCCTCGGGCAGCTGAGGCATTTTCTGTCGTGGTCGGAAAGCAAGAGTTCGAGGGTCACTCTCCTCTGGTCCCTTACCTTCTTTGTGTTTGTCAGCACCTCAAGACCTTCGGACACGGGATAAACGCAGGAAGCCTGGAGCGCTCTCGCGCCCTTTATCTCAACGATACACATTCTGCACGCGCCGGTCTTGCTGACGTCTTTTAAGTAGCACAGGGTGGGGATATCTATTCCGTTTTCCCTTGCCGCTTCCAAAATCGTATAATTCTCGGGAACAGAAATTTCCGTTCCGTTTATTTTCATGTTAACCATATTAATTTTTTCAGACATCTCTATTCCCTCCTTACTGCTTGCTGATAGCCTTAAAGGGGCACTTATCCATGCAAGCGCCGCACTTTACGCACTTATCGGTATCGATCGTGAACGGACTCTTGACCTGACCCGAGATCGCGCCCACGGGACACTGCTTGGCGCACAGGCTGCAGCCGCGGCACTTATCCGGATCGATCGTGTATTTCAAAAGTCCCTTGCAAACATGAGCGGGACATGTTTTGTCCTTAATATGCGCCTCATACTCGTTCCTGAAATACTTTAAGGTAGACAAAACCGGATTGGGCGCGGTCTGGCCCAGACCGCAAAGCGAGCCCGCCTTGATGGCGTTCGCCAGCTCCTCGAGACGGTCAAGATCCTCCATTGTGCCCTTGCCCTCGGTTATCTTTGTCAGTATTTCAAGCAGGCGCTTTGTGCCGATTCGGCAGGGCGTGCACTTTCCGCAGGACTCGTCGACCGTGAACTCCAGGAAAAACTTGGCGATGTCGACCATGCAGTTGTCCTCGTCCATAACGATCAGACCGCCCGAGCCCATCATCGAGCCGATGGCCGTCAGCGAATCGTAGTCGATCGGCGTGTCTATAAGCTCCGCGGGGATACATCCGCCCGAGGGGCCGCCCGTCTGAGCCGCCTTGAACTTCTTGCCGTTCGGAATACCTCCGCCGATATCCTCGATTATCTCGCGCATTGTGGTGCCCATGGGAACCTCGACAAGACCCGTGTTGTGGATCTTTCCGCCCAAAGCGAACACCTTGGTGCCCTTGCTCTTTTCGGTGCCTGTGGACGCGAACCACTCGGCGCCCTTTAATATAATTCTGGGCACATTGGCGTAGGTCTCAACGTTGTTGAGTATAGTTGGCACGCCGAACAGACCCTTGACAGCGGGGAACGGCGGACGGGGTCTCGGCTCGCCTCTGTGACCCTCGATAGAGGTCATCAGCGCGGTTTCCTCGCCGCACACGAACGCGCCGGCGCCCAGTCTGATATCAATATCAAAATCGAATCCCGAGCCGAAAATGTCCTTGCCAAGCATTCCGTATTCTCTCGCCTGCTTTATGGCGATCTTGAGTCTTTCAACCGCGATGGGGTACTCGGCTCTGATATATATGTAGCCCTGGCACGCGCCGATCGCGTAGCCCGCTATTGTCATCGCCTCAAGCACCGCGTGGGGATCGCCCTCGAGTATGCTTCTGTCCATGAACGCTCCCGGGTCACCCTCATCGGCGTTGCAGCACACGTATTTAATATCGCCCTTTGAATTGGCGGCGAACTGCCACTTTGTGCCCGTGGGGAAGCCCGCGCCGCCGCGGCCTCTGAGACCCGACGCGCCGATAGTGTCGATCACCTGCTGAGGCGTCATTTCTTTAAGCACCTTGCCGAGCGCCGCGTAGCCGTCTCTCGCTATGTACTCCTCGATATTCTCGGGATCGATAACGCCGCAGTTCCTCAGCGCCACTCTGTGCTGCTTTTTATAAAAGTCGATCTCGTTGAGCGACTTGATCTCGTCGGTGCCCGCGTGAACGGACTCCTCATAGAGCAGTCTGGTAACGACCTTGCCGCCCATCAGGTGCTGCTCGACTATCTCGTGCACGTCCTCGGCCTTTACCATGCTGTAGAACGCGCCCTCGGGATAAACTATAACGACCGGACCCAGCGCGCACAGACCGAAACAGCCCGTCTTGACCAGCTTTACCTTATCGCCCAGCTCGTTCTTTTCGATCAGCTTCTCAAACTCGTCGATCAGCGTCATGCTGCCCGACGAGGTGCAGCCGGTACCGCCGCAAACCAGAACCTGATACTTATAATCACTATTGGTGTTTTCGCTGTCATCATTTCTCATGTCCACCTGGTCGAACATTTTTTCGCGAATTGATTTAAGCTCTTCCAAACTTTTCATTTTAACCCTCCAAACTTTATGCTCGTTTAAACTAACTGTACTGCTTGACTATGCCTTCGACCTGATCAACGGTCAGTCTGCCGTGAACATCGTCGCCGATCGTCATAACGGGTGCCAGACCGCAGGCGCCTATGCAGCGCGTCGCGTCAAGCGAGAACTTTCCGTCGTCCGTGCACTCTCCGACGTCGATCTTTAAAATGTCCTTGAGCTTTTCAAGAATATCGCCGCTGCCTTTTACGTAGCACGCGGTTCCGAGACAGACTCCGATGGGATGCTCGCCCTTGGGATTCAGCGAGAACTGAGTGTAGAACGTCACAATTCCGTATACCTCGGCAAGGGATACGCCCAAACCCTCGGCAATCATTTTCTGAACCTCGATCGGAAGGTAGCCGTATATATCCTGCGCCTCGTGGAGAACCGGGATAGTGGCGCCCTTCTCGCCCTTGTGAGCGGCTATGACAGCCTTGAGCTGCTCTTCCTGCTCTTTTGTACCCTTAAATGGGATCGCCATTTTCAAAACCTCCTGTTAATTTTAATTTCGTGTATATATTATAAGGTTAATCATATTTCAACACTTCTCCGAAAAACCAATTTATTATATCACAAAAAAATTAAAACTGCAACAATAACTTTAAAAATATTGTTAAAAAAAATACACAAAAATTTTTTAGCTCTCGAAAACAACGTATTTACGGGGTTTTGAGGGGGCATAATTTTTAAAATCACGAGTTTGACACCATTTTGACACCAAATTTCCGTATATTGATATTCATTTTGAGACAAATTGTCGCAATGCGGATGTTTATGTTTTTTAAATTAATTAAATCTTGACAACATATCCGATATTTGTTATATTATACATTGAAAATAATCATATTACGAAATGGGGCGGTTATAGTTATGGAAAACAGAACGTTAGATCAAACCCTGATTTATCTTACGCAACACAAACAAAAAGGATGGGTTTTAGCCAAAAATCTGGGCGACTGGTATTTCGGCGAGATGCCGGAAACCTACAATTTTGAAACATCCAAACAAGAATTGGCGCGTATCTCAATCTGCGCGTGGGGTATCGGAGACAAGGTATTCGCCGCGGAAAATTTCAGGAAGCTGTTGGCGGGCGATTGTTCGTCCGTAAGCGCCGGAGATGTTGAGCAGATGCGCGGATATATTAAGGAATATGATAATCGTTTGGCAGACTACAAAAAGAACGTGATATGCTCGGATGAGAGACTTAAACCGATCATCGAGAGATTGGGCTATGTTTACGGAAACATAGATAAAAACATAGTGGTTTATGTTTCAAAGTCCGAGGAAGAATATAACGAATACTTCAAGAAAAAATTTCCGAATGTTAAAGAAATACATCCGTATGCCGGTTTCATAGCCACCGGGTTCTATTATGATGAAAATGTATACCATCTGGTTTTTAAACAGCACGAAATAGATATGCTCGGAGATATCGAGCTGTTGGGATTATGCGCCCACGAAATGGCTCATCTTGATCTTGTTGCGAAAGGTATTCAAAATACGTTTAATACTTACGAAAAAACAGAAATAATAAATCAATTTATAAACGAACACCTGACTGATTTTTATGCGATATCAAGAGGATTCGGGTACGCGCTGTATAAGAACCGCGCGCTGAAAAGTCCTCACCCCGCGCTTATGTCCGCCGACGAAATCAAACGCTTGATTTTAACCCCCGAAAAGCTCTGACAAATAATCAATACGATAAAAATATCTACATAAGGCAGGCCCCGCAAAAGGGGCTCGCCTTATTCTATATATTCTCTTATTCTAAAGCTCACGCCTAAAGTTTCGGCGATTTGGCGGCACCGCTCTATATCGCTGTCGGGCATGGTCTTATCGACCACGCTGAAAACCACGTCTTTTACATACGGCTTTGCCTTTTCGGCGAATTCTTGCAGCGCCGCGAATGATTCTTCCCCGTATCTGCTGTGACATATCTTTTGGTACGCCTCGGCCGTCGGGGCGTTCAGGCTGATAGAGACTATATCTATCGCGCCGCGCAGTTCGGGCGTAACGTCTCTGCCGTTTATCAAGTTCGCCTGGCCGTTGGTGTTGACGCGTATCTGCACATCATGATTCGCTTTGAGCCACTTCGCGATTTTTATCATATCGTCAAATCGCTCGGTCGGCTCGCCGAAGCCGCAAAACACCACCGCGTCGTATTTGCCTAAGTCCCGCTTTTCAAAGTCGGCCTTTATCTCGTCGATCGTCGGCTCGCGCTCCAGCCACAGATCGTCCTCGCCGTTCACATTGTCGTGCTTTGAGCGCAGGCAAAACTCACAAGCGTTGGAACAGCGGTTGGTTATATTAACGTAGAGGGAATTTCCCAATTCATAGGTTATCGTCATGTTACCAGTCCTTTCGAATGGGTATTATAACACAAAACAATATTAATTGCAAGCGGATAATAAAAAAGGCCTCCCGCCTTTTTTGGGGGAGGCAATTATATTTAAAATTATATTACACGATGCCGTGAGCCATCATGGAGTCGGCAACCTTCTCGAATCCGGCGATGTTCGCGCCCATTACGTAGTTGCCCTCGTGGCCGTACTTCTTGGAGGCTGTGTCGCACTTCTCGAAGATACCTTCCATGATATCCTTGAGCTTCGCGTCAACCTCTTCGAACGTCCATGAATATCTCATGCTGTTCTGGCTCATCTCAAGCGCAGATGTGGCAACGCCGCCCGCGTTCGCGGCCTTGGCGGGTCCGAACAGAACGCCATTGCTCTGGAATACAGCAACAGCCTCGGGTGTTGAAGGCATGTTGGCACCCTCGCCTACAGCGAAGCAGCCGTTCTTAACCAGAGCCTTTGCCGATTCCTCGTCGATCTCGTTCTGCGTGGCGCAGGGGAGAGCGATGTCACAGGGGATAGTCCAGATTCCGGAGCAGCCCTCGTGATACTCAGCGTCGGGATGTGTGGCGGCGTACTCTTTTATCCTCTTTCTCTCAACCTCTTTGAGCTGCTTTACGCAGTCGAGGTCGATGCCGTTCTTGTCGTAGATATATCCGTTGGAGTCGGACAGAGCCACAACCTTAGCGCCCAGAGCCGTGGCCTTCTCGGTAGCGTAGATGGCAACGTTTCCGGAACCGGAAATTACTACCGTCTTGCCCTCAAAGGACTTGCCGTTAGCCTTGAGCATAGCGTCAGTGTAGTAGCAGAGGCCGTAGCCTGTGGCCTCGGTGCGAGCCAGCGAACCGCCGTATGTAAGGCCCTTGCCTGTGAGCACGCCCGTGAACTCGTTTCTCAGTCTCTTATACTGACCGAACATGTAACCGATCTCGCGTCCGCCAACGCCGATATCGCCCGCGGGAACGTCCGTGTCGGCTCCGATGTGCTTGCAGAGCTCTGTCATAAAGCTCTGGCAGAATCTCATAACCTCGGCGTCGGACTTGCCCTTGGGGTCAAAGTCGCTGCCGCCCTTGCCGCCGCCGATGGGCAGACCTGTCAGAGAGTTCTTGAATATCTGCTCAAAGCCCAAGAACTTGATGATGCCCTGATATACGGAAGGATGGAATCTCAGACCGCCCTTGTAGGGACCGATAGCGCTGTTGAACTGAACTCTGAAGCCTCTGTTTACCTGAGTTTTGCCGTTGTCGTCAACCCAGGGAACTCTGAAATAGATAACGCGCTCGGGCTCAACGAGTCTCTCGATAAGGCCGACTTCCTCGTACTCGGGATGCGCCTCAACAACAGGCTCGAGAGATTCGAGAACCTCTTCTACCGCCTGCAGGAACTCGGGCTCGTTCGCGTTTCTCTTCTGTACCTGCTCGAATACTCCTTTTAAATAACTGTTTGAAATTGCCATTTGTACAAAATCTCCTTTACTTTTTATTATTAATAATTATTTTTTCACGTAGTGATTAGTGATTAGAGCGGGCGGCCGGGTTCGTCCGCCCCTACGGCGATCTTGCCTGCTTTGGTCGTAGGGGACGATGACCTCGGCGTCCCGCAACCGGATATTATCCTCCCGTTATTTACGCGTTTCTCAAATACTCGTCGATCGATGCGGCGGCGGTTTTGCCGGCGCCCATCGCGAGGATAACAGTCGCGGCTCCGGTCACCACATCGCCTCCGGCGTAAACGCCCTTTTTGCTTGTGGCTCCGGTCTCCTCTTTAGCGACGATGCAGCCCCAACGATTGGTCTCAAGGTCGGGGGTGGTGTTTTTGATAAGCGGATTCGGCGTCTGGCCGATCGCTATTACCACAACGTCGGCGTCTATGTCAAACTCGCTGCCCTCAACGGGAACGGGTCTGCGTCTGCCCGAAGCGTCGGGCTCGCCAAGCTCCATCTTTATGCAGGTCACGCTCTTTACCCAGCCCTCGTCGTCGCCGTTTATCTTAACGGGATTGTTGAGCAGCTTGAACTCTATATCCTCCTGCTTGGCGTGGTGGATCTCCTCGGCTCTGGCCGGCATTTCCTCCTCGCTGCGGCGGTACACTATGTAAACGTTCTCGGCGCCCAGGCGCTTCGCGGAACGCGCGGCGTCCATGGCAACGTTTCCGCCGCCCACAACAACCACGTTTTTGCCCACGTAGATCGGGGTGTCGTACTCCGGGAACTTGTACGCCTTCATAAGATTGATACGGGTCAGGAACTCGTTGGCGGAATACACGCCGTTTAAGGACTCGCCCTCGATTCTCATAAAGCTCGGCAGTCCGGCTCCTGTGCCTATAAACACGGCATCAAAGCCCTCGTCGGTCAAAAGCTCATCGACCGACAGCACCTTGCCGATAACCATATCGGTCATTATCTCAACACCCAGGTCGCGGAGCTTGTCGACCTCTTTGGCGACAATATCCTTGGGCAGACGGAACTCGGGAATACCGTATACCAGCACTCCGCCGGGAGTGTGGAAAGCCTCGAAAACCGTCACCTTATATCCCATCTTCGCAAGGTCGCCCGCGCAGGTCAGGCCCGAAGGTCCCGCTCCGACAACGGCTACCTTTTTGCCGTTTGGCTCGGGTCTCTCCGTTTCCTCGCTGCAGTTCTTCATATACCAATCGGCGACAAATCTCTCAAGTCTGCCGATCGCCACAGGCTCGCCCTTGATGCCGCGAACGCAGTACTTCTCGCACTGGGTCTCCTGCGGACATACTCTGCCGCAGATAGCGGGCAGCGAGCTGGTCTCCTGGATCTTTTTGTACGCTTCCTCGAATTTTCCCTCGGCCACAAGCGCGATAAACTCGGGGATCTGCACCATAACGGGGCAGCCCTGCATACAGGGCTTATGCTTGCAGGATAGGCAGCGCTGCGCCTCTTCCTTTGCCATTTCCTCGGTATAGCCCAGAGTTACCTCTTTGAAGTTTTTGTTTCTCACATTGGGCTCCTGCTCGGGCATAGCCACTTTTTTTAAAGACATGTTAGGCATCGCGCATTCCCTCCAATCTGCATCTGTGAGCCTCGCTCGACTCTGCTTCCTGCTTTCTGAACATTCTCGAACGCGAGATCGCGCTGTCAAAATCGACCTGGTGGCCGTCGAAATCGGGGCCGTCGACGCAGGCGAATTTGGTCTCTCCGCCCACCGTCACGCGGCAGCCGCCGCACATTCCGGTGCCGTCGATCATGATCGGGTTCATGCTGACGATGGTCTTGATATTATACTTCTTAGTCAGGTCGCAAACGGCCTTCATCATAACCAGAGGACCGATGGCGATAACCATGTCGTAGCCTCTGCCGCCCTCGATCAGTTCCTCGAGCTTGGCGGTCACGAATCCCTTGTTTCCGTTTGAGCCGTTGTCGGTCATAGTGTACAGATTGTCGCACGCGGCCTCGCAGAGATCCTCGATTATGATAAGATCCTTATTGCGAAAGCCGTTTATCATGTCGACCTCAACGCCCATTGAGTGGAGCTTTTTCGCCTGGGGATAAGCGATAGCCGTACCCAGGCCGCCGCCGATGACCGCGACCTTTTTCACTCCGTCAAACTTGGACGCCACGCCCAAAGGTCCGACAAAGTCTTGAATACTGTCGCCCTCGTTAAGCTCATTCAGGCGCTGAGTGCTCTGTCCAACTATCTGGAAAATTACCGTTATTGTGCCCTTTTCCCTGTCAAAATCCGCTATAGTGAAGGGAATTCTCTCACCTTTTTCGTCGATCCTGAGAATGATAAACTGACCCGGCTCCGCCTTTTTGGCGATATAGGGCGCCTCGACCTCGATCAACGAAACTGTGGGATTGAGCTCTTGCTTTCTTACAATTTTAAACAATTACCACACCTCCAAAAATTTTCGCGATTATACGCTTTCTCCAATTATATCATAACCGCTCTTATGTTTGCAACAATAAATATTATGCATTAAAATTTATATCAAATCCGTCAAAAAGGGGTGCGGCTAAAAAGCCACACCCCATTGTGCGTCATTGAACATTCTTGATTTTTTATCGGAAACGCATCTTCGCGTGTATCAAATCCGACTTTTTGATTATATAACAGCCGAATATGTTTGTCAACAAAAAAATATAAATTGTTAAATTTAAAATAAAATAGTATAAATTCGAACAACATTTACCCATATATTGACATGAAAAAAGCGGTATTTTAGCCGCCCTCAATGGGATAATATATAAAGAATAAATTTAAAAGGGAGGCGGCGCCGTTGCTCAGGGTTTATGACAATCTGATAATCGACAGCGACGCGGAAACAGCGAATAACACAGCCGAGCCGCGGGAGCTTTTGCTCATAACCTGCGGCCTCAAACAAAACTCCAGCGTGACCGCGTCAAGCATAGGCGACGACGGATTCTTGTACTGCATACAAAGGGGTTTCCGCACGAGGGGCGGAAAGGCGCTGCTGCCCCAGGAATTCAAGGTACGCTGGAGAAAAAAGCGGGACAATATCTATCCGTGCCTCGAGTTTGTCACCGCGCTGCTGCTGTCGGACATGAGCCCGAGCGACATCAGCGAGTTTTTTATACTTTAACGCAGACACTTATATCTTGATCTTACTTAATAATTTAACCGCCGCGCCGCGTCCGCACATGCCGCCGACCACGGCCGAAAGCGCGCAAAACGACACGTTTAAAACAAACGGCAGGCTCAGCATTGACGCGACAAGAAACGCGGCGCAGAAATAAAACGCCATAGCCGATATTTTGGAAAACAAAATAATCAAAACGTTGATTTTAAATTCCTCGATGTTTGTCTTTCCGCGAATCAGAGAAAAAACCTCGGCCGCCAAAAAAACGAGCAGCGCGATAAGCGAGGCGAGCAGTCCGGTTTTTACCACCTTCGGAAATCGGTTCACGGCTCCGCTCATCGAAGTGAACCCGCCTCCCGCTCCGGTTTTCACAGCCGCGTCAAATCCGAGCGCGGCTCGGCTCTCCCCGATCCCTGGAAAGGGGATATTCTTAAACAAAGCCGTTCTGGCGAACTGCGAGCATATGATATGCGTTATGTAGGACAGGCCGAAAACTCCGCCTCCGCATTTCAGCGCCGACTTCGCGGCTCCGCACTTGCCGCGCCCGCCTCTCAGAGCCGAAACAAACGCCGCGGCGAATGTGACCGCGGCTAAAATAAAACAGCGCAAAAATCCGCTCGCGCAGTCGTACAGCAGCGACTCGCGCGTGAGCGGCGCGCACAGAGCGACCGACTGGTCGTATGTCAGGTCGGAGGGTCGCACAAATTCCTCGGCGCGGCTCTCGTCGCTCACGCCGGGAACATTGCCCTTTGATATCCTGAGCCTGAACTCCTTTACCGCGTCTAAGAACATATCCTTCGGTACCTCGACGGGCATCGGACTGCCGTCATCATTGATATATCGGTAGTTTCCGCCGTTTTCCGAGTCAAAGCAGGCGGCGACGCAGCCCTTTCCGGAATTGTAAAACTTGGTCTGGACATTCGTTCCGTCAACCAGACGGTCGGCTCCGTTTTTAGCGTTGTCGCGGCCGACGACAAAGGCGCTCTTTCCGCGCAGACGGTCGATCATAGTCTGCGCCTCTTCCGCCATTATCCCGTGTCCGCTCTTTGAGTTGTTTATCGAATAGTTGGCCGGCGTCACCGCGTCTGCCGCGGCAGCCGCATTTCCCGCCTCCGCCGCGCCGACGCAGGCGCTTTTCTCTCTTGATATTAACATAATTTGCTCACATTCTGCGAGCGGCGAAAAATATCCGCTCGGTATTGTCGGTCAGCTCTTCAAAACCCAGATCGCCGAAAATCTCGATCCTCTCGAATCCGCAGTCTTTAAGCAGCTCCGCGACCTCACCCGATTTAAATATCGTCTCCTCCTGATACTCGTTGTATCTCGAGTAGCCGCTGCCTCTGTCTTTCACAAAAAAATTCAGATCAAAGCTTACCACATTATCCTCGGGGAAATATCCGCAGTCCCACACGCAGTAGGCCGAATCGTCTTCATATATAAATGTGTTGTTCCCCAGAATTTCGCGAAGCTTATACTCCGAGTTTATGTCGAATATAAATATCCCGCCCGGTTTCAGGCTGCCGTACACGCACTCAAACGCCGCCCTCAGCTCGTCTGAACTTTCAAGATAATTCACGCAGTCAAGAGCCGAAACAACGCAGTCGACCGGCTCGGGAATCTCAAAGGCGCACATATCCATATTTAAAAACAGAATATCGAGGCCTTCTTCCTCCGCCCTGCTCCGCGCGATCGCCAGCATATCGGGCGATATGTCGACTCCGGTCACGTCAAAACCCTCTTTTGCCAGCAGCAGCGTGACCGCGCCCGAGCCGCAGCCAAGATCGACCGCCGTCTCGGGAGTTACGCCCGCGCGGCGAAACAGCGCCTTGTAGAACTCAACAAAGGCGCCGTAGTCTATTTTCTGGAACCTGTCGTAAATCTTCGAAAAATCGTCGTACATATTATCACAATCTCTCAAAATTGGCGTACGCCGCCATCATCTTCTTTGTGCCGACCGTTTCAAAGTCGACTATCACGAACCAGTCTTTGCCCATCTCCTGGGCCGAAACCACCGTGCCCACGCCGAATTTGCGGTGCTTTACGCGGTCGCCCGGACTGTATGTGTCCCCGGAAGCCGCGGCGGGCTCGGGCTGTTTTTTGAGAAACGCGCTGTCGCCGAAGCCGCCGTAAACGTTCGCGCGGCGTCCTCTGCCCGCTCCGAAGCTCCGAAGCTCTGTCTGCTCAAAGGCGGGCGCGTCCTCGGTTTTGTCGATCAGATCATCGGGGATCTCATCCAAAAATCTGGAAGGCATGTTGTACCTCGTCTGTCCGAAAAGCGTCCTTTGCTTGGCCGCCGACAAATAAAGCCGCTCCTTGGCGCGGGTTATTCCCACATAACACAGGCGGCGCTCTTCCTCGAGCTCCTCGGCGTCTCCGAAGGCGCGGGAATTGGGGAAAACGCTCTCCTCCATGCCTATCAAAAACACGTTTTTAAATTCAAGACCTTTTGCGCTGTGGAGAGTCATCAGCGTCACGCTCTCCTGCGCCTCGTCATAGTTGTCGATATCCGAAATGAGCGAGATATTTTCAAGCAGCTCGCTCAGCGTTATGTCCTCATTTTCTTTGACAGCCTCCTGCACCATCGACACGAACTCGTTCAGGTTCTCGAGTCTGGTCTGGTTCTCAACGGTCTTTTCTTTTTGAAGCGCCTCGAGCATACCCGAAGCTTTCATGACCGTTCTGACAAGCAGCTCAAGCCCCATTCCGTCCGTCGCGTCGGCTCTGAATCCGTTTATAAGCTCGGCGAATTTTTTAAGCCGCGCCGCCGCCGAGGAATTGAACTCGGAAAACTCGCCCGCCCTCTCGCAGACGCGGAACATTGAAATATTCTCGGCCGCTCCGATCGCCGCCAGCTTGTCCACGGACGCCGCGCCGATACCGCGCTTGGGCTCGTTTATGACCCTGCGCAACGCCACGTCGTCGTCGGGATTGGCGATAAGTCTCAGGTATGAGCCGATGTCCTTTATCTCTTTTCGGTCATAGAACCTGAGGCCGCCCACGACCTTGTAGGGTATGGCGGAGCGCAGCAGCGCGTCCTCAATAACGCGCGACTGGGCGTTGACGCGGTACAGGATAACAATGTCATTCAGCCCCGCGCCCAGCTTGTATATGTTGTCGACCACGAACCGCGCCTCGCTGTGCTCGTTGTCGGCCACATGCAGGGCGATCTTTTCGCCCGAGCCGTTTGACGTCCAGAGATTTTTCCCCTTGCGTCCGCCGTTGTTTTTGATAACGCCGTTGGCAGCGTCCAGTATGCGCTGGGTCGAGCGGTAGTTTTCCTCAAGCTTTATCACTTTCGCGTCGGGAAAATCCTCCTCAAAGCCCAGAATGTTGCGGATGTCGGCGCCGCGGAACTTGTATATGCTCTGGTCGTCATCGCCAACAACGCAGAGATTTCTGTGCTTTTCGGCAAGCAGGCTGACAAGCTGATACTGGGCGTGGTTGGTGTCCTGATACTCGTCGACCAATATGTATTTATATTTGTTTCTGTAATAGTCCAAAACCTCCGGACATTCCTCAAACAGCCGCACCGTCAGCATGATAAGATCGTCAAAATCCAGCGCGTTGCTGCTCTTGAGCTTGCGGCTGTATAGTGTGTATACCTCCGCCACAGGCTTTAAGTAATAGTCCTTCTCGGCCTCCTCCCTGTATTCGAGCGGGTCGATAAGCTTGTCTTTGGCTCCGCTTATCAGGGTCTGCACCAGTCTCGGCGAATACTTTTTGTCGTCGATATCCAGCTCCTTCAGGCAGTCCTTGATAACGGTCTGCTGGTCGGCGGTGTCGTATATGACAAAATCGCCGGTGTAGCCGATCTTGTCAATATCCCGCCTGAGCATACGGGCGCACATTGAATGGAAGGTTCCCGCGTGAACGTCGGTTCCGTCCGGGCCCAGCCGCGCCGCCAGTCTGTCCTTGAGCTCGCCCGCCGCCTTGTTGGTGAAGGTTATGGCGAGAATATTGTAGGGCCTCACCGGATTCTCGGAAAGGCAATCCTCAAGCTCGGGCGCCAGCTCGTCGACCTCGCCGTCTCTGTACCACTCAAAAAACTCAAGCTCCTCGTCGGTAAAATCCCGCGGAATTTTTTTGCTTTCATAAGCCCTGCCGTATTTTATCAGGTGGGCGATCTTGTTGATTATGACCGTGGTTTTGCCGCTTCCGGCTCCCGCCAGAACAAGCAGAGGCCCCTCGGTCGAAAACACCGCACGCCTCTGCATCTCATTTAAATTTTTATATTCGTTTTCAATTATGCTTTTTCGTATCTCTAAAAAATCACTCATTATTCTCTAATTCCTTTATTGTTTCTCCGCCTTCCTTGATTGTTCCTCCGCCGATAACTAGGTCGAGATCCATGTCGTAAAACACAACCGCCTGCCCCGGCGTGACGGCTCTCTGAGGCTCGTCAAACTTGACTTTGGCAAGCCCGCCGCCAATAGGGTCAACGCGGCACCGCGCGGGTCTCGCCGCGTAGCGCACCTTCGCGAGAGCCTCGAACGGCTCAAAATCAGCGTTGTCAAACGTGATAAAATTCAGTCTGTCCGCCACAAGTGACGACGAAAACTCGCTGCCCTTTTCGCCAAGCGTCACCCGGTTGGTCTCGGGGTCTATCCGCGTGACGAACATCGGCTTGCCGAACGCCACGCCCAGACCCTTGCGCTGGCCGATCGTGTAATTGATTATGCCCTTGTGTCTGCCGATAACGTTGCCGCTTGAATCGACAAAATCTCCGGGCTCGGACTTTGAGCCGTCGTATCTCTCGATAAATGAGGCATAGTCGTTGTCGGGCACAAAGCATATCTCCTGGCTGTCGGGCTTGTCGGCGACGTCGAGGCCCAGCCGCCTGGCGGTCTCGCGCACCTCGTCCTTGTCCCGCATCTCGCCGAGGGGCAGTATCATTTTCGAAAGCTGCCGCTGTGTCAGTGAATACAGCACGTAGGTCTGATCCTTCGCATCGGCTCTCGCGCGGCGAAGCACGAATCTTTTAAGCCTGTCGTCATAGCCGACTCTCGCGTAGTGTCCTGTGGCTATGTAATCCGCGTCCAATATCCGCGCCTTGTCAAGCATCGCGTCGAATTTAAGAAATCTGTTGCAGGCTATGCACGGATTGGGGGTGCGGGCGCTCTTGTATTCGTCCACAAAATAATCTACCACGTTCTTTTCAAAATCCGAGCGGAAGTCGAGCACGTGGTAGTCAATTCCCAATTTTATACAGGCGCGGCGAGCGTCCTCCACCGATGACAGCGAGCAGCAGGAGCCTTCCTCCTCTCCGTCCCACAGCCGCATGGTGACGCCTATGACCTCATAGCCTTTCTCTTTTAAAAGGGCGGCGGCGACAGTGCTGTCAACGCCGCCCGACATTCCGATAACTACACGCTTAGGCATTATTTTGCCCCGTGGACTTCGTCCGCCACCGTGCAGGACGAGCAGCAGCCGCTGCACTGAGGTATCGCCGAAGCGTCCATTCCGCGGCTCTCGTAGTAGTTGGCGAGCGCCGCGTGCACCGCCTCTTCGGCGAGATTGGAGCAGTGCATCTTAATGGGCGGCAGTCCGTCCAGAGCGTCGGCCACAGCCTGATTCGTGAGCTTGAGCGCCTCGTCTATCGACTTGCCCTTAACGAGCTCGGTCGCCATGCTGGATGTTGCTATTGCGGCGCCGCAGCCGAAGGTCTTGAACTTAACGTCCTCGATAATTCCGGTGTCGTCGTTTATCTTCATATATATCTTCATTATATCTCCGCACTGGGGATTGCCGACCTGGCCGACGGCGTTGGCGTCGGGTATCTCGCCCACGTTGCGCGGATTTGAAAAATGATCCATTACTTTTTCACTGTACATAAATATATCCTCCTTATAATCTTAAGAAAATTAAGAATTACTCTTTACAAAATCCTCATAAAGAGGCGACATGCTGCGCAGAAGCGGCACTATCTCGGCGAGCGCGTCGGCTATTATGTCGACCTGCTCTTTGGTGTTGCTCTCGTCGAACGTCACGCGCAGCGAGCCGTGGGCGTCCTCATGCTTGAGGCCTATCGCCAACAGCACGTGTGACGGGTCAAGGGAGCCCGAAGTGCAGGCGCTTCCGCTTGAGGCCGATATGCCCTTCATGTCGAGGCGGAGCAGCATGCCCTCGCCCTCGATAAATCTGAAGCTTATGTTGGTGTTGCCCGGCAGGCGCTCGGTCGGGTGACCATTGAGCCACGCGTAGGGCACCTTTTCAAGTACCTGTTTTATATAGTAATCCCGAAGCTCGGTCAGCTTTTTCGCCTTCGCGGGGATATCCGCCGTGGCAAGCTCTATCGCCTTTCCCATACCCACGATGCCGGGCACGTTCTCGGTGGCGGCGCGCTTGCCCCGCTCCTGTGCTCCGCCCGTGATAAACGGCGTAAGTCTGACGCCCTGTCTCACATACAGCGCGCCCACACCCTTGGGGCCGTGGAACTTGTGCGCCGTCAGCGAAAGCATGTCTATGTTAAGCTCATTCACGTCGATCTCGACCATTCCGATCGCCTGTACCGCGTCGGTATGGAACAGGACCTTTTTCTCGCGGCAGATCTCACCGATCTCTTTTATCGGCATGATAGTTCCGATCTCGTTGTTTGCGAACATGATCGAAACCAGGACCGTGTCGGGCCTGATCGCGTTCTTCACGTCCTCGGCGGAAACTCTGCCGTACTTGTCGACCGGCAGGTATGTCACATCCCAGCCCTGCTTTTCAAGATCCTGACAGGTGTGCAGCACCGCGTGATGCTCAACGGCGCTTGTGATGATGTGCTTTCCCTTATCGG
Source organism: uncultured Monoglobus sp. (assembly GCA_947628795.1). GTDB lineage: Bacteria > Bacillota > Clostridia > Monoglobales > Monoglobaceae > Monoglobus. The sequence continues at coordinate 93,699 of CANRBF010000004.1, forward strand.
CGTACATCTTGGCTGTGCTTCTTATCGCCCAGTTGTCCGCCTCGGTTCCGCTTCCGGTAAAGTAAATCTCTTTTGGGCTCGCGCCTATGGCGTTCGCCACTTTTTCTCTCGCCGCCTCAACCGCGCGGCGCGCTTCCCGTCCCTCGGTGTAAATGCTTGACGGGTTTCCGGGTATCTCTTTGATACACGAAATCATTTCTTCAGCGACCTCGTCCGCTATGCGCGTAGTCGCCGCGTTGTCAACATAAATTCTCATTATGCCTTTCCTACCTTTCGTTAAATTTTATACGTTCAACCCATGAAAAGTAGATCTACGTATTTTTCGGAAATTCATCGGGCTGGCTTAGCGAACCTTTTGGACTGCTCCACCGCCATTCGGTCGCACTCCTCGTTCTCGGGATTGCCGCTGTGACCCTTGACCCAATGGAGAGTTACCTCATGGGAGCCGATCAGCTCAAGCACCTGCTCCCACAAATCGGGGTTCAGGGCTTTTTCCTTTTTGTTTCGCATCCATCCTCTGCGCTTCCAGCCCTCGGCCCAGCCGAGCTCGACCGCGTCGATAAAATACTTTGAATCGCTGTATATATCGACTCTGCACTTTTGGTTGAGCGCCCGAAGACCCTCGATGACCGCCGTAAGCTCCATGCGGTTGTTGGTGGTCTCCGCCTCGCCGCCGCTGAGTTTTTTCTCGTATTCTCCGTATCTGAGGATAACTCCGTAGCCGCCGGGGCCGGGATTGCCGCTGCACGCGCCGTCGGTATAGATCCGTACATGTTTAAGCTCCGCCATAACACACCTCGCTAAATTTCCGCATAATATTATAGCACAAACAAATTCGGAATAAAAGCCCTTTTTTAAAAAATTTTCCCAAAATATTTGCGCGGCGCGAAAATTTGTGCTACAATATTTCAATCGGAGGTAAATATTTTGGAGGTAAATATATTATGAACAAAATACTTTATATAAACACATGCGTCAGAAAAGATTCGCGCACAAACAGGCTGGCTCGGCAGCTGCTGGACAAGCTGAACGGTGAGATAACCGAGATAGGCCCCGGCCTAAACGGCCTTAAACCCCTTGACGAAAGCTCGCTCAAGCGGCGCGATGAGCTGACTGCGGCGGGTGATCTTTCCGCGCCCGAGCTGGCCGCGGCCCGAGAGTTCTCGGAGGCTGACACGATCGTGATCGCCGCTCCGTACTGGGACCTGACGTTTCCGTCAATTCTCAAAATATATCTCGAAAACGTGACCGTGTGCGGAGTGACGTTTCGCTACACCGACGAGGGAATACCCGAAGGCCTGTGCCGCGCGAAAAAGCTGTATTACGTCACGACGTCGGGCGGGCCCATAATACACAATTTCGGCTTTGAATACGTAAACGCCCTCGCGACTGAATTTTACGGCATTGAGGAAATGCGCTTTATCTCGGCCGAGGGCCTTGATATAATCGGCGCCGCCCCCGAAAAGATACTGAACGAGGCGGCGGAAAAGATAGAGCTTTAGAAATCCATAAATATGAATCGGTGCATGAGATGTTAAGTCTCTCACGCGCCGATTTTTTATTCCGAAATTTAAGACATTAAAAACCAAAACAGACTTTGATAAAAAATTAACAAAATTATTTTAGAATGTATGTATATCTTAGTAAAATATGGATATTGTAAAATATTATATACTGTGCTATTATTTAAACATAGATTGTTAAATAATTATCAATCAAAATTAAAGAAAGGAACTGATAGCATGAAAGAGTATTTGGTTGACAGCGTTGAGACCCTTGAAAAACGGCTGGCCGAGGTCAGAGCGGCGCAGCGCGAATTCTCCTCCTACTCCCAGGAACAGGTGGACAAAATTTTCAAGGCGGCGGCGACCGCGGCGAACATGGCACGGATACCGCTGGCGAAGATGGCTGTCGAGGAAACCGGAATGGGCGTTGTTGAGGACAAAGTGATCAAAAACAACTACGCCTCGGAGTACATCTACAACAAGTACAAAAACGAAAAGACATGCGGCGTTATCGATGAGGACAAGGCGTTCGGCATAAAGAAAATAGCCGAGCCGCTCGGAGTTCTTGCGGCGGTGATACCCACCACCAACCCCACTTCCACCGCTATTTTTAAGACGCTTATCGCCTTAAAAACACGCAACGGCATCGTTATCAGTCCTCACCCGAGAGCCAAGAAATCGACGATCGAAGCGGCGAGGATAGTTCTTAATGCGGCGGTCAAAGCCGGAGCGCCCGAGAATATCATAGGCTGGATCGACATTCCGTCGCTTGAGATGACGAACCTCATAATGCGCGAGGCGGACTGCATACTGGCAACGGGCGGCCCCGGAATGGTTACCGCGGCGTATTCGTCCGGAAAGCCGGCCATCGGCGTGGGCGCGGGCAACACTCCCGCTATCATAGACGAGAGCGCGGATATTCTGCTTGCCGTGAACTCGATCATCCATTCAAAGTCGTTCGATAACGGTATGATATGCGCCTCGGAGCAGAGCGTTATCGTGGACAAAAATATATACTCAAAAGTTAAAAAAGAGTTCGAGTACCGCGGCTGCTATTTTTTAAAGCCCGACGAGATCGACAAGGTGCGCAAGACCATTATCATAAACGGCGCGCTTAACGCCAAGATCGTGGGTCAAAAGCCCGTGACGATCGCGCGGCTCGCGGGAGTTGAGATCCCGGAGACGACCCGCGTGATGATAGGCGAGGTCGAGAGCGTCGACCTGTCCGAGGAATTCGCCCACGAAAAGCTGTCGCCCGTGCTCGCCATGTACAAAGCGAAAAATTTTGACGACGCACTCGACAAGGCGGAACAGCTGATAGCCGACGGCGGCTACGGCCACACGTCCTCGGTTTATCTCAACACGGTGACCGAGCAGGAAAAGCTCGACAAATTCGGCGAGAGAATGAAAACCTGCCGCATACTTGTGAACACGCCCTCGTCCCACGGCGGAATCGGAGACCTGTATAATTTCAAGCTCAACCCGTCGCTGACTCTGGGCTGCGGCTCATGGGGCGGCAACTCGGTTTCCGAAAACGTTGGCGTTAAGCATCTTATCAACATAAAGACCGTCGCTGAGAGGAGAGAGAACATGCTGTGGTTCAGAACGCCCGAAAAGGTGTATATCAAAAAAGGCTGTCTGCCGATCGCCCTTGAAGAGCTTAAAACCGTGATGAACAAAAAGAAGGCGTTTATCGTGACCGACGAATTCCTTTATAAAAACGGATATTCAAAAGCGATAACCGACAAGCTTGACGAAATGGGAATTACCCACACCACATTCTTTAACGTGGCGCCCGACCCGTCACTCGCGTCCGCCAAAGAGGGCGCCGAGGCGATGCGCGCCTTTGAGCCGGATGTGATAATCGCGCTGGGCGGCGGCTCGGCCATGGACGCGGGTAAGATAATGTGGGGGCTGTATGAGCACCCCGAGGCGGACTTTATGGATATGGCGATGCGCTTTATCGATATCAGAAAGCGCGTTTACACCTTCCCTCGAATGGGAGAAAAAGCCGACTTCATCGCCGTGCCCACCTCCGCCGGAACAGGCTCGGAGGTAACGCCTTTCGCGGTAATCACCGATGAGAAAACGGGAATCAAATACCCTCTCGCAGACTATGAGCTGATGCCCGACATGGCAATAGTCGACGCGGATCTTATGATGAATATGCCGAAGGGCCTGACGTCCGCGTCGGGAATCGACGCGCTTACCCACGCGCTTGAGGCATACGTTTCGGTCATGGCGACCGAGTTCACCGACGGCATCGCCTTAAAAGCGATACAGACCATATTCGATTATCTGCCCGCGGCTTATGTCGACGGCGCCGAAAACCCCAAGGCGAGAGAAAAAATGGCCCACGCCTCCTGCATGGCGGGCATGGCGTTCGCCAACGCTTTCTTAGGCGTGTGCCACTCTCTGGCGCACAAACTGGGAGCGTACCACCACATTCCCCACGGCGTAGCCAACGCGCTGCTTATCTGCGACGTGATGCGCTACAACGCGGCCGAGGCTCCGCAGAAGATGGGGACCTTCCCGCAGTACGACCATCCGCACGCCCTCGCGAGATACGCTGAGATCGCCGACTTCCTGCACCTGGGCGGCAGGACAAACGAGGAAAAGCTCGAAAAACTCATAGCAAAGATCGAGGAGCTCAAAGAGGCTATCGGCATAAAGAAAACGATTCGCGACTACGGAGTTGAGGAAGATAAATTCCTTGAGACTCTCGACGAGATGACCGAGATGGCGTTTGACGATCAGTGCACAGGCGCGAATCCGCGCTATCCGCTGATGAGCGAGCTTAAAGAACTGTACAAAGGCGCATATTACGGAAAGGAGAATTAAGATGAATCTGAATAATGTTATCGCGACCAGACCCGACAAAACCGTGTACCGCGACGGAGACGCGGCGATCAAGGTGTTTGCCGAAAACTACAAAACCGCGGACGTGCTGAACGAGGCGCTTAACACAGCGAGGATCGAGGAAACAGGCCTCAATATCCCGAAGATACGCGAGGTCACCAAGATCGACGGCAAGTGGGCGATCATCACTGATTTTATCGAGGGAGAAACGCTGGCGTCGCTAATGGAAGAGAATCCCGACAAAGAGGACGAATACCTCAACCTGTTTGTTGACACCCAGCTTGAGATACAGAACAAATCATGCCCGCTGCTCAACAAGATACACGACAAGATGAATAGAAAAATCTCCGAGAGCGCCCTTGACGCCACAACGAGATACGAGCTGCACACGCGCCTGAACGGAATGAAGAAACACACCAAGGTGCTGCACGGCGACTATAACCCGTCGAACGTGATAATCACCAAAGACGGAACGCCTTATATTCTCGACTGGTCCCATGCCACGCAGGGCAACGCCTCCGAGGACGTGGCGCGGACATACCTGCTGTTTAAGCTTGAGAAAAAAGACTCGCTGGCGGAAAAATATATCAAGTTGTTCTGCAAAAAGTCGGACACCGCGCTGCAATACGTCCAGTCATGGCTGCCGATCGTGGCCGCCTCGCAGCTTGTGAAAAACAAGCCCGAGGAAAAAGACTTTCTCGAAAGCTGGATAAACGTTGTTGACTACGAATAAGCGTGAAACATCATAAAGACCAAACCGCCGTCGGCCGCATACATCGCAGCCGACGGCAGTTTGTCGAAAAAAGTGTTTTTAGTATATCTAATATCTGTAATAAAGCCGCATATTTTTTTGATACACGGCTCGGCAGACCGAAATTTGTTTCAACCGCAGCAAACAGGGTTCCCGCAAAACGCCAACATAGTGCGCTTCTATTAATGAAGCTCTTAGTCAAAATCGCTTGCGATTTTGAAAGATTGCTTTGAACCCGCAAGTAAGCTTGCTGATTAGGGAAAAGCGGAAAATCAACCGCATAAAAAGAAAGTCATGCTTCGCATGACTTTCGCAAAGAAGCGTATATTAGGGCTCCCGCGAAGTCCGAAGGACTTCGCGGGAAAAGCGGAAAAATGACCGCTAAAAAGAGAACACCTTGCTTGCAAGGTGTTCGTAAAAAAGCGGTCATTTTTCCGCTGGTCGAGGTGACAGGATTTGAACCTGCGGCCCCTACGTCCCGAACGTAGTACTCTACCAAACTGAGCCACACCTCGAATTGCAACTATGTTAGTATATCATAATTAAATTTGCGTGTCAAGACCAATTTTTGATTTTTTGCGGTTTTGCGGCAAGAAAAGAGCGGGGATAACAAGTCTCCGCCCTTTTGTTTTATTAATAGAACTCGTCCATGCTGATATTGAGGCCGTACTTTTTATTGTACTCTCTGAGCCGCTCTTCCTTCTCGCGCTCCAGACGGTTGTCGGCGTGCTCGAACGCAGTTTTGAGCGCGGAAGCCTCGATCGCGTGCTTCTCGGTAACTCTCGCGAGCAGCGACGTGCTGACATCCTCCTCGTGCACCGCCTGATATTTATAGATAAGCTTAAGCATTATCGGCGTTATTATCGTGGTTACCACAACGACTATGACTATCGGGGCGAAGAACTCGGGCACCATAAGTCCGAGAGCCGAACCCTTGCTTGCTACTATCAGGGCAACCTCTCCGCGGGACACCATGCCGATACCTATCTTGGCGGCCTGGAGATTGGTATATCCCGTCATTTTCGCACCCGCTCCGCAGCCGACGATCTTTGAGACGATCGCAACGATGAGGAGCAGCAGCGTGAACAGCAGTATCGAAAGGCTCATTGAGTCGATCGTGACCTTGAGGCCCACGCTGGCAAAGAACACGGGAGACAGGAACATAAACGAAACTGTCTCAAATCTGGTGATCATAAACGGGGTCCTGCGGGTACCGGACAGAATAAGTCCTGCCACAAACGCTCCGGTTATGTCGGACACGCCGAAAACGTGCTCCGCCAGATACGACATCAGCAGACAGAACGCGAACGCCAGCACGCTGAAGCGCTGAAGTTCCTTGCGGTAGCTGTTCATCCAGGGACGTACGAACTTCAGAAAAACAAACGCCACCAGACCACAGAACGCGAAGAACAGAACTATCTTGAAGATAACGATCGGCAGTCTGACCGACGGGTCGGCGAAGCTTGTTATCACGGTCAGCGCGATGATGCCGAGCACGTCGTCGATAAGAGCCGCACCCAGGATAGCGTTACCCGAGTGGGTAGAGAGCTTTCCCATTTCTTTCAGCGTTTCGACCGTGATGCTCACCGAAGTGGCAGTCAGGATAACGCCGGTGAATATGTTCTGAAGCAGCGCGTCGGGGCCCTTGTTGAAAAAGTGCGCGACCGCCCAGCCGCCCAGCAGCGGCACGATAACGCCCATCACCGCGATGATCGTCGAGGCGACGCCGCATTTTTTAAGCTCTTTTATGTCGGTCTCAAGACCCGCGCTGAACATAAGCACGATAACGCCAAGCTCCGAAACGGTCGTGATAAAGTCGTTCGCCTGCAGCCAGCCGAGGCCCGCGGGGCCCAAAATCAGTCCTGCGAGCAGAGCGCCCACGACCTGAGGCATCTGCACCTTTCGGGTAAGCAGACCCAAAAGCTTGGTGCTGAGCAGTATCAGCGCCAAGTCGAGCAAAAAATCATACTCCATATATAAGACTCCCTTGTAATTAGAATTATGCTGTTTTTCAGTCCGGATATATCATACTACTATAATCGACTTTTGTCTACAACTTTTTTCTTTAAAAATTTTGTTTTTTGGGTTTGCAAATTTATAATAATTTAACAAACACGCCCTGCCTCCTCCTGGGAGGAGGTGGATTTTCGCCGAAGGCGAAAAGACGGAGGTGGGAACGTAGGGACTAGATATTAGCAACTAGGGACTAGGATCTCCCCCCTCAGTCGGGCAAAGCCCGACAGCTCCCCCGAGGGGCGCCTATCTTTTGCCTTCTCCCCAAGGGGCGAGGCAGACCGCCCATCTTTATAAGGCTTTTCTGCAGAATAAAACCGCCGTTTTCGGCGGTTTTAAGCACATTTAATTTCTGAGACTGTGGATCGGGGCGGGGATCCTTCCTCCTCTGTTGATAAAGTCCTCCGCGCTGTGGTGATGCACCCGCATGACAGGGGCCTCGCCCAGAAGGCCGCCGAACTCCAGCTTGTCGCCCACCTTTTTGCCCGCGGCGGGGATTATTCTCACGGCGGTCGTTTTCTGATTTATAACTCCGATCGCCATTTCGTCGGCAATTATAGCCGATATGGTCGAAGCCGGCGTGTCGCCGGGAATGGCTATCATGTCGAGGCCCACCGAGCACACACATGTCATCGCCTCGAGCTTGTCGAGCGTGAGCGCTCCGCTCCTTGCCGCGCTTATCATGCCCGCGTCCTCGCTGACCGGGATAAAGGCTCCGCTCAGGCCGCCGACGTAGCTCGACGCCATAACGCCGCCTTTTTTGACCGCGTCGTTAAGCAGCGCGAGAGCCGCCGTCGTGCCGTGACAGCCGCATTTTTCAAGACCCATTTCCTCCAAGATATACGCCACGCTGTCGCCTATCTCGGGCGTGGGCGCCAGCGACAGATCTACAATACCGTAGGGAACGCCGAGCATTTTTGACGCCTCTCTCGCCACCAGCTGACCCATTCGGGTGATCTTGAACGCGGTGTTTTTTATAGTCTCGGCCACGGCGCCGAAGTCCTCGCCGCGTACCTGCTCGAGCGCGCGTTTCACAACGCCCGGGCCGCTGACACCGACGTTTATGACCGAGCTGCCCTCGCCGACGCCGTGGAACGCGCCCGCCATGAACGGGTTGTCCTCGACCGGGTTGGCGAACACCACAAATTTGGCGCAGCCCAGAGAATCGTTGTCCTTTGACATATCGGACATCTTTTTGATTATCTCTCCCATCTCTTTGACCGCGTCCATATTTATGCCCGCCTTGGTGGTGGCGACACCTACCGACGAGCATACGTAGTCGGTGGTGGACAGCGCCTCGGGGATAGAGGCGATAAGCTTTCTGTCCGACTCGGTATAGCCCTTGTAGACCAAGGCCGAATATCCGCCGATAAAGTTTATCCCAAGCGTTTTGGCAGCTTTGTCAAGGGTCTTGGCAAACGGTATGTAGTCGTCGGTTTTGCTCGCCGCCGCCACAAGGGATACAGGCGTTACCGAGATCCTCTTGTTTATGATCGGAATACCGTACCGCCTGCCGATCTCCTCTCCCGCGGGGACCAGATTCTCGGCGGTCTTTGTGATCTTGTCATATATCTTTCGGCAGGCCGCCTCGGGATCATCGTCCGCGCAGTCAAGCAGGGATATTCCCATTGTTATCGTCCGGATATCCAGATGCTGGTCGCGGATCATTTTTATGGTCTCGGTGATTTCTTTTGTGTTTATATTAATCATAACTGTTTCCTTTCGAAATACGCAAATTAGATTCTGTGCATCGACTTAAAAATATCCTCGTGCTGTATTCTGATCTCAACGCCCATCTCATCGCCCATTTTGTTGAGCCTGTCGGCAATCTCGCCGAACTCCAGCTTTGAGGCGCTCAGGTCGACCATCATTACCATGGTGAAAATATTTTGAACGATCGTCTGGTTTATATCCAGAATATTAATATCGTTCTCGTACAGAAAACCGCTGACCTTGGCGATTATTCCTTTTTGGTCTATTCCCATAACCGAGAGTATTGCATTCATAGTTTTCTCCTTTGTGTTTTTATGTTAATTTGTATATTTATCTCTTAATTCAGGATCGCGATGCCCGCCGTGAGATACAGCGCGAACAAGCTCCAGAGCAGGTAGGGCACCAGCAAATACGCTGCGGGCTTTGATATCTTAAAGAACACGTATATATTCGCCGCGATGAGCGCGATCAGCATTATCAGCCACACGACCGCGAAATTGAACGCGCGGAAATCGAAAAATATGATCGTCCACGCGAAGTTAAACGCGAGCTGCAGGCCGAAGATCATATAACCCAGCGACTTCAGCTGCTGCGGCGCGCTCGACATTCTCACCAAATACAGCGAAACGCCCATCAAAAAGTACAGCACGCTCCACACGATGCCGAACAGAAACGACGGCGGCGACAGCGGAGGATTTTTGATCTCCGAGTATATATCCATCTGGTTTTTTGTCAGCAGCCACGAAAGAAACGCGGCGCCGAACGGTATCAGCAGACATACCAAAAATTTCTTTAAGTTAAACGTTTTGAACATACAGATCACCTCAAAATAATATTTGTATTATTGTATGTTTAAAACGCTTATTTATACTAAATCAAGCCGAAATGCTCAAGTCCGCGGGTCACGCCCTCATGCACCACCGACTCGGTCACATATCCGCCGATCTTGTCAAGCCTTGCGGCGTGGCGCTCCATTATCACCGGGTTGCCGACGGCGGTAAGCATGTCGTAATCGTTCTCGCCGTCTCCGAACGCGTAGGTATCGCGGATATCAAGACCGTACGCCTTTATCACGGCGTTGATGCCGAACGCCTTTGTGATGTACTTTTTCACCAGGTCGCCCGAGGGATTCGAGCGGTGGCGGGTTATGTTATACTTATCGCCGAATTTTTCGAGCAGCTTTTTGTAGCTCTCATCGCCCTCGTATGTAAACATCAGCTTGTTGGCAGACACGATCTCGGGGTCGTCGGGGAACTCGAAAAAGCAGCTCATGTCCAGATTAAAATTGTTCATCATTCTGATAAAGCCCTCGTTGTGCCTTAACCCGAAATAGCATTTCTCGTCATTCTCGGTCACAAAGCCGTATCCGTTCTCATCGAAATAGTCTTTAAGCTCCAGCAGATCGGCGGTCGATATCTTGTCGTCTATAACGAACTCGTCGTCGACCACGGCGCAGGCTCCGTTCGACGTCACATAGCAGTCAAAGTCAAAGCTGATCTTCGGCACGTAGCATCTGGCTCTGCCCGTGGCGAGGCAGGTCATGTATCCGTTCTGTTTCAGACGCTCGATCGAATTCCTTGTGGCGTCGGTCGGCTCGAAAAGATCCTCCCTCTCGTCGACCAGCGTCCCGTCAAAATCAAAGAACACCGCGCCCTTATACTTCCTCATAGTCACACTCCTTTAGCACATACAATAATACACCAACCGCCGCGGATTTTCAACATGTTTTATAATTTTTGTGTATTTTTCCCAAAAAGAAAACAGGGCGGATATCATCCGCCCATTTTGCCTCAACGTAGTGATTAGTAATTAGCGAATAGGGAATAGGATTCCCCCCTCAGTCGGCTTCGCCGACAGCTCCCCCGAGGGGGCGCCTATCTTCCGCAGCCTCAGTTGGTGGGCGCCTATTTTCTGCCTCTCCTCCTAGGGGCGCCTATTTTCTGCCTCCTCCCGGGAGGAAGCGGCAGGCGAAGCCTGACGGAGGTGGGAACGTAGGGATTATAGTTCCCCCCTCAGTCTGCTCCGCAGACAGCTCCCCCGAGGGGGCGCCTATTTTCTGCCTCTCCCTACGTTGTGTTTTTCTATAACTCCTTCTCAGCCGGTTCGGACATCGGCATTATATTTTTCGTCGAGTTCCAGATCATGACTTTCACTTTTTTCGGCTTCGCGCCGCTTATCTGCACAAACGTTTCGCTTATCGCGCCCTCCGGCGTCGTACCTTCCTCGGTCGGCGCGACTCCGGTGACATCGGCCGTCGTAAATCCCGCCAGCGTTCCGTCCTCGCCGTATGCCGCGATCATCAGCGTCTCGGTCTCGCCCGCGGACAGGCAGCCCGATGTGTCCACGCTGACTCTCAGTTCTCCGCTGTTTTCCTCATACTGCGTATACTCCGCGTTTGTGATGGTCGGCGCCGAGCTCTCGCGCACGTATACCCGCACCTTTGCCGACATCGCCGCTCCCGGCGTCATGTATGTGATCACGGCATCGCCGTAATTTTTCGCGGTTATCGTTCCGTCCTCCGATACCGAGGCTACGTCCTCATTATCGGATGAAACGTAAATCGGGAAATCCGTCACACTCTCGGGATACGCCGTTATATTCGGCTTGAACGACGCGCCCGGCTTGAGGGCCAAGCTTTTGGTCTCGCTTCTCAGCATCTGCGCGGCCTGCGGCTTTATCACGCAGCCGCCGCTGTTGTCGTTTTGCGTCTTTTCGGTAGTGCCGCAGCTCACCTCCGCTTTGATGACCGAGCTTCCCTTTCCGTCAGCGAACGTGTAATACTTCGGGTCTAAGTTTATCGTTATCTTTTTTGTCTCGCCGCCCGCTATCTCGCCTATCTCCTCGTCGATTATTATCTCGCCGTTTTCCCCCTTCACGGTTATTTTTGCTCCGCTTGCGGTCTCGCATCCCTCGTTTGTCACATACGCCTCCGCTGTTCCGTCGCTGTACATCTTGTAGTCTTTTATCTCAACCGTCAGGTTCGCCGCGCCGAACTCATTCGCTGCCGCGTTGTTCGCCGTGTTTTTATCACTGAGGCCTTCGCCCGTGACCGCCGCGGTTATGTTCTGCTTTTCAAATCCCTCGGGCAGCATGACCGAGACGCTCGCCTCGCCGCTCTCTCCCGCGGGAATATTCACGCTCTGCGCGCCCTCGAAGATAACTCCCGATTTCTCGCCCTCAAGCCTGATGTTAAGGCTGCTCAGGTCGGCCTTGGTGTTGTTTGTTATGTCAAGATCAAATCTCGCGCTCTTTCCGGGCGTTACCGCGCCGTCGGCGTATATCGCGTTTACCGCTATGTCCTCCTCCGGCTCGGTGTGGGTGTATACAAGTCTCGCGCTTGTGGTCGAGCCGCTATCGTCGGTGTCAGCCAGTACCGCCGCGGTCTGTATCTCGCCGTTTTGGTCGAGCCTCGCGTCCCACGAGCGTATCTTCGCGTTATAGTCCGTTATCTTGACCGGGTTTGTCCAATTGCCGTTTTCATTATATGACGCGTACAGATTTGAATTAAATCCGTCCTGCGCCTCGAACACCGCGGCCTGTTTACCGTAATTACTCAAATACATCACAGAACCCTCGGCCTTTGTGTCGGTTATATCGGTTATTGAATCGCTTATCCTTTTCAGATTTCCGTTCTCGGTGAAAGCGAGACCTCCGCTTGTTTTGTGCAGTCCGCTCAGCTCTGTGTTGTTGTCATACAAAACCTCGCCGCCGCGGTACAGTATGTTTTCGGACGTCGTCATATCGCCGTCCTTGTCGGCGATAATATACGCGTTTCCGTTATACACCGCGCTGTCGCACACCAGCGGCAGTTTTTCAAGCGCCGCGGTAGTTTCGCCTATCTCCCCGTTTTCTATCCTTGACAAATACACGCTTTCGCTTGTCTCGTCGGCTCCGGGCATCGGGCTGTCCTTATCGTTTTCGGTATAGCATATATACGTTGTATAATTACCCGCCTCTATCCTCGGGCTGTATTCGTATTTATCTCCGCTTGTGATGCTTTTCGGCTCGCTCCACGCTGTTCCGTCAAACTCGGCGTATTTTATATCAACTGTTTTGGCGATCTTATAAACATCCTCGCTTTCGCTGAGCTTCCGGTTCGCGCTCTGCCATACTATCGCCGCGCCGTTTGACGAGGCCGTTATGTCAAACTCAAAGTCGGCCGTGCCGTCATCGTCGATTATTTTCGGCTCGCTCCATGTTCCGTTTTCAAGAATACTGTAATACAGCGCGGTCTTGTCGGCGAGCGCCCTTGATGTGTCGTCGTCGAGCCATACCATCATTGTCCGTCCGTCGCTTAGATCAACAAGTCTCACCTGGCTGTAGGGATAGAGATTGCTCTTGACCGTGTCGGCGTCCGCGGCTGTTTCCGCTGTTTCGAGATAGTCTCTTTGGACCGTCGTCATATTCTCGGGCTCGATGTCTATGTCCGCGGCCTCGGCCGCCTCAAAATACGGATATATCTGCGCTCCGGTCAGCTTCTGCGACTGTCTGAACTCTTTGCCGAGCAGCGTGTACAGCGCGTAAAACCTTGCGGTCAGCGTGACCGTCAGACATTCCTCCAGCTTTGTGATCGGGGCCTTGAGGCTCGCCGCTCCCTCGCCCTCTATGCCTACCTCAAGCGACAGCAGCTTTCTGACTCCCAGTCCCACGCCGACCGACGGCGTTATGCTGAGATCGACCTGTCCGCTCATATTAAACTCGGGCGCTATGGGCGATTCTCTCATAATTTCCCACTTGAGCCCCGATTGCAAAGAGCCCGAAACTCCGTATGAGATATACACCGCGGGCACGGGCGGCAGCGGATAGCTGTTTGACACGCTTCCGTCCAGTATCACCGTGATACCGCCGCTGAGCACCTTCATGCTTTCGTCGTCGAGCGATATCTCCATAAATCCGCACACGCTCACCGAGCCCTCAACGCCCAGCTTTCCCGGTGTTTTGGGCCCGTTCTTCTGCTTGAAAAACGCGTCTCCCTCCTTGCCGGCCGCCAGTTCCGCAAACACTTCTCTGTACGCTTCATAGGTGTCTTGCCACTCCTCGCTGTCGGCGTCCTCGGGCACGTTTCCGAGATCGCCGCTTCCGCCGATAAGCACCTGGAACGTCCTGTCCTCGGCGTTGTACGCCGTCTTTACAATGTTAAACAAATTCAAATCAAAGTTAAACGGCACGTCGAGCATGTACACCGACTTGTTGTTTATTTTCACCGCGGGGCCTTGCAGTCTCGTGTCCTCGCTGTTTCCCGCGAAAAGGTCCTCGGGGTCAACGTCGAACGCCTTGACCTTTATCTCGCTCATTTGGTTGGGCATAAGGAAAAATCCCGCGTCGGTATATATCGGCGCGCCGCCGTAGTCGATTCTTATACCCGCCGTCCTGTTCGAGTTTTTGAACTGCACCACACCGCTGTCGTCGGTTTCGTAGGAAGCGCCGTCAATATATACCGTGGCGCCGCTTACCGGGTCTCCGCTCACCTCGTCCGTCACCCGAAGCGAGTACGCCGAAGGCTCCCGCGTGGCCTGTGGCTCCGGAGTCGGAATCGGAGGTATGGTAGCGTCCGGGTCGGAGCCTCCGCCGCCTTCAAGTGGGTATATGTAATATACGTCATTTTTGCACCAATATGAACCGCGCTCATAAGGCGTGTTACTGCTGTCATATCCGTAGCAATGGATCCGGCCACTTATATCTCTGGTTGAAATAAGGCTTGAGCTGTCATAGCTGCACTTAAAATATCCCATAAACGGCGAGGACGCGCTTGCGGTCAATGTTGGTGTGCCGTCGCCGGGATTTTCCCGCACTATTCCGCTTATGTAACAGTTGGTGCCGTTGCTTATTCCGCGAGCATCGCCGTTTGTGGCTGTTACGCTGCCTTGAATATAATTATTACTTCCGCCGGATATTCCGGAAGCGCTGCCGTTTGTGGCAGTTATATTGCCTTGAATATAATTATCACTTCCGCCTATTCCATATGCACCTCCGTTTGTGGCAGTTATATTGCCTTGAATATAATTATTACTTCCGCCGCCTATTCCGGAAGCACCGCCGTTTGTGGCAGTTATATTGCCTTCAATACAATTACCGCTACCGACATCTATTCCGTAAGTATCGCCATCGCCTTTACTTGTTATGTTGCCCTCAATATAGTTATTGCTGCCGCCCCCTATTCCGTAAGTCCAATCATCAACATTTTCTGATGTTATATTCCCCTTTATATAGTTGCCACTGCCGCCCCCTATTCCGTAAGTATTGCTGTTTTCGGATGTTATATTGCCTTCGATATAGTTGTTGCTGCCGCCATGTATTGCGTAAATATTGCTGTTTTCGGATGTTATATTGCCATAAATACAATTACCGCTGCCGCCATCTATTCCAAATATATAGCTGTTTTTGGATGTTATATTGCCATAAATACAGTTACCGCTGCCGCCGTCTATTCCATAAGTATTGCCGTTTTCGGATATTATATCGCCGTAAATTATACAGTTTTCGCACCCATCTCCTATTCCGGTAGTATTGACTCTGCCTATTACATCTCCATAAATTATACAATCGGAACACTCATACATTGCATCTCCATAGTAGCCGTTTATTCCCGTAAAGCTGATACAATTTGAACAATCAAGCATAATATTTCTGAAGCTACCACCGGTTATTTGTTCAGAAGATTGAGCTGCTGTAATGGTTATATTACCGTAATTAGTGCAATTAACACAATTATTAAATAA
The DNA here is from genome assembly GCA_947628795.1 of uncultured Monoglobus sp. GTDB lineage: Bacteria > Bacillota > Clostridia > Monoglobales > Monoglobaceae > Monoglobus. The sequence goes on from CANRBF010000004.1 coordinate 109,259, forward strand.
GTTAAATCCTACATTCATAGAATTAAAAACAACTCCGTCATGCATATTTATGTCAATACTGTTTTCACAATTATATCCGTTTGTGATACATCTAAGAGCAGAAGAGTTATATAAACTTTCCTGTGATAAATCCACAAAGTTTATCGCGCCGCTTGTTTTGCATGAATCCGCAAAAGATTCATATTCTCCCAGGCCTAAAATCTCAAGCATACCATCGTGAGTTTTTGTTAAATTAATATTGATATTTGTCAGATTCAGATCCATATAATAATTATTTAACAGCTTACCTGTTTCAAATTCATGTTGCGGATCAAATGAGGTAAATAGGCCAATAGATGCAACTTTTGAAGAGTCAAAAGGATCAATATAATACTCCGGCTCTTTGGTTATGGTCAGGCCGTTTATCGCGTGATTATTTCCGTTAAATGTGGCGTTGTAGAGCGTCAGAGGTTTCCACTCGATTCCGGTTATGTCTATGTCGTTTTGAAGCTCGTAGTAGCCGCCGTCATGGCCGTCTATCGCCATAAGCTCCTCGGGGGTCGATATGTATACAACCTCGCTGTAACCCGAGTCGGCCGCGGTAACTTCGCCGGCGCCCGGGACCGGAGGACGGGTGGGCAGATTGTCGGGGTCGAGTTTTTCGTCCGGGTCTATCCCCATCGCGCGCAGTCTCTCGTCTCTGCGGTTTTTCTCTTCCTCGCGCCGCTTCTCCTCCTCGGCGCGGCGCTGCTCCTCTTCCGCTCTGCGCTGCTCAACTTCGACCCTGTGGGCCTCTTCCTCGGCGCGGAGCTGTTCCTCCTCGATCTCGCGCGCCGTTAGCTCGTCCGCCGCGGGCAATTCCCGCGCGAAAACGGTTATCCCCGAAAACATCGAAACCGCCAAAGCCAGCGACAAAATCAAACTCAACAATCTTTTCATAATACTTTACCTCCGGAATATATTTTATATAAAAATGCGCGGCCGCAAATCACGACCGCGCATAAAAAACGCAGCCTTGATTTTATGCTGCCACGCACTCATCTATATTTTGTATTTCAAAGTTAGATAACCAAAGCGTGCGCTTTTTGCATAAGCGCAAACCCTGAAATACAAAATATTAAAATACGTGGCAAATTAAATATAACATATATTTCAATAAAATACAAGCAAAATTTTGAAATTTTATAAAAAAATTATAGTGGCGGATATTATCCGCCCGTTTGCCACCCCCCTCAGTCGGCTCCGCCGACAGCTCCCCCGAGGGGGCGCCTATCTTCCGCGGCCTCAGTTGGTGGGCGCCTATTTTCTGCCTCTCTCCCGAGGGGCGCCTCTCTAACTTCCACCATACCGCAGGGGCGGGCATACAAAAAGGCGCGCAGGTTGCTGCGCGCCGCTTGTTCGGTTTTGATTATTTTATCATTGAGGCAACTTCTGCCGCGAAGTCGTCCTGCTTTTTCTCGATACCCTCGCCGGTCTCAAAGCGTACAAACTTTGTGATCTTGACGTCAGCTCCGATCTCCTTGCCGACCTGCTTTACGTAATCGGCAACGGTCTCCTTGTTCACAGCCTTAACATAGGGCTGCTCGAGCAGGCAGACCTCTTTGAGTTCCTTGGCGAGACGTCCCGTTATCATCTTCTCGATGATGTTCTCGGGCTTGTTCGCGTTCTTGGGGTCGTTCTTGGCTTGAGCTATAAGGATCTCCTTCTCGTGCTCCTTGTAGTCCTCGGGAACGTCGTCGCTCGACAGATACTTGGGGCTGAGCGCCGCGATCTGCATAGCCACGTTCTTGAGGCACTCGGTAACCTGCTCGCAGGCGGGAGCCTGAGCCTCGACCATAACGCCGATCTTTCCGCCCGCGTGGATATAGTCAACAACCACGCCGTCGGTCGAGATTCTCTCAAAGCGTCTGATGTTCATGTTCTCGCCGATCTTGGCGATCTTTTCGGTCAGAGCGTCGCCCACGTTCTGACTGCCGCCCGCGATCGTCTTGGTCTTGAGATCCTCAACATCGGCGGGATCCTCGGCCGCGATAGTCTTCGCGACGTCCAGTACAAAGCTTCTGAAATCATCGTTCTTTGCAACGAAGTCGGTCTCGGAGTTGACCTCAACAACAACGCCGACGCCGCCGTCGATGTGCGACAGAACGATACCCTCGGCGGCTATTCTGCCGGCCTTCTTAGCGGCCTTGGAGAGGCCTTTTTCTCTCAGATACTCAACCGCCGCGTCCTTGTCGCCGTCGGTCTCGACCAGCGCCTTTTTGCAGTCCATCATGCCGCAGCCGGTCATCTCTCTGAGTTCTTTTACGTCTTTTGCAGTAAATGCCATTTTATATATCTTCCTTTCGTGTTTTTAATATTCGGGTCGCCTAAAGGCGACTGAGGGGGACAAATTGCTTTTAGAAATCACAGCCCCACTCCGTCCGCTCCGCGGACACCTCTCCCCGGGGAGAGGCTTTTACTCGTCGAGCATGTCGAGGTTTACGTCGTCATCTTTTTTCTCGGAATTGTCCTCAAGCTGCTCGCCCTGCTTGCCCTCCAAGATCGCGTTTCCGATCGTGGTGACTATGAGCTTTACCGCGCGGATAGCGTCGTCGTTTCCGGGAATGGGATAGTCGGCCTCCTCGGGGTCGCAGTTTGTGTCAACGATCGCGATAACGGGGATACCCAGCTTGTGGGCCTCGGCGATAGCGTTCTTCTCTTTCCTGGGGTCAACAACGAACAGCGCCGACGGAAGAGCCTTCATCTCCTTGATGCCGCCCATGAACTTCTCAAGTCTCTCCTTCTCCAGGTTGAGCTTGATTACCTCTTTCTTGGGCAGAAGATCCATTGTGCCGTCCTCTGTCATTTTCTCCAGCTGATACAGTCTGCCGATCCTCTGCTTGATGGTCTTGAAGTTTGTGAGCATTCCGCCCAGCCATCTGGCGTTAACGTAGAACATTCCTGTTCTCTCGGCCTCTTCCTTTATCGCTTCCTGAGCCTGCTTTTTGGTTCCCACAAACAGAACCGTGCCGCCCTCGGCCGCGACGTCGCGCGTAAAGTAATACGCTTCCTCAATTTTCTTTACAGTTTTCTGAAGGTCAATGATATAGATGCCGTTTCTCTCCGTGAAAATGTACTCAGCCATTTTAGGGTTCCAGCGGCGGGTCTGGTGTCCGAAGTGAACGCCTGCCTCCAGTAACTGCTTCATCTGAACTACTCCCATGATTTTACACCTCCGTAAAGTTATACCTCCGCCTCGGTCGGCTTTTTTCGGAACCGACATGGGAACGCGGCACGACCGAAAAAATCACGAGGCGTGTGTATTTATATTTTTTGTGCGGCTTCGCACAGAATTAGATTATATCACATCAAAATCCCGATTGCAAGAGAAATTTTGAAATTTTTGAAAAATTTTTTTAAGCGGGATACAAGAAATTCCGACGCGGCGGGTAATAATTTGTGTAATTTTAACTTGCAATCGCCGCGGTTTGCCATTATAATTAATAGTTGTAAAATAATACAGTGATCGAATAAGGAGAGAGATATGGTTACACTCGATAAAATCTACCACGGCGCGCACGTGCTCAAACAGGTGCTGCGCCCGACCGAGCTGATCCGCGCGACCAGAATGTGCCCCGACTGCAATCTCTATCTCAAAAACGAAAATTTGCAGGTGACGGGCTCGTTTAAGGTGCGCGGCGCGTATTATAAAATTTCCCAATTGACCGACGAGGAGAAGGCGAGAGGCGTTATCGCCTGCTCGGCGGGCAACCACGCGCAGGGAGTGGCGCTGGCGGCGTCCATGCACGGAATAAAAGCCACGATATGTATTCCCGACGGCGCTCCGATATCCAAAGTCGAGGCAACAAAGAGCTATGGCGCGGACGTGGTTCTGGTAAAGGGCGTTTATGACGACGCCTACGAAAAAGCGCTCCAAATGGTCGAGGAGACGGGCGCCACGTTTATCCACCCGTTTAACGACGAAAAGGTTATAGCGGGTCAGGGCTCGATAGGCCTTGAGATAATCGACCAGCTTGACGATGTCGACGCGGTAGTCGTTCCGGTGGGCGGCGGCGGACTTATCGCCGGAGTGGCGTTCACGCTCAAGTCGCTCAATCCCGATATCAAGGTGTACGGCGTGCAGGCCGAGGGCGCCCCGTCAATGAAAACCTCGATAAAAGACGACAAGATCGAAACCCTGAACGGGGTCCACACCATCGCCGACGGCATCGCTGTGAAAACCCCGGGCGACCTGACGTTTGACATATGCAAAAACTACGTTGACGATATCGTGACAGTCTCGGACGACGAGATCTCGACGGCGATACTCGAGCTTATCGAGCGCGAGAAGGTCATAGCCGAGGGCGCGGGAGCCGCGTCGGTCGCCGCGATAATGTTTGACAAGCTTCCCACCAAGGGCAAAAACGTGGTGGCTCTGGTGTCGGGCGGAAACATAGACGTGACTATACTTTCGAGAGTTATAAACCGCGGCCTTCAAATGACGGGCCGCCTGACCGAACTGGTTATCGAGCTCACCGACAAGCCCGGACAGCTGCTGACCGTTTCGGAGATCATCGCGTCGTACGGCGCGAACGTTGTGGAGCTTGACCACAACAGAGGCGACAGCCACATAGACATCAACGACTGCATCCTCAGAATATCGGTCGAAACCAGGAACCGCGACCATCTCAACGAGATAATAAACGCCCTGACAAAGAGCGGATTTAAATTAAGATAAATTTATTAAACGGAGGTAATATTATGGAAAAGATACACACCAACGGCGCTCCCGAGGCCATAGGCCCCTACTCACAGGCGGTGAAGATCGGCGGCACAGTTTACACCTCGGGCCAGATAGCGATAGACCCGGCCACCGGAAACATTGAGGCGAACGATATCAAAGGCCAGACCAAGCAGGTCATGGAAAACCTGACCGCGGTGCTTGAGGCTGCCGGCTCGTCCTGCGATAAGGCGCTCAAAACCACCTGCTTTTTGGCGGATATAAACGACTTCGCCGAGTTCAACGAGATATACGGCGAGTATTTCACTTCAAAGCCCGCCCGCTCCTGCGTGGCCGTCAAGGCTCTGCCCAAGGGCGCGCTGGTCGAGGTCGAGGTCATAGCGGCGGTATAGCTGTGGACAGGGGTACAAGGCTCTCGGCGGTCGACTGCGTTCGGGCGGCCGCGATAATAAGCATGATATTATATCACGGATTTTGGGATCTGTGCTCGCTGGGTCTTCTGCCCGGCGGCCTTATTGAGTCGCGCCCCGCGGTAATATGGCAGCGCGGCATAGCGTTCACGTTTATCGCCGTGTCGGGATTTTGCTTTTCGCTGAGCAAAAAGCCGATAAAAAACGGGCTGATCCTGTTCCTGCTCGGCGCGGGCATCACAGCCGCGACCGCAGTTTTCATGCCCCAAAACATAATAATATTCGGAATTCTCACATTTTTGGGCAGCGCGGCGATCGTGACCGCGCTGCTTGATTTTGCCCTAAAAAAAATCAGCCCGTATATAGGGCTGATCTTATCGCTTGTTTTGTTTGCTTTAGCGTTTGACATAAACGCGGGTTATATCGCGGGGCTTCCGCTGCCTGTGGCGTTTTACAAAAACTATATGACCGCGTTTTTCGGGTTCCCGTTTCGGGACTTTTTCTCGGTCGACTACTTCTCGTTGTTCCCGTGGTTCTTTTTGTACCTCGCGGGGTATTACCTTTTCAAATTATTTAAAAGGCTGGATCTGCTGCGCTTTTTGAAAAAGCCCGACATAAGACCGCTGACGTTTATCGGCAGACATTCGCTTGTTATATATCTTGCGCATCAGCCGATAATCTACGGAATATTATGCCTTATCCCGCGCCTGTAGCCGAGCGCTTTTATTCAAAAGCCTGCTCGAGGTCCGCTATGATATCGTCAACGCTTTCGGTTCCTATCGAAAGTCTGATCGTGTTGGGATTGATTCCCTGATCGAGCAGCTCCTCGGCTGTCAGCTGCGAGTGGGTGGTGCTGGCCGGATGTATAACCAGCGACTTGACGTCGGCCACATTGGCCAGCAGCGAGAATATCTGCAGTCTGTCTATAAAGTCACGAGCATCCTTTTCGCCGCCGTCTATGTCGAACGTGAATATCGAGCCTCCGCCGTTCGGGAAATATTTTTTGTAAAGCTCGTGGTCGGGATGATCGGGCAGCGACGGATGGTTGACCTTCAAAACCTTGGGGTGATTGCTCAGATACTCAACGACCTTTTTGGTGTTTTCGGCGTGGCGCTCCACTCTGAGCGATAAGGTCTCAAGGCCCTGGAGCAGCAGGAACGCGCTGAACGGCGCAAGCGTGGCTCCGGTGTCGCGGAGCAGTATAGCGCGTATTTTTGTCACAAACGCGGCCTCTCCAACGGCCTTTGTGAACGAAATGCCGTGGTAGCTGGGGTTCGGCTCGGTCAGAGACGGGAACTTGCCGCTCGCCTCCCAGTCAAATTTTCCGCTGTCTACTATAACGCCGCCGAGCGTTGTGCCGTGGCCGCCGATGAACTTTGTGGCCGAATGGACAACTATGTCAGCGCCGTGCTCGATCGGGCGGATGAGATAAGGCGTGCCGAAGGTGTTGTCTATAACCAGCGGGATCTTGCTTGAGTGAGCTATCTCGGCCACCGCGTCGATATCCGCGATATCGCTGTTGGGATTTCCCAAGGTCTCGATAAATATAGCCTTGGTGTTGGGCTTGACCGCGTTTTTAACTTCATCTAAATTATGTATGTCGACAAAGGTGGTGTCAACGCCGTACTGCGGCAGAGTGTGCGCCAGCAGGTTGTATGTGCCGCCGTATATGGTCTTTTGCGAAACTATATGATCGCCCGCCTGGGCCAGGTTCTGTATCGTGTAGGTGATGGCCGCCGCGCCCGAGGCCGTGGCAAGCGCCGCGACGCCGCCCTCAAGCGCCGCCATTCTGCGCTCGAAAACGTCCTGCGTCGAGTTTGTCAGTCTGCCGTAAATATTGCCGGGGTCGGCAAGTCCGAAACGCGCCGCCGCGTGATCGGAATTTTTGAAAACGTACGATGTGGTTTGATAGATCGGAACCGCTCTCGCGTCGCTGGCGGGATCGGGGCTCTCCTGTCCGATATGCAGCTGCTTTGTTTCAAATCCCCATTTTGATGTATCTTTTATATTTGCCATAATAATTATCTCCTTTATATTTTAATTTTAATAAATAAACAAATTCTCAAATCGGCTTGCTGAAAACTCACATTCGCCCGAACCGCCAGTTGAATCTGAGAAGCTTGGTAAACAGTCTCACATATTCTTGTCTCATGGTTTTCTCCTTTTGTCACTATTCCTATAGATTTAGTATGTTTTAGATAATAGCACATAATAATATATTTGTCAAGGACTTTTTTTAAATTTTTTTAATTTTTTGCAAAAAATTGGCGATAACCCCTTGAATCCTATAAATCCTATGGTATAATAGTATATTAGAAAAAAGATTTTTGTTAGGGGTGACATAATTGAAGATTTCAACAAAGGGCAGATACGCGGTCAGGATGCTGCTGGATATGGCGGAGCACACTAACGACGGATTTATTTCACTCAAGGATATAGCGGAGCGCCAGGGGATTTCGAAAAAATATCTGGAGCAGATAATATCCCTGTTCAACAACACGGGGATCCTGCGCTCGAGCAGAGGTTTTAAGGGCGGATACAAGCTGTCGAGACAGCCGTCGGAATACACTATCGGGGAAATACTCAGGATAACCGAGGGCAGCATCGCCCCGATCGCATGCCTTGACCAAAAGCCCAATCAGTGCGAGAGACAAGCCTCATGCAAGACATTGTTCGTCTGGGAGGGCCTGAGGGACGTTATCGCCGAGTATCTGGACGGTATAACCATTCAGGATATCATAGACCGAAACCGCGAATACTCGGGCCACGACTATGTGATATGATATAATTTATCATATTCGATTATTTGTAACAAATTTTCATACCCGCCATAGAATATATTGAAAGCGGCAAAGGCCGCAAAATATTCAGGAGGTTTGATTATGAGTTATAAAAATACTTACGGCAGACAAAACGGCTGCGGCTGCGGCTGCGACAACGACGTTGACGCTGATGTTGACGCGGCGGGCATCGCCGAGGACTGCGCCGCCGAGGCGGCCGAAACAAGCGAAAGACGCCGCGAGGATTTCTCGGATCCCATATGCGTCAGCGCCAAAAAGATCTACGACTCGTGCAGAGAGAGGAACTGCGTCGCGGATTCGAGAGTGTATTTCACCGCCGAGAACCAGCAGCTGATCGAGGACGCGATAAACGTTAAGCTCAAGAAGGCTGAGATCATCTGGGTATACACCGATATCGAGCCTCTGCTCTATAACTCGGGCTACTACTCGATCGACATAAAATTCTTTATCGACGTCACTCTTGAGGTGTTCACCGGCCTGGGCGCTCCCGAGGAGATACACGGTCTCACCACCTACGACAAGCGCATAATCCTCTACGGCAGCGAGGGCAGGACCAAGACCTTCACCTCGACAATGCAGCCCGGCGATGAGATAGAGAGAGTCAGGAAGTCAACCAACATGCCCACCGTCACGGTCGAGGCGGTCGACCCCATCGCTCTCGGCGCAAAGCTGGTCGACAAAGAGAACTGCTGCGGATGCTGCAGCGCCGCCGCGATACCCGAGAACATCTGCTCCTGCTACGGCGATGATCTTGTGGTCGACGACGACGCGAGACAGGTACAGGTAAGCTTCGGCTTGTTCACGATCGCCAGAATTGAGAGAGACGTCTCGCTGATGATCGACGCGGTCGACTTCTGTGTTCCGGAAAAAGTCTGCGCGGCTGCGGGCGACGACGATCCCTGCGATCTGTTCAACACGATCCGCTTCCCGCTTGACGAGTTCTTCCCGCCCGCGGGTGATAACACGAGCGGCAATCCCTACTGCGAGGGAAACGGCTGCGGCTGCGGCTGCAATTAACACTAAATACCATAAAAAATATGGCGCATTTCGCGCCATATTTTAGCTTATCTGCTGCTTTCTTTAAGCTGATATCTGGACAAGATACGCTCACGGAAAAAGAACGTGATCGACCATATGGCGCCCAGACTGACCAGCGTGTAAATAATACGGCTGATTATGCTCATGCTTCCGAAGATGAACGAAACCAGGTTGAAGTCGAACAAGCCGACAAGACCCCAGTTGAGACCGCCGATTATTAACAAAATTAAAGCTAATATATCCATAACGTCAAAGTCTCCTTTTAATTTTGGATTCACAACTATTATGCCCGACCTCGGATTTTATATTCAAAATTTTTATTTCCGATATTTTAGCGTTTTTTAATTTAAAAATTTTTCTTGAAAACAGGTATTGATTTATGTTAAAATAATAAATCAGACAGGAGTGAAACAAATGTGGAAATACATACGGCCGTATCTGCCGTACGCGGTATTCGCGGTGCTCTGCATGGTGGGCGAGGTCTCGATGGATCTGCTGCAGCCCGACATAATGAGCCGCCTTGTGGACGACGGCGTGCTCGGCATTTCAAGCGGCGGCATCAGCGACCTTAATATGGTGCTGAGAATGGGCGCGGCGATGCTCGGCATCGCGCTTTTGGGCTGCGTTTTCGGCTCGACCAACAACGTTTTTGTGCAGTACGCGGGTCAGAGCGTGGGAAACGACATGCGCAAGGACTGTTTTAAAAATATACTGCGGTTCTCGTTCCCGCAGGTGGAGCGGTTCGGAACGGGCTCGCTTATCACCCGCGTCACCAACGACATAACTCAGGTGCAGGGCTTTGTGAGCATGTTTGTCCGCGGCCTTATCAGGACATCGCTGCTCACTATCGGAAGCGTGTTCTTTTTGTTCAAGCTCAACACCGCGTTCGGACTTATCTCTCTGTGCGCGGCGCCTCTTGTTCTGCTTATAATCATAATCTCGATTCTTAAAACAAACCCGCTTTTCCCGAAGCTCCAGCAAAAGCTCGACAACATAAACTCGATCATGCAGGAGGATATTTCGGGCATACGCGTTATAAAGGCCTGCGTGCGCGAGATTTACGAAAAGATACGCTTCGGCAAGGCCAACGACGAATTGATAAAAACGCAGCTCAAAATACTTATTATTTTCGCTTTTATGAGCCCGCTTATGAACATGCTGCTCTACGGTGCGATAGTGCTTATCCTGTATTCGGGAAACGCGCAGGTAATATCGGGCACGGCGAGCCCCGGCGCGATCATGGCGGCGATAACATACGCGACGCAGCTCTTAAACGGAATACTCATGCTTGTAATGCTGTTTCAGACCATATCGCGCGGATACGCCTCGTGGAAAAGAGTGCGCGAGGTACTGAATTCCGAGCCCGACCTCAAGGACGGGGATTTTGACGGCAGGACCGAGCTTCGGGGCAGCATTGAGTTTAAAGGCGCGTCGTTCGCCTTTCCCGACAGCGACAAAAACGTGCTTGACAGCATAAGCCTCAAGATAAAACCGGGCGAGACGATCGCGATAATGGGCGCCACGGGCTGCGGCAAGACCTCGCTTGTGAGCCTGATACCCAGATTTTATGACGCTGTAGAGGGCGCAGTTTTGGTTGACGGAGTTGACGTCAAAAAATACAATCAGACCGCGCTCAGGCGAAAAATATCGGTCGCCCTCCAAAAGAGCGAGCTTTTCAGCGTGCCGATAAAGGAAAACATCGCCTGGGGCAGGCCCGACGCGAGCGACGACGAGATAATCGAGGCCGCCAAGATCGCGCAGGCTCACGATTTTATCATGAACACTCCCGACGGGTACGACACCATGGTGGCCGAGAGGGGCACAAGCCTCTCGGGAGGACAGCGGCAGCGCGTGGCGATCGCAAGGGCGGTGCTCAGTTCCGCCGAGATACTTATATTCGACGACGCGACCAGCGCTCTTGACCTTAAAACCGAGGCCGATCTGTACGCGGCGCTCAAAAAGCACAGACCCGACATGACAAAAATCATCGTTGTGCAGAGGATCGCGTCGGCTCGGTTCGCCGATCGGATCGCGGTTCTGGAGCACGGCGTGATCGCGGCATGCGGAAGCCACGAGGAGCTTTTGAAAACCTCCGACACGTACCGAGATATATACCGCTCGCAGATGTCGGACGAAGAAAGCGGGGTGAGCGCGGATGCCTGAACAAATCAAAACCCAAAGAGTGGTGGTTGAGAAAAAGCTGCCCGGCAGGAACCGCGGCAACCGATTCGCTGAGGTCGAGCACGCCGACAATGTAGGCGCGACCTTAAAGAGAATTTGGAAATATTTCGCCAAAGAAAAAGCCGTGGTTATATCCATGCTGGCGATAGTGGTTCTGGGGACCCTGTGCGGCGTGTACGCGCCGAGCGTCCAGAGCCGCGCGATCGACATAATCGCGGGCGCCGCCGAGGGACGCCTTATAAAAACTCTGGCGCTGATGCTGAGCGTGTATCTCATATACAGCGTGTGTCAGTTGTTTCAGGGCATGCTCAGCGCGCGCCTGAGCCAGAGGATCGTCAGCCGCATGCGCGGCGAACTGCTTAGCAAGATCGTCGACCTGCCGGTCAAATATCTCGACACCCACAGCCACGGCGACGTTATGAGCCGAATGACAAACGATATAGAAAACATCTCAAACACTGTCTCGCAGTCGCTTCCGTCGCTGTTTTCGGGAGTGCTGACCGTGACGGGCACGGCCGCGGTCATGCTGTGGTTCTGTACCCCTCTGGCGCTGCTCAGCTTTATAACGGTAATTCTGACATTTCTGGCCACAAAATTTTTATCAAAGCGGGTGCGCAAATTTTCGAGAGAGCGCCAGCGCCTGCTGGGCGAGATGAACGGCACGGTCGAAGAAATGATCGACGGCTACCGCTCGGTAGTGGCGTATAACCACCAGAGCGCGACTGCGAAAAGCTTTACCGACACCTCGAACTCGCTGACCGCGGCGGGGATCAGGACCGAGGTTTTCAGCGGCGTTATGGGCCCGATAATGAACTGCATCGGAAATATCGGATTTGTGATAATAGCCGCTTTCGGCTGCCTGTTCGCGATAAAGGGCATGATCTCGGTCGGCGTTATCTCGGCGTTTATCATATACGCCAAGCAGTTCAGCCGCCCGATCAACGAGATCGCGCAGCTCTACGGCCAGCTGCAGACGGCGGTCGCGGGAGCCGAACGCGTATTCATCGTGCTCGACGAACAGCCCGAGGATATGAGCGGCGAGCCGATAGGCGAGATCGAGACCGCCGAGGTGGAGTTTAAACACGTGAATTTCTCATACGAAAAGGGCAAGCCCGTTATCCGCGACTTCAGCCTCACGGTTCCGAGCGGCAAAAAAGTCGCGCTGGTCGGAGCGACCGGCAGCGGAAAGACCACTATCGTTAATCTGCTGATGCGCTTTTATGACATCGACAGCGGCGAAATACTGATAAACGGCAGAAACATCGCAAATATGTCGCGCGGCTCGCTCAGAGAAAACGCGGCGATCGTGCTGCAGGACACGGTGTTGTTTTCGGACACCATCGAAAACAACCTGAAATACGGAAATCCCGACGCGGACGACAAGCTGATCGAATCGGCGATAGAGATGAGCCGCTGCCAAAGCATGATACGCAGAATGAAGGGCGGTATCAAGGCCAAGCTAAAGGCGTCGGGCTCCAACATCAGCCAGGGTCAGAGGCAGCTGCTGGCTATCGCCAGAGCCTTTGTTACAGACCCGAAAATACTGATACTGGACGAGGCAACCTCAAACGTTGACACCAGAACCGAAAAAGCTATACAGGACGCGATGCACACGGTTATGAAAAACCGAACCAGCATAATCATCGCCCACCGCCTGTCGACTATCCGCGACGCGGACATGATCGTTGTTATGGATCACGGAAAAATCGTGGAAAGCGGCACCCACGACGAGCTGCTGAAACTAAACGGCAAGTACCACGATCTGTACATGACCCAGTTCGCGGGATTCGCCACGTAATATTTTCTTGACGCCCGATAAAGAATAAAGTATAATAAAATCAAATATATATATGGAGGTATGATCATGGACACAAACGCTATCTACAAAGTGGGCTACGGTCTGTATGTGCTGTCGGCAAACGACGGCGGAAAAGACAACGGCTGCATAATAAACACGGTGATGCAGATCACGTCAAACGAGCCGTTTAAGTTTATCATATCGGTCAACAAGGCGAACCTGACCCATGACATGATAAAAAACAGCGGCAAGTTCAATGTTTCGATATTGACCGAGGAAACCCCGTTTTCGGTGTTTGAGACCTTCGGCTTCAAAAGCGGCAGAGACGCCGACAAGTTCTCGGAGATAGACTGCGCGAAAAGAGCCGAAAACAGTCTGCTCTATCTGGATAAATACGCCAACGCGTATTTGTCGTTTGATGTTATCGACGCGGTCGACTGCGACACCCACACGATTTTTGTCGCTAAGCTCAGCGACGCGGTATCGCTCTCGAACGGCGAGAGCCTGACATACGCGTACTACCACAAGCACATCAAGCCGCAGCCGAAAAAGTCCGAGAAAAAAGTCACGGGCTGGCGCTGCGTTATCTGTGGATATATCTATGATGGAGAGGAGCTTCCGCCCGATTTTATATGCCCTTGGTGCAAGCACGGCGCCGCTGACTTTGAGAAGATCGAGGCATAAAACAAGCAGGAGCATCCGCTCCTGCTTTATTTTTATTCATTCGAAAACGCTTTCGCGGTCCGCTCCAGAATTTTTCTTATTTCCAGATTCTGGGGACAGGCGGCCTCGCATCTGCCGCATTTCACGCAGTCCTCGGGCCTACCGCGGTTCGTGGTGTACACCTCGTAGTAAAATCCGCCCTCGCCGTATCTTATCCTTGAGTTGAGGCAGGATATCAAAAGCGGTATCGCTATATCCTTGGGGCACACGCGGGTGCAGTACTCGCAGCCTGTGCATTGAACCGTCCGCTCATTTTTCAGAATTTCGCAAACTTTTTCCACCGCCTCAAGATCGCGCCCGCTCAGCGGCTTTAGATCACCGAAAAGCGCGATGTTTTCATCGACCTGCGCCATGTTTGACATGCCCGACAACACAAGGCGCACGCCCTCAAATCCCGCCGCGTAGCGCAGGGCGTAAGCCGCGGGACTTCCTCCTCCGCCTTCTTTCAAAACGGACTTCGCCTCGTTGGGCAGATTTACAAGCCTGCCGCCCTTTATCGGCTCCATTACAAACGCGGGCTTTCCGTGTTTTGCGCACATCTCGTAATTCGCGCGGCTGCGTATGCCCGGATTGTCCATATCCAGATAATTCAGCTGTATCTGCACGACTTCTATCTCGGGGTGCTCGCTCAGTATCACATCAAGGGCGTCCTCGGTATCGTGGAACGAGATGCCTATATGTCGGATCCTGCCTTGCGCTTTCAGCTTTTTCGCGGCCTCGAACGCGCCCAGCTCGCTGTATTTTTTATAGCTCCTCGACGACAGCGCGTGCATAAGATAAAAGTCAAAATACTCGACGCCGCAGCTTGCGAGCTGCTTTTCAAACGTCTCGTAAATATCGGCCTCGCTTTTAAAAAACTCGCTTGACAGCTTGTCGCAAAGCACAAAGCTCTCCCGCGGATACCTTGACGTGAGGCATTTTTTTAATGATTCCTCGCTCCTGCCGCCGACATAGCCGCGGGCGGTGTCAAAATAATTAAAGCCCGACGACATATATTTGTCTATCATATCGGCGAACTCGCCGAGGATCACGGCGCCGTTTTTGTCTCTGGGCGGCCGCATGGCGCCGAAGCCCAGGCCGCCCTTTATTTCCTCAAAACAATTTTTCATAATACTTATTCGCTTATATTGATCTCAAAAACTTCCATTAAGCCGTTGTCGGTTATAGCGGTCACTCTCGCATAACCGGGTTTCAATGCCTTTATAGGCATAACGCAGGTTCCGTCTCCGGCCGGCAGCTGACCATATGTGCTGTCAAGCATAACCATCGCTTTATTTGATGAGATAAATGAAACGACGGATGTAGTATCTGTCGGAGTGACAGCAACTCTAAGCTCACTTGTCTCACCGACTTTCATGTTAAGGCTCTTGTCCGTGACCGCCGATATTGCTGTTGCGGGGATGCCCTCATCCACGGTTATAAAGTTCAGGTTTCGGATCGAAAATGTTATGTCTACACGTTTGGGAATGATCTTTTCGGCACTGCCCTCAACGGCCAACGGATTGACATTGTCAAAATCATTCCATATAAAAGCCTTTGCCGAGCCGCCCTGCGGCATCTCAAGATCAAAGCCGTCAACGCTCAGTTTACCGCCGGAAATGTCAGATGCCGCAAGCTGCCTGCTTTCCATATCTTTCAGTATATTATCAGCATCAAAAACAGCGGCTGCAACAATCAATGAATCGATCGCAGGAAATCTCCGTACATTAGCATTGACCTCTGTGACCTTGCCGTCCTCAATAACTGCGGATGTATTGTCAAAACAAGAATCAACAATATCAAAGTTTATAAGATAGTTTTTGGTATCGGTGGTTATCTCGTCGCTTCCGACTACCGAGCCTTCCCACGCGTTGAACGGGTCTCCGGTGTCAAGCACAGCGCCGTTCATGGCTGATTTGAACTCCTTGTTGGTTATATTAAGAGGTATGCCGTTTACCTTGATCTCGTCATATCGGATCTCGCAGCCGTCGATCGGGCTCTTTGACGCGCTGCCCATGTCAACGTCATAATCTTTGATATAGAGCGAGCCGAAGTTTTCTATAGCTTTTATACCAGCCTTTTTGCCCGCGTCGGAAATGTCAGCGTCTAAATCAAACGACACCGTGTATTGTCCGTCGCCGTTAATCGCCACGGGCTTGCCGCGCTCGGTTCCGAAATAGCCTTTGTTGTAATAGACATTGGCCGCCACGTTTACCTTTTTGTCTCCCGCGGGCTCCGAGACGATAACGGGAACAGTCTTTGTATAGCCGGTCTCGGCGGCTATCGTGATATAAGCCGCTCCGGGCGTTATTCCCACGATCTTGCCCTCGGCGCTGACCGTGGCGACCTTCTCGTTTGAGCTGTAGTAAAGCAGATTTTCGCCGTTATTCGCTTCCGCATCCAGGAACAGATATTTGCCCTGTGTGACATTATAACTGTCTTGCGAGACAATATCGGTCGCGGGGTTTTCAGACTCTTTGGCGGAGATTATTACCCTTACTCTCGCCGTTGCGGAGCCGCTTTGAGAAAACGCGGTAACATATGTCGCGCCTATCCTTGCGCCTTGTATCAAGCCGTTGTATACGGTGGCTATGTTATCGTCGTCCGACTTCCAGAGCACAACGTCGTTGGTGTTTGAGGGCTGAACCGAGGCGGTGAGCTTCGCGCTTGAGCCGACCTCGATATTAACCTCGCTCTCGGTCGGAATTATCTCGGTTATCGGAATTATTTCGGGGCCGGAAACTATGTCGGACATGTCAAAGCTCTTGTTCTTGGAGCTCGGCGGCAGGAACATTCCGCGCATCATGGCATCGGTTATGCTCTTGAACACGGGCTTGCCGCTCTCTCTGTCCCACACGGTGTATACGCCCGTCTCAAACAGCTGCTGACCCGCGCCTCGGCTGTTGTCCCACGCTACGGGCACAGTCATTCCGACCTGTCCCGCGCGCGACGCACACTCGTAGGCATACGCTCTGCCTATGTCGTTATAGCCGCTCGGATTTGCGGCGTTAACAACGTTTTTATAACCGTATTCGCCGAGAATAATGGGCACGTTTCTGAATTTATCATGCGCCTGCTTGATCACATCCGTTGTCGCCTTGGCGCTTCCTATACTTTTATTCTCGTCGCTCACGTTCCATTCATATGTTCTGCGGCTGGTGTCCTTATAAATATGCTGCGCGAACATCAGACGGTTCTCGGAATTATAGCTGTCAGTCGGAAGCGCGAATCCGTTGCTCGTGCCCCTGCTCGCGTAATGCGTGACCGCCGCCAGCCAGCGTCTCGAATTATTTGAGCCCGTGGCGCGGACGGTGTTCACAAATATCTGATTGAGGTTCATTATTATCGGCGTGTCCTTTGCCTGCGCCGCGGACGAGTTTTTGTCATCGCCCGCCATACAGGTCAGCTCGTTCGCCGACTCAAATATCAAATGCTCGTCATAATCCTTGAACCGCTCGGCGATATTGCGCCAAACACCCTCGTATTTTTCATAGACAAAATCGATATTGTCCGAAGCCACGCGGAGCCAGCCGTCCTGCTCGGCGCCGTCATGGTGAATATTTATGATCGCGTACATATCCTGCTCAACACAGTAATCAACTATGTCCTGCACGCGGCTTATCCAGCCGTCGTTAATAGCGTAGTTGTTATTATCGTCGATCATGTCGCCCCATGTGACAGGGATCCTGATCGTGTTAAAACCTGCGTCGTGCAGGGCGCGTATCATCTCTTTGGTTGTGATGTAGGGCTGCCATGAGGTCTCGCTCGGATGGAAACCCGCATGCCCGTCCATGGTGTTGCCCAAATTCCAGCCGACGCCCATTTCCTTGACCGTGTCCTCGCCCGAGATAACTCTGAAAGGCTGAGGCTTGCCCGGATCTGCGCTGTCTTTGAACAAAAGCTTCGCTTTCGCTTTTTCCAAATTATCTCTCGCGGTCTGAAGCTGCGAATCCGAGGCGGAAGAGTTGTTTAAAACTCCCTCGGCGGTCGTGACCGCGCTTTGGAAGGTCTTGAACGATTCCTCTTGATACTTTGACGCGTCCAAAGCCTTTGAATAGTTTATCGAATACTCAAGCCATCCCCTTATCGTCTCGGGAAGACCGCTCGGCTCGGTCAAAGTGCTGTAGCCCGTGAGCTTGACAACAACTCCCTCGGGCGGCTCCGTAAACGAGATGTTTATTCCCATAGCGGAAGCTCCCTCGCCGAGCGACGCTTTCACGTCGTCGACCGACACGTATGCGGTGTAGGAATCGCCGTCTTTTATCGAGTCGGCGAGAGTTACAAAGTTGTTCGGCCAGCCGCCCCAGTTGGAGTCAAACGGCTGAAACGTGAAAAGATTGACATTCTCATCCACATCTCCCGTGACCGTATATGTGATCTTTAAATATTTGGCGGCGAGAAAATCCGCTCCCTTACCGCTGTAGATATAACCTTTGAAATTGTCGCCCGTTCCCGTTTGGTCCGTCGACGAAATGCCGTCTTCCGCCGGGAAAGTGATCGCGGTCTCCTTTAGTTCCGAAACGTCGGGCACCTCCGCGGCGGCGCTCGCCGAGGTTATGCCGACAAGTGGCAGAACCATCGCGCAGATTATCGCAAGCGCAAGAATTCGTCTGATCTTCATGTGATTTACCTCCAATACTATTATAATTTTATAATATTCCAAAAAAGTCATACCATGCGGTAATAATTCTCGCCCGGTTCTGAGCAATATACCGCGCTATTTTCTTTAAATCACTCTGCGGTATTTTGCTCTTATTATGCACCAATTCAATTCCATCGGGTTTTATCCAAAATTTTGTTGCGTTTTCAGACTGTTTACCTTTGCAAACATGCACATGAACAGGTTCATTGTTCTCGTTTGCCCAAAAGAAAAATGAATATCCTAAAAAATCAAGCAAAATTTTAGGCAATCATACCACCTCCGGAACGAGCGAATTCCCAGATAAGCGAATCGTTATCGCGCACGTATTCTTTTAGATCCATGATCTCATCTTCCGAAAAACCGAAAGATTTATATACCGTGCCGCACGGAAGCTCCATATCAAGAAAGTCAAAACCGTTTTCGTTCGGACGCTCAAAATGAATTTTAATAATTTCAAACCCGTTTTTTTCCTTTACCTCGCTGTGATTCATAGTTATTCCGGCAACCGTTGAATAATAATAACTCATATTCATCACACTCCTTGTTACTATTTTACTAAAAAATCACCAATAATTCAAGAGGCATTTACATTTTTATTAATTATTTTACCGCCGTCGCCAACTGTAGTTAAAATTTAAAAATTTTTTAAAAAATTATTGCATTTTCTGTCATGTTCATGTAAACTATATATTAGTATGTATAAAATTAACTATAGCGAGGAGACTGAATTTTATGAAGGTATTGGTTATCGGCGGCGGCGGCAGAGAGCATGCTATCGTGTGGAAGCTCGCGCAGAGCGATAAGGTCAGCAAAATATACTGCGCGCCCGGCAACGGCGGCATATCCGAGCTTGCCGAATGTGTGGACATCGGCGTTATGGATTTTGATAAGCAGACCGCTTTTGCCAAGAAAAACGAGATAGATCTGACGGTGGTCGCTCCCGACGATCCTCTGGCCGCGGGCGCGGTGGACGCGTTTAAGGCCGCGGGTCTCAGAGCCTTCGGTCCCGACAAGGCGGCGGCCATAATCGAGGGCAGCAAGGCGTTTTCTAAGGATTTGATGAAAAAATACGGAATACCCACCGCGGCATACGAAACATTTGACAACAGTGCGGCGGCGATCGACTATATAAAATCGCAGAACAAATTCCCGGTCGTTGTCAAGGCTGACGGACTGGCGCTCGGCAAAGGCGTTATAATCGCCAAAACTCTCGACGAGGCCGAGACAGCCGTTCATGACATCATGGACGACAAGATCTTCGGAGCCGCGGGCGGCAAGGTAGTTATCGAGGAATTTTTGACAGGCCCCGAGATCTCGGTGCTGGCATTCACCGACGGCAAGACCATGAAGCCCATGGTATCGGCGCAGGACCACAAGCGCGCTTATGACAACGACGAGGGTCCCAACACAGGCGGAATGGGCACGTTCTCGCCCAGCCGCGTCTACACCCCCGAGGTTGCCGATGAATGCATGAACAACATATTCCTGCCCACAATGAAAGCAATGAACGCCGAGGACAGAACGTTTAAGGGCGTACTGTACTTCGGCCTCATGAAAACGGCGGACGGCGTTAAGGTTATCGAATATAACTGCCGCTTCGGCGACCCCGAGACTCAGGTAGTTCTGCCGAGGCTCAAGACCGATCTGTTTGACATAATGAACGCGGTCGTTGACGAAAGGCTCGCCGACATCGAGATCGAGTGGTCGGACGAGGCTTGCGTATGCGTGGTTATGGCGTCGGGCGGATATCCCAAGTCGTACCAAAAGGGCTATAAGATCGACGGTATCAAGCAGGCCGAGAGTCTGGGCGCAACGGTTTTCCACGCGGGAACCAAGCTCGACGGTACCGACGTACTGACAAACGGCGGCAGGGTGCTGGGCGTGACCGCTACGGGCGAAGACCTTGACGAAGCGATAAAAAAGGCGTATGAATATGTTGACGTTATCAGCTTTAAGGACGCCCACTTCAGACATGATATAGGAATTAAATAATTTTGCATTAACATAAAGGAGAAAGCTATCTATGGAAAAACTTAAAAAACGCGAAGATATACATAAGGTGCTGATCATCGGCTCGGGTCCGATAATCATCGGCCAGGCATGCGAGTTCGACTATTCGGGAACTCAGGCCTGCAAGGCGCTGAGAAAGCTGGGCTATGAGATCGTGCTTGTTAACTCAAACCCCGCCACGATCATGACCGACCCCGAGACCGCCGACGTTACCTATATCGAGCCCCTCAATCTTGAGCGGCTCACGCAGATCATAGAAAAAGAGCGCCCCGACGCGCTGCTGCCTAACTTAGGCGGACAGTCGGGCCTCAACCTCTGCTCCGAGCTTGCGAAGGCGGGCGTGCTCGACAAGTACGGCGTGAAGGTTATCGGCGTGCAGGTCGACGCTATCGACCGCGGCGAGGATAGGATCGAGTTTAAGAACACAATGAATTCCCTCGGCATAGAGATGGCGCGCAGCGAGGTCGCCTATTCGGTTGAAGAAGCGCTGAAGATAGCCGATGAGCTGGGTTATCCCGTTGTATTAAGACCCGCCTACACCATGGGCGGCGCGGGCGGCGGCCTGGTTTACAACACCGAAGAGCTTAAAGTCGTGTGCGCCAGAGGCCTGCAGGCCAGTCTTGTGGGACAGGTTCTGGTCGAGGAATCGGTTCTCGGCTGGGAGGAGCTGGAGCTTGAGGTCGTGCGCGACGCGGCGGGCAATATGATAACCGTATGCTTTATCGAAAACATTGACCCGCTGGGCGTTCACACGGGCGACTCATTCTGCTCGGCGCCCATGTTGACAATACCCGAGGACGTTCAGGCCGAGCTTCAAAGGCAGGCCTACAAGATAGTCGAGGCCATTCAGGTCATCGGCGGCACAAACGTTCAGTTCGCCAGAAACCCCGAGGACGGCAGGATCATAGTTATAGAGATCAACCCCAGAACGTCGCGCTCGTCGGCTTTGGCGTCAAAGGCGACAGGCTTCCCGATCGCTCTGGTGTCGGCCATGCTGGCGTCGGGTCTTAATCTCAGCGACATTCCCTGCGGAAAATACGGCACGCTTGACAAATACTATCCCGACGGCGACTATGTTGTTATCAAGTTTGCGCGATGGGCGTTTGAAAAATTCAAGGGCGCCGAGGACAAGCTCGGCACGCAGATGCGCGCCGTAGGCGAGGTAATGAGCATAGGCAAGACATACAAAGAGGCGTTCCAGAAAGCGATACGCAGCCTTGAGATCGGCAGATACGGTCTCGGCGGCGCCAAGGACTTCGGCGAAAAGACCAAGGAGCAGCTTTTAAAAATGCTCAAAACTCCCACCAGCGAGCGCCAGTTCATTATGTACGAGGCGCTGCGCAAGGGCGCGGAGGTCGAGGAAATATACCAAATCACAAAGATCAAGCACTACTTCATCGAGCAGATGAAAGAGCTTGTCAAGGAAGAGGAAAGCCTCAAACAGTATAAGGGCAGCGTTCCCCCGACCGAGGCTCTCAAGACGGCCAAGCAGGACGGATTCTCGGACAGATATTTGTGCGAGCTTTTGGACGTGCCCGAGGAAGACATAAGAAACGCCAGGATCGCCGCGGGCATTACCGAGGCGTGGGAAGGCGTGCACGTGAGCGGCACGCAGGATTCCGCCTACTACTATTCATCCTACAACATGAAGGACGAGAGCAAGGTGAATACCGACAAGCCCAAGATCATGATCCTTGGCGGCGGCCCCAACAGAATAGGACAGGGCATCGAGTTTGACTACTGCTGCGTTCACGCAGCCATTGCGCTCAAAAAGTTGGGCTTTGAGACGATCATAGTCAACTGCAACCCCGAGACGGTCTCGACCGACTACGACACCTCGGACAAGCTGTATTTTGAGCCCTTGACCCTTGAGGACGTGCTGAGCATACACGAGAAGGAAAGGCCTGTGGGCGTTATCGCTCAATTCGGCGGACAGACGCCTCTGAACTTAGCGGCGGAGCTCAAGAAAAACGGCGTGAATATTCTGGGTACGACCCCCGAGACCATAGACCTTGCCGAGGACAGAGACCTGTTCCGCGCTATGATGGACAAGCTGGGCATACCGATGCCCCAGTCGGGAATGGCGGTCAACGTGGACGAAGCTATCGCGATCGCCAAGGAGATCGGATATCCCGTTATGGTGCGCCCCTCATACGTTCTGGGCGGACGCGGCATGGAGGTAGTGCACGATGAGGAAAGCCTGCGCGTCTACATGGCGGCTGCCGTCGGCGTGACGCCCGACAGACCGATACTGATCGACAGATTCCTGAACCACGCCATGGAGTGCGAGGCTGACGCCATCAGCGACGGCGAGAACGTGTTCGTGCCCGCAGTTATGGAGCATATCGAGCTTGCGGGAATCCACTCGGGAGACTCGGCGTGCATCCTGCCATCGATGAACATACCCGAAAAGCATGTCAAAACAATTAAAGAATACACGGCTAAAATCGCGCGTGAGATGAACGTGCGCGGACTGATGAATATGCAGTACGCCATTGAAGACGATGTGGTTTACGTTCTGGAGGCCAACCCGAGAGCGTCAAGGACCGTGCCGCTGGTTTCAAAGGTGTGCAACATACGCATGGTACCGCTCGCCACGGACATCATAACCGCGCCTCTGACGGGCAGGAAGTCGCCCGTTCCGGAGCTTAAAGAAAAGAAGATACCCCACTACGGCGTTAAAGAGGCGGTGTTCCCGTTCAACATGTTCCAGGAGGTCGACCCCGTGCTCGGACCCGAGATGCGCTCTACCGGCGAGGTCCTCGGCATGGCGCCCACCTTCGGCGAGGCGTTCCTCAAAGCGCAGGAGGCCACACAGATCAAATTCCCCACAAGCGGCAAGATGCTTATCAGCGTCAACGACCGTGACAAGGACGAGCTTGTGGAAGTGGCGCAGGGCTTTAAGGACTGCGGCTTTGACATAGTGGCCACCGAGGGCACCGGAAAAATGCTGCGCGACAACGGCATAGACGTCGAGATCGTCGCCAAGCTGGGTGAGGGACGTCCCAACGTTCTGGATATAATCACAAACGGCGAGGTCAATATAGTTATCAACACGCCCACCGACAAGAAGGGCGCGACAGACGACAGCTATATCAGAAAAGGCGTCATAAAGGGCAGGATATCCTACGTCACCACAATGGCCGAGGCCAAGGCCGCGATCGCGGGATTAAAAACCATCAAAGACGCGACCGGCGGCGTGAAATCCCTGCAAGAGCTCCACGCCGAGATCACCGACTAAAATAATATGTTCGGCATATAATATTAACGGAGGAACGCGTTATGGAATATACGATCAATCTGACATGGGACGGCGAAGCTCAGGTATGGATCGCGACAAGCGACGATATACCGGGACTTGTGCTTGAAAGCGGCTCATTTGATGCTCTTCTTGAGCGCGTGAGATTCGCGGTTCCCGAACTTCTTGAGCTTAACGGAACCGAAAAAACGCCCCTTAATCTCTTCTTCGTATCAAAGCGCCACGAAAGGATAGCACTGTAATGGCGGAATATGAGAAAAGAGTACGTGAAATCCTTAAAGAGCATAACTGCTCATTTGTAAGACGCGGAAAAGGCGATCACGATATATGGTACAGTCCTCTGAGCAATCGTCATGTCACGGTAGACAGCAAAATAAAATCACGTCACACGGCTAACGCGATTTTAAAACAATCCGGTATCGATTTTAGATTCAGATAACATAAAAGCCCCAATTATAGGGGCTTTTATAGTTCTCTTTTAAATTCGGAAATTCTGTGGCGGAAGTCGGGGATTTCGCCGCGAAGTATATCTTTACGGTGGAGCATCTCGTCTATCCTTAAAATATAGTCCTTCGGCTCCTTGACGTTGAATATCCTCTCTATGCGGTCGGTCTCTCTGTCAATTGTTTTGGTAACGCCGCCGCATCCCATTGAAATGATAGTCTGTATCTCCTCCATGATATAGAGATTATACAGCGACTCATATCCGGGCAGGGAATATCCCACATTCTCAAGGTTGCCAAGCTGATTCTTCTGGCGGTACATATAATACGGGCGCTTGCCTTTTGAGGCCAGAAATTCCCGGGCATAGTCGACCATCTTGCTGACCGTTTCGCCATCTGTCAGATCGTAATCGCTCAAATACTCATTGAGCCGCGATGACCGCTTTATGCTCATAACATGCACCGTGGTGTCGGTCGGCTTTAGCTTTTCAACTTCCTCCAAGGTATACTTGAACATATCAAGGCTCTCTCCGGGGAGCCCCGCGATAACGTCCATATTTATATCGTCAAAGCCGCGCTCCCGCGCCAGCGCCATCGCTCTGCGTATATCCTGCGCCGAGTGCGCCCTGCCGATAACATGCAGCGTCTCGTCGTTCATCGATTGGGGATTTATGCTTATGCGGCTGACGCCGTGCCGTTTCATAACGTCCAGCTTTTCTCGGTCGATCGTGTCGGGCCGGCCCGCCTCGACCGTAAATTCCCTGACCCGCGACAGATCAAACTCGTTTTCAAGGCAGGTAAGCATATCGTCCATAAGCTCGGCCGAAAGCGAGGTGGGCGTTCCGCCTCCTATGTATACGGTCTCAACGGTGTTTTTGTTTTCTTTGACTATCTCCGCCGTGTAGGCGATCTCCTTTTTGAGCGCCTCCACATAGTCGGGCTTGAGCTTCGCCGCCTGTTTGGTGCCGTTTGTGACAAAAGAACAATAAAGACATCGGCTGGGGCAAAACGGGATCCCGATATAGAGGCTGACGCCGTTTTCGTACATTTTTTCGCGCACGGGAACAAGAGCCCTCGCACATTCCAGAGCAAGGGCCGCTTTTTGGTATTCGGTTCCGCATTCGGTCATAAAATAGTCTATGACCTGCTCATCGGTCATGCCGCGCGCCAAAAGCTTGGAAGCGATCTTGGCGGGGCGTATTCCGGTGAGAACTCCCCAAGGATTGTTCATAGAATTTATAATTTGCCTTTCTGAATCATTATAGCGGGCGGCCGAGAGCGGCCTCCCCTACGGAGTTTTACGAGGCTCTTATTATCTCAGATAAAAATTATGGTTTCTCTCGTAGCCGACCGTGGTGGCCTCTCCGTGGCCGGGGTACAGCGGCGTTTCGTCGCTCAATACCAGCAGTTTTTTCTTTATCGAATTAAGCTCGGCCGCCATATCTCCCGTCGGCAGATCGGCTCTGCCGACGCTGCCGCAAAACACGGTGTCACCGCAGAAAACCATGCCGCCAAACGCGAGGCACATGCTGTCGATAGTGTGTCCCGGCGTGTAGATGACCTTAAACTTATCATCTCCGAAGTCTATCTCATCTCCGTCTCTCACGGTCTCGTCTGCCGAAAACGTCTCTATCCTGCCGCCAATATCCTCGCAGCAGTTCTTCCGCGGGTCGCCCAAAACATCTACGCCTTTAATGTGGCAGTAAACGGGCGCGCCGGTCATTGATTTAAGACCCTTGAGCCCTCCGATGTGGTCATAGTGGCCGTGGGTCAGGATTATCAATTCTATATCGCAGCCCTCGTCTTCCGC
This sequence comes from uncultured Monoglobus sp., assembly GCA_947628795.1. GTDB lineage: Bacteria > Bacillota > Clostridia > Monoglobales > Monoglobaceae > Monoglobus. Next base: position 135,052 of record CANRBF010000004.1, read on the forward strand.
GGTCCTGTATATAAGCTCCGGTTTGTCGGCGGGATCTATGACCGCCGCTTTTTTGCGCGCTGTGTCGCAGAACACGTAGCAGTTTGTCGCGACCGGGCCGAGGATCAATCTTTTTATTTTTATATTTTCGTTCATGTCTGTCTCCTCTCCCCGTTTAATGCCGCCGTCTGTTGACCGAAATAATGCCGCTCAATTTCTTTATATCCTTAATTATTTTGTCAAGCTGACGGGTATTCGCGATCTGCGCGGTAACCTCAACTATTGCCAGGTCGTTTTTGCCTGTCCTGGCGTTGACGTTGGTGACGGGAGCTTTTGTCTCGTTTATTATATTCATAATGTCTACCAAGAGATTAACGCGGTCTGAGGCGGTAATGGTTATGGTGGACTTGTATGAAAGCGGTGTTTCCGTATCCTCTATCCAATGCACCGAGATCAATCGTCCGCGCTCGATCTCATTGTTTTGCGCGTTGATGATGTTGAGACAGTCGGCTCTGTGGATCGCCACTCCTCTGCCTCTTGTCACGTAACCGACGATATCGTCGCCCGGTATCGGATTGCAGCAATGGGAAAAGCGAACCATGCAGTTTTCGATACCCTCGACCGCAACGCCGCCCGTGCTGCTCTTCGGCCCCTGCTTGACCTTGATCGGCACAGCCAATTCCTCGGGCGTGACCTCATGCTCAAGCAGCCGCCTGCTCTTGGACTCGGTTATGAAGCGATTAACGAAACGCGTGCCGTTCACTCCGCCGAAGCCCACCGCGGCGTACAGATCAGTGATTTCTTTAAAGCCGTAACGTTTGAGCAGCGGGTTAACAAAATCCGCGTCCTCGATATACTTCTGCGGTATGTTGTTTTTGGACATCTCTTTTTCGATGGCTGTTTTGCCTTTTTCGATATTTTCCTCGCGGTTGACCTTTTTGAACCACTGGTTTATCTTGTTGCGCGCCTCGTTGGTCTTGCATATTTTGAGCCAGTCGATATTGGGGCCGTGGGGCGTGGAACTTGTGATTATATCCACAAAGTCGCCGTTGCGAAGCTCGTGAGACAGCGGCACGATCTTTCCGTTGACCTTGGCGCCTATCATCTTGTTTCCGACCGCGCTGTGTATCTTATACGCGAAGTCTATCGGCGTGGAGCCCACGGGCAGCGCCTTGACGTCGCCCTTCGGAGTGAACACAAAAACCTCGTCGCTGAACATGTCGATCTTGAGTGTCTCCATGAACTCGTCGGGATTGGTGGTCTCCTTCTGAAGCTCCAGCAGATTCTTTATCCACGCCAGCTTTTCATCCATGTCGTCGGCTCCGATTTTGCCCTCTTTGTACTTCCAGTGGGCCGCGATTCCGTTTTCAGCGATCTGGTGCATCTCCCATGTTCTGATCTGTATCTCAAACGGAGTGCCCCCCGGGCCGATAAGCGTCGAATGCAGCGACTGGTACATATTCGGCTTGGGCATCGCAATATAATCCTTGAACCTGCCCGGCATCGGAGTGTACAGTTCATGCACCATACCCAGCACCGCGTAGCAGTCTGCCACGGTGTCGACTATAACGCGTACCGCGAACAGATCATACAGTTCGTCTATTGTCTTGTTCTGCATAAACATTTTTCTGTATATGCTGTAGAAATGCTTGGCTCTGCCGTAGGCAGTCGCCTTGATATTCATCTCGTCGAGTTTCTTTTTGATTATGTCTATGATCTCACTTATATATTGCTCGCGCTCCTCGCGCTTCTGAGCTATATTGTCAACTATCTCATAGTAGCCTATCGGGTCGATATAGCGAAGCGCCAGATCTTCAAGCTCCATTTTGATCTTCGCCATACCCAAGCGATGAGCCAGAGGCGAGTATACCTCAAGAGTCTCGCGTGAGATCGCGCGCTGGCGATCCTCTTTCATAAAGCGCAGGGTGCGCATGTTGTGCAGCCTGTCGGCAAGCTTAATTATAATGACGCGCACATCCTTTGCCATCGCGAAAAACATCTTGCGCAGCGTTTCGACCTGCTGCTCTTCCTTTGAGGAATAGGGAATTTTGGCAAGCTTGGTAACGCCGTCAACCAGCATGGCTACTGTTTCTCCAAACTCGCGGACAAGGTCCTCGCGGGTGGCCTCGGTGTCCTCCACAACGTCATGGAGCAGAGCGGCGCAGATCGACTCGGTGTCAAACTCCATCTCGGCGATGATCGAAGCCACCTGAATTGGATGGTTGACAAAAGGCTCGCCGGACTTGCGCTTCTGGCCCTCATGGTGCTCAACGGCATAGTGATAAGCCTTCTCCACTTGGGATAGGTCGCCGTTTTTATTATATTTTCTGATCAGTTCAATTAAAGTTGAAAGCTCGTTGCCCTTCATCGTCGTCGCGTCTCCCTTCGCTAATCCCTAAAACTACGTTGGCGCAAGGGCTCTTGTCCCCTGCGCCCTTTTTTATCTTGATTCCGTGGGTCTCATGTCCTTGAGTATCAACTGCACGTTCTGGAATCCCTTGTAGTCGTTTATATCAAGCGCGAACGCCACATCCACAAAGTCGCCTTCCTCAAAGCTGTTGTAATACTCTCCCATACCGAAGCCCACAGCGTCGAGGTATTTGCCGTCTTTGTAAAGCGTCATCCTCAGATGCTTGCCCTCGCTCATCACGCTTATCCTGTGAATTTTTATGTTGCGCACCGAGAACGCGGGCGTGGGATTGTTGACGCCGAACGGCTGCAGCTTGTTGATATCGTGAACGGTGTCGAGGGTGATATATGTTACTTTTATCTGCGCGTCCAGCGAGATCTCTGGTATGCGGTTAACGTCGCCCGTGTTGCCCTTGGCGTACTCGTTGATCTTTTTTCTGAAGGCCTCGATGTTGTCAGACTTTATCGTGAGGCCTGCCGCCAGCTCGTGTCCGCCGAATTTTTCAAGCAGGTCCGCCGAATTTTCCAGCGCGCCGAATAGGTTAAAGCCGGTGACGCTTCTTCCGCTGCCCTTGGCCGATTCCCCGTCAACCGCGAACAGAATCGAAGGCTTATAATATTTCTCTGTTATTTTTGACGAAACTATGCCGACTATACCGTGGTGCCAATTTTCATGGGGAATAACCAGAATATCGTCGTCCTTGATCTCGGGATGCTGCTTGATATATTCAAGCGCTTCCTTGAACATCTTTTGCTCGGTCTGCTGACGCAGGGTGTTTTCGTGACACAACGACTCGGCAAGCTCCGCCGCCTTATCCTTATCGTCGGTCAAAAACAGCTCAACGCTGGTCGACGCGCAGCCCAGTCTGCCGCTGGCGTTGATCCTGGGCGCTATGGTGTAGCCTATGGTCGACGTGGTTATTGCCTTGCCGTTGGTCGAAACGTCGATAAGCGCCTTAAGGCCGATATTCTTTGTGGTCTTGAATTTTTTAAGTCCCTCGGTTACAATAACGCGGTTCTCGTCGATCAGGGGCGAGATGTCCGCCACGGTGCCGAGGCACATCAGATCGGCGTATTCGTCCATTATTTTTTCAAGAGGCTCGCTCTTGTTGAGCGCCTGTATAAGCTTGAACACGACTCCCACGCCCGCTAGACTTTTGAACGGGTATGGACAATCCTTGCGTTTTGGATCGATCGCGGCGTACACGTCTGGTATCTTCTCTTTGCACTCGTGGTGGTCGGTTATGATAAAATCAAGCCCGATAGACTTGGCGTACTCCGCCTCCTCCACCGCGGTGATCCCCGTGTCGACCGTGATAATGAGCTTGGTGCCGTCGGCCTTGATTTTATCAAGAGCCTCGCGATTAACGCCATAGCCCTCGACCATGCGGTCGGGAACATAAAATCCGACTTCTATGCCCATTTTTTCAAGCTGCTTATAGAGTATGGCGATCGAAGTGATGCCGTCCACGTCATAGTCGCCGTAGATCGTGATCTTCTCCTTTTTCTCGCCGGCGGCCAGAATTCTCTCGACCGCCTTGTCCATATCCTTCATCAAGAACGGGTCATGGAGCTCACTCAGATCCCTTGACAGGAACTTGCGTATATCTTCATCCTCCTTGATGCCGCGATTATACAGAATAATAGCCGTAAGCGGTGAGACCTTGAAGGTCCTGGAAATCTCGAGCACCCTGTTTTTGTCAAACTGTTTAAGAATCCATGTCTTTTTTAGCATACCTGTTATATCTCCCCAAATCAATTAATTTACATTAAGAAACAACTATCTAGTAATTTTAACATTAGTTCCGCAAAAAATCAACATATTTTTAAAAAAAATATTAATTTTTTTACTTCACCTCGACTACTGTCACGCCCAGGTCCCCCTCACCGAAGCGGCCCGGTCTGAACCTGCGCGCGTGCGGATGGTGCCTTAAATAGTCCTGTATCCCCGCGCGAAGCGCTCCGGTGCCCTTGCCGTGGATAATGCTGACCTCGCTCAGTCCGCTGAGCGCAGCCTCGTCCAAGAATTTGTCGACCTCCAGCTCCGCCTCCCCTATCGTCATGCCACGGAGATCGACCTCGGTCCTGCCGCTGCGCTCCGCCTTGACGGTCTGCGCCCGCGGCGGCGTGTAGCTCTTGGGCTTATCGCCCTGCTCGTCCTCAAGCACGATCAGGTTCGACAAATCGGCGGTTATTTTCATGATACCCACTTGGATCACCGCGGTTTTGTTATCTTTGTTTATGGACAGCACCGAGCCCTTGTCATTGAGATCCATTATAAGCACATTGGCGCCCGGCTTTAACGTGTTAAGATTCACATTGCTCTTTCGTCCGTCGTTCCTGCGGCTCTTGGGGCGCACGTTTTTCTTTTCTTTAAGCTTGAGTTCCTTGCGTACTTCCTCAATAGCGCGGGCGGTCTCCTTCTCGCGATTCTCGCGGCGGAGCTTGTTTATTTCCTCAAGCATGCGCTCGGTGTCCTCCTGCGCCTGTCTGATTATCTTGTCCGCCTTTTCGCGGGCCGAATCGTATATCTTGTCTTTCTTTTTGGTGATCTTCTCGCGCTCGCGGGCCAGCTCGTTTCTGAGCCGCTGTGCCTCCTGCCTGAGCTTCTCCTGTTCCGCGCGCGCCTTCTCGGCCGACAGGCGGTTCTCCTCGATAGAGCCCAGCACGTCCTCGAACTTGAGGCTGCCGCGCGACAGCTTATCCTTGGAGCTTTCAATTATGTCGGTCGGGAGCCCCAGTTTTTTCGATATCGCGAAGGCATTGCTTTTTCCGGGAACGCCGATAAGCAGCTTGTACGTTGGGCTCAGCGTCTTTACGTCAAACTCGCAGGACGCGTTCATCACGCCGTCGGTCTCGAGGGCGTAAAGCTTCAGCTCGCTGTAGTGGGTGGTGACAGCGATCTTCGCGCCCGCGCGGCGCACGCGCTCTATTATCGAGGCCGCAAGCGCCGCGCCCTCAACCGGGTCGGTGCCCGCGCACAGCTCGTCGAACAGCACAAGAGACTTCGCGTTCATATTCTTTACTATATGCACTATATTCTTCATATGTGACGAGAAAGTGGACAGGCTCTGCTCAATGCTCTGCTCGTCGCCTATGTCGGCGAAAACGTCATCAAACACCGCAGTCTCGCTCTCCTCGGCGGCCGGAATATGCAGTCCGGCCATCGCCATCAGGCAGAAAAGGCCTATGGTCTTGAGCACTACCGTCTTGCCTCCCGTGTTGGGGCCGGTTATTATGAGCGCGTCAAAATCACCGCCGAGCCGCACGTCCACCGGAACTATTTTGCTCTTGTCGATAAGCGGATGCCTGCCGCGTATTATATTGATCCTGCCGTCCGAATTGAGCTTCGGGCAGACCGCCTTCATCTCAATGGCCAGCCGCGCCTTGGCGAACACGAAATCAAGGTACATGATAGTGTCGTAGTTATACTTTAGCTCTTCCGAGATCTCCGCGGCCTCGGCCGAAAGCTCGTAAAAAATACGCTCTATCTCGGTTCTTTCTTTAAGCTCCAGCTCGTGCAGGTCGTTATTTAAACTGACCACGCTCTGGGGCTCGATAAACACGGTGCTGCCGCTTGAGGACATGTCGTGAACTATGCCCGGGACCTCGCTTCGGTGCTCCGCCTTGACCGGGACCACGTAGCGGTTGTTGCGCATGGTGACGATCGCGTCCATCAGATATTTCTTGTAATGCGCCGAGCGAACCATTCCGTCAAGGCTGCTCTTTATCTTCGCCGCGGCGTTTTTCATCTTTCGCCTGATGTTTGCCAGCGCGGGACTGGCCGTGTCGGCCACCTCATCCTCGGAAATGATCGAGAGCGTGATCTCGTCCTCAAGGGACTTAAAGCTTGTCAGCTCCGAAAAATACCCCGAGAGTATTCCCGTCTGCTCCTCGGTGCATCGGCCGAGGGTTCTGGCGCACCTTAAAACCTTCGCGATATTCAAAAGCTCGGGCGCGCTGAGGCTGCCGCCCACCGCCAGACGCTTGAGCGAGCCCTCAACCGGCTCCAGCCTCAATATTTCGGGGAACCCGAATTTTTGCGACATGGTGACGGCGGCGTCGGTCTCAAGCAAAGCCTGCTCCGCCTCGCGAAGGCTCGGTGACGGCTTTAATCCCTCGGCGATATTCGCCGCGCCGTGATTTTTACAAAGCGCCGCCAGCGATTTGATTATTTTATTAAATTCAAGTATAGATAAGGTTTTCTCATTCATAATAATTCTCCCAACGTAGAGATGAACAGCAAACAAAAATTGCCGCTGTTATTGTTATATTATACTAAACGGGGGCTCCTTAGTCAACAACAATTTATCACGCGTTCGCCCGTCTCGTATATAATATATCAAGGAGTTGAGTTTATGATCAATCAAATTCTAACGGTATTTATGGGGGTTTTCGCGGTCATAGGGATCATGACGGCGCTGTACGCGGCGACCGAGTCGATAGGCCGAACGCGGCGCAAGCATACGCTTGCGTCCGAGGTTGTGCTGTTTGTAAGCGCGGCGGACAAAGAGAGCGTTGAGGCAACGATCCGCGAATACGCGTCCCGTCTGTGCTCGGGACTGTGCGGTATCAGCGCACGCGCCCTTTCGGTCGTACTTTCGGACGAGATTGAGGCGCGCGAATATTTTGAAACAAGAGAAATTCTGTCAAAACTCGAGCAGGACATAAGCATAATAAAGGTTTACACCGAAAGCGATTACATCAAACACATTAAAAGCGGCGCGTAGGGGAGCCGCCTTGTTTCGGAGCGCTTGACATAAACCCGAGTTCGGTGTAAAATAAAAAAGACGGCGGACATCGCCGTTAATCCGATCTCAGGGAGACAAAAAAATGAAGCCTGTTATTGTATTTATGAACGTCGGCGAGGGCAAGATAAGCAAGCTGCGCCCAATCCTGAATCTTATGGGGATCGGGATAAAAATAATCGACCAAAGCCGCATGGGCGACTCGGTCGGATATATCGCGTACCCCGATGAATTCGAAAACAAACCCGGGCCGAGCGGCGGCGAAAACTTCGGCGAGGAATTTATGCTGCTCTGCGGCATGGATCCAAAAAATCTGAACGCGGTTCTTGACTTTATGCGCAAGGGAAAAATGAGCATCGGGCTCAAGGCGATGCTGACCGAGACCAATTCAAGCTGGACTCTCGGCCGTCTGATCTCCGAAATATCGGCCGAGCGGAAAATGATCGCCGCGAGTCTTAAAACCGGGCGAAACAAATAATCTAATCGGCGTCCTCGTCGAGAGCCTCGATCAGAAAGCTGACCGGGCGGAATCCGTCATTGCACGATATCATGGCGGATTTTTTGTTTTTCATCCAGCCTCCGAAAAAATCTCCGCCGCCGCAGGCCAGCGTCAGCACAAAGGGCGACATGCTCTCCCACGCGCTCTCGCAAAGCCCCTCGGGCCTCTTGTGCCCGTTCGCTACAAATACCATCCCCTCGCGGATATCGCAGGGATGCTCGATCGGGTTCTCGTATTCTTCGATCAGGTCGTCGTATCTCGCCTGCCTAATCGCCGTTATCCTGCATTTTTTCATGACCTCGCACCTCATTTCATATGTAAGACAAAAATATTTTTTCTTCGGTTTTTAATTATAACACAGGTATTGTCTCGAAACAATACACAAACTTACCGCGTTTGCAAAAACTTTGAAAATTCATTCCAAAAATGTGAAAAATATTCAAATTAATGCTTGCTTATTGTAAAAACTTGAGGTATAATATACATGAAAAATAAAAAATACGCAAAAGAATTATTTTTAATATTTAATTAGGAGGAGTAAAAATGGATAAACAACAGGTTTTAACAAAAATGACAGACGCGGGTCTGGTTGCGGTTGTTCGCGCGAGCAGCGCTGAGGACGCTATCAGAATTTCCGACGCATGCCTGGAGGGCGGCTGCCCCTCTATCGAGCTGACATTCACGGTTCCGGGCGCGCACAAGGTTATCGAGGCTCTTGCCGCTAAGTACCCCAACGGCGAGATGCTGCTGGGAGCCGGCACGGTTCTGGATTCCGAGACGGCGAGACAGGCTATTCTGTCAGGCGCTAACTTTATTGTAAGCCCCGGCTTCAACGCCGAGGCGGCCAAACTCTGTAACCGCTACGCGGTGCCCTATATGCCCGGCACGATGACCTTCACCGAGATCCTTACCGCTATGGAAGCGGGCGTTGATATCTGCAAGGTATTCCCCGGCGACATCGTAGGCCCCAACTTCATCAAGGACGTTAGAGGTCCTCTTCCACAGGCCAAGCTGATGCCCACAGGCGGCGTTGACGTAAACAACGTTGACCAGTGGATCAAGGCGGGCGCCGTTGCCGTAGGCGCGGGCTCGGCTCTCACAAAGGGCGCCAAGACAGGCGACTATGCCGACATCACAAAGACAGCCAAAGAGTTCATCAAGAACATCAAGGCGGCGCGCGCGGCTCTGTAAGCATTGACGCAAATACTTAAATTTTAAAAAAGGAGAATTTTTTACAATGGCAAAAATTGTTACAATGGGCGAAATTATGCTCAGATTATCAACACCCAATAACGAGAAATTTATCCAGGCCGACGAGTTTGACGTAAACTACGGCGGCGGCGAGGCTAACGTTGCGGTATCGCTGGCTAACTACGGCCACGACGCCGAGTTTGTTACGGCTGTTCCCGACAACCCGATCGGCGAGTGCGCTGTTGCGGCTCTGCGCAAGATGAACGTTAAGACCGACAACATCGCGAGATGCGGCGAGAGACTGGGCATCTACTACCTCGAGACAGGCGCTTCGATGAGAGCTTCCAACGTTGTTTACGACAGAGCTCATTCCTCGATCTCGACAGCCACAGAGGCTGACTTTGACTTCGACAAGATCTTTGTGGGCGCCGACTGGTTCCATTTCACGGGAATCACACCCGCCGTTTCCGACGCGGCAGCCGAGCTGACCGAGGCCGCTCTGAAGGCCGCAAAGGCTAAGGGCGTTAAGGTTTCGGTTGACCTCAACTTCCGCAAAAAGCTGTGGTCGAGCGAGAAGGCTCAGAGGATCATGACGAACCTGATGCAGTATGTTGACGTTTGCATAGGCAACGAGGAAGACGCCGAGAAGGTTCTCGGATTCAAACCCGGCAACACTGACGTTACAAGCGGCGACCTGGAGCTCGCGGGCTATGAGGATATCTTCAAGCAGATGGTTGACAAGTTCAACTTCGAGTATGTTATAAGCTCGCTGCGCGTAAGCCATTCGGCTTCCGACAACGGCTGGTCGGCCTGCATCTACTCAAGAGACACCAAGGAATTCTATCACTCCAGAGAGTACAGAATTTCTCCCATCGTTGACCGCGTAGGCGGCGGCGACTCGTTCGCGGGCGGCACGATCTGCGGCTTCGTTGACGGCAAGAACTTTAAGGACGCTCTTGAGTTCGGCGTTGCGGCTTCGGCTCTCAAGCACACTATCCCCGGCGACTTCAATCTGGTTACCCGCGCGGATGTTGAGAACCTGGCAGGCGGCGACGGCAGCGGCCGTGTTCAGAGATAATTTTATCGCAAACTTAAAAGCGGCGCGTATCGCGCCGCTTTTTTATTATGCTTCCCATTGGTGATTTTTCATATCGACGCGGCCGCTCGGAGTGAAGCCGACGCCCTCGTCAAGCAGCCGCTGTCTCTGCTCCGAAAATCCCGGAGCGAGCCGCCCGGCGCTGTTTACCACTCGGTGGCAGGGATAGTCGCCGTAATGCTCCGACATGCTTAAAACCTTCCCCACGAGCCGAGCATTTTTCTCTCTGCCGATCAGACGCGCGATCTGCCCGTAGGACGCGACTTTTCCCTCGGGGATCTCCTCCACGGCCGAAAGCACCTCGTATATCAGCTCATCCGAGATAACAGCCGACATTTTTTATCACTCCTTGTTTATCCTGTTTAGTATTCCGTCCTCGTCTATCCACGGATGGGTCGCGATCATGCGGATCACCTGCTCGGTGAAGTCGGGGTCAAGACCAAGCTTTTTAGCTATTTTATACGAGTTCTCGCCCTTGCCCAAACGCTTGGTTATCCCGCGTATCGCCGCGCTCGGGTCTTTGGGCATTTTGGTGATTTTGACTGTTTCGGAAATGTCGATAAGCCTCACGGAATATTCGCCGTTTTCTATAGTAAGCTCCGCCCAAGTGACCGGAAGATTAAATCTGCGCCTGCCGCAGCTGCCGGGATTCAGCCAAAGCCTGCCGCCGCGGGTCTCGCTAAAATACTTGTGGGTGTGCCCGAATATGACAATATCTGCGTCAATATTATCGGGCATATCTTTTTTGTTGTGGATCAGGAAAAATTTTAAGCCGCCTAAGGTAAACTCAAGGGTTTCGGGAAGCTCGTCCACCCGGCGGTCGTTGTTGCCTCGGACAGCGAAAAAAGGCGCGCCCGGTTTGAGAGCCGCCTTGATATCGTTATAGTTTTTTTCTGCGGCGAAATCTCCGCCGTGGATGACCGCGTCCGCGCGGTTTAACGCGGACTCGACCTCCGGGCGCAAAACGCCGTGGGTGTCGGATATTACAATAATTTTCATGATGTTATCCCACCTCCGTCTTTCCGCCTTTGGCGAAAATCCACCTCCTCCCGGGAGGAGGCAAACGGTCAGCAGCAGTCGCAGTCGTGATGGTGATGGTGATGATGCTCGTGCTCATGGTCATGATCGGACAATATCACGCTGTCGATCTTGATCTCGTTGTATTCTTTGCCGGTCTCAAGGCACTTGCCGCAGTTGTCGCACAGCTTTAGAGGATTTAAGTCACAGTAGTCGCACTCGCCGCAGCCGCTGCACAGTCTGTCATATAAAACGCATTGCTTTGCCATGTCCGGACCTCCTAAAACTCCGATGCGGCGCGCAGTATGGCGATCTTGGCGCTGTCGTATATAACTCCGCCCTGCATATAGGCCGTATACGGCTCGCAGATCGGCGCGTCGGCCGAAAGCTCAATCGAGGCCCCCTGCACAAAGGCGCCCGCCGCCATTATGACCGGATCGTCATAGCCGGGCATATCCCAAGGCTCGGGCGTCACATAGCTGTCTATCGGCGAGCCCTTTTGTATCGCTTGGCAGAATTTTATCACGTTTTCGGCGCTGCCGAATTTTATCGCCTGGATTATGTCGCTGCGCTCGGCCGTGCTCGACGGGCAGACCTCAAAGCCCAATTCCTCGAACATCGCGGCGCAAAGCGCGGCCGTCTTTATGCTTTCGGCCACGATATGCGGAGCCTGAAAAAGGCCCTGATACATATTGCGGTTCATGCCGAGGCTGGCGCCCACATGCTTGCCGAGGCCGGGCGCGGTCAGCCGAAATCCGACCTTGCGCACACATTCTTTTGTTCCGGCGATATAGCCGCCGCTCAGCGCCAGACTGCCGCCCGCGTTCTTTATCAGCGAGCCCACGATCAGATCGGCTCCAAGCTCTGTCGGCTCCTTTGTCTCAACGAATATTCCGTAGCAGTTGTCCACCACACAGAGCGTTTCGGGGCTGATTTTTTTAATCAGTTCTATGATCTTTCCCATTTCGGCAACCGAGAGCGAGTCGCGCCAGTCGTAGCCCCTTGAGCGCTGAATAAGCACGGCTTTTATTTTCTCGGCTTTGAGCAGATTTTCAATGCCCGAATAGTCCGGCTTGCCGTCCTTCAGATCTACTTGGCGGTAACCGACGCCGAAATCCTTGAGCGAGCCGGGGTCGGGATGATCGCCCTCGCGTATCCCGATAACTTCCTCCATCGTGTCATAGGGCGCGCCCGCCACCGACGCCATAACGTCGCCGGGGCGCAGCACCGCGAACAGGCAGGCCGAGATCGCCTGGGTCCCGGACACGATATTGTGCCGAACCATAGCGTCCTCGGCGCCGCATATCTCGGCGTATACCTTATCGAGGGCGTCTCTGCCCAGATCGTCATAGCCGTAGCCCGTGGTCTCGCCGAAGTGGGCATACGAAACGCGGTTGTTTTGAAATGCCTTGAGCACCTTCGCCTGATTTATCTCGGCGGTTCGCTCGATTTTTTCAAACACGCCTTTCAGCCGCTCCGACGCGGATTCGTAGATACTCAGAGCCTTGTCGCTTATCCCGAAATTCTCTTTGAGATAACGCGCGTATTCCTCGTTGTTATTCAGCATAATTAAGCTCGTTCACATCCTTGGCAGACAGAACCTTCACGCCGCCCTCTTTGAGCGCGTCGATCGAGCTCTCGAGATCGTTTGTCTTGATTATTATAACCGCCTTGCTCGACTTCTCGCCTATGAACGAGTAGATATAGTCAATGCTGATATCCTTGTCTTTAAGGAGCGTGATAACGTCGCTGAAAGCGCCGATGTTGTCATCTATTGAGATGGCGATAACGTCCGCGGCGTTGGCGGTCATATCGTTGGCGCGGAGCACCTGCTCGGCCTTTACCGGGTCATTGACGATCATTCTCAATATGCCGAAATCGGTCGTGTCCGCGATGTTGATCGCGCGAATGTCAATACTATTGTCCTTTAATACTTTGGTTATTGCGGCAAGTCTGCCGGGTCTGTTTTCCATAAACACGGAAATTTGTTTTACATACATATTATTTTACCTCCTAACGTAGTGATTAGCGATTAGTGAATAGGGAATAGGATCTAGGAACTAGGTACCCCCCCCCTCAGTCGGGCCTTGCCCGACAGCTCCCCCCCCCGAGGGGGCGCCTATTTATTGCCTCTCTCCCCAAGGGGCGAGCCTATAATTTGCCTCCTCCCGGGAGGAGGTGGCAGGCGAAGCCTGACGGAGGTGGGAACGTAGTGATTAGAAAATAGGATCTAGGAACTAGGTACCCCCCTCAGTCGGGCCTTGCCCGACAGCTCCCCCGAGGGGGGCGCCTATTTATTGCCTCTCTCCCCAAGGGGCGAGCCTATTTTTATGCCTCGCGGCCCAGGGCGAAGGCTTTGAGGTTCACGTCAACCGCCTTTTGGGGAACGGTGGCTTTTATCGTGTCTATCCACGCCTGCTCCGGAATCTCCATGCGCTTTGACAGCACTCCGATGAGCGCAACATTGGCGCATCTGATATTGCCCGCGGTCATCGCCAGCTCCGCCGCGTCCGCCGGAACTATGCTGACGTTCTTCGCCTTTATCTTTTCGATTATGTTTTCGGGATATTTTTTCGCGCCGATTATGACCGGCATCGGGTCTATATTCTGGGTGTTGCAGATAATAGTGCCGCCCTTTTTGAGATACGGCAGGTACCTGTACGCCTCAAGCTCCTCAAAAGCCAGGATCAGATCGGCCTCGCCCTTGTCGATGATCGGCGACGCCACGCGTTTGCCGTATTTCACGTAGGTCACAACGCTGCCGCCCCTTTGGGACATGCCGTGTACCTCGGAGACTTTGACGTCAAAACCCTCGCCCAGAAGCAGATTTCCCAATATGCGGCTGGCGAGCAGAGTGCCCTGTCCGCCGACTCCAACGATCATAATTGATTTGCAATTCGTATTGTTCATGATCCGCCTCCTAATCTATCGCGCCGAAAGCGCACACGCCGCGGCACAGGCCGCAGCCCACGCACTGGGTCTTGTCTATCTCTATCCTGCCGCCCTTGTCCACGATGGCGGGGCAGCCCAGCTTCATGCACATTCTGCATTTTTTGCACTTGTCCTGATCTATGGCTATGGGGCCCGGGAACTTAACCGATTTAAGCAGCGCGCACGGCCTCTGCACGATTATCAGCGACGGTTCCTCGGCCGCCAGTTCCTCTTTTATGACTTTCTCGGTGCCCTTTAGGTCGAACGGGTCAACTATCGCGATCCTGTCAATGCCGACCGCTCTGCCCAAAAGCTCAAGGTCGACCTGCTTGGTCATCTCGCCCTTCAAGGTCTTGCCGGTAGTGGGATTATCCTGATGTCCCGTCATTCCGGTGATCGAGTTGTCAAGTATCATAACTGTGTTTATGCCCTTGTTGTAAACTATGTCTATAAGGCCCGTGATACCGCTGTGGATAAACGTCGAGTCGCCCAAGACGGCCACCGTCTTTTTGGCGTAGTCCCTGCCTCTCGCCAGCGACATGCCGAACGCCATGCCGATAGACGCGCCCATGCAGACAACCGAATGTATCGACTGCAGCGGCGCGGCGGCGCCCAAAGTGTAGCAGCCGATATCTCCGCACACATTGACGCCCAGTTTCTTTAATATGTAGAACGTGCCTCTGTGGGGACAGCCGGCGCACAGCACGGGCGGGCGGACGGGGATCTCCTCGTCGGGCTCGTCAAACGCGGCGCCCTTTGTTCCGCTGATAAGCTCCTTTATCTGCCTTGTCGAGAACTCGTAGCACATGGGGAACAGCTCTTTGCCTATCGGCTCAAGTCCGATATTGCGGCAGTGCTCCTCGATGAACGGGTCAAGCTCCTCAACCACGTACAGCTTATCCACCTTGGCGGCGAACTCTTTTATAAGCTTTGTCGGCATGGGATAGGCCATACCCAGCTTCAGCACCGAAACGTCGCTTCCGAATGCCTCGCGCACATAGTTATAGCACATGCCGCTTGTTATTATTCCGATTTTTGTGTCGCCGTATTCCGCGCGGTTGAGCGGGGATGTTTCGGCGTACTCCGCAAGCTTCTTCGTCCGCTCCTCCACTACCGGGTGGCGGCGGATAGCGCTCGAGGGCATCATAACGTATTTCGAAATGTCGGTTTCGTAATCCCTAAGCTCTAGCACCTCTCTGTCCTCAAGAGGCGTCACGCTCTGAGAGTGCGCCACTCTGGTGGACAGTCTGAACAGCACCGGGGTGTCATACTCCTCGCTGATCTCATAGGCGAGCTTGACGAATTCTTTACACTCCCTGCTGTCCGACGGCTCGAGCATGGGGATCTTCGCGGCCTTGGCGTAGTTGCGGCTGTCTTGCTCGTTCTGAGACGAATGCATGCTCGGGTCGTCCGCGACGGCGATAACCATGCCGCCGTTGACTCCTGTGTACGACGCGGTGAAAAGCGGGTCGGCGGCCACATTGAGGCCGACGTGTTTCATCGCGCAGAACGATCTGGCTCCGCCGACCGCCGCGCCCAGCGCCACCTCTGTGGCAACTTTCTCGTTCGGCGCCCACTCGGCGTATATCTCATCATATTTCGCGGCGAACTCCGATATCTCGGTGCTCGGCGTGCCCGGATAAGCCGAGGCCACAGTCACTCCGCACTCCCAAAGTCCGCGGGCGACAGCCTCGTTTCCGAGCATAAGCTTTTTTTGCATATTTTAGTTCTCCCCTCTCAAGTCAACTATTCTCTTGGCTTTGCCCGTTGTGCGCTCGATCGACTTGGGCTCGGCCAGTCTGAGCTTGGCGCGGAGGCCCAGCACGCTGTTAAGGCGCTCCGACATCTCGCGGGTCAGCTTTTCGATCTCGGAATATTTCTCGAGCAGCGAGCCGTCGATCAGCTCGACAACGATCTCCAGATTATCAAGCATATTCTCGCGACGAAGGATAAGCTGATAGTTGGGGCTGACCTGCGGGAACTCGAGCACAACGCTCTCGATCTCCGACGGGAACAGATTTACACCTTTTATCTTTATCATGTCGTCTGTCCTGCCCTGTATCGGAGCCAGACGATACGACGTTCTGCCGCACTTGCAGGGCTCCTCTATCAGATATGATATGTCGCGGGTCCTGTAGCGAACGACGGGCATTGCCTCTTTGGCAAGGGTCGTTATAACGACCTCGCCGAGCTCTCCGGCCGGCAGCACCTCGCCCGTTTTGGGGTCGATGATCTCAACTATGAACATGTCCTCGTTGATGTGCTCGCCGCACTTGTAGATACACTCACCCGAAACGCCGGGGCCCATGACCTCGGTCAGACCGTAGTTGGATGTAACCAGCATATTGAGTGAATGTTCAAGATTGGCGCGCATGTTCTCGCTCATCGCCTCAGAACCGAACAAACCGTACTTGAGCTTCATTCTCTTGAGCAGGTCTTTTTCTTTTATTATCTCGGCCAGATATGTGGCGTAAGACGGGGTGGCTACCAGTCCGGTGGCGCCGAAGTCCTCCATCAGCATCAGCTGGCGCTGTGTATTGCCGCTGGATATCGGCACGATCGTGGCGCCGACCTTCTCGATTCCGTAGTGGAGGCCGAATCCGCCCGTGAACAGGCCGTAGCCGAACGAGATCTGCACCACGTCGGTCTCGTCGATTCCCGCGCCCATAACGATCCTGGCGATCGCCTCGGACCATGTGTCAAGGTCCTTTTGGGTGTAGCCCGCCACAACCGGCTTTCCGGTCGTGCCCGACGAGGCGTGTATGCGGACAACCTTGTTCATGGGCTCGGCGAACAGGCCGAATGGATAATTGTCGCGCAGATCGTCCTTTGTGGTAAAGGGCAGGTTTTTGAGATCGTCAAGGGATTTCACCATGTCGGGCTTAATACCCAGACTGTCGAAACGGTCACGGTAAAACTTGACGTTGCGATAGGCCTTGTCGAGCATGTAGCGCAGCCGCTCCAGCTGGATCTCCTCAATTTTCGAATGGTCTTTTTCACATTCAATGTCTTTGTTCCAGATTTTTACTTGTTCTTGCATGTTTATCTCCTTTTTTCGGGCGGCAATACCGCTCTTTTGCTTATTTATTTACATTAAGAATATTATATCATTATGCGACACATATTGCAAGCACTATTTTATAAAATAACCCGCCGTGTCGGCGGGCAATATATTCAAGATAATACACATCATTTTTCTAAGACGTTCTTCCTTTTTTTGAGGCTTTTTTGTTTTGATACATCACGGAGTCGGCTTTGTGGATAACCGCTGCTATATCGGCTCCCGAGCCCTCGGCCATGCCCGCTGACGCGGACACGGGGAAATTCGAGCTGTCGTTTCGGGCGGCTATCATTTTTTTGCAAAGACGGACATTCTCCTCCGCCTCGCCTCTTTCCGGATTCTCGAGGATCATCACAAACTCGTCGCCGCCGACGCGATACGCCTTATGCGTCTCGTCGACATTGGTGCGTATGATATCGGCGACGCTGGAGATCAGAAAGTCGCCGTAAAGATGCCCGTATGTGTCGTTTATGTATTTCAAATTGTCAATATCCCAGAAAATTACCGCCACGGACTCGATCTCGGGATAGTAACCCTCGATCATCTGCTTATACTTTCCGTTGTTATAAAACTGTGTCATTTTGTCGATCTCGCTCTCCTCCTTTAAATGAGCGGTGCGGACAGCGGTGTTGGCGATATTTCCGGATATATTTATAATAACGGGAATGAAAACAAGCAGGATAATACAGCGCGGAAGAATAAAATACCTCGGCAGGGTCGCCCACGGGCTCATGTTTATGCGCATGTCTTTTAATATCCCGTTTTGCAGATCGACATAGTAATCGGTCGTGTTATTTGTCAAAAGCAGCATATTAGCGTCGGTAATGCCGAAATAATAGCTGCTCATCACGCCGACAAAAATTCCGACCGCGGTCAGCGCGTAGGCGTAGAAAATCATTCTGCGTCTGCTGTACTGCGCGGCGTATATCAGAGGCAGCGCAAACAGAAGCACGCTGTGAAACGACAACGCACAGCCGACAAGCGTGATCGCCAACACGCTTGAAAACAATATCATATATTTCACCCACGGTCTCCTTGTGCCGACGCATTTGCATATCAGGGTGGGCAGCAGCATAACCGCCGACGAAACCGCGAACACGACTGTCATTAACTTTCGGTCAACAATAAACACGCCTATCATGTTGAGAATCCACACAAACATGAACGCCAGCATGGTTAGGCGCAGGCATTTCAATGTAAACTCGTTGGCGGTCGCGTCAAGCTCCCGCAGATCCTCCTTATAACCCGACATTACAAGTCAAGCCCTCTTTCTATAAAATTATATAAAATATATTATATATAATGACTAAATATTATTCTATAATAAAAATCTGCGCAAGTCAAGCTCGGATAAACCTTTTTTTGATAAAATAAAAGACCCGCGCGGCGGGTCTTTGCTTTATGCGAATTTGTCGATTATCGCCCTGACTATGCGCTCGGAGGCATGGCCGTCGCCGTACGGGTTGACGGCTCTGGCCATCTTAGCGTACTCACCGCTGTCGGTCAGCAGCTCCTTTGTCATGGCGTAGATATTGTCCTCATTAACTCCGGCGATCTTGACCGTTCCGGCCTCAACAGCCTCGGGGCGCTCAGTCTCGTTACGCAGAACCAGCACGGGTTTGCCGAGAGACGGAGCCTCTTCCTGAAGGCCGCCCGAGTCGGTCAGCACCAGATAACCGCGCCTTATGGAATTGTGCAGCTCGTCGGCGCTCACCGGGTCTATCAGGCTTATCCTGTCGTGGCCGCCCAGAATCTCAAACACCGTCTCGCGCACGGCGGGATTAAGATGCACGGGATAAACCACCTGCACGTCCTCAAACTCGTTGACAATCCTGAGCACCGCGCGGCAAATGTTCCTGAGCGGCTCGCCCAGGTTCTCGCGTCTGTGGGCTGTCATAACGATAACACGCTTGCCGTCCCAGTCAACGGACTTTAATCCCTCGTCCGAAAAAATATAATCGTCTCTGACCGTGGTCTTGAGCGCGTCGATAACCGTGTTGCCCGTGACGTAGATATTATCGGGGTTCGTGTTCTCGCTCAGCAGATTGCGGCGGTTGCGCTCGGTCGGCGCGAAGTGCATATCCGCGATAACACCCGTTATCCTGCGGTTTATTTCCTCGGGGAACGGGAAATATTTGTCGTAGGTCCTGAGCCCCGCCTCCACATGACCTACCGCGATCTGATTATAGTACGCGGCCAGACTTCCTGCGAAGGTCGTCGAGGTGTCGCCGTGGACAAGCACAATGTCGGGCTTTACCTCTTTCATGACCTCGTCAAGCCCCTCGAGGGCGCGGGTCGCGATCCCCACAAGGGTCTGGCGGTCGTGCATTATGTTTAAATCATAGTCGGGCTTTATTTTAAAAATGTCAAGCACCTGATCCAGCATTTCGCGGTGCTGGGCGGTGACGCACACTATCGACTCTATTTTATCATCGTTTTTCTCAAGCTCCTTGACAAGGGGAGCCATTTTTATTGCCTCGGGCCTTGTGCCGAAGATCGTCATAACTTTAATTCTTTTGCTCATGATCATCCTCCGTAAGCTGTTCGTCAGCGTTATAGTTCACATATTCGCCCGGGTCGCGAAGCTCGCCCATAACCTTTATCGAAACCAATATTATAAGCAAGACCGAGCATATCAGTATAAGTCCTCTGGTGTAGCCTTTGATCGAGATAACCACAGCCGTCATGCACAGCACCGCGGTCAGCGTGTATAGGATCGCCACAACGCGCCTCTGGGAAAAGCCCATGTCGAGCAGCCGATGGTGAAGATGGCCGCGGTCAGGCTGCATCGGCGATTTGCCTGTTAGCAGACGGCGCAGTATGGCGAACACCGTGTCGAATATCGGCAGGCCAAGGATCAATATGGGCGCCGCGAACGTGATGACCGCGGACATCTTGAGCATGCCCTGAACAGAGATACACGCCAGTATGAAGCCCAGGAACAGCGCTCCTGTGTCGCCCATGAATATCTTTGCCGGGTTGAAGTTATAAGGCAGGAAACCGAATCCCGCTCCCGCCACAGCGGCGGTGATGATGGCGACATTCAAGTTCTCGCTGATAAGCGTCAGCGTAAGCAGCGCGATCGACGCGATCGACGAGACTCCCACAGCGAGGCCGTCCAAACCGTCGATAAGATTGACCGCGTTGCATATTCCCACGATCCAGAATATGGTGACGGCGCAGGAGACCCAGTAATCCATCACGATATAGGGCGCGCCGAACCATTGTGTGAAAGGATTGGCAAAATGCTCGATGCGCACTCCGCTGTATACCACAACAGCCGCCGCCAGTATCTGGCACAGCAGCTTGACGATCGCCTTCATATCGGTTATGTCGTCAATGATTCCCGTGGTGACGACGATAACGCAGCCGACTAATATCCCCATGACCTCTTTGTCGATCGTGGCGAAACAGATCACGCTGACGACAAAGCCGTAGAATATGGCAAGCCCTCCCATCAGCGGAGTGGGCTTTTTATGTACGCGCCTCTTGTCCTTGGGCACATCTATCGCGCCTACCTTGTGAGCCAGCGATATGACCATCGGCGTCGCCGAAAACGAAATCAGAAACGCCACGACAAGCGCCAGCAGCACAAAAATATCATTACTGAAAATCATTGGACTTTGCTCCTAACGTAGTTATTAGTGATTAGTGAATAGCGATTAGTATCCCCCCTCAGTCGGCTCCGCCGACAGCTCCCCCGAGGGGGCGCCTGTTTTTTGCCTCCTCCCGGGAGGAGGTGTCAGGCGTAGCCTGACGGAGGTGGGAACGCGCCTGATAGGGGTTTTACGGCTCGATAAAGCCTACTTTGCGGTAGACTTTGGCGAGGGTCCTGTTCGCCACGCGCGACGCGCGCTCCGCGCCGCTCTTATATACCTGCTTTAAATAATCCTTGTTCTTCATCAGATCGGCGTATTTTTCCTGTATCGGGCGCAGCGTCTCAACGACCGCCTCAGCCACCGACTTTTTGAAGTCGCCGTAGCCTCTGCCCTCAAACTCCGCCTCTATCTCGTCAAACGACTTGCCTGTGCACGCGCCGTAGATAGACATCAGATTCACGATGCCCTCTTTGCCATCGCCGCGTTTTACCTCGCTGCCCGAGTCGGTGACGGCGCGCTTTATCTTGTTCGCCGCGCGGTCAAGCGGGTCGAGCAACAGAATATATCCGTTCTCGTTGGTGTCGGATTTGGACATCTTTTGGGTCGGATCCTGAAGGCTCATGATCCTGGCGCCCACCTTGGGGTTATACGCCGCGGGTATCTTGAAGGTCTCGCTGTAGGCGTTGTTGAAACGGTTCGCCAGGTCGCGCGTCAGCTCCAGGTGCTGGTTCTGGTCATTGCCGACCGGCACCAGATCGGCCTGATACAGCAGGATATCCGCCGCCATCAGCGACGGGTATGTGAACAGACCCGCGTTGAGATTCGAGGCGTGCTTTTTCGCCTTGTCCTTGTACTGGGTCATGCGAGACAGCTCTCCCATGTAGGTATTGCAGATAAGCACCCACGCCAGCATCGAATGAGCCGGCACATGTGACTGGAAAAATATCGGGCTCCTTTCGGGGTCGAGGCCGCAGGCCATAAACAGAGCCAGCAGGTCCATGGCGTTCTTGCGGAAGTCCTTCGGGGTCTGGCGCACGGTGATGGTGTGCATGTCGGCCAGCATGAAGAACGCCTCGTACTCGTCTCCGCGTGACAGCTCTACCCAGTTGCGCAGCGCGCCCAGGTAGTTGCCCAGAGTCAGCGCGCCCGAGGGCTGTATGCCGCTCAGTATACGCTTTTTGGTGTCGCTCATCACTCGCCTACCTCCTCTTTCAGCAGGTCGCCCAAAATTTTTATTCCCTTTTCTATCTGCTCAAACGACGCGGTGGAGTAGTTCATTCTGAACGTGTTGTATGTAGCCGTGTCGTCTATCATCGTGGTTGAGCCGGGCACGAACGCCACGCCGCGCTCGACCGCCTTCGCCATTATCTCTTTTGTGTCATAGCCCTCGGGCATCTCACAGAACAGGAAAATTCCGCCCTGAGGCGTGGTGTGGGTCACCGAGGCCGGGAAGTACTTGTCCATGCACTCGCACATGAAGCGGCACTTCTCGCCGTATACCATGCGCAGACGGGCAATGTGATCGTCGATAGAGTTGTTCTTTATGTACTCATAGGCCGTCATCTGCGAGAACACGTTGGTGTGCACGTCCTGAACCTGCTTGCATATTATCATGCGCTCCATCAGATCCCTGTGGCAGGACACGAATCCAAGCCTGAGACCCGGTGACAGTATCTTTGAGAACGAGCCCAGATACACGACTCTGCCGTTTGTGTCCATCGACTTCATAGTCCTGACGTCCTCACCGTCGAATCTCAGCTCGCCGTAGGGGTTGTCCTCAAATATAATAAAATCGTATTTCTCCGCCAGCCCCAAAAGCTTTTTGCGGTTCTCGAGCGACATCGTAATGCCCGACGGGTTCTGGAACGTAGCGATCGTGTATATCACTTTGATATTCGGGTGAGCCTTGCAAAGCTCCTCAAGCTCATCCATGTCGATGCCGTCACTCTTGACGGTCACGCCGTACAGCTCCGCGTTATAAGAGCGAAAGCTGTTGAGACCGCCGATAAAGCTCGGCAGCTCGCACACGACGCCGTCTCCGGGGTTTAGAAGCGACTTTGCCGCGAGGTCTATTCCCTGCTGGCCGCCGCTGACGATTATCGTCTCGTTATAATCGTCCTCTTTGATTATGCCCTGAGAGACAAGACGTTTCTTTACCCAGTCGCGGAGGGGAGTGTAGCCCTCGGTCACGCCGTACTGAAGCGCCACCTTGCCTTGATTTATAAGCACATCACTCGCCGCTTTCGCCAGCTGCTCGCAGGGGAACAGCTCGGGGTCGGGCGCGCCTCCCGCAAACGAGATTATGCCGGGCTTGTCGAGAAGCTTGAATATTTCACGGATGGCCGAAGCCTCCAAATGTTTAACTTTATCGGAAAATTTTGTTTGAATGTCCATTTATTTACCTCGCAATACTATAATACTATATATCCTTTTTCTTTTTTGATCTCGTCCGAAGGCTCTTCGGCCGCATCCTCTTCCGCATCCTCGGCCTCCGGTTCCTCGATATCGGGAGCGGCGTCTTCGGTCGCGTTGTCCTCGGGTTCTTCATCTTTCGCCTGCTCCTCGGCGGCCGAACCGTCATAGGAAACGATCTTGTGGTTTGAGCAGTACAGCTTTTTGATTATCATTCTGGCCGCCACAATGCCGCCCGCGATAGCGCCTATAATGCCCGCTATTATCATAATGAGCTTTATGCTGCCGCCGACAGCCGCGCACAGCTTATCCCAAAACGTCGGGTTTTTGCGGCGCATGTATTCCTTCTTTTTGGCGCCGTACCAGTCCTTGACGCTGTCTCCGGCGTCCGAGAAAAACTCGCCCGTTCTCTTGATATACGGCGAGGCGAACCTTGCCGCGTCATCGGCGTATTCTCTGAAACATCTCATATCAATTCCTCCGTTTATATAAAAATTAAATTATTTATCTGTTTTAATCATCGTCGCTCGGCTCGATCACCGCCACATAAGGCAGGTGGCGAAATTTTTCCGCGTAGTCCAGGCCGTAGCCCACTATGAACTCATCGGGTATCCTGACGCCTATGTAATCCGCCTCGAAATCCGCCGCGCGTCTGTCGGGTTTGTCGAACAGTCCGCAGAACCTGAGGCTTTTCGGGTTTTTCTCTTTGAGATATTCCCTCATTCTCGACAGCGTCCTGCCCGTGTCGATAATATCCTCGACCACCAGCACGTCGCTGTTCTCGATTTCCGAGGTGAGGCCTCTTATATCCACATCGCCGCTGCTCACTCCGCCCATGCCGTAGCTCGAGGCGCGTATATACTCGATCCTGAGATCGGGAACGTCCAGCTTACGCGCCAAATCGGAAGTGAAAACCGCGGCGCCCTTAAGCACGCACAGCAGCGTCAGCTTGTCGATCTCCTCCCGCTTTATGTCACTGTTTATTTTGTCCGCCACGTCCGAAACTATCCGTTTGAGCTCGTCCTCGCCGAACATAATTTTTTTGATCTTACACATATTTATTCCTCATAGTGTACAACAAGATAATTCTTGGTGTGCTTGTCGGGCTTGTATATCTCGCTCACGCGTACGCCCAAAACCGCTATGTTCTCGTCGCCGAAGCACAGCACCGGGACCGCCGCTCTGTTCTCTCGGCGTATCTTGCGGTCGATAAACAGGCTTTTGAGCTTTTTGGTCTTTCCGTTTTTGTAGACCGCGATCCTGTCGCCCGCGATCCTGCTGCGCAGCTTGAAGCGAGCGGTCTTTATGCTCTCGTCGTCAAGCCCCAGCTTGTCGGCGTCAAGCAGCGTGTCGCCTTTCGTCTCGACGAAAGCCTCTTTGCCTATCAGCGTTATAGAGATCTCGGCTCCTGTTTTTTCTATATTATACAGCTTATCGGCTCCGACTTCAACACAAAATTCAATATTGTTACAAGAATTTAATGATTCCGAGCCGCCTTCGGTTTTATCCGCCGCCCAAAACTCCAGCCAACCGTATCTCTCGCTGACCCGAAGCCCGCCGGGAAGCTCTGCACCCGAGCTTTCGCCGTCGATAATTTTATGCACTGCCTCGATATGCTTTCGCTCGGGCTTGTAATCATCGCCCATAGCGTCCTTGGCGCACAGCATGATAAGCCGCGAGACTATGCTCTTTTGCGCCACCGTCCTGAGGCTATCGATATGCAGCGCCTTTATTCCGCTGTTTTTAAGCGGCGGTCTCAGGCGGGCATAAAGTCTCTCGGCATAGCCGTCCATAAAATCCGCGTCCTCCTCCGCCGAGTCGGCCAGATTGCACAGGGAGCTTACCACGCTCGGGTTAAATTCTTTTTCGATGGTCGGCAGAAGGTTCAGTCTGATGTTGTTTCGTGTGTAGCGCGCGTCCGCGTTGGTGCTGTCGGTTATATACTCAAGCCCCGCCGCCTCGCAGTATTTCTCTATCTCGGCGCGGGTCACATCAAGCAGCGGACGGATCACACCGTCGTCCCGCTTGTACCTCACGCCGCGCAGACCCGAAAGCCCCGTGCCGCGAATTATCCTCATCAGCACCGTCTCGGCGCGGTCGTTTTTGTTGTGTGCGGTGGCGACCGCTTTTATGTTATGCTCGCTCATCACTCGGGCGAAAAAGTCATATCTGGCGCGTCTGCCCGCCTCCTCCTCGGTGAGGCCGTTGTTTTTCGCAAGCTCCGGCACGTCGCATTTTTCGGTATAGAGAGTGACGCCCAGGCTTTCGCACAGCTTCCGGCAGAATTTCAAATCGCGCTCCGCCTCTTCTCCCCTTATCATATGGTTCAGATGCGCGGCACAGACCGTGAACTTTTTTGACTTTGAAAGTCTGAGCAAAGCGTCCAGCAGGCATACCGAATCGGCGCCGCCCGAAAGGGCGACCGAAATCTCGGCTCCGCGCGGGACCATGGAATACTTATCCATCGCCGCCGACACCTTGCCGAGCACGATATTTATAATATCTGTGTTTTTTTCGTCAATCACGCCTACCGCTCCAGTTCGTAAATTTCACGTATTCTCCCAGCCATGAAAGGTACTCGTAACCCACCTCGCCGTTTCTGTGCTTCTCAAATTTAATTTTTGTCTTGTTCGGCTCCTCGCAGTCCTCTTTATAATATCCCTCTCTGTAGAGGAAAATAACGATATCGGCGTCCTGCTCGATCGAGCCCGACTCGCGCAGATCGCTCAAAACGGGCTCTTTGCTGTCTCTTTTCTCAACAGCTCTGTTGAGCTGAGACAGTGCGATAACCGGTATCTCAAGGTCATTCGCCATGACCTTTAGCGTTCTCGAGATATCCGAGACCTCCTGCTGACGGCTGGCGTTTCTGAGGCCGGAGGTCATAAGCTGCAGATAGTCGATAACCACCAGATCAAGACCCTTTTCCATTTTCAGCTTGCGGCACTTGGCCGCGATCTCGGCCGCCGTTATGGCCGAGTTGTCGTCTATATAAATATTTGTGCCGACCAGCGCCGAAAGCGCCTCGCCCAGACGCGGCCAGTCATCGTCTTTTATGTCGCCGCGCTTGATGCGCTCGGAGCTGACCTTCGCCTCGCCCGCCAGCATGCGGTTGGCGATCTGTATACCGGGCATCTCAAGGCTGAATATCGCCACGGTGGCGCCGCCTTTTATCGCGGCGTTCTGGGCTATGTTGAGGCCGAGAGCCGATTTGCCCATTCCGGGACGTCCCGCTATCAGGACAAGCTCGGCGGGATGCAGACCCGCTGTCCTGCGGTCGAGATCGGCAAAGCCTGTCGTGAGTCCCGTGATCTCCTCGTTCGCGTCGGCAAGCTGCTCGATTTTGTCAATGCTGTCGTTTAAGTAAGTGGAAATATGCGAAAGGCCGCTGTTGTTCTTGTCATGGGTTATGTCGATTATGCCCTGCTCGGCCACCGCCAGCATATCGTCAAAATCACCCTCTCCCGAATAGCATCTTGACGCGGTTTTTTCGCACAGATCTATCAGCCTGCGAATGCTCGCCTTCTCGCTGACGATCCCGGCGTAGTGCCGCACGCTCGAGGGGTCGGTCGAGGGCACCAAATCAAGGAGGTGCACGATAAACTGCATTCCTCCGATTTGGTCAAGTATTCCTTTTTTGCCAAGCTCGTCCTTTATCGTGACAAAGTCGATCCCCTTGCCCAGGTTGAACATATCGAGCAGCGCGTCATAAAGACGGCGATGTCGGTCGATATAAAAATCGTCGGACGACGCGATCCCCATGACCTCCGGGATCAGATTGCGGTCGCACATTATCGCGCCCAAGACCGCCTGCTCCGCCTCGTCGCTGAACGGCATTACCCTGAGATTGACCTCATCGGCAAGCTCGGGCCCGAAATTCTCATTTTCGTATTCCATACTGAATTCCACTCCGATAAAAATTTCTCACGCGCGGCGGCGCGGCCGCCCAAACGCGTTTTCTTTCGTATGCTTTCCTTTGCCCGGTAATTACTGAGGCGTCACTTCAACCTTAAAGGTGCCTGAAATTCCCGTGTACAGCGAAACCTTTACATCGGTCACGCCGCATGTCTTTATTCCGTCGGGCAGGTTGATCTTTCTTTTGTCAACAGTGATATTGTACTGCTGCTTGAGAGCCTCGGCCACATCCTTTGAGGTGACGGAGCCGAACAGCTTGCCGTTCGCGCCCGCTTTTGCAGTGAGCTTAACAGTCATATCCTTCATGCGCTCCGCGATGTTGTTGGCCTTGACTTCCTCCTGATTGCGGCGGTACTCCTCGGCGCCGCGCTTGCCCTCAAGCTCGTTCAGCGCCTGCTTGGTGGCTACCTTGGCGAGGCCGCGCTTTAACAGATAGTTGTTGGCGTATCCGTCGCTGACCTTTATAAGGTCGCCCTTCTTGCCCTGTGACTTAACGTCCTGTGTCAAAATTACTTTCATGATAATATACTCCTTTAAAATTTATTAAATCATAATTATATCACCGACCCGTGCAGTGGGTCCGTGCCGTATTTATTCGTCCATGACATCGTCTATGGCGGCTTTGAGCATTTCCTCCGCGTGCTCGATGTCGGTTGACGGGATCTGCGCTCCCGCGATCGTTATATGTCCGCCGCCGCCCAAACGCTCCATGATGAGCTGCACGTTTATCGTTTCGGTCGAACGGGCGCTGATCGAAATCTTGTGGCCTATTCGCGCAAGCACGAACGACGCCTCTATCCCCGCTATGTTGAGCAGCTCATCAGCCGCCTTTGCGGCGATGACCTGCTGCTCCTTGCCGTTTACGCCGCTTGAGGCGATCGCTATACCATCGCGGTAGACCCTGACGCTGCCGATAATTTTTGACAGCATGACCGACTCGTTTATGTCGCTCTTAAACAGCCTCTGCACGCTGACCGGATTGACGCCCAGCCGCCTGAGATACGCCGCTGCTTCGAAGGTGCGCACGCCCGTTTTGAACGTGAAACCCTTTGTGTCGAGGAATATGCCCGCATAAAGAGCCTCCGCCTCGCTGACGTCGATCTTCGGGTTGTCCTGTATATACTGAAGTATCTCGGTCACCATCTCGCAGGCTGACGAGGCATACGGCTCGTGGTATGTGAGCACCGCCTTGTCGATAAAATCCTCCGAGCGCCTGTGATGGTCTATCAGGACCACGGACTTGGCCGCGTCCAGCAGGTCGACAAACTCCACCATACTGTGCCTGTGGGTGTCGACAACTATCAAAAGCGTGTTTTTGTCCAGAATATTCATAGCCTTATCGCCGCCTATGATGCGCCCGTCGTATTCCGGATTGTCCTCAAACCCGTCAAGCAGCGCCGCGGCGTTGGTGGAATTCCTCTTGACCGCAATATACGCGTCGCCGCCGCGGGTGCGTATCGCGCGGCATAAGCCTATCGCGGCTCCCATCGAGTCCATATCGCTGTTTTTGTGGCCCATGATTATGACCTTCGATGATTCGTCTATCAGTTTTCGCATGGCGTGCGCCACGACCCTGGCCTTGACCTTGGTGCTTTTTTCCACCTCGCGGCTCTTAGCACCGTAGAATTTATAGGCGGACGGCGACTTGACGACCACCTGATCGCCTCCGCGGCCCAGCGCCATATCAAGCGCCAGAACCGACATGTCATTGTTTTCCTCAAAGGTCTCGCCGCCTATGCCGGTGCCTATGCTCAATGTCACCGGGATCTTGTTTTCAAGGTTAATGCTCCTTATATCGGCCAAAATACCGTATTTTCCTTTTTCGATTATCTCCGAGTACTCGCGGCTCCTGAAAAAAATGATAAACCTTTCGCGCTCGAACCTGCGCACAACGCCGTTTCCCGACGCGACCCAAGCGTTTATCCTGCGCTCGATCTCGCCCATCAGTGCGCCGTGGTTGGAGTTTGGCGTCTCCTTTATTACCTCGTCGTAGTTGTCTATAACGGCCAGACACTGAACGGCGCGGTTGTCCTCCGCCAGCTGTCTCAGCTCGTTTATCTCGGTGACGTCCACAAAATACAGTCCCGCGAGGCTTATTCCCTCGTCGGCGCTTTCTATAGAGCACCCGCGGATAACGTAGCTGCGTCCGCCGAACTCGAAATCGTCGACCACCTCGGTGCTGCTCTCGATATATTTGTCGATCGGCAGACCGGCGAACACATCCTGGATATACTCGCCGTAGTGCGAGTCTCGGTCTATCATTCTCAAAAATCTGTCGTTGCTCCAAATTATCTCGCCCTCGTCATTTATCACCGCCACCGGATGAACAAAGTTCTCGATCGCGGTTCGGGTCACCGCGTCAACGCAGAACGAGTACTCGTGCATATATTTGTAGACCCGCTTTTTCCTGATGTGCATGGTAAAGATCGAGTAAAGCAGCACGGCGGCGCCAAGCGCGACCCCAAAAAAGCCCGGGAGCTGCATGCCGAACGCTCCGCCGCGGATTATCAGCGCCGCGCCGAAAAGCATGACCGTTATGCCGCACACCGAACTGCAAATAAAGCCTGTCCGAACATCGGACAGAGTGAATTTTTTGACGCGGTTATTTTTCACCGTCATCACCGGCTCTCCTTGAAGCGCGCAGATTCAGGTTGGAGTCAAGCATTCCCACCAGCATCAGCGCGTAGAATATAAGCGATATAAATATGTATCCCAAAACGAACACAAGCAGATATATCAAAAAACGCTTGTATCCCGAATTGATTTTTTTGCTCAGTTTATAGTCGACCACCGACAGTCCGCCGACCGCCAGCACGAACGATATCACGGCGACTATATTTTTAAGGGCCAGAGTATACACGCTCGTGTCGGTCGTAAAAAACGACAGCAGCATCAGCAATATCGCAATGATAAGCATGCTTTTGGGCAGCCGTATCATGCTGAACGGAACATAGGCGTATCCCGAGACCCGAAGCCTCTTGGCAAAAAATATTCCCAGTGAGAGCATAACATATCCCGAGATCAGAGCCGCGATGATCAGAATCGACGGGAAATAGCTCAGGATCGCCGTTTTCGCCGCTTCCATTGACGCGGCGAGAGTCTCGCCCATCGCGCCCGCTCCGGCTCCGCTCAGGTATGTTCCCATCATGTCTTTCACGGTGCTGAAATAGCCGTCGATCATCTCGGTCACATAGTTGTTCCCGCTCGCCGCGTTTAAGATCATTATCATTATCAAATAACCGAACAAGTTGGCGATCGTCACCGCGGCCAGCGTCGAGTAATACTTATACCGTTTTCTGATGCAGAACCCCGCCGTCATATACGGCAGCAGAGACAACGCGCTGCCGACGGGACCGGAGATCAAATCTCCGGTCAGCGCGAATATGAGCGCCAGCGCGGCAATGAGCGCCGCGGCGGAAACATACGCGCCCCTGCGTATTATAAGCCACATGAGCGGGATCCCCGAAAGCAGCATGGCGAATATCCCGAGCGCGGGGACATACATGCCCGCGAGCGTCAAAATAACCGTAAGCGCCGCCGCAATCGCGCCCTCGCAAATCGGCGCGGCGGAAAATTTCTTCATAATATATAACCTTCTTTTCGTGTCAAGCCCCGAAAGAGCCGATAAACCTAAGCAGCGCCGAAAGATCACCGTAACGCCGCTCGATAAAGTGGCCTCTGTCGATCTCCTCCTTCAGCTTCCGACCCATGGCTCCGCCTATGCTCTCGTAATCTATCCCGAGCCTCGCCGCCATCACAAAAGCGATGTTGATAAGCGCCGCGGCGTCATCCGTGAGCCTTAAAACGGTCTCACTGTCGGTCTCCGCGCTGATATCTCCGAACAGGTCGGTGACCTTTTGCAGCAGCTCCACTTTGAGCAGCTCCACGGTCTTGATATTGTTAGCGATATTTATCTCCAAATTGATCACCCTCATCCGGAGCATGTCCGGGCACACTCCGCAATGATAATATTTTACCAAACTTTTGAAATGATTTCAAGCCCTTTTATGAATAATTATGTGACAAATTGATTTCCGACGGCATAGTATGGTTATAGAAACGAGGGATTTTATGTTTTTAAGCGAAAAAAACGGCGTATTTCCGCTAAATGAGCTGGATCGCGGGAGCGCAGCGGTGATCGCCGAAATAAAAGCCGAACCGGGAGGCGGCCGTCTCGCCGAGATGGGATTTGTTCCGGGCGAGACTGTCCAAAACGGTTTCTCATCGCCCGCGGGCGACCCGACGGCCTATCTTTTGGGCGGCTGCTCCCTGGTCGCGCTGAGAAACAGCGAGGCAAAAAATATATTGGTGAAGATCATCGCCGAGCAAAAGGAGCGCTGTAATATATGAAACTGACGTCATTCAAACAAAAACGCGCAGCCGAGACAAGACGGCTTTATCTTTTGGGCAACCCCAATGTGGGAAAAAGCACCGTGTTCAACGCCATGACGGGGCTCAGGCAGCACACCGGCAACTGGTCGGGCAAGACTGTCGACGCGGCGCGCGGAAAATATACATACAACGATCGCGAATACGAGCTGACCGATCTGCCCGGAACCCACTCGGTAAACAGCGGCTTCTCGGAGGAAAGCGTGACCGCGGACTCGATCGCGGACGGCGGACAAAACGCGGTTACGCTAATACTGGCGGACGCGTCAGCCTTAAAACGAGGCGTTGCGCTTGTGCTTGAGTTTTTGGAAAACCGAAACGGCGGAGCGGTGCTTTGCGTGAACTTCTGCGACATAGCCGAAAGACGCGGTATAAAAATCAATTTCGAAAAGCTCTCCGATGTTCTCGGCATACCCGCCGTTGGGATCACAGCGAAAAAACGCGGAGACATAAACCGCCTCAAGGAACTTATCGACAAAAATTATGACTCGCTCTCGAAGGGGACCGCGCCTCGAAGATCGCGCTCCGCCCCCGAAGCGCAGTTGAAAAGAGCCGGCGAGATCTGCGCCGAATGCTCAGATGCTCCGGCGTCGAACACCGCCTGCGGACTCGCCGACCGCGTGCTGACCTCGCGAGCCTTCGGTATCCCTATCATGCTGCTGTTTTTCGCGGGGATACTCTGGCTGACGATCGAGGGAGCCAACTATCCGTCCGAGCTGCTGTCAAGGCTTTTCGGGTATATAAAGCCGTATCTCGCCGCCTGTGTCCCGTCTCCCGTCAAAGGCATATTGATCGACGGGATATACGGCACGGTCACCTGGATAGTGGCGGTCATGCTGCCGCCGATGGCGATATTCTTTCCGCTGTTCACTCTTTTGGAGGACGCGGGATTCCTGCCGAGGATCGCCTTTAATCTGGACAGATGCTACGCCCGCTGCGGTATGAGCGGAAAGCAGTGCCTGACCCAGTGCATGGGGCTGGGCTGCAACGCGGTCGGCGTCTGCGGCTGCCGTATTATGCCAGACGAAAAGCAGCGAACAATAGCCGTTATAACCAACAGCCTGATCCCCTGCAACGGCAGATTCGCCATACTGATCTCGCTGTCCGCGATCTTTATCGGAAGTATGGTTCCCGATCATCTCGCTGGACTTATGCCCATGCTGTGCGTTCTGATTCTGATCTGCCTAGCATTTGCCGTGAGCTGGGGCGCGTCGCTGTTTTTTTCAAAAACCCTGTTTCGCGGAGGCGAGGCGGTATTCGCCATGGAACTGCCAGAATACCGCCGCCCCGAGATACTCAAAACGCTGGCGGTCTCGCTCATCACAAGAACTATCAAGATCGTGTGGCGCGCCATTCTGGTATCGGCCCCCACCGGAGCGGTTATCTGGCTCCTCGCGAACACAACCGTTGGCGGCGTTCCCGCGCTGACGCGGCTTTCAATGCTGCTCGATCCCGCCGGACGGCTGATAGGCGTTGACGGGTTCATACTGCTGGCGTTCATCCTTTCGCTGCCCGCAAACGAGATAACCATGCCCATCCTTATCATGGGCTACACCGCCGCCGGCGCAATGACCGACGCGGGCAGTCTTTCAAACCTGTCGGCGCTCCTTTCGCAAAACGGATGGACTCTGCTCACCGCGGTCAATATGATGCTCCTGACGCTGTTCCACTGGCCCTGCGCCACAACGCTTATCACGATCTATAAAGAAACAAAAAGTTTAAAAACGCTGGCC
Organism: uncultured Monoglobus sp.; assembly: GCA_947628795.1. Taxonomy (GTDB): domain Bacteria; phylum Bacillota; class Clostridia; order Monoglobales; family Monoglobaceae; genus Monoglobus. The sequence goes on from CANRBF010000004.1 coordinate 168,028, forward strand.
CTCTCGTTTTTAACTCCATGCGTGATCGGCATCTCGCTCTGCCTCATAACAAAATTATTGGCAAACGCAGTGTTGCTGATAGTGTAAATTAGGCACAAATTTTAAAAAAACGCTAATAAATTAGTACAAGTTGCAAAAAAATTAGTAAAAAATATTGACATACATCTTTCGTTAGGTTATAATTTATTTAAAAATTAAACAAATCTTGTAAAAAGAAAGGTGATTTTAAATGACTTTCGAACAGGCAGTCGGCAGAGTTCAGGCGATTATGGAGAATGCCAGCGCGGAGAAGATCGGAAACGTCGCGGTGCAGATCCAGTTCACCAACAGCGACTGCAAAGGTATTATGTACATCTCGACCAAAACGGGCGAGCTTGACGTTCAGGGTTATGATTATTATGACTGCGACGCGGCTGTTGAACTGGTTTACGGCGACCTGAGCAAGGTGCTGACCGGAAAGCTCAGCGCGGCAAACGCGATCGCGAGAGGCGACATCGTTGTTTCGGGCAATCCCGACGCGTTCCTGGCGCTTGCGGGCTGCGCTAAAAAGGCTCCCGCCAAGAAGCCCGCGGCGAAGAAAGCTCCCGCAAAAAAGGCTCCAGCAAAGAAGGCCGAACCCAAGAAAGCGGAAACAAAGAAGGCTGAGGCTAAGAAGGCTGAGCCCGCTCTCAAAAAGAGCGCGGAGAAAAAGCCCGCCGCCAAAAAGACAGCCGCGGCAAAAAAGACAGCAAAATAGTTTAGTTTAATAAAGCCCGCGGATCAAAACGCGGGTTTTTTGCATATTCAAAACGCTCCGCGAAAACGGAGCGTTTTTGGCATATCGGGTTTTGTGTCAGTTGTTCTTCAGCTTAATGATCCGCACGCTGTTGGACAAGGGCTCAAATTCCTCCCCCGTCACCTTCGCCTCGTTCGGGCGGACAGCCGTCTCTTGCTCTTCCTCCGCTCTCTCGTCATACTCGCTGATGAGCAGAGATATCTCGCGCTTCATCTCGGCGATACGGCTAAGCGTGCCGGTTCTCAGCGCATCCGACTCGCGACGGATATCCTCGGCGGCGTTTCCGTCAAACCCGCGCCTGCGGAATAAATCCGAAACAACAGCTCTCATTCTAACACTCCTTACTTGCCTGAAATACCTGAAACCTTAAAATATTAAATCTTCCGTTATGCTATAGCAATCTTTTCGAAACATTGCTGTAACAATTTTGTAACATTATAACACGGAAAACCATATTTGTCAATAGTTTTTTTGAAAAAATTTTCGACAAATCCCCGTATTTTCGGCGTTTTTTAAAGATCATGACAATATTATACCCGAAATCGGCGGCAAAAAATTGCACACCTACCCGCGCGCCACGTAAAAAATTTTAGAAAAAATCAGAAAAAAACTCTTGACAACATAGGATAATTGTTGTAGAATAATAAAGTCGTTTTGTGAAAGACGAGCGGATATGGCGGAATTGGCAGACGCGCATGGTTCAGGTCCATGTGAGAGCAATCTCATGGAGGTTCAAGTCCTCTTATCCGCACCAAATAACGAAAATCCGAACCCTCACCCGATCGGCGAAGGCTTCGGATTTTTGTTTGCTTTGATTAATATATCATAGAAATCCCTAGTGTGTTAATTAAACTGTAACAAATTATAATTTTGTAATAATATTATATTATTGTATATTTATGAAAAAGGAAAAATTGGAACTCATAAATTACTTGTTTTCGATTTTTGAACTTTATTACATTTAAGAATTGAATTATTAAAGAGTTTTTCGTTACATATACGCACAGTCTCATTATTTATAATGTAAAATAATAAAATATTTAAAATCGAAAATGTACATTTTTTATTAAATTTAGAATTATTCTTTACCTAGTTTTTTCACAGCATTTTTTACAAATATAACGTTTATGAATTATCAAGAATGTTTGCATTTCTTATATAATTCTATTTTAATTTAAACTTTTTAAAAATATATAAAAAATTGTAGAAAATTGTTGCAATACATTTTAATTTAATATATAATAAAATATAAGAACCAATGGCTCGGCATTCATCATTTTCAGTATGGGATTGTGTCATCCCATACTAAAATAGTTGAGTAGAACCATCCGCCTATAGATGCGGAATCGAGATCTTTGTTAAGATACAAAAATTATAAAAAATATAAAAATTTAGGAGAGGTACTATGGCGAATAAAGAAACACCTTTTGAAACATATATTGAAATGCAGGCAGAAAAAGCGGAAGAATTGCAAATATGTAGTGGAATTAAACTGAATCATATAAAAAAATGTGTGAACGAAATGCTTTCGTTTGTTGGCACAGAGGGTATATTCTACCAATATTCTCTTCATGACATTTCTCATGTTAATGAAATGTTAAAGATTATTGAATGGTTGATTCCTGAAAGTACTAAAAAACATATGACATATGCAGAATGTCTTATGTTGACTTTGGCCGTTTATTTTCATGATTTAGGAATGCTTGTTACCAAAGATGAATATGACAAACGTGCAAATTCATCTTTTGAGCAATATAAAAAAAGAATTCTAAACGATGAAAAAAGTCTAGAATATCTAGAATATTTAAAGGAAGTTGGTGATGATCATTTTTTATATCAAGAATTCGTAAGAGAAAATCATGCTAAACGAATAAAATCTTGGATTGAAGGTAAAGATGCTATTGAGTTTGGAGTTGCTTCATCTGCATGTAAAGAAATAGGCGCTTTATTAAATAATATAGATAATAAGTTTAAAATTGATTTGGCAATGATTTGCGAGAGCCACCATAGAAACGATATTGATGATTTTAATAAGTATAAAACAAATGTACATTATGGAAATGGTGATCAAGAAAGGGTTAATCTAAATTATATTGCTATTATACTACGAATTGCTGATTTATTACATATAACTAGGGAAAGAACTCCGTCAATTTCCCGCAGATTGATTAATCCTACTAATCCAATAAGTGTTATTGAATGGGAAAAGCAAAACGCTGTAAAAGCTGTTAAACCTATGTCTAAACGTAATGAAGAAGGTAAAATTGACGATACTTTAGAGAAAGATACTATAGAGATTACAGCATATTTTAATGGTGCAGATACAGCGGAAGGATATTTTGGGCTTTCCTCGTATTTGCAATACACCTTATTAGAAATAAGAAAATGTCGTGATGTTATTTCTAAAGCTCAACAGTATGAAGGTGCAACAGAATACCATTTTCCATGGTGCAATATTGATGAGACACAGATAACTGCAGATGGTTTTGAAACTAAAAAGTTACAATTCACAATTGAGCAAGATAATATTCTTCAATTACTAGTTGGTCATACACTTTACAATGATTCTTCTGTTGTAGTTAGAGAGGTCGTTCAAAATGGTATTGATGCAATCAAGCTACAAAACTATATTGAGCTTGGCTCAAATAATGATGTTGAGTTAGATAAATTTCATGGATCGGTTCAAGTTGAATGGAATAGCAAAAAACGAGAATTATGTTTTATTGATGATGGAACTGGTATGACGCTTAATGAGGTAGAGAACTTTTTATTGAAGGTTGGAGCTTCTAAGTATAGAACTGACGAAATAAGAAAAAAATTTCCTCAATTTTATTCCATCAGCCATTTTGGAATTGGTATTTTAACATGCTTTATGGTTGCCGATGACATTGATATAACTACATGTTCAAATAATCAAAGTGATGCTCTTGTAATAACTATACGAAAGGTAAATGGAAAGTATTTAGTGCAAAAAGTTGATAAAAAATCTCTCGATCCTAGAATAAAGAATCACGGAACAAAGATTAATTTGCATATTAGAAATGATGTGGATATGACTGATTTGGAATCAAGCTTGAAAAAATGGATTGTTTTGCCTGGAGTAAAAGTAACTTTAAAAGAGGATGATAGTAAACCAATAAGAATTGGATTTGACTCATTAAAAGATATTTTACATAAATATATTACAGATATAGGATATGAAGTGGATGGGATCAAATTTGATATAATTGAAGAAACACAAGGCAATGTAACAATTGCATACGCTATATATCACTCAAAATATATGTCTGATTGGGAATTATTTAACTTAAATAATTTTTCAAATAGAACAGGTCACCAAATTGCCATAATTCCTACCGGAACTTGCATTGAAGGAATTCGTGTCGAATTTACAAGCCCAGGATATAAAAACAATCCTTTACTATCAATAGCTAACATAAAAAATAGTAACTATAAAACGAATGTTGCCAGATCTGCTATTGAACTAGGTCCTAACAAAGCAGTCTTATCAGATATTTATGACATATACAGAAAGTATTTGCAAAATCAAATGAATCAATTGGAAGAAAGAGGATTCTCGTTGTCGTGGGCATTGAACGAGGGATTATATTTAATGAATCCTTTGTTTGATAAACATCGATACAATGCCGAGCCTATTGATAAAGACATATTAAAAGAGAGATTATCTAAATTAAAATGCATAGAATTAGAGAAAGATGATTCTAGATTTGCGGTTTCGGCTGAAGAAATATTTAAATTATCTGAGATTAATATTATCGAGTGTAAAATGGTTCAAGCAGCCGAAAAATTACTGAGTGAAATTCGAAATGAATCAACATTAGAAAAAATAATAGATGTGGTATGTACTGATAATTTTATTAAAGATACAAAAAATTTAATTTGTAACTTTAATGAGAATAATATAATACATAGATATGCATTACAGAACAAAGAGATTACTGAAATTGAAATTAATAATACCCAAAGACTTATTAAACTACATTTTAGTAATTATAGTGGCGAAACAAAATGGTATCATTTTAGGATAATCAAAGGTGGCGCTCATACAACTTTACATATACCAAAGGGTAATTTTACGATCAAGGGCTTAGATGATGAAATAGGAGTTGAAACGATTGGTGGAATTTATATAGATAGTGGAAAAGAAATATATAAGTATTTAATTAATACCATAAACCATTTAAATCAAAGTACAATTGAGGATAAGAACGAGTTGCTTGAAATATTTTTCAATAGTATTTTTGGTACTGGTGTTTTAGAAAATTCATTTTCGCATCTGACAAATGTAAAAGAGAGAGTGAACCGTATAATGGAAAATCGATATTTAGGGTATGGTGAGGATATAATATCAAAAATGTGGGAACAAGTTGATGCTGAAGAATTTACAAAAAAAATTTTAAGAAAAAACTATTCATTATACTCAATTAATAATTGGTCTCGCTACAACGTATACGTTTAAAACAATCAAGACAATTTCTAGTCCGAACTCCGAAGTTTAGTGCATAGGTTTTTCATGAAATGGGCATCAAACTTTTTGCGGATACAGACACCGCGGAAAAAGATGTGTAAAAAGGTATAAAAGAAGATCTCTTTGGTGAAAATTATGGTAAAAATAATTTTTATCAAGGAGGTTTTTCGACATGAAAATACCAAAAGAAGTTATCAAGGAATATGTAAAAAGCGAGAAATTTACAAACACTGCCGACATCATGGAAAGCATTAAATCTATGTTTGCTGATGTTCTGAACGAGGTGCTTCAGTGCGAGCTTGACGAACAGCTCGGCTATGAAAAACATGAGCGCACAGATCCGGGCAGCGAAAAGAAAAACTACAGAAACGGCTCTACCAAGCGCAGAATGAAAACTCAGCTCGGAGAGGTCGAGATTTCCGTTCCACGCGACAGAAACGGCGAGTATGAGCCTAAGATCATTGATAAGTATCAGCGTAACGCCGACGGCTTGGAAGATAAAATATTATCTCTGTATTCTCACGGTATGTCTACACGGGATATACAAGAGCAGATAAAAGATTTGTATGATATAAATATATCATCGGAGCTTGTGTCAAAGATAAGCGAAAAGATAATGCCTCAGGTAAACGAGTGGCAAAACAGACCTCTTGAAGAATATTATCCGTTTATCTTTATGGACGCCATACACTACAAGCTGAGAGAAAATCATCAGATCATAAACAAGGCGGCATATGTGGTATTAGGCGTAAACTCAGATGGATACAAGGATATACTCGGTATATGGGTAGGAGCAAACGAAAGCAGTAAGTTTTGGCTCGGAGTATTAAATGAACTTAAGAGCAGAGGCGTTAAAAACGTGGATCTGTTCTGCGTAGACGGACTTTCGGGATTCAGAGAGGCTATTACCGCTGTATATCCTTTTGCGGGCATACAGAGATGTATAATTCATCAGATACGCTCATCAACAAGATATGTGTCATACAAGCATATCAAAGAATTTACGGCAGATTTAAAGCTTGTATACGGAGCCTTAAATGAAGAAGCGGCAATGGATAAGCTGATAGAATTTAAAGAGAAATGGCAGGATAAATATCCGTCGGCGGTAAAGTCATGGGAAGACAATTGGGATATATTATCAACATTTTTTGCATATCCTGTGGAGATTCGCAAGATAATATATACAACAAATATCATCGAGGGTTTAAACCGACAGTTCAGGAAAGTAACAAAGACCAAGTCGGTGTTTCCGACAGATGATTCACTGAGGAAAATGCTGTATCTTGCCTCGCGGAATATCACAAAGAAATGGACACAGAGATACAAGAATTGGGACATAGTGATCCGGCAGCTGGAGATAATGCACGAGGAAAAAACAGCGTAAACGGGGCTCTGCCCCGAACCCCGAAGTTTAGCGCATGTTTTTCCCTGAAACGGGAAAACGAGCGGCAAGCCGCCCGTTTCAGTGCAAAATCCGCAAGACCGCTCCGGTTGCTCTTCAGCAGAGCCGTACCCTGCCTTGAGGCAAAAGCCAATATATGATTATTGGCACATTAACCTAAGTTTAAACCCATGATTTTCGCCATGTCGATGTCTGTCGTTTACTACCTACACATCTTTTTCCGCAGAGCCCACCATTTACGAATGTTCTTACAGGACTTATGCCTGTGAGAACATTTTTTTATCCTGTTTTTTTGTTGTTTTCCGAAAAGTAAATGGCTACTCCTTTTCGGGTGTTCATTTTTACCTCGTTTTCGGGTATTGCTTTGAGCTTCGGTATCTCTATCGAGCCTATGCAGTTATAGTGTATTTTAAGCCGCTGGACTTTTTTGCCGTCGATTATTTCCGCTTGATATACTTCGATTTTTTCTATCAGCTCATTTAACATTCTCGGAGTAAGTTTTCTCGCCCGCGTATATTTTCTTACGACCGACATAAACTCATCCGTGGAAATGCTGCGGCTTTCGCTTTTGGCTATCTCGGACTCGAGCGACTCTATCCGTTTTGAAAGCTCTTTCTGCTCGGCGTCGTATTTCACCGACAGCTTTCCGAACCGCTCATCCGTTATTCGGCCCATTACGTTGTCCTCATATATTCGCTCGAATAATATGTCAAGCTCTTTGTCGCGGGCGAGCATGGCTTTAAGCTCGCTTTGTTTTGCCTCGATTTTGTGTTCTGCGTCTTTTATCGACTGACCCATTACGAGTTTCATAAACTCGCCCTCATACTTTACGGCAAGCCTAGTAAGCCTCCGTATTTCTCCGAGCACCGCCTTTTCGAGAAAATCGACCCGTATATAATGAGTTGACGAGCAAATTTTTCTCGAGCCTCTGTTGTAGCCGGAACAGTTAAAGTATTCTATGCTCGGATTTTTCTGGTTAAAATGATACCACAAATTGCTGCCGCAGTCTGCGCATACAAGCAATCCCGAAAACATATTTTTCTCGCCGTCGGCTTTTTTGCGTTTTCTTGTTTTGCCGCACTTCGCCTGTATCTTTTCCCAGACCGAGCGCTCTATTATCGGCTCATGAACATCTTTAAATATTACCCAATTTTCTTTGTCGTTCTCTATCCTTTTCTTGTTCTTATAGGATTTTGAGTATGTTTTAAAATTGATCAGATCGCCGCAGTATTCCTGAGTATGCAGTATCTTTGTTATGGTCGAGTTGTTCCACTTGTACGGTTCGGCGGTATTTATCCTGCCCGCTCTTTTTCTGCCTTTGCTCAGCCAATAGTTCATTGGAGTGAGTATCTTATCCTTTTCAAGCGCTCCGGCTATCTGTTCCGCCCCAAAGCCCGAAAGCGTCATCGCGTATATCCTTCGCACGACCGCCGCCGCTTCATCGTCAATTACCCACCTCTTATGATCATCGGGGTCCTGAATATATCCGTATGGCGGCTGACCCAGCGGCTCGCCCGAATTGCCCTTGATTTTGTTGCTTATCCTGCGTTTCTTGGAAATGTCGCGGGAATACCACTCGTTAAACAGATTTTTTATCGGTGCTATATCATTCTCGCCTTCTTCCGTGTCGATACTGTCCGATACCGCCACAAGCCTTATGTCATGCTCGGGGAAAAATTCTTCCGTCAGCTTTCCGACTTCGATATAGTTCCTGCCGAGACGCGATAAGTCTTTTACAAATACCGCCGATACCTTAAAGTTTTTAATATCGCTCAGCATATCCGCAAAGCCGGGCCTGTCCATTGTCACGCCCGAAATTCCGTCGTCGCAGTATATGTAAAGTTTTGTATAGCCCTTTTCCTTAGCGACTTTTGTAAGCAGCTTTTTCTGATTGCTTATGCTGTAACTGTCGCCTTCAAGATTATCGTCTCTGCTGAGACGGACATACAGAGCAGCGGCTTCGTCTCGTTTGTATGTTTTCTTCGACTGTCTCATAATTGCCTCCTTTCCCGACAGTCAAACAAACAGTATTACAATTTGATTATATCAAAAAAACTACCGCTTGTCAGCCTGTTTTTTAAAATTTATGACATCATTAAACGGAGCAGTATCGAGCCCAAAGTTTCAGCCGAACGCTTTTTGAACACAGGCTCGACTATGAAAGTTGCTTGCGGCGGCTTAATAAAAAATTGCAGTATAGCAAGCAAAGCGAATGGGTACCCGTTCGCGGTTTTCCGAAACGGACAAGCCGTTTTATACGCAAAAAATTATTGGGAAATTATCCCAAACCCTTTATTAAATTTCGGAGGTATACGCATGGAAAACAGAAAGAGAAATATTCAAATAAAATTCAGAGTAACTGAAAAAGAGCGCGAGCTTATCGAGAAGAAAATGGCGCAGCTGCCCATACATAAAATCGGAGCGTATATGCGCAAAATGGCAATAGACGGCTACATAATCTACACAGACCTATCTCCGATAAAAGAATACGCCAAAGAGCTGCAAGCCATCGGCAAAAACATAAACAAATCGCAAAGCGCGTAAACGAGACCGGCTCGATCTACAAAGATGACATAACAGCTTTCAAAGTGACCGCTGATCAAATATGGTATGCTGATTGCGCCGGCAGGAATTTTGTCAGATCGTTCAAAAGTGACGCGGCATACTTTGTGTATGGCAAGGAGCTTTTGGGTGATCTGACGGAATTATCGCAAGCAAGCAGCGTGCCAAGCCGTAGGCGGTATTTAATCAGCGGTTACGAAGGAAAAAATGAATGAAGTATGGCAACTCCAAAGAAAAATACTTATGAGCTTGAAGTATTGATTGTGCGCAATATACAGACCAAACAAAATATTTTCTACGATTATTTAAAAATAAAAGGCTGGGCGACCATATAAATATGTGATATAATGTAAATATCAAAATATATATGGAGGATGATTGTTATGAAAAAATTTATTCTGTCTACAGTTTTATCTGTCGCTGTTCTCGCGTCAAGCGTTACAGGCTTTGCGGCAGAAATCCCCGAAGAATCACTGCCCGACGGAGCTTCGGAAGAAGCGGTCAAAATCACCGAGAGTATCATTGGAAGTATACTTGACGAGGTTTATGACGGGTTAGGATATGGCGCCGCCAGCGGACGAGCCAATACCCTCATACGCCAAGCGGTCGAAAATGAAGAAACGGGCGACTATGGTTACGCCATATTGTCCGCAATATCCCAAAATGCGATCAGGTATGCGGTAACGGCAACAGCGCTTGCTAAGTAATAATTTATATTATTGAATTACACAAAAAGCATATCCGTGGATTTACGCGGATATGCTTTTTTAAATGAACTTAAAATAAGCAAAAATGAATACAATTATTAGAAATTACATAATCTATTACTTTACATTACAATTACCGCAAGGGGAGAAGCCTTGTTCAATAGCTTCGTCCCGCGAGTTTAAGTAAACTCGGTTTTTCTCGGCGGGCAGATTTTTACAGGACGGGCGATGAAATTTCTTTGAATT
>CANRBF010000005.1 GCA_947628795.1 uncultured Monoglobus sp.
CGGATGAGCCCGAGACATCGGATCAGCCCGCGGTAACGGATGAGCCCGAGACATCGGATCAGCCCGCGGTAACGGATGAGCCCGAGACATCGGATCAGCCCGCGGTAACGGATGAGCCCGAGACATCGGATCAGCCCGCGGTAACGGATGAGCCCGAGACATCGGATCAGCCTGCGGTAACAGATGAGCCCGAGACATCGGATCAGCCTGCGGTAACAGATGAACCCGAAACATCGGATCAGCCCGCTCAGGTTTACCACAAGGCCACGCTCAAGGTAACGGGCGGCACAGGCTCGCTGACAGGCCCCGGCGTTATGACCGATGCCACAGCCCAGGCCGCGGCGGACACGTATAACTATTTTGTCAACTTTACAACAGAAAGTAATACGTATGCGAATAAATTTGCCTGGTTGAACTTTAATACGACACAGGGTAATGCTCCTGACAACTTGAAAAGTGATCGCGGAACCATGACATATAAAGAACAGACTCTGACAAAGTCAATGGAATTTGGAAGTAATGCTCAATGTGTTATTAAAGCGCCCGCAAACGGAACATGCACTCTGGTTCTCTTAAACGATGCCGGTGCGGCAGACGGAAAGACTCAAAAAAATGTCAATATAAAAATTAACGGAACAAAAACTACCGGCAACGAAGCAACAGGTCTCCTTACCTTTAGTTTGGTTAAAGGCACAACGTACACACTGACCAAAGGTGATGCAGCCAATCTCTATTATTTGGATTTCGAGTTTGACGAGGAGCTTTCAAATGATCCCGAAACCAGCGAGGAGCCCGGAACAGAAGCCAGCGAGAACCCCGGAACAACAGCTACCGAGGCACCCGGCACAGAGGCCAGCGAGAACCCCGGAACAACAGCTACCGAGGAGCCCGGCACAGAGGCCAGCGAGAACCCCGGAACAACAGCTACCGAGGAACCCGGCACAGAAGCCACGGAAAATCCCGGCACGGAGCCCACGACCGAATATATAAGAAAGTGGAACGACGCCGACGGCAATACCGTATATGGATTTACATATAGCGAAGCTGAGAAAAATTACACCGAAAGCTTCGGCACGGATTATATGTATGTGTTCGCAAATGCGTCAGGTAATCCGAAGATCGGTCCCGCAAGCGCCAGCAGCGGTACAGGCGGCAGCGCTGAGGCGGTTGCAGGTTCTAATGGCAGATACCTTGCGAGAAAGGGCACTATAGCAAACACAGAAGACGCGCTCAGCGGCGTGATCAAGGTCATCGCTCCTTATGATGGAACAGTTGTCGCTGTAGCCGGTTCGGCAAGCGCCAACAAAGCAACGCCTATTAACGCTCAGACAGGTCTTGGCGCTGATAAGACGCCCACTGCGGTTATGAATCTTGACGCCATGGCGGCCAATACCCTTGATTTCGCGGAGCCTTATGAGGTAAAAGCAGGCGATGCGGTATACTTCTGGGTACCCGATCAGACAAGCGGCGCGTTCTCGCACTTTATCTTCAAACCCGCGGACGCCGAAGCTTCCGACGCGCCCGGAACAGAAGCTACAGAGGAGCCCGGAACAGAGCCTTCCGATCAGCCCGGCGGCGATACCCCGACGGTAGTTGAGTACGAGATCCTCGAGGGTTCGGAAGTTACGATCGACACCACGCCCGATGTTGAAGGTCAGACCCCCGTATATGAGATCACAAAGGCCGACGGTTCGGCTATCAATGTAACGGTAACAGACGGCAAGTTCACAATGCCCGCCGAGGCTATTAAAGTAAATGTAACATTTACCGATAAGCCTGTTGAACCTTCCCAAAATCCTGATGATTTGGTAATCTACAGAGCGGACGATCCCGCTTTCGATGAGTATGCCAAGTCGGATACTGACAGAGACGGCGAGACAATAGACGGTTTAACGATCGGAAATGCATATCATATGACCGGCGCTAATGCCACATATAAGCATACCGACGGAACAGTTTATAACTTTACTCGTGCTTGGATTGGCGGAACAGGCTCAATGGGCGGCAATCGCTCGTTGTCGTTCGATGTAAAAGGCGACTGCATAGTAACAGTTGTGTTTGACGGCAACGGTCATGAGGGTAGAACCCAGAGTATTTCGTTTAACGGAAGCACGGTTGCCACAGCTTCTTCGCTGGCTTCGGGCGTTGCCACTGTAACGGCGGATATCACCGGAGCAGGAACGGTTTGCACTTGGGGCGGCGGCAGCAACAAAGATGTATACGCGATCCTTGTTGAATATATCGAACCCGAATCTCAGGAAGACTACGCCAAGGTTTGGGACTTCCAGCAGGTAGATTACGGCAAGGCTGAGGCGGAAGCCGACGGTCTCAAATATTCCGGAAACGTAGGCGAACAGAAGAATGACGGCTCAAATGGAAAAGGCTTCCTCACAATGGGCGATGGCGGCGTTGTAAAGGTTCCCGCGGATCTCGATGTTCTGACAGATAACAGATTGGGTATCTTTAAGATAACCTATACGTATACCGCGGACTTTGACGTGGAAGGTAATCCTTATTCGTTATCAGTCGGCAGCGCTGACGCTACAGCGGAGTATATTTATTACACCGCGGAAGATGTCGACGAGGACGGTTATGTTGACATAAACGCCCACGGCACTGTGACAACATACTTTAAGAAGATCGAGCGTTTATCTTCAATAAAGAGAACGGTAAGCGGTTCTGTTTCAACAACGTCTCAGAAAGACTTTTCGAATGCGGTTATCACATTCACAAACACTAAGACGGGCAACGTTGTAAAAGTTCCCTATGCGGATAAGTACACTGTTGATTCTCTGCTCCGCGGCTATCAGTACGAGATAGGTATCGAGGGCGTTGAAAACGTTTGCGCCACTCTTGATACAATGAACCTGACAGTTTACAAGGACAATCCTGCTCATAACATCGTGTTTGTTGATCTTGCTGAAACAAATACAGTTGGTGACGTTGTGGTTCATAAGGTCTACAACGACAGCCCGGATCTTGACCTGAGTCAGGTTTCCCTCACATTTACCGCGAAGGATGATCCTGCAGTCGTATATACAGTAAACGCAGGCGATATCACAGACGGTAGGTATGAGTTGGTTATGATGCCGAATCATGAGTATGAAGTGACAGCAACCGGCATTGAAGGATACGAATTGTCGCCTTTGTCAAAGAACTATGTTATGAAAGCGGGCGATACCGCTCCCTTTAAGAACATATTGATCAAAGAGACAATAAAGGCGGAAGCTTTCCCCGAAGACGGCGTGATCAATGTCGGCCCGAACGGAAAGTTCTCCAAGATCAACGACGCTATAGACGCGATCCAGCTGATGACCGGCAGACCTTCCGGCGAGGCAGGAAGAGCCTTCATCACGCTTGAACCGGGCGAAGTATATACCGAGCAGGTATATATTGACACAAACTATATAACTCTGAAGGCCGAGGAAAATGCGGAACAAATGCCCGAGATCCATTGGTACTACGGTATCGGTTATATTTACTACAGCTCAAACGGCGGCTACTACAGCGAGGATTACGCGGTAGCCAAGACAGAGAAAAAGAGTGTTGACAGATGGGGCTGTGCGATTCGTGTATACGGAGATCACGTCCTGATGGAAGGCATAAAGACTGTTAACACGTTTAATTGCAATGTTGTGCCCGAGGAGTTAGAAGATGGCGTTGAAGCCGCCGGCGAGGGTGTTTACGGCGATGTTGCCAACAAGCCCGACAGAACCGTCGATGGTTATGACGCAATGTCGATGAACGCCACGGAGAGAGCGGCCGCTATCGCGATCGACAAGGATTACTTCGAAGCTTATAATTGCGAGTTCATATCCTCTCAGGATACGTTCTATACCAACACAGCGTATTCCTACATTAAGGATTGCTACATCGAAGGCGGCACAGATTATATCTACGGCGGAAAGAGCATTGTGTTTGACAACTGCACACTGGCATGGCACGGCTACAGTGACGACAACAACCTCACCAAGGGCGGATACATCACAGCCTGCTCCGACGGCAGTGCCACGAGTCTCGGATATCTCTTTGAAAACTGCACAGTCACAAAATCTAAATATTATACGAGCAACAAGTTTGCCAAGGGCGGCTGGGGCCGTAACTGGGGCGGAGCGGCTTGCCATGTTGTATACGACAACATGAAGCTCGACGGCGTTGACGTTCCCGGCCCGTGGGTAAAGATGGGCGGCGAGCTCAGCGTGTCCACGCTCTATATCCTCAGCGTGACTGATAAGGATGGAAAGGAGCTTGACGTGTCCGGTACAGACTTTAACCCCAACGGAACAGCGGAGAAAAACGGCTACGTTGTGAAACCGGATTATGAATATTTCGCCGATAAATGGGTACCGCCTCACTATACCGGCAATATACCCACTCCGACACCCAAGCCCGAAGGCGTTATTAATGAAACGGTTGAGTTAGGGGATTCCTCTCTGTATGACGGCGCTGAGAAAGTAGGAAAATTGACCGCTGACGCAAAGGCCAAATTAAAAGAGAAGGGCTTTGAATTTAAAGATGAAATAACATACTGGGGTGATCAGCACGGAGCAAGTGGTGTACAGACCATAACTGTTGACGTGCCCGGCCCGGTTAAGATCACTCTTGTTTCATGCCCTTACAGCGGCCAATGCGATGTTACGCTTAAAAACGGCGATGTGCAAGTTGATGAAACGGAATATTCCGATGGAAAAACTGATTCGGGAGTTAATTCCGACGGCAAGGAAGCTTATCTAAACTATACGGGCACAGATAAAGCGACATTGACGATAAGCTTTGCCAAGCAAGTATATCTCCATTCTATTTCCGTAAATTCGGTTGAGGCGGCCGATCCCGACGCCTCAGCCGATCCCGACGCCTCAGCCGATCCCGACGCCTCAGCCGACCCCGGCGCAAGCGACGAGCCGAGCGAGCCTGAAAAGGTAATAAAAAAATACGCGGCGACACAGGAGAATTTTAATTCAACCAATCCTGAGAACACTGTCGGAAATAAGCTGTTCCTGTTTGTGGATAACGATAATATAGCCGAGATCAAAAAATATTTCGGTAAAAGTGACAAAGTGTATGACACTGATACTTTCGATACACGCTTAGATTTTATTGCCGGAACCAATGCGAATTATGCTCATCCGACCATTTCGGGACTTAATTTGGACGCGGACGAGTATAAGCTCTACTATGTGGGCTCAAGATCGACTTCCAATATGATTACCGCAAAAATTGGCAATAACACATATACGGCGGACGGCTACACGGAGCTTGCAAAAAGCGGAAGCACAACATTATATGTCAGCACCATCACAATTGATCTGACCGAAAAATTGGTCAACGGAACATTGGTTCTTGATATAAATGAACAGTGGCTTCCCGATATGTACGGATTGGTTATAGCCAATAAGCCGGGAGAAGATCTTCCTGTACAGCCGGTAACAACAATAACATATGTGCTGGGTGATTCGCAAGGAACACCTCCCGCGGCCGAAACGCTCCCGACAGGCTCGGATTACACCATTGTTGCTCCGCATACAAGCTATAAGGAGAATTACTCGTTCAGTTATTGGACAGACGCTGAAGGCAAACAATATACCGCCGGACAACAAATAAAGACTGATACCGATCTGACGCTGACACCGGTTTATACAGCCAATACCGAACTCGGTACTCCCAGCGGAGAAGTTGTGGTCGGATTTACCCCGGAAAACAATGCGCCTAACTTTACATGGCAAGGCAGAACCGGTGACAAATACGTTTGGCAGGTGCCGAATGGTTCAGGTAAAACCATTGATGTTATAATAGATGTTGACACAAGCAACGGCAAGTTAGCGCCAAATAACAGCAATGGCTGGGGCCAGTGCAACAATGGCACAAAGTTTACGATCCCGACTTTTGGAAAAACTGTAACGGCGACAGTTACAACGAACACAAGTGACGACAAATGCCAGATTGACGGTGTAGAAAAGACCGGAACAGACAAAACGCAAACAATTACAGGCTCAGAAAAAGAAACATTTACGATCCTTAACAACGGTTTCTCATGGATCAGTAAAATTACTCTGAGTTACGAGTAATCAGTTCAAAGACAGACCGTAAGTCTGTAAACCGCCCCTCGGATTTTCCGAGGGGCGGTTTTTTGTATGCCTCCGGGCGGATGATATCCGCCCCTACAGTGAGGGGGGGGAGGCAAATAGTAGGCGCCCCTTCCTTTAGGAGGGGGAGCTGTCGCCGAAGGCGACTGAGGGGGGAATAAGCCTCGCCCCTTGGGGAGAGGTGGCAGGCGAAGCCTGACGGAGAGGGGTTAACATAGGTACTAGTGATTAGTGAATAGGGACTAGGATTAAAAAATCATCGTGAAATATTCCTAGTACCTAGTGCCTATTTCCTAGTCCCTACGCTGACCCCTCTCAGTCTGCGGACAAGCCGCAGCCAGCTCTCCCCAAGGGGCGAGCCTGACGCGGGCGAAAAATGGGCTTTTTTAATTTACAATTTTTTGCATTTGTGAAACCTAACAAACAAAAAATCGAAACGGGGGGGGGGTGTTTTGTTGATAATGACGAAAAAAGTGCATAACTTAAAAATTGTATATGTACAACTTGACAATTTTATAATAGCGTGATATAATAACATAAAATTGCCCTAAGTATGCTTAATCGAACAATTTGGCTTGGAAAAAAATTTAAAAATTATTATATAAACGGAGGAAAAGTTTATGAAAGCAAAAAGAATTCTTGCATTGATTCTTTCGCTTTGCATGATCGCGAGCGCGCTCGGCGTCGGCATGCCCGTATTCGCCGCGGGCGGCGACGACACGGCGGCGGACACCGCGGCTGTGTTGACGCAGGACGAGGCGGCTGTCGATCAGCCGGCGGAAGAAGCATTGACGGAAGACGAGGCGGCGCCCGAACAGGCGGCTGCCGACGAGGCTTTGCCCGATGAGGCTCAGGCCGAAGAACCTCAGGCCGAGGAACCTCAGTCCGAGGAAGCTCAGCCCGAGAATTCGGAGGAGCCGGCCGCTATCCCCGCGATAGCCCGGCCGGGAGCCAACCGTTTCGTCGGCCTTTCGGGCGAGGAGATCATCAAGGTCTTTAACCAGACGAGCGCGGGACGCGAATCCCTGCTGGCCGGCATGACCGACGAGGAGTGGGCCACGATCAACGCCACCCTCACCGAGGACGAAAAAGCCCGTCTCGACAGCATACTCGCCGGCGGCGAGGATCAGCCCGCCGCGATCTCGAACGAGTCCGGCATAGAGCTTGCCTCGATAGATGGAGCTCTTCAGCTGTCGGAAGCCACAAAAGGTTACCTCGCGGCTCACGCCGGAACCTATGTGACCGAGAAGAACAATTACAAGGTCGGTGACAATACGTACGAGGGCAATAGATGGACGATCGAGATCTCGGGCGACGCAAATAATCCTGATGTCAAACTGCTCTATGATAGTCAGGACACCGGAGCGGAGCTTACGAATGTGAGCGCAAACGCACAAACAGGTGTGCCGACAAATTTGACTTTTGAATTGCCTGATGGGAACGGTGGATCCAAATGGACAACTACCAAGGACGGTACAGCAAAAGCGCAGCTTGTGTTTGGTTGGAACGCTGCAGGTTGGTTAAGTTTCCCGAACAACGGTGTAAATTTCTGGTGGGATCAAAACGGAGATAGCGAAAAAGAGCAGTACAAATTCTCAAACGCTGTTCATATGTATAACCAGACCAAAGTAAAAAATTACTTTTTAAATTATGTTGATACATATGAGATAAACGACGGCTCCAATTGGAAAATAACCGTTGATGAATACGGAAATCTTAAAATGTCTGACGGAGTTGAAGAGGATAATATTTTCTTGGATTACGTAAACTTTGGCAACACAGCCGAGACATATGACAATGTTTCATCTATTGTATTTTCAAGTCCCGATTGGTATAACGCTGCCGGCACAACACCGTATACAGCGATCACTTTCACGTGGGAGCAGCTTATGGGCGTAAACGCCGATGGCAATACAAACGCTTCCACAAGACCCGAGGGTTATGTTCGCAACGCGTTTAAGCCGAACGGCACGGTTTATAATCAGGACAAGTCGATAATCAAGAATTTCAGAAATACTATAACTTTATTCACGCCCGATAAAGGCGATTATTCGACCGAGTATTTCAAAAATTATCAGGGCAAGTATAAGATTTCCGAGGATTACGGAAAGTATTATGACAGTCTGTTTACAGGCTGGGAGCTGGAAGTAGACGAAAACGGCAAGGTTTGGCTTACCGAAGGCGGAGACAAAAAATATCAAGCGGCGCTTGCGTCTGTGCGCAACGAACAGCACTTGCTCACGACCGACCACGAGGAGTGGCGCGATTCGGTTGCGACAATGTATGTATATCTGCCTGATTATTATACAGACGCGACTTTAGTAACACCCGCGTATTTGACGCTGACATGGAATTTCTTAAACGGAAATAGTTGGAAGGACGAGGGCGATCCCACATGGAGTTTCACAATAGGCGCTGCCAATCTGTATAGAGCCGGCGCTGAAGGCGCAGCGGAGCAGTTCCGCGTTCCGAACATTTACTGCGACCATGAGACAAAGTATATAGGCAAGGCGCAGAATTTCCTTGCAAATTATGCCGGAACGTATCACTATAACTACGCCGGAACAACGGGCGAGTATATGACGATCACGAATGAAGGCGTTGTTGAATGGTATTATTACGACGGAAGCACTATAGTTAAGCGCACACCCACGCATTACAATTTTGCTAACGCAAATAACGCAAATTACAGCTATCTGGAAACCGATACACCATCACTTGAAAATCAGTGGTATGTAAGCTCAGTAAATTTCACGGACGATAACTGGTTTGCCACGGCCGATAATACAGAGTATACCGATAGAGTTTCTCTTACGATGAATTTTGATGTCGCCCATGAGCGTTTCAGACCGAATCACAATAATTACACCGTATACGGGGCTAAGGTAGGCGACGCTCTCGGTCAGCCTTTGCGCACATATAACGCGTACGGACCGGGCAACGGCGGCGCAAACCGCGAGAGCTATATCAGATACACTAAAGTAAACGAGTATCTCGGAAACGCGCCGAGGGAGTATACCCTGAACGATAATTCCGGCTGGAAGATCACAATTGACGAAAACGGCCAGCCCACTCTTACCAACGGCGATGTTATGACCACCGGCAATATCAAGGTTACAGATGTTACATATACTACCGATGCGACAACAGAATATCCGGCTGTAAAAACCGGTCTCAGCTCGTTTACGTTCACAAGCTCGGATTGGTATGATGCTAAGACGGGAACAGTAAGTTATCAAACATTCAGCCCGGCATGGTCGCATTATGTGGCAACAACTAAGCCGACAGAAGGTCATGAAAGCGGCTATGAGCGCTACGCGTTCAGCGGCAATATGACACTTTATGATAATACAGCGCATGAAAGTACCGAGACGGGACATATTCTCAAAAAGACTCAAGGCGCGGCATTTTTCACCGCCGATGGCGGATATGTCGACGAGTATTTCAAGAACTACACGGGCGAGTATGCGCTGGCTTCCGGATTCGGCACCAACTATAACGAGTTGTTCAAAAACTGGAAGATCAACATAGATGATATGGGCAATGTGACGCTCGATGAGGGCACAAACGGAATTCATAAGCCGGTGCTTAATGATGTGAACAGAGTCCAGAAATACGATGCGGAAGGTCAGGCGGTTGCAGATCAGTGGGTTACGTCCGTAGCAAATATGTACGTGTATCTGCCGGGATACTATACCGACGAGGCCTGCACAACTCCGGCTTATCTGACGCTCACATGGAATATAAACTCCAGAGCACAGGCCAAGGATCACGCCGGTGAGCCGTATAAGTATTTCACTACAAGCGGAACATTCTATAAGCCCGACGGAAACGGCGGTGCGGAGAAGATTGTCCTTCCAACGATGTACTTTATGCATACCGATTATACAAACTGGTATAAGAATTATTACAAGGATTACGCCGGCAAGTATTATATAAACAGCCCCGGAAACGCGAACGATGGAAGAGACGAAACCGGTTATAAGGATGAGTATATCGAAATCAAGGAAGACGGAACGCCCGTATATCATGCGTTTGACGGTATCGACCATGAGGTTATATACGTAAGCAGAAGCAGCGATGATCTGTATATTCAAGGCGACCCGACTGTTTATCCGAACGTTATTTATTTTCTGGATTCTAAATGGTACAGCAATAATGACAACGGAACAAAGAGCAGCGCTCCCGCGGCATACGGTTTCACATGGGCGAACGACCAGGGCGCAACATTCACGCAGGCGAGACGTTTCTACGCGCCTAACTCTGCGGTTTACGCCGCCCAGCAGAAGGACGCAGAAGGCAATTGGAATGATCTTACTCAGACTGAGCTTTTGCATTATTTCACGACCAGTATGAACTACACCTATCCCGGAAGCGCGGAGTTTGATCCTTCAACATCAGAGGAGAACCCGGCCAACGACAAGGATAAGGCGTCTATCGCCGAGATGAAGCAGTATCTGAAGAAATTCGCGTATATCCCCGGCGGCGAGTCTGAGGAATATACCGAGTACAGCTTCAACGACCCCGGTATCGACTGGGGAATCAGGATCACCAGTGAAGGCGATGTGCTTGTTGATTTTGACGACGATTCAAACGACTTTGTTAAGGTAAATCCGAAACCGGTATTCGCATATAACGCCACTAATCCGGCGGTCGGCATAAACGGCAGATATCTGAGTACTCTGCTTATCGAGGTGCCCGACCATATCGGCAACGATCTCGAGCTCAAGCCGAACGATCCTCCGCAGCCCGCGTATATCACGCTGACATGGGGCGGCGGAAACAGCGCGAATATAATAACGCACTACTTCACCGCAAGCGGCACAATATATCACAAAGCCGATTCGGAAAGCGCCCACAAGGTCGTATTGAGCAGCACGGAGCGCTTTGTGTGCGACTCGGAGCTTGACGAAGACAGACAGTATATGACGGAGTTCGCGGGCGAATATTACGCGAACGACGGTTCCGAGTGGCGCATGAAGATCGACGACCAAGGTAAAGTATCTCTCAAGTTCGACGAATCGGAGAACAAGGAAGAAAACTACAAGGAAGTTGTAGTCGCTCCGACATTCACCGATAACGCGACATACGGCAAATATGTTTCAAGCATAATTGTTCCGCTTGAGGGTTGGTACGACAATACCGAGTGCACGCAGGACGCGTCTCTCACGCTCACTCCGTATCTCAGAAATTCGGGCAACGCCGAGGATCAGGAGTATCTGAACAACTACTTCACGATCACGGCGAAAACCGTATACAAGCCGGACGAGGACGAAGACGGCGAGCCCGAGCATATGACGGTATCGGCGATAGACCTCTGCGCGGAGCATGACTATCTGAACGCGCAGCAATGGCTCTCGCAGAACAAGTACGCCGGCACATATCGTCCGCAGATGACAGACAAGTGGTACGCCGTGATAGAAGGAGACGACGGACCGGACGGAGACGGAAGCGTATACTTCTATGTTGACAACGGCAAGGACGCCGATGGCAATATTCAGTATAAGAAGATCAAGCCGCGTGTTACGCTCAGATCGGAGCTTAATGACACGACCCACGTTGCAAGCGGCGTAAGCGGATTTGCCGTAATGTTCCCCAACGCGCGCGCAAATCTGGATAATAGATCTATCCAATACATCGAGCAGATGCAGAAGGTAACCTTCGGCGCGACGACGGTCACTAACGGAGCCGCATTGGGCGACGAGACTGCGTATATTTACGCCGGTGATAGTATGCTCTATGATCCGAAGAAGGATGACGGAACCGATTGGGAAGTTAAAAAGAGCGGCGAGGACGGTTACAACAAGACCTTCACCAAGCTCTACGCAAATGACAGAGCGTACAGCGAAGAAAATAAGACCAGAGCGCACGAATACTTCAAGCAGTTCGAGGGCACATATTATCTGGATGATCCGAGTGTGCATCACTATATAAATATTGATGATACCGGCGATATCACATGGGTGCCTGAGGACAATGTTTCGGAGGATCAGACAATATACAGCGCGGATGTGGCGTTCAACAGCGATAACCTGACGCTCGGCGAGGACGGAATGCATCTGCCCAAGACTGTAAGCGTATTGTACAACGGTTTCAGAAGCAAGGCGAATGATCTGGACGATTTAGTAAATCAGTACAGCCCGCTCCAGAGAGGCGATATAACCTGGAACCAATACAACAGAAACGCTACGGAACAGCTGACATATCACACATTTGTAGGCGGAGCTACACTCTATAAGGACAATAAGGGCACGAATAATGAGTTGCCGCTCACGATAAGCGGAAATAACCGTTATTATAAGACCGATAAGAGCAACTACGCATCGGTAATTAAAGACGGCACATATGAAACGGGTGACGGACAGTATAAAATAGAGGTAAAGACAACGGGCGAAAACACAACGTATACGCTCACCACACCCGATGACGAAACGTATCCTCTGTCGCCTCTCGGCACAGAAGAGGGCGGCTACTACCTCAGAGGCAAGATAGGCTCGACATGGGTATTCGGTATGTTCGGCATATACGGCGAAGCGATCGTATCGAACCCCACCGCTCAGATAAGCTATAGGGATAAGGATAACAATGCCGTGGTAATTCCTCCGAACACGACGTTTACCGACTTCGGACCTTCCGAGGAAGGCAGCATAGTTGTCGCGAATCCCGGTCAGACAGTAGACACCGGTACAAAATACGCGCGTTTCTATAAGGCTATGCACGATGTTCAGGACGGCGGCACGATCTACCTTACCGATGATTTTGAGATGGGCTATATGGCCGAGCTTGGCAAGAGCGCTGACGGCGAAGTCAAGAAGGTTACCATCGACGGTCAGGGTCACACGATAACCCGCGCGACTATCGGCGGCGTTACATACACAGGCTCGCTGTTCAAGGTTGACAAGGGCGACGAGTTAACGATCAAGAATGTCAAGATCGACGCGGGCGGCTACTGGTACTGGAACAATGATAAGCTTAACCGTCTTATACAGATAAGCGTATACGGAACAAGAGTTTCGGAGAGAGGCGTATCATGGTACAGCGATGTGTACGCTCACGGCGGAGAGAAGCCTGTTGAGTACGGCAAGAGAGACCCGAACTCAACCATGCTTGATCCTACAAAGGATTTGAGCGGACAGAACTTCCCCAGAGAGCCGTATGACCCCAACGGTTACGCGTCGGGCGCGTCTTTGGCGTCGGATATAGGCGCTGACGCGGCGGAAGGCAAGAATATCACAACCACAGGCAACCTCATTCAGGTAGGCGGCACGGTTAATCTCGAGAACACCGAGATCGGCTACATGAGCACGTATAACGCTGAGACAGATACCTACGGAAACTATGCGGTATTCGGCGTTACCGACACGGACGCCACGATAAACATGAACGAAGGCACCGATATACATAATCTCGACGCCAACAGAGGACAGCTCGTGCGTGACCTGAAGGACAACACGCACATTAATATGACGGGAGCGAAGGTACACGAGTGCCACAGCGCATGGCAGAACGGCGGTCTTATGAGCATTGAGAGCAATCATTACCTTACGATCAATGAAGGTACTGATATATATGATATGTATTCATATAACAGCAACGGAAGCGCTATTATGGTTCACGGCGGCGGTACTTTTACCATGAACGGCGGAAAAATACATCACATTTTCGGCCCCGCGGGTCCGAATAACGGTCACGGTGTTGCGGTTTATCTCCATAACAACAGCACATTCATCATGACCGGCGGCGAGATCGCTCACAATATCGCCCACAGCACAAGCACGATCTATCAGTGGAGCAACAACACCAAGATGGAGCTTGACGGCGGAAGATTGTATGACAATCTGAATTATTCGTATGGCGGCAACGAAATGGACGGAGTCAACTATGACTACTA
Source organism: uncultured Monoglobus sp. (assembly GCA_947628795.1). Lineage (GTDB taxonomy): Bacteria > Bacillota > Clostridia > Monoglobales > Monoglobaceae > Monoglobus. The sequence goes on from CANRBF010000005.1 coordinate 13,975, forward strand.
TTTGAACGGCCAGAACGTATTCGGCCCGAACATGACGGTTGACGGCGACGTTGTTCTTGACAGCAAGACTTTGACCAACCATGGAACGATGACAGGCTCCCTGGCGGTATTCAGCTATACCGACGGTGAGAATACCACAACGTTCTCAAACTACGGAAGTGTAGAGGGCGACGTTTATCTCGAAAACGGCGCTAACGTTACAAACGAAACCACAGGAACGATGAAAGGCAATGTTACGGTTGAGAATTCGGAAGAATACGACACTCCCGGAACCGAGTATTTCGTAAACAAGGGCGAGATCGTCGGAGACCTGACTGTTTCGAACGACGCGAAGGTATTCAACAGCGGCCATATTGACGCTAACGTTACCGTAAAGAGCGGCGGCGAGATCGTTCTCGACGGCGGCGGATATATTCAGGGCGACGTTACACTTTATCCGGGCAGCGAGCTGAGAACAAACGACAACAGCCAGACGGGCAGAGTGGTAGGCAAGCTTACCGTTGAATACAAGGACGAAGCGGACAGACAGCGCTTTGAGGATATACTCAGAGACTCGAATATAGAAGCATCGAGCGGAATTGAATATAAACTGCATGAGCACAGCGGCAGAGAAGTACACCGTGATGCGACATGCTACAGAGAGGGCTACACCTATCTCGACTGCCCGTGCGGAGAGCAGGGTAATTATACGACGATCCCGATGACGCGGCATAACCTGGAGCGCAATACGGCTCTTGAGAAAGAGGCTACCTGCACGGAGCCCGCAACGGTAGTATTTGCCTGCACTAACGATGGATGCACATACAGAGAGGTAACAGAATCAGGCGTGGCGCTCGGACATGAGCCGACTATTGATACTTATGTTGAGCCTACAACTATCAGCGACGGCGCGCTCACGCTGAAGTGCACACGTTGTGATGAATGGCATGAGACAGTTAGCGTTCCGATGATCATGATCGGCTCGGAGGGACATCATTTCAGCGAACAACCGACATCGCGGCAAGAGCCCACATGCAGTCAGCCCGGTCTGTATACGTTCTCATGCGTAGGACCCGACGGAATTGAAGGTAATGGTGATCCGGGCGAATGCGATCAGACGCTGACGATAGAGATCCCCGCAACGCCGCATAACTTTGATTCGAACGCGGTAGAAATTCCAAACAGCCGCATTGAGCCCGCAGACTGCGTAACGGACGGCGAGTACCAGACGCACAGAGAATGCCGGGTTTGCGGCGCCGAAGAAGAGGGTTCTGTTGAGACAGTAGTTATACCCGCCGAAGGACATAAATGGGGCGAATGGGTAGTTGACGAGGAACACAGAGGATTATGCACAGACGAGACAACTCAGACGCGCACATGCTCGGCATGCGGTGAGCAAGAGACCGAAGTCGCCAGAGGCAAGTCGCACACATGGCAGTCGTACGGCGACGGAAGCATGGAGAAGTGCGAAGTGTGCGGCATGGTTCTGGGCGGTCTGCACATCAACTATAACTTAAACGGCGGAACCGCTTCGCAAACGTTTATGGACGCGATGAAGATGACATACGCTCCCGGAGACGCTGCCTCGATCGGAATCAAACTGTGGCAGCCCACTGACGAGACGGATCCCGACAGCGCCGCAAGCGCGGGAATAGTAAACGGAAGTTGGACCAAGTACACAGCCCTCGGCAACGCGGTATTCGTTGGCTGGAGCGACGTAGATTGCGGCGCGGAGCCGTTCTACAACGAGGCACCAGAGAACGCGCACTTTATCACAACGATAGACATAACCGAAACGGCTGTGAATGATCCGCAGGTATTCGCGGTTTGGGCGCTTGACAGAAACAACAACCGGATAGCGGACTATACCGAAGGCAAGGTATCGCTGGCGTACCAGGCGCTGGGCGGCATAGGCGATGTTCCCGCAGATATGACTGATCTGCTTGTAGGCGCGAGCTATCCGCTGGTAACCGAGACAAATCTGTACAAGAACGAAGGTAAAGCGATATTCGCGGGGTGGAGTGTAATACCGGAGACTGTGGATATACCGGCGACCGGTACAACGTTAGAAAACATAACCGACGCTTACGGCAACCCGGTATCAAAGGTATCGTGGATCGACGCGGACGGACTTGAACAGTCTGTAGAGCTTGTGACAAGCCCATATACGATCCCGCAGCCGTCCGCAGGAACAAGCTACGTAAATCTTTACGCGGTATACGCCGAGACAGACGACCAGGGTAACGCCGGATTTGACAGCAACTACCATCATGTAGAATACTACGCGCCCGGCGCGACCGGAAACCGCGACTATGCTATTGACGAGAATGGAAAGTTCTACACATGTAACGACCATCATTCACCGGGCGAGTTGGCGCCACTTATGACAACGCAGTCGGCGTCCGTAATGATCTACAAACCCGGAGCGGTACTGATAGGCTGGACGCAGAACGAGGAATGGAACAACGCGGGTCATGCCTTTATCGACAACGAGAATGATGAGACAACCACGCTCTTGACTGAAGTAACCATACCGGATAACGAAAACGCCAAGGTATACGCGGTATGGGCGGTAGACTCGAACGCAAACGGTATTCGCGATTACGCCGAGAACAGACTGACGCACACATACAACCTGAACGAGAACTTCAGCAACCACACCTCCGACGGCAGCGACATTCCGACGCTTCCATACGAGGACGAGAACGGCGATCCCATCACCGAGGATACGATAAGGATATCCGATGAGAACAGAGCCAATCGGCCCAACAGACAGGATAATATCCTGCCCGGACATTATGTACCGTTCCCCGGCACGAATGCGGAAAACTCGGAGAATATCAAGTTCGAGGACAGCAACGTTGTCAAAGAGGCTGAACTGTACCTCGCGGACGGCACGACCCTGTATCACCACTACGCTCAGATAGGCTGGAGCGGATACCCGCACAGAGTTTCGCGGAGCCTGACGGATGAGGCCAACTGGATAATCGGATACGACCTCCAGCCGGACACCGACCCCAATAATCTGGGCGGAAAGAAAGATTCTAACGGATATCTCGACGCGAACGGTTACTATTACAGAGCTATCGTGGATGAGAGATTTAAAGACGCGTATGTTGTATGGGCGGTTGACGACAACTACAACTACATCGCGGACTATCGCGAGACGCCTTACAAGGTGACATTCGACGGCAACGGCTGCGACGAGGAATCGACTATCCCCGAACCCGTTGACAATGTGCTGCCTCACTCGAATATCACGGTTCCCACGGATGGCGTAACCAAGCAGAACGCGGTTCTGGCAGGCTGGAGCCTTACAAAGCTCGACAGCCCGGCCACGGCAAAATCGCAGCTGCCCGAGGATCTCTCGAGCGAGGGAACGCTTATGATCCCCGAGAGAGCGGATGACGATAACAGCACCGAGCTCACCGTTTACGCGGTATGGGCGGCCGATAACAACAACAACGGAACACCCGATTATGAGGAATCCGCGCCGCCTGTTGAGCCTTCGAGCGAGCCTTCCGGCGAGCCCTCGGCAGAGCCTTCAACAGAGCCTTCGGCCGAGCCCTCGAGCGAGCCTTCAACAGAACCTTCGGCTGAGCCCACGACGGCACCCGTCGGACCCACGGCGGAGCCTTCAACAGAGCCTTCGAGCGAGCCTTCAACAGAACCTTCGGCCGAGCCTTCGACAGAACCTTCGAAGCCCACAACTGAGCCTACGCAGCCCACGGCCGAGCCTTCGAGCGAGCCTGCGCAGCCCACAGTTGAGCCTTCGAGCGAGCCCGAGCAGCCCACGGCCGAGCCTTCGAGCGAGCCTGAGCAGCCCACGGCCGAGCCTTCGAGCGAGCCTGCGCAGCCCACGGCTGAGCCTTCGAGCGAGCCTGAGCAGCCCACGGCCGAGCCTTCGAGCGAGCCCGCGCAGCCCACGGCCGAGCCTTCGAGCGAGCCTGAGCAGCCCACGGCCGAGCCTTCGAGCGAGCCCGAGCAGCCCACGGCTGAGCCCACGGCTGAACCTACGGCTGAGCCTACGGCCGAGCCCACGGCTGAACCCACGGCCGAGCCTTCGGTTGAGCCTTCGAGCGAGCCTGCGCAGCCCACAGTTGAGCCTTCGAGCGAGCCTTCGAGCGAACCCACGAACACACCCACGCCGACTCCCACAAGAAGACCTTCTTCCGGTGGCGGCGGCGGTTACGGCGGCGGCGGTTCCTTCGGAACAGGCGGCGCCACGGCTACGCCTAAACCCACGGCCACGCCCGATCCGAACGCGACAGCAGCGCCCGGAGCCACAACCGCTCCCGGAGCGCCCGGAGTTCCCACAACAGCTCCCGCTGCGGGAAATCAGGTATTCGAAGACGTACCCGCTGATTACTGGGCATACAGCTATATTATGGACCTTTACAACATGGGTATCATAAACGGCGAAACTCCCACATTGTTCGTTCCCGACGGAAACGTGACAAGAGCAGAGTTTGCCAAGATGGCGGTGCTGCTGTTCGGTCTGACCGCGCAGAGCAGCGAGTCGAAATTCGTTGACGTGACATCGGGCGACTGGTTCACGCCCTACGTGATCGCGGCAACCGAGGCTGGAATAGTTTTGGGAACAAGCGAGACGACTTACAGCCCGAACGACAACATCACCCGCGAGCAGATCGCGGCGATAATCGGCAGAGAAATGAACTGGACATCGAACAATCCGCTTGACTACAGCGACGCGGACACTATAGAAGAGTACGCGCTGCCGTATGTAACAGGCCTTACCGAGCAGGGGATCCTGACCGGAGACAACGGAATGTTCAGACCCAAGGATAATTCCACCAGAGCCGAGGCCGCGGCGATCATCGACAGAGTGAAGAATCACTAAGATATAAAATCTCTCCCCCGATCTTCGGGGGGAGATTTTTTTGTGCGAAAAATAAGGACGCGTTCCCACCTCCGTCAGGCTTCGCCTGCCATCTCCTCCCGGGAGGAGGCTTTAAATAGGCGCCCCTCGGGGATAATCAGCAAGCTTGCTTGCGGGTTCAAAGCTATCTTTCAAAATTGCTTGCAATTTTGACCAAGAGCTTCATTAGAGCTGTCGCCGAAGGCGACTGAGGGGGGAGATGATCCTATTCACTATTTGCTAATTACTAATCGCTACGTTCGTAGGGCGGATGCCCACATCCGACCGGCGGCTTGCTCACAAGCCGCCCCTGCGAAAATCCAAAAATTTTTTTAAATTTCCTCTTGACATACATATTCCGCAGTGGTAAAATAATAAAAATGCTTGAAAGAGGAAGTGATTAAATTGCGATTTTGTACCATACGCCGTTTGATCAATTCCTGTTTTTCATTTTCAGGGGTAACCTATTTTCAAAAACAAGATAATTATTAAGGACATTGAGGTCATTATTCTCAATTGTCCTTTTATTTTAACATATTTGAGGTGATCGTATGCAGACAAGCAAGCCCGCGAGGCTTATACTTGAGAACGGAGCCGAGTTTTGCGGAACGGCGTTCGGGTATATTCATGACACGGTGGGCGAGGTGGTGTTCACCACCAACATGACGGGGTATCAGGAAACGCTGACCGACCCGTCGTTTTGCGGCCAGATAGTGGTTATGACATATCCGCTTATCGGAAACTACGGCGTGAATTTTGAGGATATGGAGGCGGACGCGCCCGCGCTGAGCGCCTTTGTGGTGCGCGAGATGTGCGACTATCCCAGCAATTTCAGGACCGAAATGGATCTGGACGGATTTCTGCGCCAGAACAGGATAGTCGGCCTTCAGGGGATCGACACCCGCGCCCTGACCCGCATGATACGCGAAAGCGGCTGCATGAGGGGAATTATAACGACCAAGGAGCTGAGCGATGGCGCGGTGAAAAAGAAGCTTGACTCTCTCGACAACAGCGACGTGATAAGCCGCGTGTCCTGCAAAAAGTCCTACAAAATAAAGGGCAAGGGCACAAAGATAGCGTTTATTGACATGGGCTGCAAGGCGGGCATACTGCGCGACCTCAAAAGCCGCGGCTGCGAGATCACGGTGTTCCCGTATAACGCGAAGCCCAAGGAGATCTTAAAGTCAAAGCCCGATCTTGTGTTTATCTCAAACGGCCCCGGCGACCCAAAGGACGTGCCCGAGACGGTCGAGACCGTAAAGGAGCTTATCGGCAAGGCGCCGCTCTGCGGCATCTGCATGGGGCACCAGATAATCGGCATGGCTCTGGGCTGTTCCACCGAAAAGCTGAAGTTCGGGCACCACGGCGGAAACCACCCGGTCAAGAACCTCGAGACCGGGCGGGTGTATATATCGTCGCAGAACCATAACTACATTTTGTCCGACTATCCCGAGGGCGTCGAGGAGCTTTACGTCAATGTCAACGACGGCACCTGCGAGGGAATAAAGCACAAAGAGCTGCCTATCCGCAGCGTGCAGTTCCACCCCGAGGCGTCGCCCGGCCCGCTGGACACCGGATTTATATTTGACGACTTTTTGACGCTTGTGAAAGGAGGCGGCGAGAATGCCTAAGGACAGCAGTATAAAAAAGGTTCTGGTTATCGGCTCGGGCCCTATAGTTATCGGACAGGCCGCCGAGTTTGACTATTCTGGCACTCAGGCGTGCCGCGCGATAAAGGAGGAGGGCATCGACGTGGTGCTGGTGAACAGTAACCCCGCCACGATCATGACCGACAAAGACACGGCCGACCAGACATATATCGAACCGCTGACGGCCGAGTACCTCGAAAAGGTCATCGTGAAGGAGCGCCCCGACAGCCTGATCGCCGGCATGGGCGGCCAGACGGGCCTCAACATCGCCTGCGAGCTTTACGACAAAGGAATACTCGACAAGTACGGCGTGAAGGTCATAGGCACCTCGATCGAGTCGATCAAAGAGGGCGAGGACCGCGACAGCTTCAAGCGCCTGATGGAGCGCACCAATCAGCCCATGATACAGGGCGAGATAGTCAACACGGTCGAGGACGCCTGCGGATTCGCCGAAAAGATCGGATATCCGGTCATTGTGCGCCCTGCCTACACCTTGGGCGGAACCGGAGGCGGAATTGCCGAGGATCGGCATGAGCTTGAGGAAATCGCCACTCAGGGAATACATCTGTCCCGCGTGGGCCAGATCTTGATAGAGCGCTGCATACGCGGCTGGAAGGAGATCGAGTTCGAGGTCATCCGCGACGGCGCGGGCAACTGCATAACCGTATGCTCAATGGAAAACGTCGACCCGGTCGGCGTGCATACCGGAGACAGTATCGTAGTCGCGCCCGCCCAGACCCTGGCGGACAAGGAGTATCAAATGCTGCGCAAGGCGGCGATCGACATAATCAACTCGATTGAGATCAAGGGCGGCTGCAACGTGCAGTTCGCGCTGAATCCCAACAGCTTTGAATACGCGGTCATCGAGATCAACCCCCGCGTGAGCCGCTCGTCGGCGCTGGCGTCAAAGGCGACCGGCTACCCGATCGCCAAGATCGGGGCGAAGATCGCTCTGGGCTATAACCTTGACGAGATAAAAAACGCGGTCACGGGCAAGACCTACGCCTGCTTTGAGCCGGCCCTCGATTACTGCGTGGTAAAAATACCCAAGTGGCCCTTTGACAAATTCTTCGGCGCCAAGCGCCAGCTGGGCACCAAAATGATGGCGACAGGCGAGGTCATGGCGATCGGCAACAGCTTTGAATCGGCGCTGCTCAAGGGCATACGCTCCCTCGAGATCAAGCAGTTCACTCTGATGCGCGAGTTTTCCGAGCACCACAACATGGCGGGGCTCAAGCATAGAGTAGTCGTGCCCGACGACGAGAGAATGTTCGACCTGGCCGAGATGATCCGCCGCGACTACCGAATGGAAAAGATCTGCGAGATCACGGGCATGGACCCGTGGTTCGTGAAAAAAATCAGCAATATCGTGCGCATGGAGGAGGAGCTTAAGGATTACACCCTCGACACCATGACGCCGGAGGTTCTGAGAAAATACAAAAAAGTCGGCTTCGCCGACGAGGGCATAGCCCAGATAATCGGCTGCACCGGAGACGAGGTCCGCGAAAAGCGCGAGGAACTTGGGATCCGCCCGGTGTACAAAATGGTCGACACCTGCGCGGGCGAGTTCGAGGCGGTCTCGCCCTACTACTACTCGACCTACGACGAGGAAAACGAGGCTGTGCCGTCGAGCAGGCGCAAGGTCATGGTGCTGGGATCGGGCCCGATCAGGATAGGTCAGGGCATCGAGTTTGATTATTGCAGCGTCCACAGTATTCAGGCGCTCAAAAAAATGGGCATCGAGACGATAATCATAAACAACAACCCCGAGACGGTCAGCACCGACTTCGACACCTCGGACAGACTGTATTTTGAGCCCCTCACCGAGGAGGACGTGTACAGCATAATAGAGCTTGAGAAGCCCGAGGGCGTGATACTTCAGTTCGGCGGCCAGACCGCCATCAAGCTCGCAAATTTCCTCGACCGAATGAACGTGCCGATCCTGGGTACCAAGCCCAAATACATAGACGAAGCCGAGGACCGCGAGAAGTTCGACGCGGTGCTCGAAAAGCTCCGCATCAAGCGCCCCAAGGGCAGAGGCGTGTGGACCCTCGAGGAGGGCATACGCGAGGCCGAGGAGCTGGGATATCCGCTGCTGGTGCGCCCGTCATACGTGCTGGGCGGTCAGGGTATGGAGATCACCCACAACGAGAAAGAGCTGGTGCAGTACCTTGAGGACGCGTTTAGGAAAGACCAAGACAATCCCGTGCTTATCGACAGATATCTGGGCGGACGGGAGCTTGAGGTAGACGCCATCTGCGACGGCGCCGACGTGTTTATCCCGGGAATCATGGAGCATCTGGAGCGCGCCGGAATACACTCGGGCGACAGCGTTTCGATCTATCCGCCCCAAAATGTGCCCAAGGATATAAAAGAAAAAATTATGGACGTGACACGCAGGATCGCCGTCGAGATGAAGGTCATCGGAATGATAAATATTCAGTTTATCGAGTTCCGCGGCGAGCTGTATATAATCGAGGTCAACCCCCGCTCGAGCCGCACCGTGCCGTATATCACAAAGGTGACGGGCGTGCCCGTTATAGATCTGGCCACAAGGGTCATGCTGGGCGAGAGCCTCAAAAGCATGGGCTACGGCAGCGGCATAAGCCCCGAGGCTTCAATGGTGGCTGTCAAGGTTCCTGTATTTTCTACGGAAAAATTGCCAATGGTTGAGGTCAGTCTCGGCCCCGAAATGCGCTCGACCGGTGAGGTGCTGGGCGTTGGCAGGACCTTTGAGGAAGCGATATACAAGGGCTTTGTGGCCGCCGCGACGACTATCCCCCGCGAGGGCAGCACGATCCTCGCCACTATACGCGACCTGGACAAGCCCAACTTCCTGCCGCTTGCAAAGCGGTTCGACGCGATGGGCTGCCGCTTTATCGCGACCGGCGGCACGGCCGAGTTTTTGAAGGAAAACGGAATAAAAGTAAGAACCGCCAAAAAGATAGGCGAGGGTGTGCCAAACGTGCTTGACGTGATACGCAGCGGCGTGTGCGACCTTATTATCGACGTGCCCAAAAAGGGCAACGACAAGGGCAGCGACGGATTCAAGATCAGACGCTGCGCCTCGGAGTGCTCGATCACGCTGATGACGTCCCTCGACACCGTGGGCGCGCTGGTAAGCGTTATGGAACAAAAGCTGACCCCCGCCGACACCGAGGTCATCTCGGTCAAAGAAATAAAATAAATAAAACCCGAGAGGCGCTTTTTCGACGCCTCTCGGATTTTGCTAAAATTCATTTTCAGTCAGTCTTTTGTTTATGTCGGATGCGCTGTATAAAACTCTGATTACTATCACGTTTTTGCTTTCTATGATATAGAAGACCGAATAATTATCCACTCGAAACTGACGCAATCCCCATGATCGTTCAGGCTCGGAATCCATGATTTTGATTCGATTCGGGAAAGTGTCGAGTTTTTCAATCGCTTCCGCTATTCTGTTATATTGCTTAATGGCGGTGTCGGGCTCTTTGAGAATTTCGGCGATGTAGATATATATTTCATTCATATCGCTAAGAGCCCTGTCTGTTATTAAAACGTTGTACTTATCCATAATTATTGTTTTTTTCTGAATTCGGAAAACGCCGCTGAGGCATCGTGCGTGTTGCCTGAGACAGCGTCTTTGTAACCGTCAAAAAGTTTGCTGTGAATTTCATCTGCGCTCATCAGATCCGCATTGATCGATGCGGATGCTTGCGGCAGGGTTATCGCAAACGGTATGCCGCCTTTAAGTGAAATTTGATTCAAGTATATGTCTATCGCGGTCGACATGGGGATCCCCAAACGCGAAAGGACTTCCTCGGCGCGCTGCTTTACCACCGGATTTACTCTTAAATTTAGTGTAGCTGTTTTTTCCATTATTAATTCCCCTTATATTTGTAATGCTTTTGTCGTTACGTTTTTCTATATTATATATCAATCCGGCTGCCATGTCAAGAGGAAATATATTTTGTTTTTAATTTTGTATCACCATCGTCGTAGGGGCGGACGACCTCGACCGCCCGTCCGGATGATATGGCAAAACCATGTGGTCTAATTGTTGAACCCGCGTCAATGCCTTTGCCTCCTCCCGGGAGGAGGTGGCTGCGGCTTGCCGCAGACGGAGGTGGGAACGTAGGAACTAGGAAATAGGATCTATGGACTAGGTTCCCCCCTCAGTCGGGCTTTGCCCGACAGCATTAAGGAAGCGCTTGGTGAAAATCGCAAGCGATTTTCAAAGGTCGCTTTGAACCCGCAAGCAAGCTTGCTGGTTATCCCCGAGGGGGGAGCCGGGACGCCGAGGTCGTCGTCCCCTACGAAATTGGTGCGCAAAATGCCGTAGGGGCGGATATTATCCGCCCGTTTTCTCTTCCTAGCGATCGGCAACGACGCGTATTGCTGCGGTGGCGGCGGTGCGGAAGGTTTGGTTTTCGTATACGCCGGTGGGGCTGTCGAGGGAGGTCTCGCGGACGCCGGAGCGGGTCGCGTGGATGATGTTATTATCTCCCGAGTATATGGCGCCGTGGTCGGTCACGCCGTCGTTTTCATAATCAAAAAATATCAAGTCGCCGGGCATGAGCTCGGATAATTCTATCGGCTCGCCGCACTTCAGCTGGCTGTCGGTGCAGTCGGGCGACATTTCGTAGCCCGAGGCGGAGCAGGCGCGCCAGATCAGGCCCGAGCAGTCGTAAGACTCGGGGCCGAGACGGTTTTCGGCGGAATACGGCTTGCCGATGCAGTTTTCGCGGGCGTATTCAACAATATTATTTGCGCTCGGCGGCTCCGGCTCATTCGCCAAGATCGGCGCGAGCATGACCGCGGCACAGATCGCGGCTATTATCGGCTTTTTCATATTATATCTTATGCGGAAACGCGCGGCAATAAGCCGTGATCCCGAAATGAAATTATTAATATTATTATACCCGACGCGGCGCACATCGACCTCTATGACGGCGGAGGCAAATACGCGATGCCCTTTGACAAACTTGAAAAGTTTTTCAAAGAAAATTAAAATAAATAATTATTCCGCGCGGGGCGGACCGAGTTTATCCGCTCGCGCGCGCAAAACAAAAAGCTCTCCGAATTATAACGGGGAGCTTTTATAAATCAAACGGTTTATTTCATGGTTTTGGCGGCCTCCAAAGCCTGGTCGAGCCAGAACATGCCGATGTCGAAGGCTCTGTAGAGCCCGTCGCGCTCGGCCTGGCGCATCAGCTTCGACGCTTTGCCCTCGTTGGTCTTGAGCTCGATTATGACCCGCTTTGAAACGGTCAAATCATTGAGCTCCTCGTTGTCCTCAAGACGGAAACACGCGATATACGGGTCGTCGGCGCTGCCGTAGCGGATCTCGTTGCCGACTCTCACCAGCTTTTTGCCCTTGTACTCAAGGTACTCGTTTCCGGTCATAGCTATTTTCTTTTTGGGCGCCGCCTTCTTTTTCGGCTTGGGAGCCGCCGTTTTAGCGTCCTTTTTGGTGTTTTCAGCCATAATTCGAACCTGCCTTTCTCACTGTGTATTTTCAGTCCGTATCTCTTAACGCTCAATGTTCTGATCCCTGCCCGGGCCCACGCCGATCGACGAGATCTTGCATCCGATCAATTCCTCGACTCTCAGAATGTACTTTTGAGCCGCCTCGGGCAGTTTGTCAAATTCCTTGATATCGCTGATATCCTCGTTCCAGCCGTCCATTTCCTCGTAGACCGGTTCGCACTCGGCAAGCTCGGTGAGAGTCGGCGGAAAGTCGGTGGTTATTTCTCCGTTTTTATTGTACGCCACGCAGAGCTTGATCTTGTCAAGTCCGCCCAGCGGGTCGATCTTGTTAAACACGACCGAAGTCAGCGAGCTTGTGCGCACCGCGTACTTGGCGATGACAGCGTCGAACCATCCCGTGCGTCTCGGTCTGCCGGTGGTCGTGCCGAACTCGAAGCCATTTTGACGTATCTGCTCTCCTATCTCGTCGTCAAGCTCGGTGGGGAACGGGCCGTTGCCCACGCGGGTGGTGTAGCCCTTGAGTATTCCTATGCACTCGTCGATGTGCTTGGGGCCCACTCCGCTGCCCACGCAAACGCCGCCCGATATCGGGTGAGACGAGGTGACGTAGGGATATGTTCCGATGTCGATGTCAAGCAGTATGCCCTGCGCGCCCTCGAACAGCACTTCCTTGTCCTGTTCCATGGCGTCATGGAGCAGGGGTATCGTGTCGCACACATAGGGGCGCAGCCTGTCGGCGTAGGCGGTGTATTCCTCGATCACCTTTTCGGGGTCAAGAGGCGTACCGCCGTATACCAATTCGATCATTTTGTTTTTTATTTTCAGGTTTTCCCGAACCTTTTCGGGGAATATTTCGGCGTCAATCAAATCGCACATGCGTATGCCGCTGCGCTCCGCCTTGTCGGTGTAGCAGGGGCCTATGCCCTTTTTGGTGGTGCCGATGTCACCCTTGCCGCGCGCGGCCTCGGAAAGACCGTCGAGCTCGATATGATAAGGCATGATAACATGGGCGCGGGCATCGATCTTGAGATTCTTTGTGGATATGCCCTTGCTCTCAAAACCGTCGATCTCCTCAAGCAGCACCTTGGGGTCGACCACAACGCCGCATCCGATTATGTTCATCGTGTTCGGATACAGGATCCCCGACGGCATAACGTGCAGCTTGTAGGTAACTCCGTCGACCATCAGGGTGTGGCCCGCGTTGTTTCCGCCCGAGGTCCTTACGACCACATCGGCCTTGCCCGCCAGGATATCAATGGTTTTGCCTTTGCCCTCATCGCCCCACTGGGCGCCTATTACGATTTTAGTTGACATTAATGTTCACTCCTTTTTAAACACACCTATATATAATATCACAGAAACGCGGCAAATGCAAGAAATTTTTCTTGATTTGCCGCTTTATATTTAATAATTATGTCCGCACATCAAAAGCGCCGCTCCTTTGGCTACTTGGCGAACAATTTGTCCGCGAGCTCAAAGCCGCGCTCCGTGAAAACGCCGGTCTTTTCGGCCTCGGCCTCGGTGAAAGACTTAACGCCGCTCGGCTTCTCATCATTGCTCGAGTAAAGCATGTAGGGTATGGGAGCCGCCGAGTGGGTGCGGGTCGCCAGCGGCGTGGGATGGTCGGGCATAAGCAGAACGCGGAAATCCTCGCCGCTGCCTTTCAGATACTCCAGCACGGGCGCGACTATCTTTTGGTCGATCAGCTCGATCGCCTTGACTTTGTTGTCGATCTCGTGTCTGTGTCCCGCCTCGTCGGGAGCCTCGAGATGGATATAGACGAAATCACCGCCGTTTTTCAGGGCGTTCACCGCCGCCTCGGCCTTGCCGTCGAAGTTGGTGTTGATGTTGCCCGTGGCGCCCTCGATGTCGGGCACATCGAGCCCCGCGCAGATGCCGATACCCTTGATGAGGTCGACCGCAGAAACGACCGTGCCGCTGACGCCGAAGCGCTCGGCGTAGGTCGTCAGATTCGGCTTTGTGCCGTTGCCCCATATCCAGATCGAGTTGGCGGGATTGAGACCGCGCTCGATCCTCGCCTTGTTTATCGGATGGTCTTTGAGCAGGTCATAGCTTTTTTTCATTAAATTCAGAATAGTCTCGTCCTTGGGCAGGTACGGGCCGATCACCCGATCGGATATATCGTGGGGCGGGGTCAGCTCAAACTCGTTTTTCTTGTTGTGCCACACCATCAGGTGGCGGTAGCTGAAGCCGCCGAAAAACTCGTAGTCCTCGCAGCCCAAGTTCTCGTTTACATATTTGATAAGCTCGCGAGCCTCCTCGGTGGAGATCTCGTCGGAGCTGTAGTCTACCATTGTCTTGTCCTCATAATTCGGCTCGTCCGACAGAGTGACGACGTTGGTCCTGAAGGTCGTGTCGGTAAGCTCAAGGGGCACGTTCATCGAGACCGCCTCAAGGGGCGAGCGGCCCGTGTAATATTTCTGCGGATCATAGCCGAAAACCGCCAGGTTGGCCACATCGCTTCCCGGGGGCAGATTATCGGGCACGGTCCTCACCATTCCCACCTCCGAGAGCTTCGCCAGCGCGTCAATGTTCGGCTTGCTCGCAGCTTCAAGCGGCGTTTTGCCGCCCAGCTCCTTGACCGGAGTGTCCGCCGCGCCGTCGGTCAATATAACAACATATTTCATAATTCTCACCTCGTATTAATTTAAACGATCTTAGATATTATACAATGATTTTCCTCGATTGTCAACGTCGAAGCAGGTGATTTGCGGAAAATTTAACAAATTTTAACGCGGTAATTTATTGAAAATGCCCGTTTATTTAAACCGCTTTTTGTTATAATATACAAAAATATTGATTTGGCTTGCATTTTAAACCGTATTGGAGTAAACTGTAAGTGTATTAAACAGCTTATATCGGAGGTTTTTTGTATGAGCGGAATAAAAAAGATCGGAGTTATGACCGCCGGCGGCGACTGTCCCGGACTGAACGCGGTGATCAGAGCGGTTGTTAAGACCGCTATACAGGAATACGGCCTTGAGGTCGTGGGAATAAAACACGGGTACCGCGGGCTTTATCTGGGCGGAGACGAGTTTGTGCCCCTCGTTCTGCACGACGTTTCGGGCATAATCTCAAGAGGCGGAACGATACTTTACAGTTCCAACAAAGACAACCTGTTTGACTACACCTATATTGACCAGCACGGCCGCCAGCGGCGCGGCGACGTTTCCGACAAAGGCGTTGAGAATCTCGAAAAGGCCGGGATCGACGCCATGGTTATAATCGGCGGCGACGGAACGCTGACCTCGGCCAGAGATTTTTCCCGCAAGGGCGTCAAGATAATCGGCGTGCCCAAGACGATTGACAACGACTTGTCGTCGACCGACACCACGTTCGGATTCGACACGGCGGTCGCCACGGCCACCGAGTCCATAGACCGTCTGAGGACCACCGCCGAATCCCACAGCAGAATAATCGTCGTTGAGGTTATGGGAAGATACGCGGGATTTATCGCCATCGCGTCGGCTCTCGCGGGCGGCGCGGACGCGGCTCTGATACCCGAGATACCTTATGACATAAACAAGGTCGCCGAGGCCGTAAGAGCGAACAGGGCCCGCGGCAAAAACTTCGCTCTGGTCGTTGTGGCGGAGGGCGCGAAGCCCAAGGACGGCGATATCGTTATATCAAAGATAGTTAAGAACAGTCCCGACCCGATCAGGCTTGGCGGCATAGGAGAGGTTATCGCGGGACAGCTGGAGCATCTGGCGGGCCTTGAGTGCCGCGCCACGATATTGGGTCACACCCAGCGCGGAGGCACGCCCACAGCCAACGACAGGATCCTGTCCACCCGATATGGAGCGTACGCGGTGGAGCTGCTCATGGAGGGCA
Source organism: uncultured Monoglobus sp. (assembly GCA_947628795.1). Taxonomy (GTDB): domain Bacteria; phylum Bacillota; class Clostridia; order Monoglobales; family Monoglobaceae; genus Monoglobus. Next base: position 29,803 of record CANRBF010000005.1, read on the forward strand.
AGTTCGGCAACATGGTGACTTTAAACGGCGCCGATTTGGGCTATGCCTCACTCGAAAACGTGATAGGCAAAAACAAGGCTGTTGAAAAAGACGGCTATTGGGTAAAGGCCGCCAGAGCGGTACACATGTGCTTGGGGGATTAATTTTCATATTTTTTAACAAAAATATGAAAATTGGGAAAAGCCGCCAAAGCGGTCCACAAGTGTTTAATTTTCTTAATTTTAAAAAATATGAAAATTGGGAAAAGGCGCCGGAGCGGTCCACAAGTGTTTAATTTTCTTAATTTTAAAAAATATGAAAATTGGGAAAAGGCGCCGGAGCGGTCCACAAGTGTTTAATTTTCTTAATTTCAAAAAATGTGAAAATTGGGAAAAGCAGCTGTTCACATACGCTTACGAATAATTTTAAAAAATTTTAAAAAAAGTGTTGCAATCGCAAAAATATTGTGTTATAATGTTTTGGTTGCAATTTGAAGGGTAAATAATGGAGCTTAGGCTCTTGTTCATATTAAAACCGAAAGAGGTGAAACACAGTGAAAGATAAAATTCATCCGAATTATCAGCAGACGCAGATCAGATGCGCTTGCGGAAACGTTATTGACACGGGCTCCACAAAGAAGGACATCCGTATAGAAATTTGCTCGGCCTGCCATCCTTTCTACACCGGAAAGCAGAAGCTGGTTGACACCGGCGGCAGAGTTGACAAGTTCAGAAGACGTTACGGTCTTGACAAATAATCGGGGCCAAATACACGACTTCAACAAAGTCAATACTAAGAACATAAAACCGCGGCTCTTACAAGCCGCGGTTTTTCTTTTACTTGAAACAGCGGTTTTAGAGCGTGAACGGGATTGAAAACGCGCGCGTATTATGGTAAAATATAATATATTGATTTAAAAAATATATCGCGCCAAAAACACGGCGCGGGGGAGGAGTATTAATTATGGAGATGAGAAGATTAATTTCTGCGGTTTTGGCAGTTTGCATGGCGCTCACTTTGGTGCCGTCTTTGGCGTTTGCCGAGGATGACTCTGTGGTGTGGCCCGTCACCCGAATGCCCGAGCTTTTGGAGCTTGAGGAAGCAAACGGCGTGATCTATATGGGCACGTCCGGAGAGCGCGCAAGTGAGAGCGGCAAATATATTATAACGATATGCCGTGACGGAAACAGCGAAAGCGAGGCGTCGGTCAGTATTGCTACCGTGGATGTGTCCGCGAAAATAAGAGAGGACTATGATATTTTATCGGAAGATATCGAGTATTACGACCTCGGCGGCACGGTGATGGAGCGCAACGCGGGCACAGACGCCATGGAGAAGGTCGAGGAATATACCGAAAGCGTCAATGATATCAGCGAGGAGCTTGCGGCAAACGCGGCGGAGAGCTCAGCCGCGCCTCAGAGCGAGCTGGCGAAGATAAAGGAAGCCGAGACGGGCGAGAAAGCGAGAGCGCTCAGCCCCGAGGGAAAGCTGATGTCCGACAAGGAATTTTTGACCGAGATCATCGAAAGCTACGGCGGCGCGGAAATGACGGCCGATGAGTACAGCGAAAACTCCGAAAAATTAAACGACAGCGTTAGGGAGAATATCGCCGACTACATAGCCGTGTCGTCTGCGTCACGTGTCACCTTTGCTCCCGGCGAGACCGAAAAGCAGATCGAGATCAAGATTTTCGGAGACAGGGAATCCGAGGCTGATGAGATATTCACGCTTTTGCTGTCGTCTCCCGAGGGCGCGGAGCTGGGCGGCGTAAACACTGCGACAGTGACAATAGAAAATGACGATCCGAAAGAGACCGCGTATGTGGGCTTTGATTCCGAGAGCGCCGAGCTGACCGACGGCTGCGTCACGGTCAAGAGATACGGCGCGGATTACGACATGGTCTCGGCGGATATGCTGCTTGAGAGCGGCGAGAGCAAAACGATATATTTTAAGCCCTACGAGACCGAGGTTAAAGTGTCTCTTGACACAAGCGGCAGCGGCAGGCAGACTGTGACTCTGCAAAATTTCAAGGGCTGCGAGGCGGGAGACATAACCTCGTGCGCGGTAAGTTTCGGAGCCTCCGCCGAGGGGCTCACCCTCAAGGAGATAAAGGACGCGGCGGCTCTGCCCGAGCCCGATGACGGTATCGCCGAGGCTGCTAAAAAGAATCCGCCGCCTCCGCCGATCTATGATCATACCTACGCGTTTTATCTTGACAACACAAAGGACCTGCATGCCGCAAACCCGGGAAAAGACCCCTCAAACGAAGGCAAGGAGTTTAGGCTCAAGGTGTACTACGACCCGTCACAGTTTGATGAGGATGGAAATCTTTACGGCAAGATCATAGACGAAAGCTATGCGGGCGGCGCTTATGTGGGAAACTATTATTTTCCGAAATCGTTTGAAATCGGCTTGTTTTACGGAGCAAATCAATGGAAAACCTGCCGCCGCTCGGAGTGGCGCCAAGAAGGCTATGACGACTCACCGAACGGATACATATATCTTGAGTGGTACGACTGGCGCACATGGAACAACGGAAAAAGCACCGCTAAGCTTGAAAACATAGACCATGAGCAATACGGATATTACGCGTTTGATTGGCTGAATGAACCGAGTCGGATATACTCTAAGGGCTGGGCCAACGGCCTTATTATGGTGACGGACAACAAGGATGCTGATACAAGCCACATATATAAGGGCGGCAAATTCGGCAGAACGAGGACCGCCGTCACATCGCTCGTCACATCGATTAATAAAGATGGTGAGAAAGAGTTTATGCCTCAAAAGGTCAAGGGCAGTCTGCGCGTCAGCGCTTCCGACGAGGAAAAAAACAAGACGCCCAGTCCGGCAATAAGGCTTTACGGCGTGGCGGCGATGTTCAGAAAATTCAAAGTGAACATCGAGGGGTCAGGCACTATGGAGTTTAAGACCGAGAGCGGCACGGTGAGAACAGCTCCCGCAAGAGCGTGCCTCGCCGAGGGACACTCGCTGAGATATTTTGGTCAGGATCTGACCGTTCAATCGTTCCCCGCGGGCAGCGACGGCAAAATTTACGGCGAGCTTATCGGATACAGGATCACCCTCAATTGCTTAAATTCCGACCTCAAAAACAGAAGCACCTTCTATTATATGGAGAATGGCCGCAAACCGTCCGAGGCCGGGAACGCGGTGATAGACGAGGTCGAAGAAAAAGACATAGTTTACGCGGACCGCAAGGCGAGCGTCGCGAATATAGCAATCAATAAAGATTTTGTCGGGGAGATCGACAGCAGGCTCAAAGGCGTGTCGAGCAGCGGCACAGATTGGACGACCGACATAGACCTTATGCCCCTCTATGCCTATAAGGATATCGAGGTACAAATCGCCGCGTCAAGCGACGGAGCCTTTGAAAATTATGAGGTCGGAATGCACTCGGGCGAATATCATTACGGCGACACACTCTCGCTGGCGGGTGTACCGGCCGACAGCCGCAATGTTTTCGCGGGCGTCAAAGTCGAGGGCAGAGCGACCGCCAATTTAAACGACGAAAAAATTATTGACAGCATATTAGAGTCAGACAGCGGCGCGCCCATCTCGCTGACATTGGGCGACAAAAACTGCAAATTCTTTGTCCTGACGCCGTTGTTTAAGGAAAAGAGCGCCAACTACATATCATTTGATAACGCGGCGAAAGACAGGGTGAAGATGCTCAACACGCTGACGCCCGAGCAGATCAAAAAGATCAACGAGGCGTATCCCGGCTACAATCTGTCCGAGGATCAGCTCATATATATCTGCGATCCCGGAGCGGGCGGCGCCAACGAGGCTGAAAGGCTGATAAACATGATAACTCCAAAGTCGGGAAAAGTATACCGAATTCAGGCGGTAGGCGCGGATACCGGAGACGGTCGGCGCTATGTGCCGATCTACACAAATGACCGCAATTTCGGAACAAACACCGTGGGCGGCTACACCACGTACATCACGGCCTCAAAAGAGATCTCGGACAATATCGTGAAAGTCGATGCCAAGATCCCTGACGATGAGCGCTACGTTCAGGCGGATGGCAGCATAGTCGGAGCGGAATACACCATAAGAGAGAGCGCGGAAAAAGTTCGCAGCGTGCCCATAGAGGGCCTTAGGGTGTACGGTCCCGGCGTGCTGTCCGAAATGTGGACAAAGACTAAAGACGGCGAGTCGGTAAAAACTCTTTATCCCGAGGAGGTCAGCGACGAGACAAACGGAAGCGGCCGCTTCAACATTTCGGGAATATACACGCTCGATCAAAAAACGTCGTATGTTTTGTATTACACCAATGGGGATATCGAGGGAACTTATCTCGTAAACAGCAAAAATATTGAAAGTCTATCAAGCGGAAACGCGCAGATAAGCTTCCAAAGAACGATCGCCGAAAGCGGTCAAACAAACACTATCGTGACCGAAAACAAAAACGGATACATAGAGAGCCTGCGAAACGACATAACCACACCGATATTCACCGCGGGCGCGCCGTATCCGACGAATGTTGAGTACAAATTCGCGAACGACGCGAACAATGTGAACTACAGGACCTCCGACAGCGATGTGCCGATCTTGGATGACATTTTGACTGTGTCGGCGCATGTTAACCTAAAAGAACACAAAATAAAACAGATCCTGTTCACAGTAGATAAGCTCAGAGGCGCCGACATTGAGTACGCGGTCGACGCCAAGGAGGAGAGACAGACGATTTTTGAGTGTAATTTCGACGGAAATAATATGCGGGATGTGTTCGAGCCCGGAGACAGATTATACATCACCTTGGTCGACGAGCATCAGCGGGAGATCGGGTTCCGGATCACTGACGAAAACGGAAATCCCCTAAACGACGCCGACGGCAATCCGATCTATGACAGCAGCAAGGAGGATATAAAATACTCGAAGGTATACAGCGGCCTCAGCTTCTACTCACCCATGACAGCCGCGGTGCCTCAATCGTTTGACGTGCCAAACAGCGGCATAAACCTTGACTTGCCGCTTGTTGGCAGCGTTATGGGCAGCGGCACGTCGGGCGTTATGACATTTAACATGCAAAAGTGGGATGAGTCGGTCGGCATTGACGGATACTCGCTGATATTTGATATAAACGCGGCTATCACTCCCGATCCGGACAAGCCGACCGGAATAGACGCTTTCAAAGAGATAAAGCGAATGAAAAACGACGCGAACGCTGTTGCGAACGATCCGGCCAACATCAATAATAACGTACAAAATAACGGCTGGTTCGGCAAAACGTTCGGCCGAGGTCCGGCACAAAAGGCAAAGGATATGGCGTATAAAAAATCTCTTGTCGACACGTTCGGAAAGAACGAGATCAATGCTAACATCGTGGTCATGATGAAATTCGATTTCGCGTACAGCGAGCAAAGCGGCACATATATTCTTATCGGCGCTCAGCTGGCGTTCGGAGGAACGTTCAACATCTCGCACACGTTCTACACAGTGCTGTACGGCGTGCCCCTCTACCTTAAACTCACAGGCGACATAACGGTACAGCTTCAGGCGAATGTGGCCGAGAATAAAAACCTGACCGCGGGTAACTTTGCTCGGTATAAGGATCTGTCGGATGCGCTGCCGCCCACGGATGTCGGGTTCTTCATTCTGCTCGGCGGCAGGATGGACGCGGGCGTGGGAATCTGCGGCGTGCTCGGAGTGAGAGGCGTTCTGAAACTTGATATAACCATATTTATATCGCTTTTGCACATAGAGAAAGACAGCGGAATTATGGCGTCTCTGAGCGGAGGCATCGGCGTTGATCTGGTGCTGTTCAGCTTTGATTACGTTCCGAGGATCGGAACTGTCGGCGCGGGCAGATATAAGGAATACACCGGCTGGGGCGACGGCGTAAACGCGGCCGCGGACGATCAAGAAACGTCGGGCATTTTAAGACGTCTCGGCACAGGCGGCGGCGGAAAGGTCGGAGAGTACACCGAACAGGTACACGCGGCCGAAACGACCGACTATACAATAATTCTCCCGGACGCCCCGGAGCGGACCAGACCGCAGATACTCACGCTGAAAGACGGCAGAAAATTCATGGTATATATCGGCAGCGACAACGCGCGGAGCGAGGGAAACAGAGAGTGTCTTTACTACTGCGTAAGCAATGAGGACGGAACGTGGTCCGACGCGCTCCCGGTCGAGAACGACGGGACAGCCGACTCCACGCCCGATATCGCGCTCTGCGGCGATCGGGTCCTCATCACATGGGCAGACTCCGACACAGTGTTTGACGGAGCTGCGGACGAAAAGACCATGCTGTCGAACTTTGAAATAAGCGCCGCGGTGTTCGACGGTGAGAAGATCTCGGAGATCTTCGGCATAAATAACGACAAGGCGCTTCACAACTCGAACTTTATGGATTACGCGCCGATAATTTGCGCCGACGAAAACGGCGGAGACGGAGCGCTGTTCTACTACATTAAAAAGGATCTCGGCACGGCGGAAACACCCGAGGATATGATCGATCCCTCAAGAACGTATCAAACGATCGCGATGGCCGAGTGGGACGGAGCGGAAGTCAAACAAGAGCGCTTCATGAAGCTAAGCGGTGATCCGCTCGTCATGAACATTGATTCAGCGGTCACGAGCATACCGGTAAACGGCGAGAACCACACATTCTCGGTCTGCGCCTTCACACTCGATACCGACGGCGATATTTCGACCCCCGAGGATACCGACGCGTTCCTGATGCTAAATGACTTAACGGCGGACAAGCCCTACGAGCCGATAAATCTTTGCAGCGATTACTTGGAGGATCTCTCGCCTCAGCTTACGAAATTCGATTTCGGCGACGGAGAGGAATTATATCTCACGTGGATATCAAGGCGCTCAGCCTCGGACGGCGAGGCGGCAAGCTCCGAGCTTAAGACCATTAACCTTTCGGGCATAATCAAATCGGCCGATGGCGAAAACGCCGCCGAAATAATGAGCGATCCCGATTATGAATTCGATGTCGAAAAAACGTTTATGGGTCTCGGCACCGACTTTGAGACCTCGCTTATGAATTACAAGCTGCTTAAGGGCGGCGACGGGAACCTCTATATATTGTGGACCGATATGGCAAACTCCAATGACGGAGACTGTTCGATCGAACTTTACGGCGCCGTAAGGTACCAAGGCGGGACCGACGAGAACAGCGAAAGCGGATGGAGCAAAGCCGTTAAGATAACCGATTTCGCGAACTATATGCCGAATTTGGCGATAGACGAATTCTGCGCGGCTGTCGGAAATGACGGCGAGTTCAGCCTGCTGAGCAATATGTACACCCAGGATATTGACGAAAACGGCGTTCCGATCTATTCCGAGAACAATTTGATCGAGTTCAGCATAGACAATTCCGCCAGGGCGAGCGTCGAGCTCGGAGAGGATGCTCCCGTCGAGTTTGCGGACGGCCTGCCGCATGCCGGAGAAGAGACCGAAATGAGTTTTGAGGTCAAGAACTGCGGACTTTTGAAGCTGGACGGCTACAAGGCCGAGGTCAAGGTAGGCGGCGAGCCCTTCGGCTCGTTTGAGAGCGAAAGCGTATTAAAGGGCGGCTGCTCTGACACGGTCACGATCGGCGGCGTTATGCCCGAGACGATCGACGGTGATACAATGATCGAGATCACGCTCACAAGCGGCGACGGAATGACAAATGACTACAACGCGACCACTGTGCCGTTCAGGTCCGATATCCTCTTCGAGGCGGATCCGATCGAGCAGACCGACGACGGGCTTTTGTGCACGCTTTATATGCTGAACGAGGGCAACGCGCCGAGCGGCGATTTCACACTGGAGCTCAGCCGTGTTCAAGCCGGCGAAGGACTTGTGGGCGCCGTGACCTCAGACAGCGTGGAGTCGATCGAACCCAACGAGATCGTTATGAAAAATATACTGCTCGATCCCGACACGCTGGCTCCGAATGATTTCGGCGATATGGGCTTGGCCGAGCTCAGCGTGAAGGGACTGCGCGACGGCGCGGAGATCGGCAGCGATATATTGATGCTCAGCGAGGACGAGTTTGCTAACAGGATAACGATCAACGGCGAGATCAAGCCTTTGTCGGTGCGTGAGGGCGAAATGCTGCCTCTGGATGTCGAAAAGACGCCCGAAAGCGAAAACAGCGAGTTCAGCTTTGCATCCGAAAATTCGGATATCGCGTACGTGGACGAATACAAAAGACTGATCGGCGTAAAACAGGGTAAGACAAAACTGACCGTGACCGAGACAACCACGGGCTCCTCTCAGGAGTTTGACGTGATCGTGACCGAGCCCGACAACACGCCCACGGCCCCGCCCGAGGCGACCAAGCGCCCATCAAGCGGCAGCTACGGCGGAGGAGGAAGCTTCTCGTTCGAAACGGCCGCGACAGAAACGCCCGCCGCGACGATCGAGCCGACCGCCGAACCGACGGCCGAGCCTTTGGCCGAGAGCGTTGATCTTCCGTTTGTTGACGTCCGCCCCGACGATTGGTTCTATGACAGCGTGAAATATATGTACGAAAACGGACTTATGAACGGCGCCGAGACTGATCTGTTTGAGCCGAACGCTTCGGTTACCCGCGGCATGACCGCAGCGATCCTGGGCAGAGCCGAGGGAGCGGACGCCGCCGCAGAGTTTGAGAACGCATTTTCGGATGTTGACACAAACGAATACTACGCGCCTTATATCGCGTGGGCGGCGGATAACGGAATTGTGAACGGCGTCGGAGACGGCTTGTTCGCGCCCGATGACAATGTGACCCGCGAACAGCTTGCGGCCATGCTCTACCGCTGCGCGGGCTATAAGGGATATGACGTATCGGGCGGAGACGCGGATCTGAACGCCTTCGCCGACTCGGGCGAGATCGGCGAATACGCAGTGCCCGCCGTGCGCTGGGCGTGCGGCGCGGGAATAATAAACGGAAACGGCGACGGCACACTGACGCCTCTCGCGGGCGCGACCAGAGCCGAGACCGCCGCGATATTCGAACGCTTCCTGAAAAACAATTAAAATATTAGCGGCGGCAGCCTTTTGGGGCTGCCGCCGCTATTGCTTCTATTTCATCGGGCAGAGGTTCATCCTCGGGAACAAATCTTATTAATACCTGAAAGATCGTATCAAGATCGCTTTCATCTATAACATCAATTAGTTCTTTAAGAGCCTCTTTACTCATAACAGCGCCTCCTATAATCTTTTATATGCATAACCGCTTCTCTGCTGTACTCTAAACGCATCTTTGATAACCTTTCAAATTATTTTAGATTTCATATTAATTTAATAATATCACATATTTCAAAGGCTGTCAATCATATAAAAATTATATCAATTATATAACAAATTAAAAAAACTCTTGAAAAAAGTTTGTGTTTATATTATAATTTATAATGATTGGTATTTTGGAGATTTATCGGGTTTCGGCACAGCTTTGGCCCGAAAAATAGAAAAGAAAGGTTGATAAAATTGCAGAACCAAGAAAAAACTATGGAAAAGATCGTTGCATTGTGCAAGGGCAGGGGCTTTGTGTACCCCGGCTCGGATATATACGGAGGCCTGGCCAATTCCTGGGATTACGGTCCTTTGGGCGTTGAGTTCAAGAACAACGTAAAAGACGCTTGGAGAAAAAAGTTCGTTCAGGAGAGCCCCTACAACGTGGGTTTGGACGCGGCTATCCTCATGAACCCCAAGGTTTGGGTGGCGTCGGGCCATGTGGGCGGATTTTCCGACCCGCTTATGGATTGCAAGGAATGTAAGGCGCGCTTCCGCGCGGACAAGCTGATCGAGGATTTTTCGGGCGAGAACGCCGACGGCTGGACCGACGAGCAGATGATCGGCTATATCAAAGAGCACAACATTCCCTGCCCCGAGTGCGGCAAGCACAACTTCACCGATATAAGAAAGTTTAACCTGATGTTCAAAACGTTCCAGGGCGTCACCGAGGACAGCTCCAGCGAGATATACCTGCGCCCCGAGACCGCTCAGGGAATATTCGTGAACTTCAAGGCGGTACAGAGAACATCAAGAAAAAAGATACCTTTCGGCATAGCCCAGGTGGGCAAGTCGTTCAGAAACGAGATCACACCCGGAAACTTTATATTCAGGATCAGAGAGTTCGAGCAGATGGAGCTTGAGTTTTTCTGCAAGCCCGGCACCGATCTCGAGTGGTTCAAGTACTGGAAGGACTACTGCGAGAACTTCCTGCTGTCTCTGGGGATCAAGAAAGAAAATATCCGTCTGCGCGACCACAGCCCCGAGGAGCTTTCCCACTATTCAAACGCCACCACTGACATCGAATATCTGTTCCCGTTCGGTTGGGGCGAGCTGTGGGGCATCGCCGACAGGACCGACTTTGACTTAAAGCAGCACAGCGAGCACAGCGGCGAAAAAATGGAGTACACCGACCCCGAAACGGGCGAGAAGTACATTCCCTACTGCATCGAGCCCTCGCTGGGCGCGGACCGTGTGGCGCTGGCGTTTTTGGTCGAGGCGTACGACGAGGAAGTCGTTGACCCCGAGAAGAACGACACAAGAGTCGTTATGCACTTCCACCCGGCCATCGCTCCGATAAAGGCGGCTGTTCTTCCTCTTTCGAAAAAGCTCTCCGATGAGGCGAAAGCGGTATACGCCGACCTGTGCAAGGATTTCATGTGCGAGTACGACGAGGCGGGCTCGATCGGCAAGAGGTACCGCAGGCAGGACGAGATAGGAACTCCGTTCTGCGTGACATATGATTTCGACTCCCGCGACGACGGCTGCGTGACCGTCCGCCATCGCGACACCATGGAGCAGGAAAGAATAAATATAGAGGACCTGAAAGCATACATCGCCGAGAGGATAAAGTTTTAGGTGAATTTTTTCGCCCGTGTTTGCCTCCTCCCGGGAGGAGGTGGATTTTCGCCATCGGCGAAAAGACGGAGGTGGGAACGTAGGGATTAGTAATTAGCGAATAGCAATTAGGATCCCCCCTCAGTCGGGCTTTGCCCGACAGCTCCCCCAAGGGGCGCCTTACGTGGCCTATCCGCCCGTGAAATCCCGCGGAGATACGCGAACGGTTTTCGGCTAAAGTATTTCCGCGTATTCACTATTCACTAATCGCTAATCACTACGTTGTTAGGAGTAAATGTTATGTTTGAGAAAACGCTGCTTGACGAGCTTATAAAATTTTCAAAAAAGGACGCGGTGCGCGCACATATGCCCGGCCATAACGGCGGAGAAGGTCTTGACCCCAAGTTTAAGCATAACGCCTTCCGCGTTGATCTGACCGAGCTCGACGGCACCGACAATCTTCAGGAGCCGCAGGACATACTGAAAAAAAGCATGGAGCGCGCCGCAAAAGCTTTCGGCGCCAAACAGACCTTCTTTTTGGTAAACGGTTCGACCGTGGGGATCCAGGCCGCGATACTCGCGTCCGTTCCGCGGGGCGGCAAGCTGATAATCGACCGCTGCTGCCATAAGTCGGTGATAGGAGCGGTCATTCAGGCGGGGATCCTGCCGATATTTATCGAGCCCGAGTTTTCAACAAAAACCGGTGTTTACGGCGCGGTGCAGCCCGTGGCCGTTATGGACGCCATGCACGACAATCCCGACGCGGCGGGCATCGTTATAACCTCGCCCAATTACTACGGCGTTTGCGCCGATATAGAAAAGCTGGCGCGGCACGCCCACAGCGCGGGAATGTTTCTGTTGGTGGATGAGGCTCACGGCGCCCATTTCGCCTTCAGCGACAGTCTGCCCAAAACCGCCCTGTCTCAGGGAGCGGATATGGTTGTGCAGAGCGCCCACAAAACGCTGCCCGCGCTCGGGCAGACCGCGCTGCTTCATTTGGGAGACAGTAAGTTGATATCGGCGGCGCGGCTTCAAAAATGCGTGAACATGCTGCAGACCTCCAGCCCGTCGTATATGCTGCTGGCGTCTCTCGACGCGGCGATCGTTTATATGAAGGGCGCGGGAACCAAGCATCTGAATAAATTGATCGAAAAAATAACCGAGATCAAATCCAAGATAGGCGTGCTCGACAATGTATCATGCATTGTCAAAAGCAGCCTTGAAAACGACTACGACATAATGAAAACGGTGATCGACTTTTCAAATTTGGGCATCACCGGATACGGCGCGGCGGAACTTTTAAAGCGCGATTACGGCATATACCCCGAGATGGCCGATGAGAGAAACGTGCTGCTGTATTTCACGGCAGGCACCACGCTCAAAGACCTTGAGAGGATCGACAGAGCGGTGACCGACATTTCAAAGACAGAGTTTAGACCCCAGCCGCTCAAGACTGTTCCCGCTCTGCCGCCCGTGCAGATGGCGGCGTCTCCGACCCGAGCCTTTTTTTCGGACACGGAGACGATCGATCCCGGCTCGGCGATCGGAAGGATATGCGGCGGGATAGTGAATTGCTGTCCGCCTTGCGTGCCGATAGCGATCCCCGGCCAGCTGATAACCACAAGAGTGGTTGAATATATAAACACCTACACCGACATAGACGGCATCGAGGTAGTGAAAGACGGGGTGAGCGGCAGTTGAGCGCGCCGTTTGAAGCCTTGATCGGGCACGACGATGTGAAAAAAATTCTGATGTCGGCGCTCGACTCCGACAAGATAGGGCACGCCTATATTTTCTGCGGTCCGAGCGGAGTCGGCAGGCAGACCGCGGCGGCATGTTTCGCCAAGGCGGCGGTGGGCAGCTCGAAAAACAGCGACCCCGACATAATAACCGTTTCAAACGAGTGGAGCGGAGCGGTGTCAAAAACAAACACCATTGTTGCCGAAACGGTGAACGAGATGCGCAAGGACATTTATATAAAGCCCTACGGCGGAGGACGAAAGTTTTACATCGTGCCCGAAGGCGACACGATGAACGCCGCGTCGCAGAACAAGCTGCTCAAGGTGTTTGAAGAACCGCCCGACTACTGCACGATAATTTTGCTCGCGGAAAATCTGAGCCGATTTTTGCCGACGATCCTGTCGAGAGCGACGGTCATCAGGTTCATGCCGCTGCCTATTGATACCGTGGCGGAATATCTGATGTCGAGATTCGGTATTGAGGCGGACGATGCGAGGGCGAAAGCCGCGATCAGCGGCGGCAGGATAGGAGCCGCTCTTGAGCTGATCGACGATCCCGAGCCCGAAAGGCTGCGCAGGGGGCTTATGGACGGTCTCTTGAGCATGACCGAGAACAACAATAAAAACATGATATTGTTCTCAAAATTTTTAAAAACCGAGAAAAACGGGACTGATTTTATATTTTCGGCGCTGAAAAGCCTGCTTGACGATTTGGTGCGAATAAAATTGGGCCTTGAAAATACAGTCAACAAAGATATGGAAAAAGAACTCGCCGAGCTTTCGAAGTCGGTAACCGAGCGGGGCGCCGCGAGGATGCTGGACGCGGCAGTGAAATATGAGCGAATCCACAAAACAAACGCGAACTTCCGCATGACCATGTTCTGCATGGCGTGCGAGTTATGGGAGGATATACATGGTAGAAATTATAGGAGTACGATTTAACAGCTCGGGAAAGGCGTATTATTTTGACCCCTGCGGCATGAAGCTGTCCATCGGAACAATGGTTGTGGTGGAAACGGCGCGCGGCATCGAGATGGGCAAGGTGTCGATACCGAACCGCGAGGTGCCAGACGAGGATATAAAGGCGCCTCTCAAGAGATTGCTGCGCGTCGCCAATGACGCGGACAGACAGCAGGCTGACGAAAACAAGATCAAAGAAAAAGAGGCGCGCGTTATCGCGGTGGACCTGATACGCCGCCACGGGCTTGACATGAAACTGATCGACGTCGAATACACATTCGACCGCAGCAAGATATTGTTTTATTTCACGGCGGACGGCCGCGTGGACTTCCGCGAGCTTGTCAAGTCGCTTGCCGGAGTTTTCAGAACCAGGATAGAGCTGCGTCAGATCGGCGTGCGCGACGAGGCCCGCCAGATCGGCAGCATCGGCATTTGCGGCAGATTTCTGTGCTGCAGCACTTTTCTCGACGATTTTCGCCCCGTGTCGATCAAAATGGCAAAAGAGCAGGGACTGTCGCTCAACCCGACAAAGATATCGGGCGTGTGCGGCAGGCTGATGTGCTGCCTCCAGTATGAGCAGGCGGCGTATGACGACGCCCTCAAGACCATGCCCCACAAGGGCGAGGCCGTCGAGACGCCCGAGGGCAGAGGCGTCGTGGCGGACACCAATACTTTAAAGCAGCTGGTTTATGTCAAGATGGACGGTGAGGAAGGCCACAAGTATGAAATATATAAACCGGGCGAGTTTAATATCATCGGAAAAGAGCCCACGGTCTCGCTGGATGAAGTGAGAGAAAAACGCGCGAGGGAGGCCAAAGAAAAAGAGGCCGAGAACATGGTGCCCTACTCGATTTCTGCGATCGCCGACGAGCCCGAGGAACCCGAGGAGAAAAAGCCCGCGCGGAACCGCCGCAGACGCGGAGGAAAGCGGAACGCGGCTCAGCCGAATGACCGGGAACAGGCCGGTGAAAAGAACTCCGCCCCGAACCCGAAACGCAACAGACGCAGCCGCGGCGGCAACAAAAAGAAACCCGCCAAGGGCGGCTACACCAACCTGTAATATGCGAAGATTTTTCACGGAGCCCGAAAACATCGACAGAAAAACGGGCGTTATAACCATAAGTGAGGACGCGGCTCATATCTCAAGAGTGCTGCGCATGGAGCCGGGAGACATGATACTCGTGTTCGACGGCAGCGGCGCCGAGTATGAGGCGGAGATAACCGACATTACGGACGGCGGGATACGCGCTGAAATACGGGCCGAAAAGGATTCCGAGTACGAGCCGAAAATAAAAGTCACCCTGTTTCAGGGGATCCCCAAGTCGGGCAAGCTTGAGACCATCGTTCAAAAGGCGGTGGAGCTCGGAGCGGTGAGGATCGTGCCCTACCGCGCCGACCGCTCGGTTGCAAAGATCCCCGACGGCCCTAAGGGAGAGCAAAAGATCGCGAGACTGGGCAAGATCGCGCGCGAGGCCGCCAAGCAATGCGGGCGGGGCCTGATTCCCGAAGTCGCGGGCGCGGTTTCGCTGACCGAGATGCTTGATATGATAAAGGAGCTCGACACGGCGGTCATGCTCTATGAGGAGCTTGGCCACGCGGGAGAGAGGAACCTTAAAGACATTTTGAGACGAGAGGCCGAAACGATAGGCGTTATCATAGGCCCAGAGGGAGGATTCTCGGCTAAAGAGGCGGAAACGCTCACAAAGCTTGACAACGTTTTCGCGGCCGGATTGGGTCCACGTATACTCAGGACCGAGACCGCGGGAATAGCCGCTCTCTCGATAATTATGTACGAAAAAGACGAGATATAAAATCAAAGGAGAAACCACAATGGCAAACAAGAAAAAGAAAAAACAGTCCGCAAAAAAGACGGACTATGTTAATGAAAAAGATATAAAAGCCGAAAAGCTCACAAACTGGTACATGATAAACCTGAGCTTTGGTGTGCTGGCTATAATAGTTCTTTTGATACTCAGAAAGCTCTACCGCACACCCTCTGTTCTGCTTTATATGCAGCCCGCGGCGTGGATCATGACGGCGGTGTTCGCGGCGGCGGCGATAGTCATATTTGTTTTGGGCAAGACCGGAATAATCAAAAACTTCGGACGCGCCCGTAACTACTCGATATTTATGCTGTTCTGCGCGCTGGGCGGACTGTGGCTGGCGCTTTACAACAAGCTGAGAATACCGCTTGAGAAGGTCGTTCAGGTGATAACGCGCAACCCCGGTCAAACGGTTTCGTCCTACTGGAACGTTTATCTTTTGATCATCGCGGTCGTCGCGTATTTGATAGGCGCGTTTATTTATTATGTCATCAGACTTTATAAGCTTAAATAATTTGTCGGACGGCTGCCGCCTGTGCCCGCGCGAGTGCGGAGCAAACCGAGCAAAAGGCGAAACAGGCTTTTGCGGCCGGAGCGATAAGATAAAGATCGCCAGATGCGCGCCCCACTATTGGGAGGAGCCGTGCATATCGGGTTACAAAGGCTCGGGAGCGGTGTTTTTTTCGGGATGCACCTTGGGCTGCGTTTATTGTCAGAACCGTGACATCAGCCGCGGCGGCAAAGGTTTTGAGATAACCGCCGAGGAACTGGCGGATAAAATGCTTGAGCTTGAAAAAATCGGCTGCCACAACATAAATCTTGTGACGCCAACCCAGCATCTGCCCGGAATAATTCGGGCGCTTGACATCGCGAAGTCGAAAGGTCTGAGCGTTCCTATCGTTTATAACTGCGGCGGATACGAGAAGTCCGAGACCATTCGTCTGCTTGAAAATTACGTTGATGTGTACCTTCCCGATTTTAAGTACATATCGGGGAAGCTCGCCGAAAAATATTCCGCGGCGCGGGACTATCCCGAGCGCGCCAAAGCGGCAATATCCGAAATGATAAGACAGACCGGGCACTGCGTTTTTGACGATAGCGGGATAATAAAAAGCGGCGTCATAGTTCGGCACCTTATGCTGCCGGGTCTGCTGTTTGAGAGCAAGAAAATTATTGATTATTTATACGATACATATAAAGACGACATTTACATCAGTCTCATGAGCCAATACACCGTGATGCCGGGAATAGGCGAAAAGTATCCCGAGCTTGACCGCTGCCTAAGCCGCGCCCACTATGACGCGTTGGTCGGCTACTGCGCGGACCTGGGGGTAGAGAACATGTATATCCAGCGGCAGGGCGCGGCCGACAGCGCCTATATACCCGAATTTTACGGAGAATAAGAGGGGGAAGTTATTATGAAAACCTACACAAACGAGCAGTACGAGGCGCTCAAGAAGGAGATCGAGAGCATCGACTTCGCCGAGGTGAAGCTTGAGAACGAGTGCGAGGAGCGCGTGTGCGGCGACCTGAATCTTTGGGACGGCCGCAACACGGTCTTGGGCTACGCCGACGTTTCCTGGTCCAGCAGCGACCCCGGATCGGTTTCGACCTCGGGCGCGGTCATCTGTATGCCCGAGCAGAAAAACGTCACGATAACCGCGCATTTTTCATATCAGGACTATCCGGATATTGAGATCGACAAGAGCTTTGAGCTGACCGTACTAAAAGGCAGCGGAAAAAGGCAGGAAAGCGGCAAAACAAAGATCGACCGCAAGGGCAGGCCGGTGCTTTTCGTTATCGGCGACTCGACCGCAAGCCCCTATCCCCACTCGGGCGAGAACAACCGTTTTCCCCAGACCGGCTGGGCGCAGTATTTTGATAAGTATTTTGACGAGAGCAGGATACTGGCTCTCGACATCGCCATGAGCGGCAGGAGCGCCAAGAGCTACATGACCGAGGACAACTTCAAGCTGTTTAAGTCAAACATCACAACGGGCGACTTTATGATAATCCAGTTCGGCCACAACGACTCAAAGGAGCTTGACAAGAACCGCTACGCCCCGGCAAACGGCTCGATAAACGACGAGGGCTCTTATAAAAACCTCTTGAGCAAATACATAGATATCGCCCGAGGCGCCGGCGCGGCGCCGATAATCGCCACATCGGTCAGCCGCAGAAAGCTGTCGGACGACAGCCTTGAGGAATACGTGAACGCCGCAAAGGAATTGGGCGCGGAGCTGGGCGTTCCGGTGCTGGACGTGTACGCCCGCGTCAACGGCTGGATACGCGAGGTCGGCCTTGAGGAGGCCAAGTCGCTATATAAGATAATAAAGCCGCATGACCCGAGGTTCATGTATGACCCGGAATTTCTGAACTCTCAGTTCTACGAGTGCGGTGACAACGACGACACGCACCTCAATATTTTCGGCGCCGACAAGATCGCGGGCTGGGTGGCGGACGAGATCAGGCTCCGCGTGCCCGAGCTGAAAAAATATCTGAAATAATTTGCGCATAAAATATTGACAAATCGTGTATTTTTTGAGATAATACAAAAGGTGTTTTGATATGATATCAAAATATCCGGACAAGCACTAAAAAATCGGGAGAAAATCAATGATGATTCCTCATCTGAGGTTTTCTCTTTTAAATTGTTTGTGCTTGGCTTTAAGCTATAGGAGGCGAGACAAGTGGAAGGCATAGCGTCCGAGATGTACGAGATGCTCAACGAGACAAAGATCGCGTTCACCGTTCCCATATTCGGGGGAATACCCATACCGCAGTCAGTCGTGGTGACATGGGGCATTATGGCGGTGGTCGTGATCTTCTGCGCGGTCTTCACGCGGAGCTTTGATCTGCTGCCCGGCAGGATGCAGACGGCGATAGAGATGTTCGTCGGCTGGATATACAATTTCTTTACCGGAATACTGGGCGAGAAAGGCAGAAAATACATTCCCTATCTGGGCACGGTGCTGATATATATCGGCTGCGCCAACATAGTCGGCCTGTTCGGCCTGACACCGCCCACCAAAGACTTAAACGTGACGGCGGGTCTGGCGATCATGAGCATAGTGCTGGTCGAGGCCGCGGGGATCCGCGCCAAGGGCATGCGCGGCTGGCTCAGAGACTTTAAGAGCCCGATGCCGGTTATGCTGCCGTTTAACATACTCGAGATAATAATAAAGCCGCTGTCGCTGTGCATGCGACTTTTCGGAAACGTGCTGGGCGCCTTTGTCATCATGGAGCTCATCAAGGCGGTCGTGCCGATGATAGTGCCTCTGCCGTTCAGCTTTTACTTCGACATATTCGACGGCCTGCTTCAGGCGTACGTGTTTGTGTTCCTGACATCGCTCTATATCAGCGAGGCAATGGACGCCGAATAATAAATCCAAAAATAATTTTAGCAAAATATATTACAAAGATATTCAAAGGAGATGCATATTATGGGAGCATTAATAGCAGTCGGTGCCGGTATCGCGGCGCTCACGGGACTTGGCGCGGGCATAGGCATAGGCATTGCGACGTCAAAGGCGGCGGAGGCCATAGCGAGACAGCCCGAGGCTAAAGGCGAGATAAACAAAACGCTGCTGCTAGGCTGCGCTCTGGCCGAGGCGACCGCTATATACGGCTTCGTTATCGCGATTATGATAATTCTGTTTTTGAAATAAGGATCATAAATCAAGTGTAACGGAGGTCGATATAGATGCTTAATTTAAACTGGAACATAATCTGGACCTTTGTGAACATTATCGTCCTGTTTCTTTTGCTGCGCATATTTTTATTTAAGCCCGTTATGAGGATCTTGGACAAGCGCGCGGATGAGATCAAAAAGACGATCGACGACGCGGACGCGGCCAAGCGCGAGGCCTCGGAGCTTAAAGCAAAATACTCCGAGGAGCTGAGAGCGGCGGGAACGCGGGCCGACGCCATAATCAAAGAGGCGACCGACAACGCGAAGGTCCAGAGAGAGAAGATACTTGACAAGGCGAAAAAGGACGCCGACAATATAATCAAGACCGCCGAGAAGCAGACCGAGCTCGACAAACAGCAGGCGATGAAGGAGATGCGCTCCCAGATCGCGGATGTTGCGCTCAAGGCTGCTCACAAGGCGATGGAGAGCGGCGACATTTCCGAAAACTCGATCGGCAGCTTTTTGAGACAGGTAGGTGAGAGCGATGATTAAGGTCACAAAAACCGCCATGAACTACGGCGAGGCCTTGTTCGACATCTGCCCGTACCTTGACGACAGCGACTTCGCGCCCCTTGAGTCAAAGGAGCTGCGCGAGGTTTTGAGAAATCCCGCGATCAGCCGCGCCCACAAGGACGCCGCGGTCGACAAGCTGTTCAAAAACGGCTTTGAGAACATAATCCGCGAGATCTGCGTAAACGGGGACATGGACGTTTTCGACTCGCTCAAGGATGCCTACAAATCGGTGCGCAACCGCCGCAACTCGGTGGTCGAGGCAACTTTGGAGCATGCCGACCCGCTTTCGGAGCGTGATATCGAGGACGTTAAAAAGACGCTGCTGCACAAGTATAAGGCAAAAAGCGTCAAGCTTGATCTTGTGGAAAACAAGAGTCTTATCAAGGGCTATCGGCTGACCGTCGGCGACAAGGTGTTCGACAACAGCGCCCTCAGAGCCCTTGAAAAAATGCGCAAAAAATTAAAGCGCAGCGAGGCGAAGAGCGCGGACGTGGTATCGGTGCTCAAGGATGAGATCGACAGCTTTGACAATGCGATGGCTATCGAGGACGTGGGAACCGTCTCCGAGCTGGGTGACGGAATAGTTATAGTTCACGGCCTCAGCAACGCCATGTACGGCGAGATGGTTATTTTTGAGACCGGCGTCAAGGGCATGGTCCAGGGTCTTGAGGAATTCACGGTGAGCTGCGTGCTTCTGGGCAGCGACCACGGCCTTCACGAAGGCTCAAAGGTCAAGCGCTCGGGAAGGCGCGCGGGCGTGCCGGTCGGAAACGGACTTATCGGCCGCGTTGTCAACGCCATCGGCGAGCCCATCGACGGCGCGGGCGAGATCGTGCAGGATGACTTTTACCCGATCGAGAGCCCGGCTCCGAGAGTTATAGACAGACAGCCGGTGTCCGTTCCCATGGAGACCGGAATATTGACGATAGACAGCATGTTCCCCATCGGCAGAGGCCAGAGGGAGCTTATAATCGGCGACAGACAGACGGGAAAAACCGCTATCGCCGTTGATACCATAGTAAACCAAAAGGGCAAGAACGTGATATGCGTCTATGTGGCGATAGGCCAAAAGGCGTCGACCGTCGCTAAACTGGTCGGCGACCTTAATAAAACCGGAGCCATGGACTACACTATCGTGGTTTCGGCGTCTGCCAGCGACCCGGCTTCGCTTCAGTATGTCGCGCCATACGCGGGCACGGCCATGGCGGAGTATTTCATGCGCCGCGGCAGAGATGTGCTTATCGTGTATGACGATCTGTCAAAGCACGCCGTGGCGTACCGCGCCATGTCGCTGCTGCTCGAGCGTCCGCCCGGCAGAGAGGCGTATCCCGGCGACGTGTTCTATCTTCATTCGAGACTTCTCGAGCGCTCAAGCCGTCTGGACAAGGCCCACGGCGGCGGCTCGATAACCGCGCTGCCCATAATCGAGACTCAGGCGGGAGATGTTTCGGCGTATATTCCGACCAACGTTATCTCTATAACCGACGGCCAGATATTTCTCGAAAGCTCGCTGTTCTTCGCGGGCATGAGACCCGCGGTGAACGTGGGTCTGTCGGTCTCCAGAGTAGGAGGCGCGGCCCAGAGCAAGGCGATGAAAACCGCCGCGGGGCATCTGCGCATAGACCTGGCGCAGTACCGCGAGATGGAAGTATTCACCCAGTTCAGCTCCGACCTGGATCCGGCAACAAAAGAACTGCTGGCGAGCGGAGATAGGATAATGGAGCTCTTGAAGCAGCCGCTTTTAAACCCGCTGTCGATGACGGCTCAGGTGCTGCTGCTTGTGGCGAGCAAGAAAAAAATGTTGCTCGATATCCCGATCGACAAGATCAAACAGTTCAGGGACGAGTTTCCCGACTTCGCCGCTTTGCGCGACTCGGGCCTCGTCACTTCGATCGAGGAAACGGGCGCGCTTTCCGAGGAGGACGAGGACAGGATCGCCGAGCTGTGCAAAATGTTTATAGAGGAAAAATTCGGAGCGCCCGAGGGCGCGGAACAGGAGTAATATAATGCCGAATATACGCGAGATCAAGGGGCGCATGAAGAGCGTTAACGATATCATGAAGATAACCAACGCAATGTTTCTCATCGCCTCGTCGAAGATGAAGCAGGCAAAGAAAAAGCTCGACGACACCGAGCCTTATTTCTATACCCTTCAGGACACGATCGCGCATATTCTGAGACACACGCCCCACACCAGCAACCCGTATTTTCACCGCCGCGACGAGATCCCGAACGAAAAGCGCAAAAAGGGATTTATAATAATAAGCGGCGACAAGGGCATGGCGGGAGCGTATAATCACAACGTTTTGAAGCTGGCCGAGGACGAGATGGCAAAGGGCGGCGAGATCAAGCTGTTTATAATCGGTCAGGTGGGCAGAATGTATTTCGCGCGGAAAAAGATACCTTACGAGGGATATTTCAGGTACACCGCTCAGAACCCCACGCTGTACCGCGCGGAGGATATAGTGAATCTGATGCTGGATAAGTTTATAAACGAGGAACTTGACGACGTGTACGTTGTGTACACCGTTGAGAGCGGCGGCGTTAAGGAAGAAGCCAAGGTATTGCAGCTGCTGCCCTTCCGCAGGACCAAGTTCAGCGACCTCAAAAAGATGGGCGTGCATGAGATACAGTCGGACGCGACGTTTGACCCGTCGCCTGAGGAGGTCATGATGAATCTGGTCCCCAGATACGCGAAGGGCATCCTGTACGGCGCGATGGTAGAATCGTTCGCGGCGGAACAGGCCGCTCGAATGAGGGCCATGGACTCGGCGACCAAGAGCGCCGGCGATATGATCAAGGACCTCAATCTGGCGTATAACCGCGCCCGCCAGGCCGCGATAACTCAGGAGATAACCGAGGTAGTCAGCGGCGCCAAGCACAAAAAATAGGAGTTGAAATATATGAACACAGGAAAAATCGTTTCTGTCGCGGGCCCGGTCGTTGACGTGGCGTTTAAAACCACGGCCGAACTGCCCAATATCAAGGACGCGCTGTTCGTCAAATCAGGCGGCGAGAAAAAGGTCATGGAAGTCTCGAAGAACATAGGCGACTGCGTTGTGCGCTGCATAATGCTGTCCGCCAGCGAGGGACTCAAAAAGGGGCTCGATGTTGTCTCGACCGGAGAGCCGATCTCGGTTCCGGTTGGCGAAAAGACTCTCGGCCGCATGTTCAATGTTTTGGGAGAGCCCATAGACGACGGAGGTCCGGTCAACACAAAGGAAAAGTGGCAGATCCACCGCGACCCGCCCAGCTTTGAGGATCAGAGTCCCGTTATCGAGGTGCTTGAGACCGGAATAAAGGTCATAGACCTGCTGGCGCCTTACGCCAAGGGCGGCAAGATAGGTCTTTTCGGCGGCGCGGGCGTGGGCAAAACCGTTTTGATACAGGAGCTTATCCACAACATCGCCACCGAGCAGGGCGGATACTCGATATTCACGGGCGTGGGCGAGCGCTCCAGAGAGGGCAACGACCTTTGGCACGAGATGAAAGAGTCGGGAGTTATCAAAAAGACAGCTCTTGTTTTCGGACAGATGAACGAGCCGCCCGGCTCCCGTATGCGCGTGGCGCAGACGGGCCTCACTATGGCGGAATATTTCAGAGACGTGAAGCGACAGAACGTGCTTTTGTTTATAGACAATATTTTCAGATTTATCCAGGCGGGCTCCGAGGTATCGGCGCTGCTGGGACGCATGCCCAGCGCGGTGGGATATCAGCCGACCCTGGCAAACGAGCTGGGCGAGCTTCAGGAGCGCATAGCATCCACAAAGAACGGCTCGATCACCTCGGTTCAGGCGGTATACGTGCCCGCCGACGATTTGACCGACCCCGCGCCCGCCAACACCTTCTCGCATCTTGACGCCACAACGGTGCTGTCAAGAAAAATAGTTGAGCAGGGAATCTATCCCGCGGTCGATCCGCTTGAGTCAAGCTCCAGGATCCTGGAGCCCGCTATCGTGGGCGAGGAGCACTACAGCGCGGCGCGCCGCACCCAGGAGATACTTCAGAAATACAAAGAGCTTCAGGACATAATCGCCATACTGGGCATGGACGAGCTGGATGAGGATGACAAGCTCACGGTCTACCGCGCGAGAAAGATACAGAAATTCCTGTCGCAGCCGTTCTCGGTGGCCGAGGTGTTTACCGGGATCCCCGGTCAGTATGTGCCGCTTTCTGAGACGATACGCGGCTTTAAGGCGATAATAGACGGCGAGATGGACGACTATCCCGAAAACGCGTTTATGAACGCGGGAACGATCGACGATGTTAAAAAATACAGGGGCGAATGATCGGAGGCCGATATGAGCGATAACAAAACCTTCAAACTTAATATTCTGGCAAGCGACCGCCCGTTTTACAACGGTCCCTGCGAGATGCTCGTGTTCCCCGGGCTCGACGGAGAGATGGGAGTGCTGCCCCGCCACGAGGCGATGGTGACCTGCACCAACGAGGGCGAACTCAGATACAAGGTGGACGGCGATTGGAACTACGCGGCGGTCAGCACCGGCATAATCGAGATCATGCCCGACCATGTGACGCTGCTTGCCGATACGGTGGAGCGCCCCGAGGAGATAGATGTGAAGCGCGCGCAGGCCGCCGAGGACAGAGCAAAAGAGGCTCTGCGCCAGAAACAGAGCATAAAGGAATATTATCAGACCCAGGCAGCGCTCAACCGCGCGATCTCACGACTAAAGGTCTCGGGACACAATACGCAGCGCAGAGACTAAGATGATCAAACATATCAAGAAATAGAAAAAACCCGCCGTTTTTTAACAGGCGGGTTTTTTTGAAGCTTATTTAACTTCGGATGTACAATGAGGACACTTTGTGGCGCTCTTGTCGATCTCGCTCTTGCAGTAAGGACAAACCTTTGTCTTGACTTCCTCAACGGCTTCTTCCTTTTTCTTGCCGAGGCTCATGACCTTGTTAACGGCTTTGACCATAAAGAAGATGATAACAGCCATGATCAGGAAGTTGATTATCGCGGTGATGAACGAGCCGTACTTGAGGTCAACGCCCATGATCTTAAGCGACAGATCCGAGAAGTCAACGCCGCCGACCAAGCCCAGGATAGGCGAAATGATGTCGTTTGTCAGCGAGTCAACAATTGTCTTGAAGGCTCCGCCGATGATAACGCCGACTGCCAGGTCCATAACATTGCCCTGAGCGATAAACTCCTTAAATTCCTTAATGATACCCATGAATTTCCCTCCTTGCCTGAAAAATTTATGTATTTTTGTTTTATTATAACATAACGATTTTTGCATATCAAGTATTTTTTCTTGAAAAACATAATATTTTGTGGTAAAATACCTGTAATAACCACAAAATATGAGGTGAGAACATGAATTTACAGCTTATCGCGGGCCCGATCATGGGTCTTATTATCGGATATATCACCAACAGCATAGCGATAAAAATGCTGCTCCGCCCCTATGAGGCAAAATATATCGGCAGGTTCAGGATCCCGTTCACTCCGGGGCTTATACCAAAAGAGAAGGGGAGGATAGCGGGCACGATCGGAAAGGTTATAAGCGGCGAGCTTTTGAGCAGCGATACCCTGCGCGACACCCTGCTCTCCGACAAGCTCATCGACGGCATAAAAAACATGGTGAGCGGCGGGATAGACAGGCTCAAAAAAAGCAAGCACACCCTTAGGCAGTCGCTTTACGAAAAGACCGATAAGGAACTGGTCGACAACATGGCGGCGCGCATGACCGCCGATATCACCGGATTGATACACGACCGCCTGTCAAAATTCAACTTCGGCGCCGAGATCGCCAAAAAGGTGATAACCTCGACCCGCGACAAGTACGCCGAGTCGGGCAGCCTAAAGGCGGTGTTCGCTAAAATGGTGGACGACAACATGATAAACAGCATGGCCGAGCCTCTCGGCAAGACGATCGACCGTCTGGTTTCCGAGAATTCCGAGGAGATCGTTGGCGGCGCTCTGGGCGGCGAGGTCGACAGAATTATGGACACCGAGCTGTCGGTCATCGGCGATAGGCTGGACAGTGAAAAACTGCGCCTTGAGCAGGCGGCGGTCGATATATACAAGCGTACGATCGAGAACGACCTGCCAAAAATATTGGCGGTCGTGGATATAGCAAAGATCGTTGAGGACAAGATCAACGGCTATGACGCGCGCATGCTCGAGGACTTGGTTTTTTCCGTTATGAAAAAAGAGCTCCGCGCCATCGTGTGGCTGGGCGCCCTGCTGGGATTTATAATGGGCTTCGCCAACGTGCTGATCAGCTTATAAGCGCGAGTGAAAATAGGCTCCCCTTCCTTTAGGAGGGGGAGCTGTCTGCGAAGCAGACTGAGGGGGAGGCCTAATCACTATTCGCTAATCCCTAATCCCTACGTTGCAAAAGACCTTCCCGGGAATCGGGAAGGTCTTTTTAATTGGGAAGAAATTATATTAATTAATTTTTTTCGATTCGGGTGAACCGAGGGGCGGGGCCCCTCGATTTTATTTAAGGTCGTTTATCGAGCCGGCGTTGTAGATGTTCTTAAAGCCCTGCTCTTTGGCGATCTCGGCCGCTTTGCCCGCGCGGTTGCCCGATGCGCAGTATACGATTATCGTCTCGTTTTTGTCCTGCGTGACGAGCCAGTCCGAGAACTTGTCGAGCGGAACGTTAAGCGAGCCGTCTATGCTGTCCTGCGCGTATTCCTCGGCCGATCTCACGTCAACGGGCACAGCGCCCGCCGCGATAAGCTCTTTTGCCGCGTCAGCCTTGATGTTCTCCTGGCGCGCGTCGGCTATGGCGATCTCGGCGTTTTGGCCGTCTCCGCTCAGATAAAGCGTCTCGCCGTCGCTGTCAAGTTTTTTGATGTCAAAGCCGCATACCTTTTTGATGGTCGAGCACTTGGAGCAGGGGTTCATGGTTATCATGTATCCCCCGTCGCAGCCCGCGTAGAGCTGATCGCCCGCGGATACTATATCGTTGATAACCGGGGATGAGGGCGCGCCCTCATCCTTTTCGGCGTAGCTGTCGGGTGTCGCGTTGATCCACACGGAGCCCATGGCGCTGGTCAGCAGTTTTGAAGCGTCCGTGTTATTTTCCTGCGCCAGAGCGGTCACCATGCCGTTCCAATTGATAAGCTTTTCAAAGGTAACGTCGTCGCCGTATTCCTCGTTATAATCTATGGTGCTTACCTCGCCGCTTGACTTGACCCGGGATGTAACCACGCTGCCTTGGGCGCTTATTTCGGCAAGATCGTTCTCCGCGGTCAGCGCGTCGGCGTCGGCGGAACTGCCGGAGGCCGTGTCGGAATACAACATGGTGAAGCAGTCAAAGTTGCCGAGATATGTGCCTGTTGTCGCGCCTTTTATGAACAAACCCTTGTCTCCGCTGAGACCGGATTTGATACGAATGATGTTCGAGGTCATCACATCCCAACCGCTGGTTTTTGCTATAATGACGGATCCGATCTTATTTTGTTCCGTGAGCATTGAAGCTTTCGCGTCGTCAACGGTTGTTCCGGTCATGTCAACGGCGAATACGTCGATCGTGACGTCAACTTCACTTTTGGTACCGCTCATAAGGTCAATGGCAACAAGTCCCTTCATATCCTTTTCGCCGTAGTAGAACGTGTCGCCGTTTGTGGTGTTTTGAACGACCTTTCCGGTCGCGGCCGCCTTCGTGCCGAAGTCATTTCTGCCGTGCCATTCTTTTATGTAATCTTCGAACTCAACCGTGTTCTGATAGGTTATGTCGGGCAGAGGCTCGGGTGTGGCCGTGGCGGTCGGGACAGGGGTCGGAGTTGCCTCGACCGCAGTCTTTCCGGGCTCAAACAGAATTCCGTACAGGCTCTTGTTGGAACCGCCGCCGTATATATAGACCGGAAGACCGGCTTTGACGTTCATCTGTACCGATGTCGCGTTATCGCCGATACCGCTCTTTGTCACGGTCTTTCCGTCCTGAGTGATGTTCATTTCTCTGGTGGTCGAGGCGCCGAATACCGCTGATACAACGCCGTCGCTGTCGGGCGTGAAGTATACGCGCAGAGAACCTTCTTGTCCGCGTCCGCCCTGAAGCGCGCGTGTGAAGGAATATGTCACGCCGTTGTCATGCTTGTAGGAGTTTCCTTTGGCTGACGCCCAACCGCCTTCGCAGTACATTCCGAGGCCGTTGTCGGTTGTCATTCCGCCCGATATGGTGAAGAACTTGTCATAAATGCTGTCGCTGAAGTTATAAACATAGATGTCCTTCATATTGGGAGTTTTATAGGTTACCGACTTGGTTTCGCCGCCGACCGTGACGGTCACATTGTCGTTATCCTTAAAGCCGCCAAACGTGTATTTTCCGGGGGCGGTGATCTCTTCTGTGCCCATTTGCTCGCCGCCGACCGTGAGAGTCATTGTGCCGGACGAGAGACTTGTGTTCACGGCTATTTCGCCGTTGCCGATGCAAACGGGGTCAATTGTGTCGTTGTTATATTCAAGCGAGATGTAGTCAAGGTTCGCGCCGTTTGTCTGAACGTAGATCGAGCCGCAGCCGTTTTCGTCAAGCGCTTGTCTGTTCAGCTCATAGCGGTTGACGTCGGCTTTTACTTCCTGCCATTTTGTCCAGTCGCCCGTTACGGGTGAATCAACGGATGCGATTGTCCAGTCGGAATTGGGAAGAAGCGAGACATTGATCTTTCCGGCCTGGTCCTTGTTGGAAACGCGGAATGTGATGCCGGTCAGTCTGTCGAGCTTAACGCCGTCAAATCTCAGCCATCTTGCAGCCGTGCTGCCCGCATTGAGGCCGTTGTTCGAGGCGCCGTCCTTCACGTCGTCGAGCTTGGCGCCCGCGCCGTCGTCCGCGTTCTCGCCCTCGATCTGGAGGTTAGCGTAAACCGTTATCGAGCCGAATTTCTCGTTGGGATAATCGCTGGCGGTGATCTTGTAAACTCCGTTGGTGTAGAGCTTGACCTTGCCGGTGTTCATGTCGATCTCGGGATCCTTTCTGCCCGAGGCGTCAAGTCTCTCGATCGTCCAGATAAGCGAGCTTGTCACTTCGCTTCCGCCGCTTAAAGCCTGCATGTCGATCTCCGCCGGAGTGCTGTCGGTGATCGTGCCGGATATAGTTGTTTCGGAGGCGTTGATCACGCCTATTCCGTCGCTGTTATAATTAATCTCGCCGCCCGAGATAATATTCGGGTTCACCGAGCCGACGGTATATTCATCCGAAAGCTCGATCCTCGGGATCGCTTGTATCGCGGCTATCGTTTCGTTGAGCGCCTTCTCGAGACCGTCGTCCAGAAGCGCGCTTTCAAGCGTTGCGCGGAAGTCGGTGTATATTCCTTCAAGCTCGGCGTAATTTTCGGGTGTGTACGCGATTTCCGGGCAGGCGTTGTACGCCGCGTCGAGACGCTCCAGATATTCCGCTTTCTTTTCGGCGCTTATACCCTCGCGATACTGCGATACGATCGGGAAAGAGTATTCGGCGCTGCCGCCGTTCGCCTTTGAAGCGGTTACCGTGATAGTGGCTGTGCCCTCCTTGGCGCCGGCCGTAACGTTTCCGCTTGCGTCAACGTTGGCGACGTCCGTATTGCTGCTCTTATACGACATTGTTATGCCGTTTGCGTCAAAGTCGGTGATAACCTTGTCGTTCTTTAGGGTAACGCTGGCGTTTGCCGAAACGCTGTTTGCCGCGTTTGCGCCGTCATTCACGCTGTATACTTTAAGACCCGAGGGGATGGCGTACACGCTGTCGATCGTTTCGGCTATGTCGCCGCTTACCGTGAATTTCACGGTGTTGTTTTCCGCGTCGGCCGAGCTGCCGCCGACTTTCGCGATGTACTCGCCGGGTATAACGTAGTTCTGCTGCTTTGTCTCGTCAAAGAAGAACACATCAGAAATATCGAGGCTGAATGTCGCCGTCTTGGTCTCGCCGGGATTCAATGTAACTCTTTCAAAGCCTTTGAGCTGCTTTAAGGGCAGCGTCTTGCCGTCCGCGCCGGGAACCGTGATATAGAGCTGAGCCACCTCGGTGCCCGCGGCGCTTCCGGTGTTCTTAACATCGGCCGTGATCGTCACGATGTCGTTGGCGTCCGCCGATTCTTTGTCTATCTTAATATTTGAATATTCAAATGTGGTGTAGCCCTTGCCGTAGCCGAAGGGATAAACCGGAGTTCCGCTGTAATACTGGTAGGTCCTTCCGGGATATTCGGCTTCGGGATTGTTTATATCCGACGAAAGCTCATAGCTTGTGAGATTATAGTCTACGCCGTCTATGGTTGTTTTGCTTGTTCCGAGAGGCATTTTGTCGAGATCTGCCGCGGTGTACCAGGTGGTTGAGAGTTTGCCCGACGGAGCAGCCTCGCCTGTCAGCACCTTGCCCAGAGCCTCGCCCTGCTTCTGACCGTTATATGATGTCCATAGCATTGCCGCGCACTTGTCTTTAAAGCCCTCCACGTTCACTTGTCCCACTGATTGCAGAACTACAACAGTTTTGTCGGGATAGGCGTCGCAGAGCTGCTGAATATGACCCTGCGTGGACGGCAGATCTATTGATTTTCTGTCATTTGACTCACCGGAGTCGGATTCGACTGTTCCGCCGTAGGCGATTATGTAGTCCGCCGCGTCAAGAGACGTCTTATAGTTATCTACCGAGAAGTCGGCGCTGGCGCTTATCGTGATATACAGTTTTTCCGTGCCTGTATAACCGCCGGTGGCTCCGTTGTACACGCCGCTGTTGGTCGCGTATTCGCCCGATTGCGTTGCCGAGATCGGAACGCTGGCAACCGGCTGCGACGCGCTGCCGTATCCCAGACTTACGGTTACGTTAGGCATTCCGGGAGTGGATGACGCCTCGATCCTCACCTCGGTAACGTCGGCAAAGTTGACGTTCGGGATATATGCCATAGCGCTCTTTGTGATGTCTTTAAACTCGCCGCCGTCTTTTGTCATTCCGCGAACATCCTGAGCGGTTGACAAATCAACGTTTGAGGTTTTGCCGTTGCTCTTGACCAGAGTTATGCTCTTGATGTTAAACAAAGGCGTGCTGTCTTTTACATTTCCCAAAAGTGTGACTTCGGAATCGGGATTGATCTCTTTTATCTGATCGGTAATTCCGTCTATAGGCGAAATAAGCGGAGATTTCATAGATTCTTTATCGGCCGAGTAGTCGCCCAAAACGACTTCGCTCGCAAGGTTGCCCACAACGGCCACGTTGATGGGTCCGCCCGACGATCCCTGTCCGACGGTATATGTGTCTCCGAGAGGCTTGATATTGTCCTCGCTGTCCCAAACGAATACTTTGGTGTTTCCGTCGCTGTTGTCGGGCTTTGTTACATTAAGACTGATATTGCCGCTGCCGTCGGCCGCGCCGCTGTCAAATGATGTCATAACATCGCCGTCCGAATAAGACGCCGCCATGATTTTAGCGTTTGCGGGCGCATTGTCAAGTTTTGTGTACGACACATTCAGCTTGCCGCTGTCATCGAACGAGGCGTTCGTGATAGTGTATGGCGTGTCGCTTGTGTTGTCGCTGCCTTTAAGAGGCAGTATGCCGTTGTTTTCAAGCAGTACCCAGCTTTCCTCGGACGCCTGCTCGGATACCGCCACGTGCTCGTCGGACTCCACGACGCTCGACTTGATGTCCTGATATTTGGCTCCTTCGTCAAATTCACCTGTTTTCATGCGCTGCAAAAACAGCTCGTAAACCATAACGTCGAGCGCGTCCTCGCTGATCAAACCCTGCTCGACCGCTGCGGCAACCTGAGCCGTGCCGTTTCCGCCGCTGTTGCAGTCAAGACTGGAACCGGCGTTTACGATTTTTGCAACGGTCATCGGAGCGGTTATGTCGTCAATGCGCATGTCGGGATAGAGCTTTTGTTTAAGAGGCGCTCTGCCGAACGCGTTGTCCCAAGCTCCGCAGTCGCCCACAACAAAGCCGCCGAAGCCGTAAGTTCTGCGCAGCAGATCGTTTATCAGATACGAGTTGGCGCTTGAGGCGATATAGTCGATCTTCTGTCCGTCCATCGACGAGAGTATTTCGCCGTTTCTGTAGAGGGTGGTTCCGTTATAAGAGCTCATTACCGCGCCGGGATCAACGTCTTTCACGATGTCGCGGAACGCTCTTGAATAATACTCGCGCATGGTGCGCTCGTTCATGATCGAAGTTCCGGTCTGGCGCTCGCCCTCGTTGTTGTTGGCCGCGTAGTGCTTTAAGGTGGTTATCGTCTTTTTGTACTTTTCGTCAGTTCCCTCCATGCCGCGAGCCGCCGCTCCGCCTATCCGAGCCGTCAGATACGGATCCTCGCCGTAGCTTTCCTCGTTTCTGCCCCAGCGGGGGTCGCGGGCCATGTTGATGGTCGGGTTCCAGTAGTTGAGGTCATAGCGGTTGTTTTTGCCTCTCGCCTCGGTTGATGTGATGTCCATGGCTGCCTGCATCAGCTCGGTGTCCCATGTGTTCGACATGGCGAGGCTCACCGGAAAGCTGGTCGCGCCTCCCTGACGGGCAACGCCGTGGATGCCCTCGCGCCAGTAGTAGTAGCTGTGAACGCCCAGACGGCTGATGCCGGGCGTGCTCTTAGCCGCGGTCTGCGCCGCTTTTTCCTCAAGGGTCATGCGCGCGACCAGATCGGCCGCTCTTTCCTCAAAAGAGAGAGATGTGTCCTGATAGGGCAGAAGTTCAGCCGCTGCCTGCGTCTCGGGCTCTGTCTGTTCGGTCTGAACGTTCTGTTCCTGAGCGGTCTGCTCTGTTTGGACTGCCTGCACCTGAGCGGTCTGCGGCTCGGCGTTATCGTTCGTCGCCGCCAGGACCGCCGCGTTCGGAGCGCAGGTCAGCAGCATCGCGGCTGCCGCGAAGGCTGAGATTGTTTTCCGTGCTTTCATGATTTTTCCTCCTTATTATTTGAAAATTAACACTTAATTAATATTTTCCTACTTGAAATATACCACAAATGTTGATAT
The DNA here is from genome assembly GCA_947628795.1 of uncultured Monoglobus sp. GTDB lineage: Bacteria > Bacillota > Clostridia > Monoglobales > Monoglobaceae > Monoglobus. The sequence continues at coordinate 62,218 of CANRBF010000005.1, forward strand.
AATTAAAGTCATAATATAGATAATTTGAGACAAAAAGTGAACAGAAGGGAGATACGCGGAAAATGCTTCCGGTTTATGAGATAAGACCGTCGGATCTGACGGTCAAGCGTAACGATTATCAGCTGAGTTATCCCGAGCATATGCACGAATACATAGAGATAATATATGTATATAAGGGCGTTCAGCGCGTCAGCATCGAAAACGATGATTTCGAGATCCGAGAAGGAGGTCTGGCGGCGGTGTTCCCGGAGACGGTCCACTCGTTCTCGGCGCCCGACGGACAGGACAAAAAGAATAATGATGTTCTGATACTTATGTGCGCGCCAAAAATGTTCGGCGGTCTGTTCCCAAATCTTAAGGACTTCAGACCCGAAGATCCGACGCTCGACAAGTCGGAAATATGCGATGAGTTCCGCTGCGCTCTCAATAATATAAGGCCGGGCGACAGCTTTGAAATAACGTTTTCGTGGGCCTGCGTGATAATTTCATATCTGCTCAGAGCGCTGACCCTGAGCCGCAAGTCGGAGGGGCCTGTTACAGACATAACGTATAAGATCATAAAATATATCGAGCAGAATTTCACCGAGACAGTGACGCGTCGGAGCCTGGCCGAGCATTTCAATGTGAGCGAGACCTATATATCCGCCATCTTCAGCCGAAAGTTCAAGATGAACCTTCGGAATTATCTCGGCTTGATACGCGCCGAGTACGCGGCCGGGCTGATCCGATCAACCAATGAGAGCTTTACGATGATAAGCCAGCAGGCCGGATTTGAAAACACAAGGACCTTCAATCGCATGTTTAAGGCGGTGTACGGCCGCACTCCCGGGGAATACCGAAAGAATATAAGTCAGCTTATTAAATAACCGCTGATAGCTTGATAAACTGTACTTTGGTACGGTGACAGCGAATTTACGGCATGTTATAATATGAAGTGAGGAGGTACAGCTTATGAACGGCGGCAAACTGATTATCAGGACGCGGCTTATTGAAAGGCTGAACAAAGAGCTGAAACACAAAAAAATCGTGTATTTCGGCGCGAGTTTGGGTTGGGGAAAGACCACTGCCGTCAGGCAGTATCTTGACTCAAACAACTGTGATTACTTTTATGTTTCCGCGCGGACGAGCGATTGGTTCAGCGCGGTCCGAGAGGCCGCGGCGGACGGAGCGGAGCATATAGTTATCGACGATATACATAAGGCCTTTTCAAAAGGCGGAGAGCTTTCCGAGCTTATCGCCGCTTCGGTTCCGAAAACCGCGTTTTATATTATCGGACGAGCGCCGCTGCCTTCATACTTAAAAGCGTTTTACAGCACCCGACAGCTCGCTGTCTATAATGAAACTCTCTTTGCCTATAATGACGACGAGCTGAACGCTTTGATGAGACTGTACCGCCTCGATTTAACCCCGAATATCCTGCACGAGATTCGCGAGTTTACCGGCGGTTGGATACTTGGCCCGGTATTCTTGTTTGAAAAGGGCGGAGACTTCAGCGCGGGCTTTACCGAAGAGCAGAAGCAACTGTTAAGTCTTGACGTTTATCAGTATGCGGATCACGCGTTTTTCTCGGAGCTTCCGCCCGAAGTGCAGGAGATCTTACTGAACGTTGCTCATGTTGACGAGTTTACGCTTGTCCATGCTCAAATGCTGTGCGGCGACCCCGGCATAAAGCAGTGGCTCGAGCGGGCGCTTGACTTGAGCGGTTTTTTGTATTTCACCCCTCCCGACAAATTCGAGTTTGGAAAATACGCGGCTCCCTATATGAAATGGAAGCAGCAAAAAGAGCTGAGCGACGACGCTCTGGCGAGGCAGTACGAGATATCGGCGCTTTATTACACTCTGAACGACGACATAAAGAGCGCGCTCAAATTTTACAATATGGCGGGAAACACCCGAAAGATCGCCGAGCTGCTTTTAAAAAGCACGCGCAGCAACTCAAGCATGAGTTTCTTTTATGACCTGCGCGAATATTTTTTCGCGCTTCCCGACGAGACTGTGGCGCAGTATCCCGAGCTTATCAGCATGATTTCAATGATATATTCCGGCATGTGCAATGTGGATGAGAGCGAGCGCTATTTTGACATGCTCGTGGGTATCGAAAAAGACAAAAAAAGCGACGCGGCCCTTAAAAAGCGCGCCCGCGAGGAGATAGCGTATCTCACGATCTCTCTGCCCCACCGCGGCTCAAACAGTATTGTCAAGATAGTAAAGAGCCTTGCGGCGATCATTTCCAGCCGCGATATGAGCCTCAACACCATGAGCGTCACCGGGGACATGCCCGGCCTTGTGAACGGCGGCAAGGATTTCAGCGAGTGGACAAAATCGGACAAATTTTTATATAAAACCATGCGAGTGCCCCTTCAGACGGTGGTCGGAAAAACCGCGCTGGGGCTGCCGGATATAGGTATCGGCGAAAGTTTGTTCCTGCATAATGCCGACGACAACTTCACCGAGGAGCTTACCTATCTCAGCCGCGGATTTTACGACGCGGAAAAATGCGGGAACATCCAGCTGCAGTTCGCGGCTCTGGCTGTCATGGCCAAGATCCGCATAATTCGCGGAAACTTAAATGACGCCCTTGACCTGATAGACAGATTCGAAAAGAAAATACCGAAAACGGCCGAGATCAGAAAAAATATGAGCGCGTTTTTGACAAACATCCGCATGCTTTCCGGAGAGGAGGAGAGCATGATGACCTGGCTCAAAAACGAGGCGCCCGACGAGCTTGAGCCGTTCTGCATCAACTATCGTTACCGATACATGACAAAGATCAGAGTGTACACCGCGATCGAAAAATACGACGAGGCTCTCGCGCTGCTCGGCAGGTGTGACAAATACTTTATAGAGTATGACAGGCCGTATATGCACATCGAGGCGTTGATACTGCGGGCCGTGATCCTGGATCGTCTTAATGACGCGGCGTGGGACGAGGCTTTTTCCGAGGCGCTTAAACTGTGCGAGGAATACCGTTTTGTGCGCGTTCTGTCGGATTTCGGCGTGGCGGTCCTGCATTTGCTGCGCGCCACAAAGGCCGATATCAACAAGCCCTTCAAAAAGTCGCTGCTTGACTGCACCAAGAGACAGGCGGTGCTTTATCCGAGATATTTGCAGCCCGTGATGAGGATAGATTATAATCTGAGCGAGACCGAGCGCATGGTGCTCAAGCTGCTGTGCGACGGGCTTTCCAACGAGGAGATCGGCGATATAATGAATATTTCGCTCCGCACCGTCAAGTTCCATCTTACCAACATATACGGCAAAATGAACGTCAAAAACCGCTTCGCGGCGATCCGCGAGGCGCAGGTCAAAAAAATAATTACGCAATAAAAGCGCGATATCCGCGCTTTTTTTGTTTTGGGTCTTTTATTTTTTGAAAATGTATGTTATAATGTTCCATATATGATTTTTAAGGAGGTACGAACATGAGACACTGCATAATTTTTAAAAGAGCGCTGTGCGCTTTTACGGCGATTATTTTCCTTGCGTTTTCCTTAATGTGCACGCCGGCGCTCGCGGACGAGAGCGGAGAGGCGTACTATACCAAAGATCCGATCATAACAGACGGAAAAACAGTCACCGCGGAGATCGCGAACGGAAGCGGCGAAAACGTGATGTTTATCGCGGCCGCGTACGAAAACGGAGTTGTGGCGGACGCCGAGACTCAAACGATCCCATCGGGTGCCGGAAACACCGAGGCTCGGGTCGAGTTTGACAAGGAGTATACCGATATCAGATGCTACCTCTGGTCAGAGAGCAGCATAGAGCCGTACGGCGACGTGACCGACGCCCTGCCCGATCTGCTGCTCGCGTTCCCGGGAGCCGAGGGCGGCGGAAAATTTTCGCCCGGCGCCAGAGGCGCGCTGCCCGGAGGAAAGCTCGAGGTGTATCATGTGACGAAGCTCGAGGACTCGGGCAAAGGCACCCTGCGCGACGCGGTTTCAAAGTCGGGCAGGATCGTGGTGTTTGACATAAGCGGCACGATCGAGCTCAAAAGCGATATAAGTATGAACAGAAACAACGTCACGATACTGGGCCAGACCGCGCCCGGAGACGGCGTGACCGTCAGCGGCGGCTCTATCGTAACAGGCGACGGAGTTAAGAATATAATAATAAGATACTTAAAGGTGCGTCCCACCGACAAAAACGGTCTTGAGCCCGACGGAATCGGCGGCAGATACGGTACCGATATTATATTCGATCATGTAAGCACCTCGTGGTGCGTCGACGAGCTTTTGACCCTCTACGCGGGAGCGGCTCAGGACGCCAAGGCCGACAAGCCCGTCGGCAATCATCTTACGATACAGAACACGATCGGCAGCGAGAGCCTCCGTATGAGCAACCACACCAAGGGCGCCCACGGCTACGGCGCGATTTGGGGCGGCACATACGCCAGTTATCTGAATAACCTGTTGGCGCATCACGACAGCCGCAGCCCCCGTCTCGACCGTCAGCTTGTCGCCACCGACGTGAGCAACAACGTGATTTACAACTGGGGCCAGACCAACTCGGCTTACGGCGCCGAGCCGTATTCGAGCGCCAACGAGAAATCGACCGCCGACCAGAGGAACCCCTCAAACGTGAACTGGGTCGGAAATTACTACAAGTCGGGCCCGTCCACCAGAGCGATGCTCAAAACAAGAATATTCGACGTGACCGAGCCTCTGACCGATACCGACAGAAAATCGGTGTTCTATTTTGAAAATAATATCATCGACGGCATGGGCGAGGTAACAAATTATAAAGACAACAAGATAGTGAACAACTTTGCCGGAGCGGATTTCGCCGACAGCGAGATCGACATGGGCTATTACAAATACCGCCAGACCTCGGCCGAGGAAGCTCTTGATCGTGTTCTGAGCACCGCGGGAGCGACTTTGCCCAGACGCGACGCCAACGACGCCAGGATAGTTAACGATGTTTTAAACGGCACCGGCAGAGTCATCAACAACGCCGGAGAGGTCGGCGGCCTGATACCCGTCGAGTCCGAGACGAGAGTGTTTGAGATACCCGCCGATTGGATGGCAAGCAACGGCTATACGGGCAAGGCCGAGACCGATATCACCGACAGCGGCTACACCGTTATTGAGGAATACGTCAATTATCTGACCGAGGAGCAGAGCAAAACTCCGCCCACCAACGCGAATATTATTGTGCAGTCGCCCGCTATCGCGGCGCTCAGCGACAATATCGAGGGCATGGAGGTCGACAACGGCGAGTGGACGGTCATCACCGAGGGCGAACCGCTGAGATACAAAGCGACGGCTATAGCGAGGGGCGGAAACGAAGTCACAAAAATGGAGCTCTACGACCGCAACTCCAAGATCGCGGATTATGACGGCTCGGCAATTGACAACGATATACAGCTCAATGCCGGAACTCATTATCTCACCTGCCGCGCGATAAACACCCGCGGCGAAAAGACCCAGAGCACGACCTCGATCGTTTATGTCAAGTCGGCGGCGGCTCCGGGCAGCTACTCATTTGAGGAGATCAAGGAAAGCGGCTACACGGGATATGCCGGCAAGGGCGGCGCCTCGTTGGACGAGAAGGGCGTGTACACGATATACGGCTCGGGAAGGCTTACCACCGATTCAAGCGACAGCTGCGGATTTATGTACAAAGAGGTCAGCGGCGACTTTGACGTGACCGTCAGAGTTGAGGAAATACCCAAATTTGAAAATCAGCAGGTGAGCGGTCTTATGGTGCGCTCGGGCATGAATCAGGGCGACATAATGGCTATGATAGGCGACGGTTGGGTGAAGAACGGCGAGAACGCCAGAATACTGACCCGAAAGACCGAAAAAGGCTCGGCGCAGGAAATATATTTCAAAGACAAGAGCGGCGCGGCGGTTGACAATTCCGACGACAAGCACAGCAAGAGCATGCCGAAATACATGAGGATAGAAAGAAAGGGCAACAGTCTGACGTTCAGCGTCTCGAACATGGGAATCGACTGGACAGACAACGACCGTCAGCCCGAGACGATCGAATACGACGATTTGCCCGAGACTATGTATGTGGGTCTCGCCACCGATTCGGCGAGCGGAGTTTCGACAAAAGAGTATTTCTCGACCGCCAAGTTTAGCAATTTGATATTAAACGGCGAGAGAGACGTTGAGCCTCCCAAGAAAGGAACGGTTCCATTCTATGACGAGGAGTTTACCAATTCCGATTGGTTCTTCCCGTCGGGCAGCGGCCCCAAGAGTCTGGCCGAGACGCCTCTTGACGGAAACATCGGTGACGCTGCTCTGTTCTGGGGACCGTGCTCCAGAGATTTCGATCCTCAAAGCGCGGGCGTTGTCAAAGCGACGGCGGACTTTTTCACCAGAACCACGCCGAGGGTAGATCCGAATGCGGGCGCCAGATTTATGCTTCAGGGCATAAACGAAGCCGGCGAAACGGTCAAGATAAAGAGCGTATACGCTCAGCACTCTCTGGGATTCTTCGAAGATTATGACGATACTCCGTCAAATCCGACGATCACTCCGACATCGGACGCCAAATATGATATCGAAAAGTGGTACAAGGTCGAGATGACCCTTGACTATAACACCGGTAAGGGAACGTACGCATTTAAGCCTTATACCGAGTATAACTCGTCAACCGAAAAGTATGTGGCGGGAGACTCGATATTCGACCTCATGTTTGATTTTGACACGAGCGTGGCGGTCAGTCAGCTGCATTTCGAGCGTCGAGGCGGTTTTGAGATGTACCTCGATAACGTCGGCGTGAGCGTCGAATAACGGTAAATTGGTAAATTATTAAGATAAGAAATATAAAGAGGTAAAGTTATGTTTGATTTTGACAATTTTTGCTTTAGGTGCATGGGAGAGACCGAAAACGGCGTTTGCAAAATCTGCGGTTTCAACAACGGCGAATATGAAACGCCTCCCCATCATCTGAAGCCCAAAACGATCCTCAACGGAAAATATGTGATCGGCGCCGCGATGGGCGAGGGCGGATTCGGCATAACCTATGTGGGATATGACCTCAACCTTGACATAAGGGTCGCCATAAAAGAGTATTTCCCGAGCGGCATGGTTACCCGCGGCACTGTCGGAGAGGGCAGCGTGACGCTGTATACTTCCGGCGACCCGCATGAATACGAGGACGAAAAGAACAAGTTTTTGTTCGAGGCAAAAACTCTGGCGAAGTTCGACGATCTGCCGGGCATTGTGTCGGTTAGGGATTTCTTTAACGAAAACGGAACCGCGTATATCGTCATGGAGTTTATCGACGGTATCAGTCTAAAGGATTATCTCAAGAAAAACGGCGGAAAGATGAGCGTCGACAGAGCCTTGAGAATGACGGAGCCGCTTTTAAAGTCGCTGAGCCTGATACATAAGAGCGGAATAATACATCGTGACATAAGTCCCGACAATATTATGATAACCAAAAAGGGCGAGATAAAGCTGCTTGATTTCGGCGCGGCGAGGGGCGTTTCTCTTGACGGCACCAAGAGCATGTCGGTGCAGCTGAAACACGGCTACGCGCCCGAGGAACAGTACAGGAGCCACGGCAAGCAGGGTCCGTGGACCGATGTGTACGCCATATGCGCCACTATCTACCGCGCGATAACGGGGCAGGTCCCGGTCCAGTCGCTTGAGAGGATGTACGAGGATAACCTGGTCCCGCCCTCAAAAATGGGTGTGAATATCGACCCTCGGATCGAGGCGGCGCTGATGAAGGGCATGGCGGTCTACGCGAGCGCCAGATATGAAAACGTTGACGATCTGTATAACGCGATATACCGCGGAGCGGCGGTTGATTATGACCCGAACCGCCGACCCGAGGGAGCCGACCCGAATCGGAATATAAGCGCGGGTCAGGGCTCGCCGAGAGGCGGATATCAACCCTCCGAGCAGCGGCCGCCCAAAAAGAAAATTTCTCCCGTTTTGATCGCGGTCATGTCCGCGATGGGAGTGGTTGCCGCGGCGATAATAGTCGGTATTATTCTGATGTTCGGCTCGTCCGGCGGCGATGAACCGACGCAGACCGCCGCGGCGCCTCCGCCTACGGCGGCGCCGACGCCGACTTTGCCCCCGCCTCCGGTTTTCGGCGACTACAGCGCTTCAAGCACCAGAGGCGCCGATTACACCGCGGGCTATGCCAATTATTATTACGCCTCGTACGCCATAGACGGGGATATGACCACCGCCTGGTCGTGTGACAGAAATGTGGAGCTGACGCCCACGTACACGCTCAGAGCGGGCACAAAGCAGCATGTGAGCGGTATAAAGCTCACAAACGGCTATTGCAAGTCAAGCCAGACATACTATAAAAACAGGAGAGTAACGCAGGTCGAGATATCGTATGAGGGCGGCAGCCAGATCGTTAATCTTCAGGAGGATGCTTACAGAGTTATGCAGGATATACCTCTCACGGTCCCGGTCGACACCTCGTATATTTCAATCAGGGTCACTGACACGGTCTACGGCGACTGGAAGGATGTTGCGATCAGCGAGATCTCGGTATATTAGGAGTTTTAGAATGAGCAAAAAAAGAGATATTTCAACGGCCAAAGCCGTTATAACGGGGATCGTGTCGGGTGCGCTGCTGGTGCTTGCCGCCGCCTTGGTTATCACGGCGCTCAAACATGGCGGCGCGAAAAAAGAAGCTTCGGCGGATAACGGAAACGCGGAGCCGAACATTCGGGCGGAAGAAGCGGCCGTGACTGAAGCGCCGACATCACCGCCGACCGAGACGCCCGGGCAGCCGGGCGGCAGAGGAAGTTGGCAGCCGATACCCGAGAGCGTGGTTTCGGAAATAACGGGAACATCGTATCCGTCGGACGGCAGCGCGGTGATATCGCTTGACGAACTGGCGTATCTGACGATACCGTACCGCGATTTTGACGGCGGCTCTCAAACGGGCGAGATGATCGTGGCGAGAGATTTGGCCGACGAGGTGCTCGACATATTCGCCGAGCTTTATGAGATAGGTTATCCGATAGAGCGCATGCGGCTTGTTGACAAATACGGCGGCAGTGACTTCGCCTCGATCGAGGAGAACAACACGTCGGCCTTTAACTACAGAATGTCGACCGACGGCGGAACATCGCTTTCCAAGCACGCGCTGGGCCGCGCCATAGATATTAATCCTCAGATAAATCCCTATGTCAACGCAAACGGCACAGGCTCCCACGAGAACGCGGCCGAGTATTGGTCAAGAGACATCGGCACATGGAGCGATGAGACAGCCAAAAGGGCGTATATCGGCCCGGGCACGGATATTTACAGGATATTCGTTGAGGAGCACGGCTGGGAATGGGGCGGAAGCTGGGAAAGCTACCGCGACTATCAGCATTTCCAGAAATTTAATTAAAAAGTTAAACTCGGCATATCGGAGGTTATATGAATCAGGATTTCACGCGGGGCGCGATTTTAAGCAAGCTCATCGGGTTCGCTTTGCCAATGCTGCTGGTGCTGTTTTTGCAGGCTATGTACGGCGCGATAGATTTGTTTGTCGTGGGCAGGTTCGGAATTTCCGCCGATGTTTCGGCGGTGTCCACCGGAAGCCAGATAATGCAGACGGTCACCTTCATGATCGAGGGTGTGTCGATGGGCATCACCGTTCTGGCGGGACACAGGATAGGCGAGGGCAGCAACAAAGAAGCGGGACGCGTGATAGGCAGCGGCATAGCGCTGTTCGCCATGATCGCGATCGGCGCCACCGCCGTTATGCTCGCCTGCGCCCGTCCTTTGGCGGTGCTCATGCGGGCGCCCGAGGAGGCGTTCGGCAGGACCGTGACTTATATATTCATATGCTCCGCGGGAATGATATTCATAGTGGCGTATAACCTGATCGGCAGCATATTCCGCGGCGTGGGAAACTCCCGCGTTCCGCTTATGACCGTGGCCATCGCCTGCGCGTTTAACATAATCGGCGATCTGGTTTTCGTGGCGGGCTTCAAGCTGGGCGTCGCGGGCGCGGCTCTCGCGACCGTGATGGCGCAGGGCGTCAGCGTGCTGCTGTCGCTTATTATAATAAAGCGCGTGAAAATGCCGTTCAGGCTCACCCGCCGCGACATACGCCTGCGCAAAAGAATAGTCAAGCGCATACTTTTTCTCGGTATTCCGATAGCGCTTCAGGACCTGCTCGTCAGCATATCTTTTCTGGTTATTCTGGCCATCGTCAATTCATTGGGCCTTGTGGCTTCGGCGGGAGTCGGCGTGGCCGAAAAGCTGTGCGCGTTCATCATGCTGGTGCCTTCGGCCTATATGCAGTCGATGTCCGCGTTTGTGGCGCAGAACATCGGCGCCGAGAGATACGACAGGGCAAAAAAAGCGCTGCTATGCGGCATATTATCGTCGCTGGCGGTGGGGGTTGTGATGTTCTACGTTTCGTTTTTTCAGGGTGATAAGCTTTCGACGATATTCACAAGCGACCCCGAGGTCATAGCGGCGGCCGCAAGTTATCTCAAGGCGTATGCTTTCGACTGCATACTGACGTCGTTCCTGTTCTGCTTCAGCGGATATTTCAACGGCTGCGGAAAAACGATGTTCAACATGGCTCAGGGCGTGCTGGGCGCGTTCTGCGTGCGCATACCGGTTTCGTATTTCGTGAGCCGAATAGTGGGCGTGCCGCTTTTCTACATAGGTCTCGCCACGCCCTGCTCAACGATAGTGCAGATAATTCTGTGCCTGATATATTTCATGATAACCGAAAACAAAAGGCGCGTCGGGGCGCTTGAATAAGGGTGATACAATGACAAAAATTTTTCTTTTGGGTGACTCGATCGTGACCGCCTACGGAAAGGATTCGGAAAACATAATCGGCGGCTGGGGCGACCACCTCGGCTGCTTTTTCGGGAATGAGGCTGTGGTGATCCCCTGTGCCAACGGCGGCAGGAGCACCAGAAGTTATTTAAACGAGGGCAGATTTATCGACAACGGAAAATTCACAAAAGATATGTTTCCATACGGCGTCGGCCCGTGCTATGATCTGATGAGCCGAGGCGATTGGGTGCTGATCGAGTTTTGCCACAACGACGACGATTCGGCTCGCTGCGAAAAGCGCGAGGCGCGCCACACGCCTTTGGGAGAGCCCGACGAGCGCGGGATATATCCGAGCGTTATGCCCGAGGGAGCCGCGCCGTATTCTTTTGGCTGCGGCGCGACATATAAAGGTTACTTAAAATTTTACATAAAAAAGATACGCGAAAAGGGCGCGAATCCCGTATTGGTAACGCCTCCGCCCAGAGGCTGCTTTGTCGGCGGCGTTATCGCGTCTGTGCCCGGCAACCACGGCGGCGCGGACGAATTCGGCGAATACGCCTATATACGCGCCATAAGGCAGACGGCGGAAGAAGAGGGTGTTCCGCTGATCGAGCTGTTCGAAAAGGCAAAGGATTTTATTGACGGTCTGGGAGAGGATAAGTTTAGATATCTGCAGTCGATAAAGGACGCGGAGGGCAAGACCATTGGCGAGGCTCGGCTCGGCAGGCCCAAGCGCTGGCCCGAGGACTACGACAGGATCATGGAAAGCGGAGAATACGCCGATATCGACAACACCCATCAGAACCGATATGGTTCATATGTTTACGCGGGATTTATCGCGGAGGAAATAAAACAAAAAATCCCCGACCTTGCGGAATTTATTTTGGACGTTCCCTCAAAAACAGTTGCGAAACCTAAAGCTCTCACGCGGAAAAATTCGTAAAATTTTATGTTGTATTTTAAGAAAAATTGTGTTAGAATAAATATAACAAAAAATGATCGGAGATGATTTATTATGCCGAATATAAGACCGGTATCGGATTTGAGGAACTATAATGAGGTTTTAAGAGAGATCACTGCGGATTCACCGGTATTTCTTACGAAAAACGGCAGAGGCTGCTATGCTATCGTGGATATAAAAGAATATGAAAGAACAAACGCGGTCTTGCGCCTGATGAGCAAGCTTGCGGATGCCGAAAAGTCGGTCAAAGAAAACGGTTGGATAGACGGCGATATCGTGAAAGAAAAGCTGGGGGTTTAATATGCCGGAAATACGCCTTTCACCGACCGCTCTTGATGATTTGCGCGATATAAAAAATTATATAGAGTCTGATCTCTCAAATCCTGTTGCCGCGCGGAATACAATAAACAGGATCATAAATGATTATACCAGACTGAAAAGCGCTCCCAAAATCGGATCACCGTTATCCGCGAAACTCGGATTTGAAACGGATTTTCGATACATTACAAGCGGGAACTATATGATTTTTTATAAAGAGGATAATAAATTTATTTCCATTTACAGAATTTTGTATGCGCGCAGAGATTATTTAAAAATAATCTTTGATGATTTAAAATACTAAAAACCGCGGCGACGTTCGCGGTTTTTCCTGTTATTTTATTTGAAAAGAGATAATTTATAATAATCAAATACTTTTTCCGCAATATTTTTATCGGTTAAAACTTTAAATATTCCCGAAGCGGAATGAATATATATTTTTGTTCCGCCGATCGCGGCACTGATTGTAATATAATTTATTTCTTTAAGTTTAAGTGAAAAAGTTTTGAGTTTTAAACCTTGGACCCCTTTTCCTTCTATGTGATCTTCATACATATTGAGATATGAATAAGCTGTAAAATGCAGAAGTAAAATTTGTATTAAGGCGCCGCTTATAATTAATAAAGCAATAATTGTTATTATCGCTGCCGGTTTTGAGGAGATACTATTTTTAACATGTATTTCGAATAATAAAAAGCCGGACCCCGAAATAATTAAAACTATATATATAATAAATCCCTGTATCCTTTCGGCGAAAGCCGAATTTTTTGTACTTAATAATTGCATGATAAGTTCCTTCTTAATTTTGACATTCAGTAAATGTCATTTATTGCTCCATTATATCACAAAATATTTGATATGACAAGCACTAAATGTCAAAAGAGGGTGTTATTATGTTTAAAAATAAAGCGAATAACGGAAAACTTAATTTATGCGGCGAAAATGTGGCGAGATTCAGGGCGAGATTATCGCCTTGGGAGTCGCAGAGAGCCCTCGCCGACAAGCTGCAGTTATCGGGCATTGATATTGATAAAAACGCTGTGCAGCGTATTGAATGCGGCAAGCGGTTCGTGACGGATATAGAGCTCGTTGCCTTAGCCGAGGCCCTTGACGTTACAATTGACGATCTGGTAAAAGACAGACATAAATAAGCAAAAGCCGCGGCGGCGCCGCGGCTTTTGCTATGCTTCGTTTTGTTTTTGACCTGTTTCCATGTTTTTGGGGAGGACCAGGTTCAGAATGACCGCGGTCAGGAACACCACCGCCACGCAGTTTTCGGCGAAAACGCTGTTGATGATCTTGGGAAAGATCGCGAATATCTCGGGCACCTGGGTGAAGCCCAGGCCTATGCTCAGCGAGAGCGCTGCTATCGTTATGTTTCTTTGGGTGTAGCCGCAGTTTCCTATCATTTGCAGACCGCTGACAACGATCGTGCCGAACATCATTATCGTGCAACCGCCCAGCACCGCGTCGGGCATGGTAGCCAGCAGCGCGCCGAATATCGGGAATATGCCCGCGAGTATCATTATCACGGCGCCGGTCGCGATGGCGAAGCGGTTGACGACCTTTGTCATCGCCACCAGACCCACATTCTGGCTGAACGAGGTGATCGGCATACAGCCGAAGCAAGCCGAGAGCGCGCTGATAAATCCGTCGCAGGCGATAGAGCCCGAGATCTCCCTGTCGGTGACGTCGCGGCCCAGACCGCTCGACGCCAGCGCCGAGGTGTCGCCTATCGTCTCGGTGGCGGAGACAAGAAAGATCAGCGTCACCGAAATTATGGCGTTGAGGTTAAAGACCGGTTTATACGGCAGTATCGAGGGCAGCGCCACGACCGAGGTGCCCTTGAGCGACTCGAAGTCCACCGCGCCTATGACCGCCGCGAATATGTATCCCACAACAAGGCCGAACAGGACCGAAAGCTGCTTCCAGTACGACTTGGCGAAGATGTTAAACAAAATACACGCCAGAAGCGTCACACCGCCCAGTATCCAGTTTGTGGCGGAGCCGAACTGCTCGCTGCCGCTGCCGCCTCCGAACGAGCTCGCGCCCACAGAGAGCAGCGAAAAGCCGATGGCGGTAACGACGCAGGCCGCGACTATCGGCGATATGATCCTGCGCCAGTATTTAGCGAACAGGCCCAAAATTCCCTCAACGATACCGCCTATCATGATGGCGCCTATCGCGGCCTCATATCCGTAAGCGGGGCCTATGTAGCAAAGTATCGAAACAAACGTGAAGCTGATACCCATAACGATCGGCAGTCCCGAGCCCAAACGCCAGATCGGAAAAAGCTGGATAAGGCTGCCGACTCCGGCCACGATCATGGCGGTTTGGATAAGCCGCGCCGTGTCGTGGTCGCTAAGGCCGCAGGCGCCAGCCACGATGATTATGGGCGCGATATTCGCCACGAACATCGCCAAAATATGCTGCAGTCCGAACGGCACCGCCTTTCCGAAAGGCACTCTGCCGTCAAGGGTGTAGATATTCTCGACCGAGGCGGGTTTCTGCGCCTTATTTGATTTTTCTTTTTTCATAAACTATTCCCCCTGCTCTCTGAAAATAACTTCTCCGGTGTCCGCGTTCATGCCGTCCACAATGGCGAGGGACTCGAGATCATATCCCATATCGCGTATGATCCTGCCGCCGGGCTGGAATCCCTTTTCGACAGCGATCCCTATGCCCTCAACGCTGGCGCCCGCCGCTTCGGCAATCGAGATCAGCCCTTTGAGCGCGCAGCCGTTGGCGAGAAAGTCATCTATTATCAGGACCTTGTCGCCCTCGTTTATAAACTTCTTGGACACGATCACCTGATTTGTGCGCTTGTGGGTGAACGATTCTACCTCTGCGAGGTACACGTCACCGTCGATATTGATAGATTGAGATTTTTTGGCGAACACTACCGGCACTCCGAAATGTCTCGCCGCTATACAGGCGATGCCTATGCCCGAGGCCTCGATGGTGAGTATTTTGTTTATTTCTTTGTCCGCGAACCGATTTTTAAACTCTCTGCCCATTTCTTCGAATAAATCAATGTCCATGCGGTGGTTCAGAAAGCTGTCGACCTTCAGAACGCCGCCCTCTTTGACCACGCCGTCCCGCGTGATCCTCTCTTCCAAAAAGTTCATAACTGCCCCGCCTTTCCACAGATTGATGTTAATTAGAATTATACATTTTTTGCAATATATTGTCAATAAATAAATACGGCTTTTTGTTCCGGTCGGACAAAAAGCCGTATGATGCGTTATTATCTTTTTTTGTACGGATCGGCGGAGGAGCTTATTATTTTGAGGTCGGGGAACCTCTCTTTGAGAAAATCCTCCATAAAGCCGCATATGATGTTCTCGGTCTCAAAATGTCCCGCGTCGATCAAATTTATGCCCAGCTCAAGCGCCAGCTGCGCCTCGTGGTGCTTTATTTCCGAGGTAATATAGACGTCGGCTCCCGCGTTGTAGGCGCAGTAGATCAGATCTCCGCCGCTGCCGCTGCAGACCGCCGCGGTGGTGACGACCTCGGACGGATCACCCACATAGCTTATCGCGGCGCAGCCCAGCACGCTTTTGACATAATCCACATAGTCCGCCAGCTCGGTGGGGGTGTCCAGCCGTCCTACCCTGCCGATGTTGTCAATCGGCTTGCCGCCGCCGTCGACGCACTCCGAGTCGAGAAAATGCCGCGTGTCCACTATGTCAAGCTTGTCGCAGAGTATGTCGTTCATGCCGCCGTCCGCGATGTCAAAATTGGTGTGGGCGCTGTATAGCGCGACATCGTTTTTTATAAGATTAATGATAACGCTGCCGGTCACGTCCTGCTCGATCACGCGGTTTACTGAGGTGAAGATCAGCGGATGGTGGGTTATTATCATATCCGCGCCCTTATCTATCGCCTCGCGGACGTTGCGGCTTGTGCCGTCAAGCGCGACATAGACCGTGTTCACTTCCTTTTCAAGATCGCCGACCATCAGCCCCACGTTGTCCCAGGGCTCGGCCAGCTCACGCGGAGCCAGACGCTCGATATGAGCCGCGATCTGTTTAACGGTTGTTGACATAAGATCACTCCTTTTTATATTTTACGATTGTTGTATTTATCCGTATATATGCGGGTATAGTTTTGACAATATATCTTTTGTTCGCTCAAGCTCGGCTTTCGCCTCGGGCGACTCCGAACGGCTCAATCCGCTTATTTTTGCCTCAAGGGCGTTTGTCAAATTTTTGAGATATTTGTCGAAATGCTCGGGCCGCCGCTCGAGCAGGTACCGTCCCGCGAGCCGCTCGTGGGGCTCAAGCGGAGCGTGAGCGGTTTTTGTCGGCGACATGGATATGATATTGTATATCTTGCCGCCCTCGACTGCCAAACGCTCCCGTATGTCGGAATATCCCTTTTCGTATATATAGTCGCGGAACTCGGGCACCGACGACATCGGCTGCGCTATGATAAGCTTCGCGGAGTTTACAATTTCCGGTGAATTTTCAAGTATTTCCGCGATCGTCTCGCCGCCCATTCCGGCGATAATGATCGTGTCCGCCATGTCTCCGGGCGTCAGAGTTTCAAGCCCCGCGCCAAAGCGCAGCGAGATCATGCCGCTCATGCTGTGTTTGCGGACGGTTTCGGCGGCCCGCATGAGAGGCCCTTCGGCTATGTCCGAGGCGATCGCTCTTTTCGCTTTTCCCCGCTCGATCAAAGACACTGGAAGATACGCATGGTCGGTGCCGATGTCGGCGGTCACTTCCGAATTTTTAACGAGCTCCGCTATGGTTTCAAGCCGCGGCGTTAGTTTTATCATAGAAATTTTCCTTTACTTCAATAATATATTTTAATATATAATAAAACGGATAATTTGTCAACGCGGAATAAATAAAAGGAAAAAAGGATTTTTTGTAGAATATTAAACATAGGAGTGATTTTATGAATGTCAGAGAGATGATCGAAAACAGAGAGCGCGAATATTTGTCCGCGGGAGCGGTTCTCAGCGCCGAGTCAAAGGGCAGACGCGAGAGCGAGGAGCCCTGCGAGCTGCGCACCTGCTTTCAGCGCGACCGCGACCGCATCATCCACTCAAAGGCGTTCAGACGGCTCAAACACAAGACGCAGGTGTTCCTGTCTCCCCAAGGCGACCACTACAGGACGCGCCTGACCCACACTCTCGAGGTGGCGCAGATCGCCCGAACCATCGCGCGTTCTCTCAGCCTCAACGAGGATTTGACCGAGGCTATCGCTCTCGGGCACGATCTGGGACACACGCCCTTCGGCCACGTGGGCGAGAGGGTGCTTGACGACATTTGCCCCAAGGGGTTCAGGCATAACGAGCAGAGCCTTCGTGTGGTCGACGTGCTGGAAAACGGCAAAGGCCTTAATCTCACCTATGAGGTGCGCGACGGAATAATAAATCACACGGGAAACCGAAAGGCGGAGACCCTCGAGGGCAGGATAGTGGCGCTGTCCGATCGGATAGCCTACATAAATCACGATATCGACGACGCGGTGCGCGGCGGTGTACTCAGCGAGAGCGACATACCGTCCGACTTCACCGCGGTGCTCGGCAGCCGCCACTCGGTCAGGATCGACACCATGATAAAGGCGGTCATCGGCGAGAGCGAAAAATCGGGAGACATAGCCATGGAGCCCGAAGTCCACGCGGCGATGACCGGGCTTCGGCAGTTTTTGTACGATCGGGTATACACCAATCCCGAGCTGGAGATCGCGGCCGAGGATGAAAAAGCAAAAAATATTATAGAAAGTCTTTACGAGAGTTTTTTAAACGATATTGACCTGATACCGCGCGAGACGCGGGAAAATAGCCGCACCGACGATAAGCACATAATCACCGCCGACTATATCGCGGGCATGAGCGATCCGTTCGCGGTCAAGCGGTACGAGGAACTGTATGTCCCCAAATTCTGGGTAAAATAAAAGGAGGAGAGCCCGATGGCAAGCAGCGATTTTCAGAGCTTTCTCGACGAGGTCGTGATGAGAAACGACATCGTTGAGATAATATCGGGTTTCACCACGCTGAAGCGCAGCGGAAACAACATGATGGGTCTGTGCCCGCTGCATAACGATAAAAATTCCCCTTCCCTTTCGGTATCGCCCGACAAACAGATATTCCACTGCTTCGGCTGCGGCGCCGGGGGCAGCGTTATCCAGTTTGTCGAAGCCGCCATGAACCTTGATTTTATGGACGCCGTGAAGTATCTGGCGGATCGGGTGCATATGGAGATGCCCAGCACCCGCGGCGGAGGCGACAGACAGAAACAGCTGATGCTTTCCAAGAAAAAGGAACGGCTGTATCAAATAAACGCTATGGCGGCGAGGTATTATTTTGACTGTCTGTCAAAGCCCGAGGGAAAACCGGGGCTCGACTATTTAAGAGAGCGCAAGCTCAAAAATTCCACGATAAAAAAATTCGGCATAGGCTACGCGCCCGAGGGCTGGACCGATCTTTATGACTATCTGAGGGCGCAGGGCTGCGCGGAAGGCGACATGGAGGACGCGGGCCTTATCAGGCGCAGACAGAACGGAACGTACTACGACGCGTTCTACGACGGCAGGGTGGTGTTCCCGATAATCGACGTCCGCGGCAGGGTGATAGCCTTCGGCGGCAGAATAATCAGAGATGGGACCGACGCGCCCAAATACTGGAACACGCCCGAGACGCTTATATTCAAGAAAAAGGACAACCTGTTCGGAATGAACCTCGCCAAAAATGACAAGTCTGGACGGCTGCTGCTGATGGAGGGCTACATGGACGTTGTGGTGCTGCATCAGAGCGGATTCGGAAACGCGGTGGCCTCGCTGGGCACGGCGTTCACGCCCGAGCAGGCTCGGCTCGTCAAGCGCTACTCGCCCCGCGCGGTGCTGTGCTACGACAACGACGAGGCCGGTATCAAGGCCACGCTGAGAGCGGGAGACATACTGTTTGACGAGGGCGTCAAGGTCAGGGTGCTGACCGTCACCGACGGCAAGGACCCCGACGAGTTTATCAAAAACAAGGGCCCCGATATGTTCGCCGTTTTGATAGAGAGAGCCAAGCCGCTGATCGAGTATAAAATCGACGGTATCAGAGAAAAATATAACCTAAACGATGTGGACGATAAAGTTGACTTCACCCGCGAGGTTTCGGAGGTTTTGGCGCGGATAAAGGACGCCGCGCAGCGGGAGATATATGTCGGGCGCCTGGCGGAGGAATTAAAAATAAGCGCCGCGGGCATCATGGCGGGGGTCTCGGAGATCGAGCTCAAAAATGCCGAGACCGACCGCAGGCGCCGGGAATCGGAGCGGCTGCGCAGGACTATGCACAAGCCGTTGCCGGAGGAAAAAAACGTGCGCGGCGTGTATTGGGCGGAGCGGTTCCTGCTCAACCTGATGTGCGACAAGCGGGTGATAAAAAAGGTTCTGGAGAGCGGTCTGACGCCGGACGATTTCGTGTCCGAGCCGGCGCACAAGCGGCTGGCGGAGCTTTTGATAAGCCTGGCCGAGAGCGGCGCGGTGCCCGAGCCTTCCGATATAATAGGAAGATGCGCTCCCGAGGATGCGGGAACGGTGTCGGATATACTTATAAACGACA
This sequence comes from uncultured Monoglobus sp., assembly GCA_947628795.1. Taxonomy (GTDB): domain Bacteria; phylum Bacillota; class Clostridia; order Monoglobales; family Monoglobaceae; genus Monoglobus. The sequence goes on from CANRBF010000005.1 coordinate 81,779, forward strand.
AGGAGACAAAGGACAAGCTTCTCGCCTGCGCCGGGCCGATAGGAATTCTGGTTCGGGCAAAGGAGGAGCGGCAGCGGCTTAGCGCCGCCCATGATGACGAGCAGCTTAAGCTGCTCTTTGATAAGAAGAAAAACAGAAAAATGCAGCCGGAGGTGCAAAATAATGAGCAGTAAAAACGATGACACGAACAAAAAGACGCCGGAGACCAAGCCTGATATCAGCGTCGCCAAGAAAAAGGCGCAGATCATCCAGGGTCTGCTCGACGAGGGCAAAAAGATGGGTATGCTTGAGTACAAGACCGTGGCGGACAAGCTTGAGGAGCTTGAGCTCGAAGCCGACCAGATGGACCGCATCTACGAGATAATCGAGAAGCAGGGCATCGAGATAGTGGGCAGCATAGACCCGGAGCCGGTCGTCGACGAGGCGGACCGCGTGACCGAGGAGGAGCTTGAGGATATGTCGGTGCCCGACGGCGTCAGCATTGACGATCCGGTGCGCATGTACCTCAAGGAGATAGGCAAGGTAAACCTGCTGACAGGCGAGGAGGAGGCCGAGCTGGCAAAGAAGATGAGCGAGGGCGACGTGTACGCCAAGCGCAAGCTTGCCGAGGCGAATCTCCGTTTGGTAGTCAGCATAGCGAAACGCTATGTGGGCCGCGGAATGTTGTTCCTCGACCTGATACAGGAGGGAAATCTTGGCCTTATCAAGGCGGTCGAAAAGTTCGACTACACTAAGGGCTACAAATTCTCGACCTACGCCACATGGTGGATAAGGCAGGCCATCACAAGAGCGATAGCCGATCAGGCCAGAACCATCAGGATCCCGGTGCACATGGTCGAGACCATAAACAAATTGGTGCGCGTTTCGCGACAGCTGGTGCAGGAGCTCGGCCGCGACCCTCTGCCCGAGGAGGTAGCCAAAGAGCTAAACATGCCGGTCGACAAGGTGGGCGAGATACTCAAGATCGCGCAGGAGCCGGTCTCGCTCGAGACCCCGATAGGCGAGGAGGAGGACAGCCATCTGGGCGATTTTATCAGAGACGACGACGCGCCCGCTCCCTCCGACGCGGCGACGTTCACGCTGCTCAAGGAGCAGTTGGTTGACGTGCTCAGCACCCTGACCCCCAGAGAGGAAAAGGTGCTGCGCCTCCGCTTCGGCCTCGACGACGGCAGAGCCAGGACGCTCGAGGAGGTCGGCAAGGAGTTCAACGTCACCCGTGAGCGCATACGCCAGATCGAGGCCAAGGCGCTCAGAAAGCTGCGCCACCCCAGCCGCAGCAAAAAGCTGAAAGATTATTTGGAATAGTTTTTAATATTTCTTATATATTTTATCACAAAACCCGGTCTTTCGGCATACATAAACATAGAGATTAGTGATTAGCGAATAGTGAATACGCGGAGATGATTTGGCAAAAATTATTGGTATTTCCACGCGTCATATGCCTAGTACCTAGTTACTAATCCCTAGTACCTATGTTGGGCGAGGCATATAGAGAGGAAAAAGTGAGGCGAATTTGAAAATGGCGGACAATTCAAAAAAAATAATAATGCGCGTGTCGAACGTCAGCATTGTGATAAACATGCTGTTGTCCGCCGTCAAGCTGGTCGCCGGATTCGCGGCGAATTCCGGCGCCATAATCAGTGACGCGATACATTCCGCCTCCGATGTTTTCAGCACGATAATAGTCATGATCGGCGCGGGCGCGGCCGCCAAAAAAGCCGACCACGACCACCCCTACGGCCACGAGCGAATGGAGTGCATCGCGGCGGTGATCCTGTCGGCGGTGCTGTTTGTGACCGGCCTCGGCATAGGATTTGACGGAGTGAAAAAAATCGCATCCGCGCGGTTTGAGACCCTCGCGATCCCGGGCGCGCTTGCTCTCGGAGCAGCGGCGCTCTCGATCGTCGTCAAGGAGGCCATGTTCTGGTACACCAGACACTACGGCAAAAAAGTCGATTCTACCGCGCTCATGGCTGACGCGTGGCACCACCGCAGCGACGCGCTGTCGTCAATCGGCTCGTTTGTGGGAATCCTGGGCGCGCGTCTGGGCTTTCCCGTGTGCGACCCGATCGCGAGCGTGGTGATCTGTCTGTTTATCCTGAAGGCCGCCTACGATATCTGCAAGGAGGCGCTCGACAAAATGGTCGACAAATCCTGCGACGACGAGACCGAGCGGGAGATGGCGGAGATAATCAAGCTCCAGGACGGAGTTGTCAGTCTCGACATTTTGATGACAAGGATGTTCGGCTCCAAAATATACGTGGACGTGGAGATTTCGGCCGACGGCAATATCAGCCTGATAAAGGCCCACGCCATAGCCGAGCAGGTCCACCACGCGATAGAGCGCAGCTTTCCCAAGGTCAAGCACTGTATGGTCCATGTCAACCCGTACATAGAAAAAATAAATATGTAAAGCGGCGGCTTAAATCACATAAACTTCATATTTTAACGACTTGATTATATAATTTACAGAAAGGAGTTGTGCTTATGCGCTTTGACGGAGAAATTACCCGAATAAAAGGTGAAACCTTTGACGAGGAGCGAGCCTTATACGGACTGCATAACGCGGAGATCGCGGACTCAAAATTCAGCGGCCCCGCGGACGGGGAATCGGCGCTCAAGGAGTGCGGGAACCTTGTCGCGCGAGGCTGCGATTTTCGGCTGCGCTATCCGCTTTGGCACGTGACAAACGCCGAGATCGACGGCTGCTCCATGGCGGACACCTGCCGCGCGGCGCTCTGGTACGATAAAAATATATACATAACAAATTCAAAGCTGGGCGGCATCAAGGCTCTGCGCGAGTGCGATGACTCAACGCTCAAAAACTGCGATATAGATTCGGTCGAGTTCGGCTGGTTCTGCCGCGGTCTGAGTATCTCGGACTGCGAGTTAAATTCCGAGTACCCGTTTCTGCGCAGCCGCGATATGGAGATCAAAAACCTGACGATGACCGGCAAATACTCGTTTCAGTATGTGGAAAACGCGATGATCAGAAATTCGAATCTCAACACAAAGGACGCGTTCTGGCACAGCAAAAACGTCACGGTGTACGACAGCGTGATAGACGGCGAGTATCTCGCGTGGTACAGCGAGAACCTGCGCCTCGTGCGCTGCAAAATAAGCGGCACCCAGCCGCTGTGCTACGCCAAAGGCCTGATCCTTGAGGACTGCGAAATGTGGGACTGCGACCTGTCGTTTGAAAAGAGCGAGGTGACCGCCGATGTGCGCGGTGAGATCACAAGCGTCAAGAACCCGCTGAGCGGCACCGTCACGGCCGACACCATAGGCGAGATAATCTTCGACGAGCCCTGGGCTAAGGGCAACGTAGTGATTAGAGATTAGCGAATAGCAAATAGGCCACCCCCTCAGTCGCTCCGCGACAGCTCCCCCTCCTTCGGAAGGGGAGCCTAATACTTGCCTCCCCTGCGATAGTGGGGTAGGGGGACTGTGGCCGGAGCCGCGTGGCGGATTCGTTTAATAAAAGTGTTCCGTTTGCAAACATAAACAAGGCCGTAGATTATTAACGTGAGCGGACATGACGCGATAGCGGTGGAAGGGGCAGTTTGCCTCCTCCCGGGAGGAGGTGTCAGGCACAGCCTGACGGAGGTGGGAACATAGGAATTAGTGATTAGCAAATAGTAATTAGGGCAACAAAAGGCGCGTTCTCACAAAACAGTAAATTTTAAATTTTCAGCAACGGCATAGTTTCGGCTATGCCGCTGTTTTTTTATAATAATGACAACGCCTATCCCGTAGGGGGCGGACGACCTCGCATATCTTAGATGATTTTATTATCTGCGGCCTTGTTTGTATCCGCAAACGAAATACTTTGGCTAAACGAACCCGCTTCGCGGCTCCGGCCACAGCCTGCCCGAAAGCCTCGCCCAACGTAGAGACTAGGAAATAGGATCTAGGGACTAGGACGTGCGGCAGCCCGAAAGCCTCGCCCCTTGGGGATAATCAGCAAGCTTGCTTGCGGGTTCAAAGCGATCTTTCAAAATCGCTTGCGATTTTGACCAAGCGCTTCCTTAATGGTGGATTTCCGCCAACGGCGGAAAGACGGAGAGGGGTTAACGTAGGTAATAGGTATTAGTGACTAGGTACTACGCTAATAATATTGTTTTTGAAAATTTCATTGACCTTTTTGGAATAATATGATAGAATATATATGCTACAAAGTTTAAAATTCTTGCAACAGTTTGCGTTGCTAAAAACGCGAGCTTTGCATTCATATCTGTTGTAGGAATGAACTTTGTAGCAAAAGTAGTCAAGGCTGCGTTTTTATTATTTGCGCGGTCGTGACTTCACACCGCGCAATTTTTATCGCAATAGCAGAAGTGTATTACGAAATATTCATTGCCGTAGGGCGGCAGTCCGAAAGCCTCGCCCCTTGGGGAGAGGTGGATTTCCGCCAACGGCGGAAAGACGGAGAGGGGTTTACCATGCGATTTGGAAACACAAACCCCTCTCAGTCACCTTCGGTGACAGCTCTCCCCAAGGGGCGAGCCTAGAATTTGCGTCTTGCGGGTGATGTTTCATCGCTTGAAAACAAATATAAATTACGCAAATTATAAAACATAAAAAACAAACGGGAGGGAAAAATATTATGAAAAGGGTTTTAAGTTTAGCATTGATAACAGCTGTGATCGCGGCTTTGTTTCCGACAAATTTTGTTAATGCTTACGATATGGGCAAGGTCGGCGAGTGCCAAACAATTTCCGCGAGAGTGAGTTATATGGCAACAGTAAAAACGGATAACAGCCTTTGGACTTGGGGATGGAACAATTTCGGACAGCTTGGAGATGGCACTACCGAGGATAAATCCACACCTGTAAAAATAATGGACAATGTCGCGGCAGTTTCCGCGGGAGATGACCATACGGCGGCAATAAAAAAAGACGGCAGCCTTTGGACTTGGGGACGGAACATTTTCGGACAGCTTGGCGACGGCACTACGGCGTGGAAATCCACACCGGTAAAAATAATGGACAATGTCGCGGCAGTTTCTGCGGGAGATTATCATACAGCGGCAATAAAAAAAGACAGCAGCCTTTGGACTTGGGGATATAACAGTCACGGACAGCTTGGCGACGGCACTACGGCGTGGAAATCCACACCGGTAAAAATAATGGACAATGTCGCGGCAGTTTCCGCGGGAGATTATCATACAGCGGCAATAAAAACAGACGGCAGCCTTTGGACTTGGGGATATAACAATCACGGACAGCTTGGCGACGGCACTACTGCGGATAAATACAGTCCGATAAAAATCATGGATAATGTAGCGGCGGTTTCCGCGGGAAATTGTCACACAGCGGCGATAAAAACGGACGGCAGCCTTTGGATTTGGGGACGGAACATTTTCGGACAGCTTGGCGACGGCACTATGGATGACAAATCCACACCGGTAAAAATCATGGACAATGTCGCGGCGGTTTCCGCGGGAGGCAGCCATACGGCGGCAATAAAAACAGACGGCAGCCTTTGGACTTGGGGATGGAACAATTTCGGACAGCTTGGCGACGGCACTATGGACAGAGACGATCCATATGGCAAATCCACACCCATAAAAATCATGGACAATGTCGCGGCGGTTTCCGCGGGAAGTGGCCATACGGCGGCAATAAAAAAAGACGGCAGCCTTTGGACTTGGGGATATAACAGTCACGGACAGCTTGGAGACGGCACTACGGAAAATAGATCCACACCCGTAAAAATCATGGACGGCGTGCGTCTGCCGGGCGTCAATGTTGAACCGACACCATCCACTCCCGCGCTGTCCACTCCCGCTCCGTCGCCGATCGACAACTCTCCTTACATGATCAACAGCGTCACACCGATGGACGGAGGCGTTGAAGTGAATGTGACAAATATTTCGGGAGGCGGAGCCAAGATCGTCGCTGCGTCTTACGGGAGTGACGGCGTTATCGTTGATGTGGCGCAAATAAATATTCTGCTCGCAGCCGGAGAAACGAGTAATATTAAACTGAGTCTTAATAACGCCGATCATATCAAAGCCTTCGTTTGGGACAGTTTTGACAATATGATGCCGCTGTCGGCGAGCGCCGAAATCAGCTTGTAAAAACAGAAATAACAAAAGACGCGCCGTGGGGGCGCGTCTTTTTAGAACGTGTAGTTTGCTTTTCGGTATTTGCTGGGGGAGACGCCCATTATTTTTTTGAAAACGTCGCCGAAGTAGTTGCTGTCCTTGTAGCCGCAGAAGCGGGCTATCTCGGTCACGGAATACTGGGTCTCGACCAGCATGTTTGTCGCCATTTTGATGCGCACGTTATTGAGATACTCGTTAAAGCCGAAGCCGGTCACCTTTTTGAATTTCTTTGAAAAATATGTGGGGCTCATGTACGCCATCTTGGAAATGTCCGCCAGAGTTATCTGCTGGTTATAATAATTGATTATGTATTTGCAGACCTGCTGTATTCTTTCTTCATGGACGCTTATATCGTCAAATGGCGCCACGCTGTGGCCGGTGCAGCGGTCTAAAAATATCATGATCTCCGCCATGTGCGAGTGGGTCAAATATTCGGCGTACTCGTCGCTCTTTTCACATTCGGAGCTCAGCTTGTGCAGCAAAGCCTCAAAGGCGTACCGCTTGGATACGGGAACATGGACCTTTTTCGCGTTAAAGGCGTTCATAAACAGCTCGCGGTCAATATTTTCACAGGCGCGCTCCACAAACTTTTCGTTGAATGTCATCAGATAGCGCTCGTAATAGTTCTCGGATGTGATCATCGTGGTTAAGTGCAGATCACCTTTGTTGACCAGAACCACGTCGCCGGGTTCCAGATTATAGAGGGTGTGATTTATAAAATATCTCCTGGTGCCCGACATCAGATAGTATACCTCGTAATAATCATGCATGTGGGAGTTTTTCATAACATAGGGTTTGTTGTTTTCTTCCCGCTCAATGTAAATATCTCTGTTCTCGGGTAGTCCCATTAAGTTATCACCTCCGTAATTTTCAGTACGGTTATTATATCATATTTGTGGCAATAAATCAATAGTTTTTTTAAAAAATACAGAATATTTGCGTCGATTTTGAAAGATTGTTACTTTTTGCGGAAAAATAAAATTTATTAGTCAAATTTTCAGTTAATCTAAACAAAAAAACCTTTGCAATATAGATACGCGATAGTGTATAATAGATAATAATAGGTATGTTATGCTCGAAAAATTTTGGGCATTTGCCGAAAAAACAAATTTGGAATTAATTAAACATTTTTTAAGGGTATACGCCCGGGAGGTAATTATTATGAAAAATTTTATGGATAAGGATTTTATGCTGCAGAATGAGACAGCCAAAAAGCTGTATCACGACTTTGCGGCGGACATGCCGATTTTTGACTATCACTGTCATCTGATCCCGCAGATGATGTACGAGGACAAGCCGTTTGACAACATCACCCAGATCTTCCTGGGCGGCGACCACTACAAGTGGCGCTATATGCGCTCCTGCGGTCTTGACGAGAAGTACATGACCGGCGACGCTCCCGATCAGGAGAAGTTCAGAGCGTTCTGCTCCGCCCTTCAGTACGGCATAGGCAACCCGCTCTATCACTGGACGCATCTTGAGCTCCGGAGATATTTCGGCATCGACACGGTCTGTCGCGCCGACACGGCCGACGAGATCTGGGAGAAGGCCAACAAGGTCATCAAAGAGACGCAGATGAGCCCCGCGAAGCTCATCAATCAGTCGAACGTGGCGGTTATCTGCACCACCGACGACCCGATCGACGATCTTGAGTGGCACAAGAAGATCAAGGAAAAAGGCCACATCAAGGCGAAGGTCCTGCCCGCTTTCAGACCCGATTTTATGATAAACATCGACAAGCCCACCTTCGCGCCCTACATAGGTAAGCTGGCGGCAGTCGCGGGCATGGAGATAAACAGCTATGAAGATTTGATCACAGCTATATACAAGAGGATCGACTACTTCCACGAGGTAGGCAGCCGCGTTTCGGATCACGCTCTCGACAGCGTTCCCTACGAGGACGTTACCGAGGCCGAGGTCGAGGCTATCTTCAAGAAGGCTATGGCCGGCGAAAAACTGACCCAGTGCGAGGTGGACGCCTACAAGAGCATGACGCTTATCAAGCTGGGCGAGAAATACTACGACCTCAATTGGGCGTTCCAGCTGCACATCGGTGCCCTCAGAAACAACAACACCAGAATGTTTGAGAAGCTCGGCGCCGACACCGGCTTTGACTCGATCAGCGACTACTGCATCGCGGCTCCGCTCTCAAAGCTCTTAAATGCTCTTGAGATGAAGAGCAAGCTGCCCAAGACCATACTCTACACCTTAAATCCCAAGGACAACTACGTTCTCGGCACAATGCTGGGCAATTTCCAGGGCTGCGAGGTCCCGGGCAAGATACAGTTCGGCTCGGGCTGGTGGTTCAACGATCAGAGAGACGGCATGACCGAGCAGATGAAGGCTCTTGGCAACCTGGGCGCGCTCAACAAGTTCGTCGGCATGCTGACCGACTCCAGAAGCTTCCTGTCCTACACCAGACACGAGTATTTCAGAAGGATCATGTGCAACATCTTAGGCGGCTGGGTAGAGGCAGGCGAGTTCCCAGCGGATATGGACACTCTCGAGACGATCGTCAAGGGCATCTGCTTCAACAACGCCAAGAATTATTTCGGTATAGAGATCTAAAACCGCGCTGCGCGAATAGGAGGTATATCTCATGGAATTTATTAAAAGAGACAAAAAGTATGATCTGGTGACAATGGGTGAGGTTATGCTCAGACTGTCGCCTCCGGGAACCGACAAGATTTCCCAAAGCTATGTGTTTGACAAAAAGGCCGGCGGCGCCGAGCTCAACGTCGCCAACGGCAGCGCCATACTCGGTATCGAAACGGGCATTATCACCAAGCTGCCCGAGAACAAGATCGGTCACTTTGTGCGCAACATGATAAGATACGGCGGCGTGAGTGATGATCTGATAGTATACGACCACTCGCCCGAAAAGCGCCTGGGCATATACTACTACGAGATGGGCGCGTATCCCAGAAAGTCGTCCGTTGTGTACGACCGCGCCAATTCCTCGATGACAACGCTCAAGATCGAGGAAATACCCGACGATGTGTACTCAAACACCGCGGTGTTCCACGTGAGCGGAATCACTCTGGCGCTCAACGAGTCGCTGCGCGAGACCACGATCGAGGTCATAAAGAAGTTCAAAGAAAACGGTACGGTTATCTCGTTTGACATAAACTACCGCGCCTCGCTGTGGGACGAGGCCACCGCCCGCGAGACGGTGACTTCGATATTCCCGTATGTGGACATTTTGTTTGTGTCCGAGGAGACGTCACGCCGTATGCTGCAAAAGACGGGCACCCTCGAGGATATAATGAAGAGCTACAGCGACGACTACGGCTGCAAGGTCGTTGCCACAACGCGCCGCGAGGTAATAAGCCCCAAGAAGCACAACTTCTCGTCGATGATCTACTACAACGGCAAGTTCTACGAAGAAGAGCCCTATGAGAACATCGAGGTCGTTGACCGCGTGGGCAGCGGCGACGCGTATCTGGCGGGCGCGCTGTACGCAATGATCGTGCACGACGATATTCAGAGAGCGGTCGAGTACGGCAACGCCATGTCCTCGGTAAAGAACACGGTTCTGGGCGATATGGCGGTCAGCAGTTTGAGCGAGATCAACAGCGTTATCGACAGCCACAAGTCGATTGGACGGCAGGACGAGATGAACAGATAAAAACATGACGATCGGTGAACAGCGAATAGCGAATGAAAAATTCGCTGTTCGCTTTCACAATCTTTGTATAAGAAAGGAAGAATGAATATGAAAACAATTCTGAAAAGAACGGGCATGCTGTTTGTGGCTCTGGCGGTAATGCTGAGCTGCGTATCGCTTCCCGCGCTGGCGGCTCAGGCGGAGCCCGCCGCGGAGAACAGCCGCGTTGAGGCCTTCCCCGGAGCCGAGGGCGGCGGCATGTGGACGACCGGCGCAAGAGGCGCCGAAAAGCCCGAGGTCTACCACGTTACCAGCCTTGCCGACAGCGGCGAAGGCTCGTTCCGCGACGCGGTCTCAAAGGGCGGCCGCATAGTTGTGTTTGACGTTTCGGGTTATATCGACCTTGATTCAAACGTCAACATCAGCAATGACAACATGACGATCCTGGGCCAGACGGCGCCGGGCGACGGAATCTGCTTCCGCGGCAATAACATCAAGGTCGGCGGAGACAACATTATCCTGCGGTATCTGCGCTTCCGTGTGGGCTCAAAGCTCAAGGACGGCTCGGACACCAAGGCACAGGACGGCCTTGAGGTTCCCGACAACGGCAATAATATCATAATCGACCATTGCTCGGTTTCATGGGGAACCGATGAGAACCTTGCAGCCTACGCGGTTAAGGACCTGACCGTGCAGTACAGCATAATTTCCGAGGCGCTGAACCGTAGTGTGCACGACAAGGGCGAGCACGGTTACGCGGCGATTTGGGGAGGCGTCAATATGACCGTTCACCATAATCTGATCGCCACGCATAAGAGCCGCAATCCCAAGATCGGCACATCCGAAACCACCGCTATGACGGATGGTTATATAGACGACCAAACTCTGGTTGACATCAGAAATAATGTGTTCTACAACTGGAGCGACAAGGCCGGCTACGGCGCGGAGAACGGCGCGGATGTTAATATCATAAACAATTATTACAAGGCGGGTCCGGCTACCGGATATGATGTCAAAGAGGACGCTTCCGGAAATTTGACGCAGACATTCCGCCCCGACAAACGTTCCAGGATATTTGAACTGAGTCCCGGCAACAAGTATCAGTCAAACTGGTCGGGAGATATATATGCGAGCGGCAACGTGATAGATGACGATAGCACAGATCCCACAGCCGTAAGCTTGGCGGCTGCGGTCAATGCTGATAACTGGCAGATCGAAAAAGGCACCGGAATATATCTCGATGCTTCAAAGCCGAGTTATAAAAAGCTTGACACCCCCAACAACACATATATCGATCAAGGTTACGCGATCACAACGACAACTGCCGAAGAAGCGTATAACGACGTTATCGAGAATGCGGGTGCGACGCTGCCCAAACGCGACAAGGTCGACGAGAGAATAATAAGCAATGTAATAAACCGCACCGCGCCGAGCGGCAGCAAGGGCAGCATAGGACTTGTGGATGATCCAATTGACGGCGTTCCCGAGGGCAGCGAGGCCGAGTATGACGACCGCGGCTATCCGATATTCTCAAACGAGACGCGCCCCGCCGATTATGACGCGGACGGCGACGGCATCGCCGACTCGTGGGAGGACGCGATGGGTCTTAACAAAGCCGACAGGAACGACAGCCTTAAGATCGGCCCCGACGGCTACACATGGCTCGAAATATTCGTTGAGGAAAGCATAGCCGGCGGAAAGGAGCCCGCGGGCCTTGCGCTCAGCGCCGAAGATAAGTATTACAAAACGACCGACACGATCAAGGTGACGGCGGCCGAGGGCGGCGCCGCTCCCTCGAACTCGTGGGTAACTTCCTACGAAAACGGAATTGTGACGGTAGATCCGTCGGCCGAATATGACAAAGCGACAGCTGTAGCAGCTTCGTATGACGCAGACAATAATCTGATAGACAGCAAAAACGCCGAGGTCGACAAAGCTTCCGGAACCGCCAATGTGGGCGAGGTCAAACAAGGCGCGGTCACCAAGGTATACCTTTGGAGTGATCTTAACGCCATAAAACCCTTGTGCGAGCCGTATACGGTTGGAGCAGCCTCCGCAAGCTCGGAAGATATCACCGACGTTGAAATCTATTGCAACGACGCTCCCGCGGCGCAGGCCGAGAATATCGGCGGCGTCTGGACGGCGAATCTGACCGGACTTCCCACAGGCAATAATATACTGACAGCCAAGGCGGAAATGAGCGACGGCAGCTGCAGCTTCAGTCCGATAAAGACCGTTCATGTGATCGGCGCGCAGGAAGCCGAGGGTTGGACAGCCGACGGAGAGGCGTCATTTGACGGCGAGTGCTACACTATGACTTCCGGCTCGGAGCTCAGCCGCGAAAAGAGCGGAGATTTCAAACTGGTCGGCAGACTTGAGGACTTTGACGAGGTTGGCGCCGGACTTACCGCTTATCGCGAAGGCACGAACGAGGGCGTGGCGATCATCAAGACGCGCGACGAAAACTACGAGCCCGCGATATTTTACATAGACAGCTTGGATGCCGAAATAAAGCTGTGGGCGCCGGAAAGCGGCAGCGTCGACGATTACTCTCTGTTTGAAATAGAGAGATCGAGCGGAAAGATGAGAATGTACGCGGGCACAAGCCTTGCGGACCTTGAGAGAAACCTTGTGTGCGAGAGAGATGTAACGAGCGACGCGTTCACGGTCGGCTCGATCATGATGCTGACAAACGGCACAAGTCTCATCGCGGGCGGAGGAAACAAAATGTCGGTTTCAAAGTTCAGCATGCTGAAGCTGATCGAGACGGCGACAAGTCCCAAGGTTGAGCTTACGAATATAAAAGACAACGACAGAATAGATGTGGCAAATTCAACGGTTGAAGCCAAGATAACAGCGGACGGCGCGCCCGTTACCGAGGTATGGGTATACTTTAACGATGTGCCTATCGCTTCACTTGATACAAATATTACCGCTGAAGAAACTGTCAGCATACCAATTACATTCAGCGAGCCTACCGCCGGAACATTGACGGTTTACGCCTTTGACGATAACCTGTGCCGCGGCTCGGCGAGCGCGGAAGTTTCGGTGTCTATGGACAGCGCGCCGTGGATCCTCGGAGATATAGGCTATGTTGAGGGACAGCCGCAGACCTACGCGCAGGTAACGCCCGACTACACATTCAAGCTCTATAGCGCGCCCGGCGGAAATATCGGCGGAACGTCCGACAGATTCGGATATATGTATCAGCAGTTCACCGGCAACAACAGAGTGTATTACAGAAGCAGGCTCCAGTCAAGCAGTCAGTTTGGCATTATGTTCAGAAAAGATCTTGATCCTGACGGTGTTGAATACTATTTTGGAGGCAATACCGACGAGAGCGGTGCCATCACCTACAAGTTGATGAAACGCGGCTCAAAGGGAGAGGGTCTTGAGGTTGTTCAGGATCTGACCGAAAAAGTCGAAGCTACAAAAGATCGTTATTTCATAGCTGAAAAAGCCGGAGATAAGATTAATATTTATCAAACGGAAAACGGTTCAACCGTTTACACCACAAAAATACCGATTGTAAGCATTGACGCGCCCGAGCTTGGAGACACATATCTGATGGGCTTTGCCGAGGCGGGCAGGAATGCCGGTGATTTCGCGGATTCCGGCTGGGTCGCGCTCGAAGCCTTTGATGACGACAATACCGCCGCGAACTGGAACCTTGACAACGGTCTTGATTGGAGATGGCAGATACAGGAGTCCGCTCCCGCTCCCGTCTGGGACGGTGAAAATACCTTCGGAAACGCCACCGGCAAGATGAAGATCACGACCGACAGCGATTATACTCAGGAGGGCTATATAATTCACGAGTATCTTCCGATTTCTGACAGGATAGTAACCGGAGAGGCCGATGTGCTGGTCAGCGGCGAGAACGCGGGCCTCAATCTGTATATGAACGTCGGCGCGGCCAACAAGGCGTTTAAAGTTTCATTCTCGGACGACGGAAAGGTATATATCGGCGGCGCCGAGACGGATTACTCTTATACACAGCAGTGGTACCATGTCAGCATGACCTATGATCCGATTATGGGAGGCGGAAACGCTGACGTTGTTGTCGCTGACGCGAGCGGCACGGAGTGCGCCAAGGCGAGCGTTCCCTTGGTTGACTTCCGCTCGTCGGAGAACACCAAGAGAGCCGAGATAACAAACGCGTTCTATATTGAGCCTTTCGCCAACAGGACCGCGGTTTACTATATCGACGATGTCAGCGTGGATCAGACCGATTCCGGTGTAAGAGTAGAGAGAGAAACCAACTGGTACACCTTTAAGGATGTTGAGTCATTAAGCGGAGCCTTCACGGTAAACGGAACTACGCTTCCCGACGGCGGCGAGCTTACCGGAACACAAATGAATGTAGCTTCCGGTGCCGGCTCTCTTGCAACAAAGGGTTATGACGTGGCAGGTGTTCACTTCGCAAAGAGAATACGCCTTAACAAAAACAAGGCGGGCGCCCTCACGGTTCCGGTGAAGAACGGCTCTTCTGTTTATGTATACTGCGCGTCGGCGAATTCAAGTGCTGAACGCTCAATGTTTATTAACGGCGTTGAGTATAAGGTGAAAAACGGAGCCGCTTTGAAATATGAATATACGGGAGCCGACGGCACGATTGAGATTTATGCTACAGACGGTATTGACACTTATGGTGTCTGCGTCGAGAAAGTTACTATAACGCCTAACAATAAGTCAGAATAAGAAAGAAGGAATCACCGAATGAGAAAGAATTTTAAACGCGTTTCTTCAATAATAATAGCGCTCGCTATGGTATTGACCCTCGTCCCCGCCGCTTTCGCGGCGGAGGCGGGTCTGCCCGAGAACGACACGGCTCCTATAGTATCGCCCGAGCAGGCGAAGGCCGATAACGTCACCGCGTTCCCGGGCGCCGAGGGCGGCGGAAAATACACCACAGGCGGCAGAGGCGGCGAGGTGTACCACGTTACCAACTTAAACGACGACGGCCCCGGCTCGCTGCGCGAGGGCGTCAGCAAGCCCAACCGCACGATCGTGTTCGACGTGGGCGGAACCATACACTTAAAGTCCGACCTGAGGCTTGAGAACCCCAACATCACGATCGCGGGCCAGACCGCGCCCGGCGACGGTATCTGTCTCGGAGACTACAACCTGATGATCTACACCGACAACGTTATCGTGCGCTATATCCGCGTTCGCCCCGGCGACATTTCCCAGACCGAGAACGACGCGATATTCGCCAGATATTATAAGGACATAATCATCGATCACTGCTCAACAAGCTGGTCGACCGATGAGACCATGTCGCTCTACGGCGTCGCCAACACAACGGTGCAGTGGTGTTACATCACCGAAAGCCTCACGCTGGCGCGCCACGCCAAGGGCCGCCACGGCTACGGCGGAATTTGGGGCGGATACAACACGACCTATCATCACAACCTGGTCGCCACCCACACCAGCCGTCTGCCCAGATACCACGGCGTAAAGGACTCGCACCCCGATTATAAGATCAGCGACACCGACGCGCTCAGCAGTAATGACGAGGTCAACAACGTCATCTACAACTGGGGCTTCAACAACGGTTACGGCGGCGGCGGAGTTACCCTTAACTTCATGAACAACTACTACAAGAGCGGCCCGATAACCAACAAGGACGTGCTTGACAGGATCTGGAACCCCGGCGGCACCACCATGTACTGCGCGGGCAACGTGCTTGAGGGCAACGAGGAAGTTACCAACGACAATATGAAGGGCATAGACGTTGACGATAGCGGCGATGAGACGGTATTTCTCGACGCGCCCACTTACGAAAACGGCCTGATACCCCTTGACAATATCGACACGGCCGAGGAAGCCTACGAGAAAGTTCTTGCCTCGGCGGGAGCGACCATACCGAGGCGCGACGGCTATGACGCCAGAATAACCAACGACGTCAAGAACGGCACCGGCCGCTCGATAAACAACGAGGCCGAGGTCGGAGGCTGGCCCGAGCTCAATTCGGGCGAGGCGAAGCCCGATACTGACGGCGACGGAATGCCCGACGAGTATGAGGATTCCCACAACCTTGACAAGAACGACCCCAAGGACGGCAACACAATGGGCGAAAACGGCAGAACGTTCCTTGAGAATTATCTGAACTCGATCGTTGAGAACGCCGCGGCTCCCGCGAATCCCGATGTTGACCTTAATATCGAGAACAACGCGATCTATAATTACGGCGAGACCATAAATATGAAAGCCGAGGCAAGCGGCAAAGAGGGCAGAACAATATCCGAGGTTCGCTTCTACAGAAACGACGAGCTGCTCTATACCGACGATTCGGCGCCCTATGAGTACAGCTACAGCGGCGCGCCCGAGGGCATCTCGTTTATGTCCGCCAAGGCCGTGGACAGCGCAGGCGAGTCGACCACATCGGATATCAAAGTAATAAACGTTAACTACACCGAGGCGCCCGGCGACTGGAATACCATGGACATCGGCCAGGCGACCATGCCCGGCAGCTACTCGCTGCATGACGGGGTTTACACCGTCAAGAGCAGCGGTCTTATAGGCGCGGGCAACGAGTTCAACGTTATGGACGGCGACGAGGGCACCGACGCGTTCAGCTATATGTACAAAGAGGCGGACGCAAACGCGGTGCTGTCGACCAAGATAGACTCGGTTTCAAAGTTCAACAACAACTGCGTCAGCGGCATTATGTTCCGCGACGAGCTGACCCCGACATCCGACTTCGTGATGGTCAACTACGAGCATGAGAAGGGCGGAGCGGGACTGTCGTTCAAATACAGGATCGGCGGCAAGATGACAAAGAACTTTATCGTCCTCTCCGAACTGCCCAGATATATCAAGCTGGTAAAGATCGGCAATACCTTCACGGGCTATCACAGCATCAACGGCATCGACTGGGAGTATTTCGACAGCGCGGAGCTGCCCATGAGCGGAACCAACTACGGCGGAATCGCTCAGGACGGCAACAAAGAGACAAATCAGATCTCAACATACGCTTGGGGCAAATTCACCGATTTGGATCTTGAAAACTACGGCGAGAACAAGCTCCCCGATATCGAGATGCGCACAGGCACGGCCGGCGAGCAGAACGGGGTCAATCCCAGCACATTATTATGGCAGGATAAATCCCAATTCAGCGCGGGCGACAGGATCGACCTCAAGATCGCTTCAAGCGAGCTTGAGACGGCAAGTAAGCTTGAGATATACTTAGACGGCGAGCTGTATAACAGCTCCGACGCGGTTTATGAGCATGAGTCGGTAACGATCGACACTCCCGGCAACCACTATATCACGGCGGTCATCTACGACGCGGACGGCGCCAAGAACAGCGCCACCCAGAACGTGGGCGTTTCAAACGTGAGCGGCGGATGGCAGACTTCCGAGATACACTATCCCAAGGACATTCAGGCAAGCGGCACCACGATCAGACACGGCGCGTTTGATTTAGAGGGCAGCACTCTCAGGATAACCGGCACGGGCTTCGGCATTGAGGGCGTCGAGAACGAGGAGTATCCGATGATGTATAAGCAGCTCACGGGCGACTTTGAGGCTTCGTTCAAAGTTGACGAGCAGACCTTGGCCGACTACGACCACATGGGCTTTGTTGTCAAAAATTCCCTCGATCCGCAGGAGGACGGCACGTCATACGCGGCATACCACGAGATATACTACGGCGAGATGTTCAGAAAAACGAGCGAGTACGGCAAGAAATATGATCTTATAGGACAGCAGAAGTATAAGAAGCTGCCCGTTTGGATACGCCTCACCAAGACCGGAAAGACGCTCAAAATGGACTATTCGCAGAACGGCACCGAATGGATCGACGTGGGCACCGAGGAAAACTGCAATATTAACGACACCTATTATCTGGGTGTGTTCGGCGCGTCCAACGAGGAGTTCAAGATCTCGAACTTCACCATGAGCGATTTCAGCGTCAAAACGCAGGACGGCGCTTTGAGCGATTATGTTGATCTTGCCGGATACGAGTGGGCGGAGCCCGCGATAAGCGGACTGACAGCCCGCGGCATAGTAAACGGCGACGTGAGCCCCGTGACGGGAGACCGCTACTATTTCCCGGGCGATAACGTGACCCGCGCCGAGTTCGCTAAGATGATTTCGGTTGCCTCGGGCTTAAAGCTCTCGGAAACGGATGTACCGCATATTTTCACCGATGTTGACGAATACGCTTGGTACGCGCCATATGTCTACACGGCGTACGCGAACGGATTGGTGCAGGGCACAAGCGACGTGACATTTGAGCCCGAAAAGCCCATAACCCGCGAGGAAATGGCTGTAATGATAGGCAGGATATTCAGCTCCGGAACGCAGAATAACGGCATCGAGGACAAATACGCGGACGCCGCCGCTGTTTCGGATTGGGCTTACGGAGATGTCGCCGCGGTGACCGCTCGAGGCATTATGCAAGGTGACGAAAATAACCGATTTGATCCGCAGAATTTTGCCGATAGAGCCGAAGCGGCGCAGGTAATTTACAATTTTGTAACAAAATAGGTGCAAATTTAATAAGAAAACCTTATGATTTTTATGTAAAAAGCACAAAAAATAAGGAAAATATATACTGATTAAGGTTTTATTGTGATTTTTGCAAAATACATAGATTTTTTCTTGATTTTTTTGTGCAAATCTTATATAATATATACATCAAAATAATTAGGGCACCCTAGCCCAAAAATACTATAGTAGGGGAGGAAAACGCTTTGAGTAATCAAACAAAAAAGGAAAGCAGGGGCATCGTTGGATACTTCAAGAACGAGTTCTCGAAGTTCAGCAGAGGCAAATTCTTGATGATCCTCATGATCCCCGGTGTTGTATTCTTTTTACTGTTCCACTACTGGCCGTTCTACGGACTGCTGGCGGCGTTTAAAGATTACAAACCCAAACTCGGTATCCTGGGAAGTCCCTGGGCCGATCAACACGGATTGGCGGAGTTCATCAGATTCTTCACCATTCCCGACGTATGGAACTACATTTGGAACACCATAGCGCTGAGTATTCTGCATATTCTGTGGCTGTTCCCGTTGGCTATCCTGCTGGCGCTGTTCATCAACGAGCTGAGATCGCAGAAATTCAAGAAGATCGTTCAGACGGTTTCTTATCTGCCTCACTTCGTATCAGTTGCGGCTGTCTGCGGTATGCTGACACTGTTCTTATCCTCACAGCAAACTTCCGCCGACGCGGGCAGCTACGCTAACGAGGGTATCATCAACATGATGCTGCTGAAACTCGGTCTTATCAAGCAGGGTATTCCGTTCCTCGACAGAGCCAATTGGTTCAGAACGGTGTACATCGCATCCGATGTTTGGCAGAGCATAGGCTGGAGCGCCATTGTTTATATCGCCGCTCTGTCCGCTGTTGACCAGGAGCTCTACGAGGCCGCCACTATCGACGGCGCGAGCAGAGTTCAGAAAATGTGGCACATTTCTGTTCAGCTGATCAGACCCACAATCGTTATTCTGCTGGTTATGCAGATAGGTAAGATCATGTCCCTGGGCGCCGACAAAGCCCTGCTTCTGCAGCGTCCCGCGACATACAAGAAGTCACAGATCTTGAGTACATACATTTACAATCAGGGTCTTACGCAAGGTGAGCTGTCGTTCTCGACCGCGGTTGGTTTGTTCAACTCGATAATCAATATTATCCTCGTTGTAGTTGCCAACTTCATTTCGAACAAGCTTACCGACACAGGATTATGGTAAGAGAGGGGGATAACATAAATGGTAAAAGATAATTCATTGTCATCAATCATTCTGGATATAGTAATATACGTATTCCTGATTTTGCTCATGATCGTTATCCTGTATCCGATTGTATACATCTTCTCGGTTTCGCTGTCCAGTTCCGCCGCGTTTGACGCCGGTGAAGTTTGGCTCTGGCCGGTACAGCCCAACCTTGAGGCGTATAAAGAGATCGTAACGGGCAAGACGGTTCCCATGTCGTTCCTGCAGGCGGTTATCAACACGATACTCTACACGGTATTGTCGTTGGCGTTCACCACAACGCTGGCTTATCCGCTTTCGAGAGCGAAAGAGAGAGTTCCGTTCCACGGCCTTATCACAAAGCTTGTTGTTTTCACGATGTTCTTCTCGGCAGGTATGATTCCTGTATACTTGATTGTCCAGAAGATGCACCTTTTAAACACAAGATGGGCTCTTATCCTGCCGGCGGTTATTTCGACCTACAACCTGGTCGTAATGCGTTCGTTCTTCGAGGGTGTTCCGGTAGAGCTTGAGGAAGCCGCATTTATCGACGGCGCCAACGAGCTGACGATCTTCTACAAGATCATTCTTCCGCTGTCAAAAGCGGCTCTGGCTACGGTTGGTCTGTTCTACGGCGTATACATGTGGAACCAGTGGTTCAGCGCTATGCTGTATCTGAGCGACCGCGTTAAGAACCTCTATCCTCTGCAGTACATCATCAGACAGATCGTTATGGAGAACCAGCTGGCCGCCGAGGCTGCCGCAGCCGGCGAGCTGACAACGGTTCAGGTAAGCACCGCTTCGCTGAAATATGCTACGCTGTTTATCTCGATCGTTCCCATGCTGTGCGTATATCCGTTCATCCAGAAGTACTTCGTAAAGGGAGTTATGGTAGGTTCCGTAAAGGGTTAATATTCATTAACTTGTTTGGCAAACTATCAATAATATAAGGAGGAAATTTAGATGAAATTAAAGAAAATAGTTGCTCTGGCAACATCTGCCGTTATGGCGGTATCGCTTCTCGCCTCCTGCGGATCGAGTTCTACTCAGGGACATATCGAGCAGGACGGCAAGACAATTTACACATACTACCTCAATATGTATACCCAGGACAGCAAGGGTTACGCGGAGGGCCAGGACACAAACTTCGCTCAGCTTATCAGAGAGAAGTTCAATGTTCAGCTTGAGTATGACAGGATCCCCAGAGGTGACTGGGAGACCAAGACAAACCTGTCCTACGCCGTTGGCAACGAGGCTGACGTAACGACGGGCGGCAAGGAGCCCCAGTATAAGAAGTGGGCTTCGGAAGATTATTTGGCACCCATTCCTCAGGAAGCTTACACCGGCGACGACTGTATCTTAAAGGATTGGAAAGCTCTCTGGAGCGAGGAAGACTTTAAGGACGTTCTGGCTCTGGCTAAGAGCTCCGACGGTGAGCTTTACTACCTCCCCACACTGAGACAGGAAAAGGCTCAGATGTGCTGGGACTACAGAAAAGACATATTTGATCAGCTGGGCATCACCGAGTTCCCCAAGACTGTTGACGAACTCTATGACGTATGCGCGAAGCTGAAGGCGGCTTATCCCGACAAGATCATCATCTCTTGTAACGGTATGGGCACCACATCTCCCGGTTCGGCTATCACGGGCTTCTTCCAGGCTTACTGGATCCCCGAGCTTATCCTGACTCAACATTCATATGTTGATCCGGTAACGGGCGAGTATGTGCCTTACGCTCTCACGACCGACGCGGCTCGCGAGATGTACAAGACCATTAAGAGATTTAACGACGCAGGCTTTATCGACAAGGAAATCTTCTCAATAGATAAGGATACTTTCTCGTCAAGACTTGCTCAGGACAACTGCTTTATCACATACAACTATGTATACAACATTGACGACTTCAACAAGAAGACCAAGGGAACAAACGCCGACAAGACATCTAACTGGACTTGGACAGCCAACATGATAACGGCTTATCCCGAAAAGGGCACGATCTATAAGAGAGACCCGCTGTACTCCAACTGGGGCCCCGCGTTCAGCGAAGGCATCGAGGAGGATATGGACAGATATAACGCTCTTCTTGAGATGTTTAACTGGTTCGCCACTGAGGAAGGCCAGCTCTACAATACTTTCGGCGTAAAAGAGACTGACCCCGAGGAGATCAAGGCGGGCGTTGCACCCGGCAACTTCAGCTATTCAATGGTTGACGGTGAGCCCAAGTACAATCCCGGCTGGTATGATGAGAGTAATCCCGAGACCGATCAGGATAAGGATAAGAGACTCACGACCGAGTACGGTTCAATGGGTTCGCAGTTCGCGAAAGAGCAGCACATGTTCGACAACATCCGCGGTAAGGAAGTTGAAGCTCTGTATAACGCATTCCAGGCTCAGCCCAACTACTACTACTTCGATCAGATCCCGATGAGATATGATGAGGATGAGGAGCAGAGATTCGCTGACCTCGAGATCGCTCTTAACGCTAAGAGAGACGAGTATATCCAGAGATTCTTCACCGGCGATGTAGACCCCAACAACGACGCTGATTGGAACATGTACATCTCCGACATGAACAAGGTTGGCCTGCAGGAGTTCATCGAGCTGCAGACAACGGTTTATGAGAGAACCAAGGAAGCTATCGAGAAGGAAGAAGCCGAGATGGCAGCAGCCGAGGGAAAAGACAGCGGCGAGGAATCTCCCGCTGAGGCTTCGGAGGCACCTGCCGCCGAGTAATCGGTCATCTTCGAATTTAATCAAAGTCAATAACGGCTGCCGTTTATCGGCAGCCGTTTTTTATAAATATTATCACAATATTTCCCGTTTAGGGATTGACTTTATTTGGCTAAAGATATATAATAGTTTTGAATAATAAATTTTATTTTTACATTTACGGAGGTTAACTATGGGCACATTATCATCTGTTCTTGACGTTACCGAATACGGCGTAATCGGTGACGGAAAAACCAACAATACAAAAGCGATCGCGGGCGTTATCGCAAAGCTTAAGGAGTTGGGCGGCGGAACATTATACTTCCCTCCCGGAGAGTATGTGACCGGCTCGATCATGCTCGGCGACTTCATGACCCTGTATCTTGAGGGCGGCGCGGTTATCCTGGGCAGCGAGAATCCCGACGACTATCCCATGCTCACAAATAAGGAGATCGAGGGCTACAACAGAGGCGGACACGCCGGTCTGGTTTGTGCCGTTAAGGCAAAGCGCGTTACGGTAACCGGCCGCGGAATTATTGACGGCAGAGGCTACTACTGGTGGGATGATCCCGAGAACCAGCACAGACCCAGAGCGTTCCAGCCCATTCTTTGCAACAATGTCCGCCTTGAGGGCATAACGATCAGAAATTCGGCTATGTGGACGGTTCACCCCATCTGCTGCCTGAACGTTGTTATCGACGGAATTTCCGTAAGAAATCCCGCCGACTCGCCCAACACAGACGGCATCAACCCCGAGAGCTGCCGCAACGTGCGTATTTCCAACTGCTCGATCACGGTCGGTGACGACTGCGTAACGCTCAAATCGGGCACCGAGGATGATGATCTCCAGAAGCAGCATGCCTGCGAGAATATCACCATAACCAACTGCACAATGAACGACGGCCACGGCGGCGTTGTTATCGGCAGTGAGATGTCGGGCGGAGTAAGAAACGTTACGATCTCTAACTGCGTGTTCAACGGCACAGACAGAGGTATCAGGATCAAGACGCGCCGCAAGAGAGGCGGATTTGTTAAGGACGTCAGGATCGACAATATCATCATGTATGATGTGTTCTCGCCTCTGACCATAAACGGATATTATCAGTGCGGCGGCACAGACCCCAACGATGAGGAGCTGTTCAGTCTGAAGGCCAGACCGGTCGAGGACAACACGCCCGTATTTAAAAACATCTACATAAGCAACGTGACGGCCCGCGAGGTAAAGTGCGCGGCGGGATATATCTACGGTCTGCCCGAGATGCCCGTCAAGGGTCTGCATATCGACAACTTTGTCTGCACTATGACAAAGGGCGAGCACAACGTTGCCAGCGAGCCCATCATGGCGTGGCACGTTAAGCCCGTAAGCCACTACGGCTTCTACTGCGCAAACATGAAGGATGTTTGCTTCAACAACATTCACATCACGGCCGAGCAGTCGCCCTCGATCATGATCGAGCAGTCCGACTCGGTAAAGATCAGCGGCATGACCTCGCCCGGAGACAACACAGCGGTGCGCATCAGAAAGTCGACCGACATTCTGCTCAGCAATTCGCTGATCTCGCCCACGGCCGAAACATTCCTTGAGGTAGACGAGGAATCCAAAAAATCCCTTGCGATCAACGGCGTTGCCGTCACCGACAAGGAGAGACAGACAGTAATGACAATTATTGATTAATAAATAGGAGGGTTTAAAATGGAAAGGTTAAAAAGAAAAGAGCAATGTCAGCTTAAAGAGCGGTTCCTGCAGTTCGGTGAGGGCAACTTCCTCCGCGGATTTGTGGATTGGATGATCGACCGCCTGAACAAAGAAAACGGCTATGACGGCGGAGTGGTTGTGGTTCAGCCCGTGAACGTGGGTCCCGTTGTGAAGTTCCTCAATGAGCAGGACGGACTCTACACTCTGTATCTGCGCGGCCTTTTAAACGGTGAGAAGGTAGAGGAGACAAGAGTCGTTGAGTGTATCACAAGAGGAATCAATCCCTTTGAGGACACCGACGCGTTCTACGCCTGCGCCGAGAATCCCGATCTGCGCTACATAATCTCAAACACCACCGAGGCGGGCATAGAGTATAAGCCCGATCAGGATCCGAACGATTTTGAGGCGCTCACATTCCCCGGCAAGCTCACAACATTCATGAAAAAGAGATACGACGCGGGTCTGCCCGGCTTCCTGCTGTTGCCCTGCGAGCTTATCGACAAGAACGGTGACGAGCTCAAGAAGTGCATCAAGAAGCATGCCGCGGACTTCGGCTACGGCGACGACTTCATCAAGTGGGTCGACGAGGAGAACTATTTCACCAACACTCTGGTTGACAGGATCGTTACCGGATATCCCCGCGACACGGCCGCCGAGATGGAGAAGGAATACGGCTATTTAGACAATGTTATCGACACGGCCGAGATCTTCCACCTTTGGGTTATCCAGGGCGACAAGAAGTACGCCGAAGAGCTGCCCTTTGACAAACTGGGCATGAACGTTCTGTGGACCGACGACGTTACGCCTTATAAAAAGAGAAAGGTAAGGATCTTAAACGGCGCTCACACCATGATGGTTCTGGCCGCTCATCTGGCCGGCATCGAGACCGTTAAAGAGGCCATGGACGACGAGCTTATCTATAACTTTATGCATAAGGGTCTGTTTGAGGAGATAATCCCCACGCTCGACCTGCCCAAGGACGAGCTTACTCAGTTCGCAAACGACGTTATCGAGCGTTTCAAGAACCCCTTTATCAAGCATTATCTGCTGAGCATAGCTCTCAACTCGGTATCAAAGTATCAGGTCAGAGTTCTGCCCTCCGTGCTTGAGTACATAAAGGCGAACAATAAGGAGCCCGACTGTCTGGTATTCTCGCTGGCCGCGCTGATCGCGTTCTACAGAACCGACGCCGCCAACGACAACGCCGACGTTATGGCGTTCATGAAGGACGCTTCGGTTGCCGATATTCTGGCAAAGGCCGAGTATTGGGGACAGGATCTGAGCTTCCTCAAGCCCTCGATTGACAAGTATCTCGCCGCGATCGACGAAAAAGGCATCAGAGGCGCGATGCAGGACGTTGTAAACGGCTGATCGGGAGGGCAAAGACATGGCAAAAATCAAGATAAGCCCCCTTGATAACGTGGAGGTAAATGTGGGCGGCGAGTACGACGGCCACAAGACCGCCATCCGCGACATCAAAAAGGGCGAGAATATTATAAAATACGGTTATCCCATCGGCCACGCCTTGGAGGATATCAAGGCGGGCGAGCATGTGCATACCCATAATATCAAGACCAATCTGAGCGGCATACTCGAATATAAGTATGAGCCGGTCGACTGCGCGGTCAAAAAGGCTGACGACAAGCTGACGTTTAACGGCTATGTCCGCGATGACGGAAGCGTCGGCATCCGCAATGAGATCTGGATAGTAAACACGGTGGGCTGCATCAACAAGACCTCCGAGAAGTTGGCGAAGCTTGCCAACGAGAAGTACGCGGGCAGGACGGACGGCGTGTATACCTTCGTTCACCCATTCGGCTGCTCACAGCTGGGCGACGACCAGAAAACAACCCAGGCAATTTTAAAGGGTCTGGTAAACCATCCCAACGCCGCGGGCGTGCTGGTTCTGGGTCTCGGCTGCGAGAACAACAATATCCCGGTATTCAAAGAGGTGCTTGGCGAGTACAATCCCGACAGAGTGAAGTTTATGTCCACTCAGGAATATGACGACGAGCTTGAGGAAGGCCTGAGGCTCATTGGCGAGCTGGTCGAGTACGCGCAGAAATTCGAGAGAACGCCCTGCGACATCTCAAAGCTGGTCGTCGGCTTAAAGTGCGGCGGCAGCGACGGATTCTCGGGTCTCACGGCCAATCCGCTGGTCGGACAGTTCTCCGATCTGCTCATCGCCCACGGCGGCAGCACGATATTGACCGAGGTGCCCGAAATGTTCGGCGCCGAAACGCTGCTTATGAACAGGTGCCGCGACGAGGAGACGTTTAATAAGGTCGTTGACTTGATAAACAATTTCAAAGAGTATTTCATGCGCCACAATCAGGTGGTTTACGAGAATCCTTCGCCCGGTAACAAAAAGGGCGGAATCACCACCCTTGAGGACAAGTCGCTTGGCTGCGTTCAAAAGAGCGGCACAGGCGAGGTCGTGGACGTTATACAGATCGGCGAGCATGTCAAGAAGCAAGGCCTCAACCTGCTGACGGGCCCAGGCAACGATATAGTGGCCGTGACCAATCTGACGGCCTCGGGCTGCCACATGGTCCTGTTCACAACGGGCCGCGGCACTCCGGTGGGCGCTCCGGTTCCCACGATCAAGATATCGTCGAACTCGGGCTTGGCCGAGCGCAAGCCCCATTGGATCGACTTCAACGCGGGTCCCATCGTGGACGGCGCGGTTCTCACTCAGGATCTGCTGAACTTTGTTATCGACATAGCAAACGGCAGGCAGACCAACAACGAGAAGAACGGCTACCGCGAGATCTCGATTTTCAAAGACGGAGTTGTGCTTTAAAAACAAGGCTGCCTCGCCCCTTGGGGAGAGGTGGCAGGCGAAGCCTGACGGAGAGGGGTAGAGATTAGGGACTAGGGACTAGGGCGGAATTCATCGACATATTCCGCGCTACACGCCTAGTACCTAGAATCTATTACCTAGTTTCTACATTAACCCCTCTCAGTCTGCTTCGCAGACAGCTCCCCCAAAGGGGGAGCCTATTTAATACAAGGAGGACATTATGAACAGAGTTGAAGGAAAATGGATAGCGGACTTAGGCGACGGCACTTTTAAAAATCCGATATTGTACGCCGATTATTCCGATCCCGACGTGATAAGAGTCGGAGATGATTTCTACATGACCGCGTCCAGCTTTACATACGTTCCCGGTCTGCCGATACTTCATTCGAAGGACCTTATCAACTGGGAGATCATCAACCACGCGGTCAAAAAGCTGCCCGACCGCTACAACAAGCCGGTCCACGGCTGCGGCGTGTGGGCGCCAGCGATCCGTTATCACGAGGGCAAGTTCTATATCTACTACGGCGACCCGGATTTGGGTATTTTTATGACCTGCACCGACGATCCCTACGGCGAGTGGTCCGACTTGGTTCTTGTCAAAGAGGCGGTCGGAATTATTGACACCTGCCCCCTGTGGGATGACGACGGCAAAGCCTACATCGTTCACGGCTATGCCAATAGCCGCTGCGGCATCAAAAGCCATCTGGCGGTCTGCGAAATGTCGTGGGACGGCACCAAGGTGATCGGCGAGGATAAGATAATATTCTGCGGCACGATCAGCCAGCCCGTTATCGAAGGCCCCAAGTTCTATAAGCGCGACGGCATGTACTATGTGCTGTCTCCGGCAGGCGGAGTTCCCACCGGCTGGCAGGTGGCGCTGCGCAGCGAGAATGTCTACGGCCCTTATGAGGACCATATCGTTATGCGTCAAGGCCTGACCGATATAAACGGCCCGCACCAGGGCGGACTGGTGGAGCTCGAAAACGGCGAGAACTGGTTCATGCACTTCCAGGATCTGGAGGTGATCGGCAGGATCATTCATCTCCAGCCCGTCAAGTGGATAGACGGCTGGCCGGTCATGGGCGAGAGGATCGACAGCGGTCTTTGCGGCCAGCCCGTGAAGCGCAGCAAAAAGCCCGACGTGGGCAAGACCTACCCGATCAGCACGATCCCCACATCCGATGATTTTAAGGGCGGCAAGCTCGGCCTTCAGTGGCAGTGGCAGTGCAACCCGCATGAGGAGTGGTACTCGCTTGAAAACAGCGGCAAGCTGAGGCTGTACAGCGAGGATTTAAAGACCGAGAGCGACAGATACCTCTGGAACGTGCCCAATCTGCTGACTCAGATGTGGCAGGCGCCGACGATGGTCGTGACGACCAAGGTCTCTCTGCCCAAAGGCGTCGGTAAAAACAAGGCGGTTCTGGGCGTGATTGGCCATAAGTACGGCTATGTGGCGCTGACCGACGAGGGAACGATAGAGTTCCGCACGGGCAGCTCAAGGTCACTCAGTGAATATGATTTCGATGTGCGCGAGAATATAGTGGTCGACAAGTGTGTCGGAACCACCGAGGCGTATCTGAGATGCGAGATCATATCCCGCACCAACAGCAAGGAGGCAAAGGGACGCGTGTCCTACAGTATTGACGGAAACGACTTCATAACCCTCGGCGAGTTTGACATAGCCCAGGGCAGATGGGTCGGAGCCAAGACCTGCATTGCCTGCGTCGGAGAAAAAGGCGGCTACGCCGACTTTGAGGACTTTTTGGTAGTATAATAATTTTAGGACTTTCACGGAGCCTTTTCGTGAAAGTCCTTTTATATATAAAAAATTATTTTTGAGCTGAAAAAATCTTGAAAGCTGTTGACAAAACAGGATTTCTGTAATACAATGTAATACAGAAAGGAGCGGTATATATGACGATTTCACTAAGATTAAATGATGAGGATGCCGTTTTGATAAAAAAATACGCCGAGCTCAACAAGATGTCCGTGTCGGAGCTTATCAGACAGTCGGTCATGGAGCGCATTGAAAATGAATACGATCTGGAAGCGTTCGCCTCCGCGATGAGCGAGTATAAGAATAATCCCGTCACTTATTCGCTTGACGAGGTAGAAAAGGAACTCGGGCTGAGATGAGTTACAAGGTTGAATTCACGGAGCGGGCGCTTAAGGACATTAAAAAATCAGACCGCCACACCGCAGCGCTGATTCTGGGGTGGATAAGGAAAAATCTTGAAAACTGCGAAAATCCGCGAATACACGGAAAGGCTCTGACCGCGGACAGAAGCGGAGAGTGGCGGTACCGCGTTGGTGATTATCGCATACTCGCAAAAATATTTGATAAAAAAATTACAATTTTGGTATTAAACGTCGGGCATAGATGAGAGGTATACCAACGTAGTGATTAGATATTAGCGAATAGCGAATAGGCCTGACACCCTGTAGAGGCGGATATTATCCGCACGCTCTAATCACTAATTACTACTTTGATGTCTGCGGTGAAAAGCATATTTCCTATGAATTGAAAACGACGGATGGAGTCGTATGAACATGCTGAAAGAATTACCGCGCGTCCTCAAAAATGATAATAAAATTTAATCTTGTTTTTGAATATGTTATTTATAACAAAATATAAGGGGTGAGATCATGGCGCGAAAGTTTTATATTCTTGATTTGCTGCCGGTTGCGTTTGCGCTGCTGCTTGCCGTTATGGTAAGCCTTGAAAGTGAATATGCGTACGAAAATATTGGCATTTGTATCTTTATTAGCGGAATTTTAGCGCCGTTTTTTCTTCTTTTGGTCGGATATAAGTATTTCACGTTTGATAAGCGCGCCTGCGCTTTAAGAATAATATTGACTTTTGTGTCTGTGATCCTTATGTTGGCGGTCGAGTTTGCGTCGTATATAATAAAATATAATCTCTTCGCTGAAAATTATCGGAATATTTTGCCAGAGTGTTTACCTTGCTTGATCGCGGCGTATTATTCCGCGGCTATACTGGTTTTCGGCTGGCTCGGGATCGTGCTGCTCAAAAATATGCCCGGCGAATTCAACAAACATCTGTATATTCCATGGTGTGTGATCCCTTGCGCGCTGACGTTTATTATGCCGTTTTTTATACATTCGGGCGGCGCGGCGCAGATAGCTTTCTTTGTATATGCGGCGGTGGCGGTGCCTGTTTTTGTAACAATATTTCACATAAATTTTTATGTCAAAAGTCTAAAGTATAACATATTGTCTCTGTTGCTGATATTGGTGAACTCTTTGGCCGGTTTGGTTTTTACAGCATTAGACAGTATAATAATTCAGAATTGCTTTCCGCCGTATTTCCCGGCGGCCGTGGCGGTTTCTTTTATAACGCCGCTTGTGTTATGGCCGGTTGTTTGTGTTTACAAAACTTTAAAATAAAAATCTGTTGCCATTTTTTATCAAATATGTTATTCTATATATGTTAGTCTTAAAATCAAGAAAAGAGGAATAATATGCAGGGCTTGGTTCTGGAGGGCGGAACGTTCCGTCCGATATTTTCGTGCGGCGTTATGGACGCGCTGCTTGAGATGGATATCCACTTCCCTTATGTTATCGGAGTGTCGGCGGGGATCGCGGACGGCGTTTCATACGTCTCAAGGCAGAAAGGACGCAATCTTGAGATAATAACCAATTACCGCCATGACAAGCGGTACATCGGAATGAGAAATTTCCTGAAGGAGCGCAGCATGTTCGGGCTTGAATTTATATATGAAACGGTGCCCAACGAGCTGATACCCTTTGACTATGACACATATTATAACAGCCCGGGCGTCGTCAAGGCGGGCGTGACCGACGCGGAACTCGGCAGGCCGTTTTATCTTGACGCCAAGAACCCCGAGACAAACTGCGAGCTTTTAAAAGCGACCTGCGCGCTGCCTCTGGCGTTTCCGCCGATCAAGGTCGAGGGCAGGGAGTATTTCGACGGCGGCATCTGCGACCCGATACCCGCGCGGCAGGCGGAGAAGGACGGCTGCGACAAGCTGCTTATCGTTTTAACGCGGCCCGCGAGCTACCGCAAAACGCCTTCGGGCGCCAATAAATTCGCGGCCAAGGTCTACCGCAAAAAATACCCGAATCTTATCGAGCCGCTGCTGACGAGGCACGACGTCTACAACAGGCAGCTGGAGTACTGCGCGTTTCTTGAAAAGCAGGGCAGAGCGGTTATCCTGCGCCCGAGCGAGGAGGCTCAGATCGACTCCTTTGAAAAGGATATAGACAGAATAAAGGGAGTTTATGAGTACGGTTATACACTGGCTTTTGAAAATGAGGATAGGATCCGAAATTTATTTGCTGAGAAGGGATAAAATTGACCGAAAATATATTGATAGTCGGCACGCAGGTCATTATACTGTTTGTTCTGATCGCGGTGGGCTTCGGCTGCGCCAAGGCTAAACTGCTGAGCGACGGCGCGGTCAAGAGCATAATCGACTTCATGCTGTACATAGTGACGCCGTGCGTTATAGTCCATTCGTATCAGAGGGACTTTGACCCCGCCATGCTTAAAGGGCTGGGGATAACATTCGCCGCCTCGCTGCTGTCCCACGCCGCGACGATAGTTATCGCGCATTTGTTTATTCATGATAAGGACAAGAGGCGCGAGAACGTGCTGCGCTTTGGCGCGGTGTTCTCAAACTGCGGCTACATGTCGCTGCCGCTCCAGAACGCGCTGCTGGGCGCCGACGGAGTTTTCTTCGGCGCGACCTATATCGCGGTGTTCAACATTGTTATGTGGACATACGGCGTGTTCCTGATGGATGGCGGCGTCAAGAGCATCTCGCTCAAAAAAGCCTTTATAAATCCCGGCATCATCGGCACGGTGGCGGGTCTGCTGGTGTTTGTGCTCTCGCTCAAGCTGCCTCAGGTGATCTCGGAGCCGATAGGCTACTTGGCGGCGCTCAACACGCCCCTTCCGATGGTAGTCATAGGTTATCATTTGGCGTCGGCCAAGTTTAATATAAAGGGCGCGGGCACATACGCTGCCATGTTTGTGCGGCTGATAATATCGCCGCTTATAATGCTGGGCGGTCTGTATCTTTGCGGGATACGCGGCACGATCTTGGTGGCGTGCGTTATCGCGGCGTCGGCGCCCTGCGCGGCGGCGACGACCATGTTCGCCGAAAAGTTCGGCGGCGACACCACGCTTTCGGCGGCCTGCGTGTCGATAACAACGCTGCTGTCGGTAATAACCATGCCATTGATAGTGGCGTTGGCAACCGTAATTTAGAAAGAAAAACGGGTGGCAGGCGGGACGCCGGGGTCGTCGTCCCCTACGACCATAGTGTGTAAAATGCTGTTGGGGCGAGTACAATACCATAAAAATAAAAAAGGAGGAGCAGCAATGCTTAGCGAATCAAAAAAACAATTTATCGAGTTCATGATCGAGTCCGACGTGCTGCGTTTCGGCGACTTTGTGACAAAGAGCGGACGCAATACGCCCTACTTTGTAAACACCGGAAACTACAGAACGGGAAAGCAGATAGCCGCGCTCTCGAAGTTCTACGCGGCGCTTATCAAAGAAAAGTGCGGTGATGATTTTGACTGCATGTTCGGCCCCGCCTACAAGGGAATACCTCTGGCGGCGTCGACGGCGGCCACGCTCTATAATGAGTACGGGATCGACAAGCCGTACTTCTTCAACCGCAAGGAGGAGAAGGACCACGGCGAGGGCGGCTCGCTGGTGGGCTACAAGCCCAAGGACGGCGACCGCGTCATAATCATTGAGGATGTTATCACCGCGGGAACCGCCATTCGCGAGACAATTCCGATCCTGACCGGAGCGGCAAAGGTGACCGTGCCCCACATGTTTATTTCGGTCAACCGCTGCGAGGTGGGGCAAACCCCCGGAAAAACCGCGATCATGGAAGTTATGGAAGATTTCGGGATCAATGTCCACGCGATAGTCACAGTCCGCGACATACACGAATATTTAAAGCAGAGCGGCGCCGACGCCTCGATGCTTGAGCGCATGGAGCAATATATGGACAAGTACTGCGTGACAGTGTGAAGCGGTAAGTTTGCAATTTATATCGGGCTCCCTTTCTGTATGAGGGAGCCCGAATTCTGCGTATTTAATCGTCTATCGCGATAAACACGTCGGCGCGGTCAAAGTCATCGTAGCAGACAGAGGGCAGCGTAATGTTCTCGCCCTTTTTCAGATCGGGCAGATTGTTTGAATCAAAGCCGACCATGCTGTTGCCGTCAAAGAAGATCACCAGATATTTAAGATCATCGGCATCGCTGCCGCTGTTGTTGGTGAGAGTCAGATTAACGCCGCCCTGCGCCCGCGCCGCTCTCGCGCCTATATCGCTGATATGCGTGCCGCGCAGCGAGCTCTCCTTATAATTAACGGTGCGCACGATGGTCTCGGTGGCCGAATCCAATTCAAATCCGACATAGCTGCGTTGGCCGCTTTCCAGATTTTTTAGGGTCTTGCTGTCCTTGCCGAGATTTTTATCATTCGAGTCTTTGCACTCGATCGATATGTCCGCGTCAACGTCATAGTCCGAATCGTTGTCAAATACAAAAAACGCGAACTTTTTGCCGTCGTCGTCAAGGTAATCATACTCGTCGACATCAATGTTCTCGCCCACGGTATCGGAGTCGAATTTCGCTTTGCTGTCATTGTCATCGTCGGAGTTTTTGTCATCGCGCTCGGGCGGATCTGTGGGTTTGGGAGTAGCCTTTGAGGTTTTACTTGATTTCGACGACGAGCTGTCCGGAATATCGGAGCCGTACATTTCCTCAAGAGCCGCTACCCGCTCCTTAAGGCTGTTGAATTCCGATTCCGAAACTCCGCAGCCGCTGAGCGCCGCCGCTGCCACGGCCGCCGCCATCACGAGAGCGGCGGTCTTAAAAATAAATTTTAATTTCATAACATAACCTCCATCGGATTTCAATCCCAAATTATATAATTATCCTTGCGGGGCTTGGGCTCGGGGTATTCACAGTCGCGATATCCGAGAACGCAGTTGCCCACGCCCACAAAGTTTTCGTCAAGCCCCCATTTTTTGAGCATTTCTATGCCTTCGGGAGTTTTGAAAGTCTCGGTGGCGCGGTTGATCCAGCATGAGTCAACGCCCAATGAGTGCGCTGCCAGCATCAAATTGCCCATAACCAGACTGCCGTCCTGCATAGAATTGTTTCCCGAAAGACGAGTGTCAGCCAGAACCACGATCACGGTTTTGGCGCCGTAGAACGGGTGCTCGTTTGCGGTGAAGCTCGCGTTGATTTTTTCCATTTTGTCGATCATATCGGGGTCGGTCACGACCACCATGACGGGCGCCTGTCTGCCCATCGCGGTCGGCGCGTAGGTTCCCGCCTCAAGTATCGCGTCAAGCTTGTCCTTCTCTATAGGGTCGGGCTTAAACTTGCGGATGCTGCGGCGGGAGATGATTGTTTTAATGGTTTCGTTCACATTTATCACTCCGTTTCAGAATATATATGATAATTATAACATAATTCGATATATATTTCAATGGTTTTATGCAAGAAAAAAGAGCAGCGGCGCTGCTCCGTGTTTGTAGAGTTTGTGATGACTTCAAGTGTCAGATGCCGCGCTCCTTGCGGCGCGGGCGTGAAGTCGAATTATTCGCGGCGTTTGCCCCGCCGCGGGGGTTTTTAAGCTAAGAGAGCTTGTTCATCATGTTGGCGTACTGACTCTTTCTGCGAGCGGCGGTGTTCTTGTGCAGAATACCCTTCGCCACGGCCTGGTCAGTCTTTTTAACAACCGCTTTATAAGCTTCGGAGGCAGCGT
The DNA here is from genome assembly GCA_947628795.1 of uncultured Monoglobus sp. Classification (GTDB taxonomy): domain Bacteria; phylum Bacillota; class Clostridia; order Monoglobales; family Monoglobaceae; genus Monoglobus. The sequence continues at coordinate 116,187 of CANRBF010000005.1, forward strand.
CCTTGCCCTGCTTCAAAGATTCCTCAAACTTCTTGACAGCGGTCTTGAGCTGAGACTTGTTCATTTTATTTCTGAGAGTCTTTGTCGCGATAACCTTAACTCTTTTTTTAGCTGATTTAATGTTAGGCATTTTTTCACCTCCAGACAAATTTCAATTTGATTTTTACATCAGTAACTGGTATTATACCACTATATTTTAAAGATTGCAAGAGTTTTTTAAAAAATTTTTGCAATATTTTTCCGCCGCGTCGATCGGGCTTTGCAATATAATGTATAAAAACCGCGCCCACGGGCTTTCAAAAATTTACGCCCGAGGCGAAAAAACCATTTGACATAATAAGGATAATGTCATATAATTATATATACGAATGATTCAAGGAGGAATGTAAGTTTTGAAACAGTTTAACGTTGGAATTATCGGAGCCACGGGAATGGTGGGACAGCGGTTCATTACCCTGCTTTATAACCATCCCTGGTTTAATATAAAGCTGCTGGCCGCTTCTCCGAGGAGCGCCGGCAAAAAGTATACCGAGGCGGTCGGAAAACGCTGGTCAATGCCCGTTGACATTCCCGAGTCGGTGCGCGACATGGTCGTGTACGACGCGGCGGCGGACGTTGAAAAGATCGCCGAGCAGGTCGACTTTGTGTTCTGCGCGGTAGATATGAAAAAAGACGAGATCAAGGCGCTTGAGGAAAAATACGCCAAGGCCGAGTGCCCGGTTGTTTCCAACAACTCGGCTCACCGCCACACACCCGACGTGCCGATGATAATTCCCGAGATCAATCCGCAGCATCTTGAGATAATAGAGGCGCAGAAAAAGCGTCTGGGCACCAAGCGCGGCTTTATCGCGGTCAAATCCAACTGCTCGCTGCAGTCGTATCTGCCCGCTCTGGCGGTCATAAACCGGAAATACCCGATCAACAAGGCGCTTGTCACTACCTATCAGGCGATATCGGGCGCGGGCAAGACATTTGAGAGCTGGCCCGAAATGGTCGACAACCTGATCCCCTATATCGGCGGAGAGGAAATGAAGTCGGAGGTCGAGCCCAACAAGATACTGGGCGAGATCAAGAGCGGCGAGATAGTGCCGTCCGACAAGCTGAGCATCGAGTGCCAGACCTACAGAGTTCCCGTTTCGGACGGTCACACGGCCGCGATATTCTTCAGCTTCAAGGACAGCGATAACAAGCCCTCGGTCGAGGAGATCGAGAACATGTGGAGAGAGTTTGAGGGCGAGCCGCAGAAGCTTAAACTGCCCCACGCTCCCAAGCATTTCATATATGTGTACACGGAAAAAGATGAGCCCGATATGCCTCAGATCAAAGAGGCGCGCGAGATAGACGGCGGAATGGCCGTATCCTGCGGCAGACTGAGAGAGTCGGCGCAGTACGACTACAAAATGGTTTCGATGAGCCACAACACTCTGCGCGGCGCGGCCGGAGGAGCAGTGCTCATGGCGGAGCTGCTTGCCGCCAAAGGTTATTTGGATTGATATATTTTTAGCTGATATATTATATAATATAAGAAAGGATTTTCGTATATGAAAGAGCCTATTTTCACCGGCAGCGGCGTTGCGATAATCACGCCGTTCACCGAAAACGGAGTTAATTACGACAAGATGGGCGAGCTTATTGAGATGCACATAGCTCAGGGGACCGACGCGATCATCGTGTGCGGCACCACGGGCGAGTCGGCCACAATGCCCGACGATGAGCACAAAGAGGTCATCCGCTACACGGTCGAGAAAGCGGCGGGCAGGATCACTGTTATCGCCGGCACCGGCAGCAACGACACGGCTCACGCGGTCGAGCTGAGCAAATACGCCGAGAGCGTGGGCGCCGACGGACTCCTTATCGTCACTCCGTATTATAACAAGACTACCCAGAAGGGACTTTACGCTCACACAAAGCTGATTGCGGAGAGCGTTAAGCTCCCGATCATACTTTACAATATCCCGAGCAGAACGGGCGGCCTCGGATTCAAGATCGAGACGCTCAAAAAGCTGGCGCAGCTGCCCAACGTCAACGCCATCAAGGAAGCCACGGGCGACTTGGCGTTTGTGGCCGAGGTGGCGGCCGAGACCGACCTCAACATCTACGCGGGCAACGACGATATAATCGTTCCGGTTATGTCGCTCGGAGGCAAGGGCGTTATTTCCGTTCTCGCCAATATCCTGCCAAAGGAGACCCACGACATATGCGCTCTGTTTGAGAGCGGCGATATCGAAGGGTCCAGAGAGCTGTTTTTAAAGCATCTTGATTTGATACACAAGCTGTTCATCGAGGTCAATCCGATCCCGATAAAGACCGCCATGAACATACTGGGCTACGGCGCGGGGCCCCTCAGAATGCCGCTCTGCGACATGGAGGAGGGCAACAAGGCGATCCTTAAAGAGGCACTTGACAGCATGGACGTCGACTGCAAATTAAATTAATTCCCGGGGTGATACAAATGACAAAGATTTTACTTAGCGGAGCGGGCGGACACATGGGAAAAGCCGTGGCGAGAGTCTGCGAGAAAACCTCCGGCGTTGAGATCGCAGCCGGATGCGACATACATACCGACGGCAGCGAAAAGTTCCCGGTTTACTCGAAACCCGGCGAGGTCAAAGAGGAGTTTGACGTTATTATAGATTTCTCTCATCCGTCGGCATTTGACGGGATAATCGACTGCGCGGTCAGCACAAAAACTCCCGCGGTCATCTGCACCACGGGTCTAAGTGACGGTCAGAAGGCCAAAATGGCCGAGGCGGCAAAGTCGGCGCCAATATTCTTTTCGGCAAACATGTCGATCGGCATCAATCTTCTGATCGATTTGGCGTGCAAGGCGGCGCGGCTGCTTGAAAATAACTTTGACATTGAGATCATAGAAAAGCACCACAACCAAAAGCTTGACGCGCCAAGCGGCACCGCGCTGGCCATAGCCGACGCGATATCCGACGCGGTGAGCATGAGCCCCGAATATGTCTACGACCGCCATTCGGTGCGCCAAAAGAGAGGCAAGACCGAGATTGGCCTCCACGCGGTGCGCGGCGGAACAATTGTCGGCGAGCATGACGTGATCTTCGCGGGCACCGACGAGGTGATCGAGCTTAAACATTCGGCCGCTTCAAAGGAAGTATTCGCGGTGGGAGCCGTCAAGGCGGCGGCGTTCATGAAGGGCAAGCCCGCCGGCATGTACAGCATGAAGGATCTGATCAAAAACTCTTAATCTGAGCAGGAGGTTATATTATGATAAAAACCATCACCGATATTAAATTTTTCTCGGGCATCGCTATCGTGACGCTCAACAATGTGCCTAACGACCCGAGCAGCGTGGCCCGCATTTTGGAAATAATCGCGGAAAACGGTATAAGCATTGACATGATAAGCCAGACCGCGCCCTATAAGGACAGCATCAATTTGTCGTTCACTTTGTCGGAGGACGACCTGGCGGCGGTGATCGGCCTCACGGGCAAATTCAAGTCGCTGTCGCCCAAGGTTTCAGCCGATATAAACGGCAATAACACCAAGATATTGCTCAGCGGCGAGGGAATGCGCAGCGAGGCGGGCGTGGCGGCTCAGCTGTTCGCGCTGCTGGCGGAGAAGGATATAAGGGTCAAGCTGATAACCACGGCCGAGACCGAGATATCATGCCTGATAGACATCAAAGACGTCGAGACCGCTAAAAAGATTCTGGAAAAATAATTATAATACAAAAAGCGGCATACCGAAATTTTTCGGTATGCCTTTTGTATTGCTTATTTATCTTTTTATTTCAACGCAGCCGGCAAGCGGGATCAAGTCTTCGTAATCTTTTAAGGCAAATATCCTGATCAGGTCACAATCACCGTTTTTCGCGGCGCCGCTTAATGATATGTTAAAATCTTCCGCGCCTCCGTCGGCGGTTATCATCTCGTCATCAAAATCAACAAGGAACTCGATCCCGTCTATGATTTTATAAGCCGCGGCTATTATGTACGGCTCGACTTGAGTGTTCGTATTGTTTTCAAAATGCACGTTAAACATTCCGTTAACTTCATCGTCGGGAGCGGCTTTGAGAACATAATCGGGTTTGTCGCTTGGAGCCTCGCTCGGCTTTGGCGTGTCCGAAGGCTGAGGCTCGGCTGTAGAAACCGCGCTCGGCTCGGGCGTGTCCGAAGGCCGGGGCTCGGCTGTAGAAACCGCGCTCGGCTCGGGCGTGTCCGAAGGCCGGGGCTCGGCTGTCGAAGCGGCGCTCGGCTCGGGTGTGTCCGAAGGCTGAGGCTCGGCTGTCGAAGCGGCGCTCGGCTCGGGCGTGTCCGAAGGCTTGGGCTCCGCAGTCGGAACCGCGCTCGGCTCGGGCGAAGCGGAAGGATATTCGATCGGCGCGCCCGAAAGATCCGCGCCTATATTTTTTTCGCGGAACGCCGTGCCTTCGGCCGTTTTCAGGAAGTCGCCAAGGTTTATCGAACCGTCCTCGTTTCTCCAATATTTGTGGACATCGGCGCCGAGAAGCGGGGTCTCGACCGAGACGAATGTCGATTCCGAAACAGTGTCCATCGTGTCCGAGGGCAGAACTTCGCCCAGCTTGTCGTTCCAGTTGGTTATCGGCGGAAAGTCCTCATAGTAGTAATACAGACCTTTGCTGTTGTTGTACACGACCGAGTTCTTTATAGTGCCCAAAAACTTGTCCGCCGCGATTTTTTGCGAGGTGTAAGACAGGCAGTTTTCGATCGTGTTGTTTGAATTTTCTTTGTCTCTGGCAAAGTCAAAATTGCTCTTGTTTGTGCCGCCTTTCAGCGAGTTGTTGAAAGAGGTGCAGTTATAGAGATATATAGGGCCGGGGTTTGAGTTGTCGGTAAAGCCGTGGTTTGCGTTTTCAAACGAAACGCAGTTGTACATGTAGTGGGTGACCGCGATCTTTTCGCCGCCCATCTTAAAGCCGTTGCCGTCGCTGTTGTCGGTGAAAGCGCCGTCGGTGGTCTGGCCGTTGCGGAACGACACGCAGTTGCGGAACACCAGAGTTCCGATGGGCCCGGTATCCGACTTGGTAAAGCAGTCCCAGCCGTCGTCGCAGTTGTTGTAGGCGATGCATCCGTCAAACACATTGCCGTTTCCGCAGGTCAGTTTGGCCGCAAAGCCGTCGGCGTTCTCGCCCGTGTCGGGGTCAAAGCTGTTGTAAGACGTGCAGTTCAGGATCAGATTATCGCTGGGCCAGTCGTCAAAGTTCGATTGGTCGGAGGAGCGGCGGCTGATCTGTATTCCGGTGTCGCGGTTTGCGTTGGCGCGGCACAGCTCGAGCGTGTTGTGCTTGCCTGTCACGTAAAATCCGTTGTCCGCGGCCATATAGACCTCGAGCCCTTTAATGTGCCAGTAGTCGCCGTCCATCTGCAGGCCTCGGGCGCTGCCGTTGCCGCCGTAGGGCTCATAGGAAAAGTCAAACACAGTGCCGTCGGGGCACTCGATGCGCTTTTCGGCGCCCTCCGCGCCGTTATTTCCGAACGGAATATAAAGACAGTCGTTAAACATATATTTGCCCTCGCAATATATAACTCCGCCGGGCGCGATGTTGGCGATCGCCGACGCCACGCTCATGGGCTCATCCTTAGTACCCTTGCCGTTTGCGGGCGCCAGAGGCGCGGTGTATATTTCGCTCAGCTGGTCGCCGACAACGGGCTTTAAATCCTCAAAATCAGGCTCGGGCTCCGGCAGGTCATAGGACAGCTTCAGATAATATATGTTGATTCCGCCGCCCTCGCTGACAAAGGCGTAGTCGCCCGCATCCTGCACGAAGAATTTGTAGTACGCCAAGCCGGGCTTGACTTCCTGCGACTCAATAACGTTGTTATTGCTGTCGATGATCTTGCCGGTGCGGCTGTTTTTGCTGTTGGCCGAGCCGCAGTCGAGATAGAGCACCGCGGGGCCCTCGGTCGAGAAGCGCACGGCGCGGTTGGTGTAGCTGCCGGTCGCGCCGGTCTTGAGCCGCTTGGTGTACTTGATCTTTGTCACCGAGCCGGTCTTATTACTGCCGTCGATCATGACGGCCTCGCCGCCGTCGGTGGCGGGAATTATCGTGAAACCGCCCATCGGCGTTTCGGCGGTTATGTTGGCGGACGCCATATCCGACACGTTATATTCCGAGTCGGGCGGATACGCCGCTGCGGGCAGCGACGGAACGATCAACGCCATGCACAAAATTGATATTAAAAACAGACGTTTCATAAATACATCTCCTCGATATTATTTATTTCCATACTTAATTATATCACCGCCGCGCCGTCCGCGCAAGGCGCAGAACTGCAATAATTTCATGGGAGCAGATAAAGGTTAAAACAAGTCGCTGTGCGTTCCGGTACGCGTCAAAGTAAGCGTCAATATATCCTGTTCGATTTTATAGATCAACAGCCAATCGGAAGTTATATGACATTCCCGGTGTCCGACTTATTCGCCTTTTAAAGCGTGATCGCGATATTTTTGTGGCAGCGGAGTTTGATCTTGTAGCAGCATAACAACTTCTCTAAAGAGATTTTGGTCATAGCCGCGCTTAACAACCGCAAGTTTATAATCTTTTTTAAATTTGTTTGAAAATCAGACTTTAAGCATTTAAATCCCTCATTAACTCGTCGATATTGTCATAGACCTTACTGAGATTTCTGTGATTGTTCACATCGTCGATCGCAGCGAGGGTTTCGGGGTTGGGCTTTTCGGCCGCAAGCTCAAAGGGGATCTTGCCGCGCATTACCGCCTGGCGGCAGAACACGCCGACAGCCGTGGAAAAACTCAGCCCGAGTATCGAGAACAATTCATCCGCCTGCTTTTTTAAGTCCTTGTCCATTCTGATCGTGACATTTGTCGATGCCATAAAAATCAACTCCTTTAAAATTAGTATTTATATTATAATACATATTATGCGCAATGTCAATAGCTTGCAAATAAAATCAGCGCTTTTGCGAGGCGCTTTTGTGGTTAAAGCGGCTTGGCGCGCGCCACATTTAATAAAAAACCGATCCCCGAAGGGACCGGCTGAATATTTTTGTTTATTCGTCAAGCTCGATTAAGGCGTAGTTTCCGTCCTTTCTCTTGTAGACGATGTTGGGCGTCATTGTGTCGGGATTATTAAAGATAAAGAACGAGTGGCCCAGCATGTTCATCTGGAGGATGGCCTCCTCGGGCATCATCGGCTTGGCGGAGATCCTCTTTGTTTTGATGATCTTGAACTCGGTCTCCTCCTCGACCGGCTCGGGTTTGGGCGTTATAGCCACATACTCGTCGAATCCGCCGCCGCGGAGACGCTTTGAGAGTTTGGTCTTGTTCTTTCTGATCTGTCTGTCGATGGCGCTGAGACAGTCGTCAACCGCTGTCAGCAGGTCGCGGTCCTTGTCCTCGGCGCGGATAATGAATCCCTTATAGCGGAAGGTGATCTCAACGATTATGTCGTCCTTAAACTCCGAAACTATGATCTTGCACTCGTTGGAGTTATCGTCAAAAAACTTGTCCAACCTCTTAACCTTCGAGAGGATCTTGTCTTTGCTGGTATCCGACAAACTGAATTTCTTTGTAATAATGTTGTAAGTCATGATAATACCTCCGGTCTGTTGTATAATTTAACTAATAAACTTTTTTTGCAAGCTTTTGTTATGTTCATATTATATAATATTTTTCCGCAAATAGCAATAGTAAATTATAAAATTTTTGAAAATTTTTAAATATTTGGTTTTTTGTTGCATGAGACGCGGCGTTATGATATAATATTTTTAATAATGCTTTATTGAGCCGCGGTCATGAGCGAAACGTCGGAGATAGGCGCGGTGCTTCCGCCGGGGGAGATGTCGGAAATGTCGGCTGCGATTATGTCGGACTTGTACACAAAGATATCGGCGCGTATTCTGCCTTTTTCCGATCCGCTGTGATTGAGCACATTATACGAGTAGCGGGTGACGGTTTTGCCGCGGTAATCGGTGAGCGAGCTGCCGCCGACCGCCGAGATCTCCGCGTGTATCAGATACACGCCGCCCATATCCTCGGGCACCGTCATGTGTGATATGTCCGCGGGCGCTTCATCCACGCGCCAGCCGAACGACTCAATAAACTCGATGTTGCGGCGGTTCTCGGCGCCGTCCACCGAAAACAGCGCGAATATCACCGCGATCAAAGCCGCTGCGGCAGCGATGAATATCAGCTTATACTTATACTTTTTGAGAAATTTTTTCATGAGCCGCACTCCTTTGCATACGGCCGCGGATCGCTCGGCGCCGTATATTAATTAGTATATTGAATTTTCGGCAAAATTATGATAAGAGTAAGCGTATATAAAAAGGATATAAAATGAGACTTGACAAATATTTAGCGTCTCTGGGGCTCGGTTCCCGAAAGGACGTCAAGAAAATGATAAGGGGCGGCAGGGTCCGCGTCGATGGCAGAGAAAAAATTTCTCCCGAAACGGCAGTCGACCCGAAGCGCGACAAAATATACGCCGACGGAGCGCTCACGGTCTACCGCGAATTCGTGTATATAATGCTCAACAAGCCAAAGGGCTGCGTGTCCGCCGCTCGGGACAAAAAATATCCTACGGTCCTGGATTTTGTGCCCGAGGGATTTAGGCATATGAGTTTGTTCCCCGCGGGGCGGCTTGATATCGACACCGAAGGATTGTGCCTTATAACCAACGACGGCGCTCTGGCGCACAGGATACTCAGCCCTAAGAGCCATGTTCCCAAGACGTATATTGCCGAGCTTGACCGCGCGGTGACGGAGTCGGATATTGCGGCGTTTGAGCGCGGCGTGACCCTTGACGACGGGTATGTCTGCAAGTCCGCGAAGCTTGAGACGATCGGCGGTCTGTCCGCGCGCGTCGTCATATACGAGGGCAAGTTTCATCAGGTGAAGCGTATGTTCGCGGCGGTCGGCAAAAACGTGAAAAATCTCAAGCGGGTCAAGATGGGCGGTCTCAGCCTCGATGAGAATCTAAGCCCCGGCGAGGCGCGCGAGCTTACCGAGAGCGAGCTGCGGTCGCTTGAGAACAATTAAGATTGGAGATATAATATAATGCAAAACAAGATACACAACGCGATACCGCGGGTCTGCGCGGTGCATGACCTGTCGGGCTTCGGCAAGGTCTCTCTGACCGAGGTCATCCCGATCATATCGGCGATGGGGATCGAGGTCTGTCCGCTGCCGACGGCGGTGCTGTCGACCCACACATACGAGTTCAAGGATTACACCTTCTGTGACCTGACAGGACAGATGCGCGGCATAATAGACCACTGGAACAAGCTCGGACTCAAGTTTGACGCGGTATACAGCGGATATATGGGCAGCCCCGAGCAGCTTGGCATACTTATGGACTTTATGAAAGAGGCCAAAGCCTACGGCGCGCTGACCGTGGTCGATCCCGTCATGGGCGACAGCGAGCTTGTGAACAACGGATTTTATTCCGAGAGCGTGGCGGCGCTGCTTGACGGCATGAAGGAGCTGTGCGGCGCGGTGGACGTGGTAACGCCCAACGTCACGGAGGCATGCCTGCTGATAGACGAAAAATATCCCGGCAGACCGGTCAACAACGCCATGATAAAGCATTACCTGAAAAAGCTGTCGGAGCTTGGCGCCAAGCATGTCGCGATAACAAGCGTGATGGATTCCGAGAACTCGATGTGCGTGGCGGTGTACGACGGCGACACGGGCAAGTGCTACAAGGTGGACTGCGGATATGTGAACCGATTGTTTCACGGCACGGGCGACGTGTACACCTCGGTGCTGACCGGTGCTCTGCTCAAGGGCGAGAGCATAATCGAGGCGGCGAATATAGCCGCGGGTTTTGTGTACAAGGCGATACAGGCCACGATCCGCCACCCGGAGATCAAGATCCGCGAGGGCGTGCTGTTCGAGCCCGTATTGGCGAGCTATTTCAATAAAACCGAGTACGACAAGAGATACGTTGAAATATAGAGGACGGTGAAAACATGATTACAAAAATCAACAGCTGCGGCCTCAGGGGCATGGACGGCTACATAATCAGCGTCGAGACAAGCGTTAGCGGCGGATTTCCCGCATGGGAGATCGTCGGTCTGCCCGACGCGCCCGTGCGCGAGTCCAAGGAGCGCATCAGAAGCGCGATGAACACCGCAGGCTACGTGGTGCCGGGCAAGCGTATTGTGATAAATCTGGCTCCCGCCGACGTCAAAAAAGAGGGAGCCTGCCTTGACCTTCCCATAACGGTGGGGCTGCTGACCGCGTCTGAGCAGGTTTTCTGCGGAAATCTTTCAAAGGCGATGTTTTTGGGTGAGCTCTCGCTTGACGGTGCGGTGCGCGGAGTGGACGGCGTGCTGCCTATGGTGATAAAGGCGTATCAGTCCGGCATGACCGAGGTGTACGTGCCCGAGGCAAACGCCGAGGAGGCGGCGGTCGTTGAGGGCGTCACCGTTTACGGCGTGAGAACGCTCAAACAGCTGGCGGATCACCTGACGGGCCGCGCTCGCATCAAGCCCACGACGATAGACATAAAAGAGATTTTCGGCAGGGCGTCGGTACACCCTTATGATTTTTCCGAAGTCAAGGGTCAGGAGAACGTGAAGCGCGCCATGGAGGTGGCCGCGGCAGGCGGACATAATATTCTGCTTATCGGCCCTCCCGGTTCCGGAAAAACCATGCTTGCCCAGAGGCTTCCCACGATACTGCCCGACCTGACGTTTGACGAGGCGCTTGAGGCGACAAAAATACACAGCATAGCGGGCATGATGCCCAAAGGCGCGCCCATGATACTGACGCGCCCGTTCCGCAGTCCGCACCACACGGTTTCGGCGGTGGCTCTGTCGGGCGGCGGCAGCAATCCCAAGCCCGGCGAGATCAGCCTGTCCCACAACGGAGTGCTGTTTCTGGACGAGCTGCCCGAGTTCCGCAAGGACGCACTTGAGGTAATGCGCCAGCCGCTTGAGGACGGCGTTGTTACGATAACCAGGGTACAGGGCTCGTTCTCGTATCCCTGCAACATCATGCTGGTGGCGTCCATGAACCCGTGCCCCTGCGGCTATCACGGCGACAGGAAGCACGACTGCACCTGCACGCCCAAAAAGATACAGCATTATCTGAGCAAGATAAGCGGTCCGCTGCTCGACAGGATCGACCTGCATATCGAGGTCCCCGCCGTTGAGTACGACGATCTGGACAGCAGGGAAAAGCCCGAATCTTCGGCTTCCATAAAAGAGAGAGTGAACCGTGCGAGGCAGATACAGACAGAGCGGTTCAGAGGCAGCGGGATATACTCAAACAGCGGCCTGACGCCCGCGATGTGCGAAAAATACTGCGTGCTGAGCCGCGAGGCGAATTCGATGCTCAGAGCCGCGTTTGAAAGCATGGGCATGAGCGGCAGAGCTTACAACAGGGTGCTCAAGGTGGCGCGCACCATAGCGGATCTTGGCGGCAGCGAGAGGATCGAGGCGGAGCACATAGCCGAGGCGATCCAGTACCGCTCTCTTGACCGCAAATTCTGGGCATAATTAATATAAAACGGAGATGTGAGATTTGAAACTTCATATAGTCTTGGTGGAGCCGGAGATCCCCTCAAACACCGGCAATATCTCAAGGACCTGCAGCGTTATCGGAGCGGCGCTCCATCTGGTGCATCCGCTGGGGTTCGACATAAGCGAAAAACGCGTGCGCCGCGCCGGACTGGACTATTGGTCCGAGCTTGAGCTTTACGAGCACGGCTCGTTCGGCGAGGTGCTTGAAAAATACCCCGGCGGCAGCTTTTACTACTGCACCACAAAAGGCAAATTGACTTATTCGGACGTCAACTACAAGGCGGAGACCGACAAAGGCAGAGAGATATTTCTGGTTTTCGGCAAGGAGACAAAGGGTCTGCCCGAGCCGCTTTTAAAAGAGCATTACGACAGATGCATCAGGATACCGATGCTCGGCGACATGCGATCACTGAATTTGTCAAACGCGGCCGCGATAATCGCCTACGAGGTTCTGCGTCAACATGATTTCGCGGGTATGCGGACCGAGGGTGAGCTGAGCGGCTCGACGTCCTGCGGGACGGGCGGATGATATCCGCCCCTACGGCATTAGCGATGGTATATCGTGTTGCTGCGAACGATAGGCGCCAAACCATATAGGGGCGGCAACCTGCCGCCCGCCTGCCTCGCCCCTTGGGGAGAGGTGTCAGGCGAAGCCTGACGGAGAGGGGTTTCCCAAGCAATTCGGAAACACAAACCCCTCTCAGTCTGCGGACAAGCCGCAGCCAGCTCTCCCCAAGGGGCGAGCCTAAAGAGGAGGAAAATTAAAAAGGAGAAAAACAATGATAAAATTAATGATCGACAGAGGAGCGGACATACCGGTCGAGCTTCTTGAAAAATACGATATCCGCGTGCTGCCGTTCACGGTAAATTTAGACGGCAAAAGCATAACCGCGGGCGGCGATTTTGAGGCCGAGGAATTTTATGAAATGGTAAGGAGCAGCGAAAACGTGCCAACGACCAGCCAGATGTCTCCCGAGGATATGGAGGCGATGTTCCGCGAGATCGGCAAGGAGAACCAAATAATATATGTCTCGATCTCCGCAAACGGCAGCGGCATAAACAACACCGCCCACATGATAGCCGACAGTCTCAAAGACGAGGGCTTTGACATCTCGATCGTGAATTCCGAGATGTACACCATGGCGATCGGCATGCCGGTCCTGGCGGCCGCCGAGATGATAAAAGACGGCGCATCAAGAGATGAGGTCGTGGAATTTTTGGAGAGTACCTATAAGCGCGACACGGCCTATTTCGTGGTCGACGATCTGACGTTTCTCAAAAAGGGCGGCAGGATCAAGGCGACCACCATGGCGATCAGCGCGCTGCTTGACATCAAGCCGATACTTATGATAACCGACGGTCTGGTCGAGGCGTGCAAAAAGGTGCGCGGCCTCAAAAAGGCGATGTCCGTCCTCGTGGGTTACGCAGAGGAGCGCATGGACAGCCCCGGGGAGAACGAGGTCATAGTGATGGATACCGACGCGCCCGAAAAGGTGGAGATCGTGAAAAATCTGCTCCGCGAGCGTGTGAACCCCGCCAAGATCACCCACTACAAGATCGGCCCTGTGATCACGGCGCACGCGGGTTTGGGACTTGTGGGGATATACTTTAAGCACAAGAAGCCCTACACCGAGTACGATAAATAAATTTAAATGATTGGTGATAAATATGTTTCTGGAAAAAGACGAAATGAAATTCGCGATCCTCTACACGCTGCGGCAGTATCCGCACCCTCTGTCGCTGACAAGGCTGACCGAGCTTCTGACTTGGGACGAGAACGTGATGAGCTACTTTGATTTGACGATCACGCTCAGTGAGCTGATAGAGGACGGCTTTATCGAGCGCTTGTTTTACAAAAACAGCGAGTGCGTGAAGCTGACGGGCCGCGGGATCGATGCCGACGATTTTTTCCGCAGCAGGGTCCCGGCAAGCATACGGAAAAAGATAACCTCGGCCGCGAGGCGCGAGGAGTTTGAGGAGCTTGTGAATCCCAACGGCGTCACCGCTGAAGTCATACCCGCGGGCGGCGGGCGGCACACCGCGGCGCTTTCCATGCTTGACGGCGGCTCGCCGATACTCGAGCTTAAAATAGACGCGGGCAGCAAAATTCAGGCGGTTCGTGCTGCCGAGGCTCTCAAGGAACACGCCGCCGAAATTTACAAGTATATTTGCAAAACTATTGACGAGGACAAATAAAATTGTTATAATAATTATTTAGTGAAATTTATAATTTGAAGCAAGAGGTAGATAAAATGGAAAAATTAGGTTTAAACGAAATACGCGAAAAGTTTTTGAGCTTTTTTGAGAGCAAGGGTCATCTTCGCCTGCCCTCGTTTCCGCTGGTTCCTCAGAACGACGCCAGTCTGCTGCTGATAAACGCCGGCATGGCGCCTCTGAAGCCCTACTTCACCGGTAAGGAAGTGCCGCCCGCGAAGCGCGTCACCACATGCCAGAAGTGCATCAGGACCCCGGATATCGAGCAGGTGGGCCTCACGTCGCGCCACGGCACATTTTTTGAAATGCTGGGCAATTTCTCGTTCGGCGACTATTTCAAGATGGATGCCACCAAGTGGGCGTGGGAGTTTATCACAGAAGTTCTGGAGATACCCAAAGACCGTCTCTGGGTCAGCGTCTATGAGGACGACTACGAGGCCGAGGACATCTGGGTGAATCACGTCGGCGTGTCGAAAGACAGGATCGTGCATCTGGGCAAGGACGACAATTTCTGGGAGATAGGCACCGGCCCCTGCGGACCCTGCTCCGAGATATACTACGACCGCGGCGAGGAATACGGCTGCGGCAGCCCCGACTGCGCCGTGGGCTGCGACTGCGACAGATACGTTGAGTTCTGGAACCTGGTGTTCACCCAGTTCGACAAGGACGAGAACGGCACATACAACAAGCTTGATCATCCCAATATCGATACCGGTATGGGACTTGAGAGAATAGCCTGCATCATGCAGGGCACGACCTCGATCTTCGAGGTCGACACCATAAGGCGCGTGCTTGACGCGGCTGCCGAGATGGCGGGCGTCAAATACGGCGAGGACAAGCACACTGACACCTCGCTCCGCGTTATAACTGACCATATCCGCAGCACCGTGTTCATGACGGCCGACGGCGTGCTTCCGTCCAACGAGGGCAGAGGCTACGTGCTGCGCAGACTTTTGCGCAGAGCCGCGCGCCACGGCAGACTGCTGGGAATAGAGGGCACGTTCCTTTACAAGCTGGCGAGAGTTGTCGCCAACGAGTCGATGAGCGCGTATCCCGAGCTTGACACCAACTTCGAGTATATCGAGAGCGTTATCAAGAGCGAGGAGGAGCGTTTCAACAACACCATCGACCAGGGCATGCAGATAATCAAATCTTATATAGACGAAATGAAGGAGAGCGGCATAAGCGAGCTTGACGGCGAGAGAGCGTTCAAGCTTTATGACACCTACGGATTCCCGATCGACCTGACCCGCGAGATCATGGGCGAGAACGGATTTGTTGTGGCCGAGACCATGTTCAAGGAGCTGCTCAACAAGCAGCGCGCGACCTCAAAGACCGCCCGCGGCAACAACGACGACACAGCCTGGGAAAACGACATATTCATCGACATAAAGGACGCCACGATATTCGAGGGCTATCAGAAATTTAACGGCAAGTCCAAGCTGCTCGCTATCGCAAAGGGCGACGAGCGCGTTCAAAAGGCGGAAAAGGACGACGAGGTCGTTATCGTGCTTGATCGCTCGGTGCTCTACGCCGAGAGCGGCGGCCAGGTGGGCGACACGGGATATATAAACACCGACGCCGCGTCGGTGCGCGTTAAGGACGTCACCAAAAAGAACGGCAAGTTCCACCACCACTGCGTTGTTCAGAACGGCGAGATCTCGGTGGGCGAGACGGTCAGCGTCAGCGTTGACGCCGAACGCCGCAAGGCGATCATGCGCAACCACTCGGCGGTGCACCTTGTTCAGGCGGCGCTCAGACAGGTGCTTGGCAAGCATGTAGCTCAGGCGGGCTCGTATGTGGACGAGCACAGGTTCCGTTTTGATTTCTCGCATTTTCAGGCTATGACGATCGAGGAACAGCTCAAGGTCGGAACATTGGTAAACGACAAGATAATGGAGTGCATAAAGATAGACTGCTTTGAGGAGGATATTGCCACCGCCAGGACCATGGGCGCGATGGCGCTGTTCAGCGAGAAGTACGGCAAGCGCGTCCGCGTTGTCCGCATGGGCGATTTCAGTATCGAGCTCTGCGGAGGAACCCACGCCGCCAACACCGGAAACCTGGGAATCATGAGAATACTCGGCGAGTCGGGAGTGGCAGCGGGCGTGAGACGTATCGAGGGAACCACGGGCCACAACGTTATCGAGCTGTGCCGCAACCAGTCGCTGCTGCTCTATGATGTGGCAAAGACCTTAAAGACCGGACAGGCCGATCTGCTCGGCCGCGCCGAGGGCCTGATGAACGAGCTGCGCGACCAAAGACACGAGATAGAGAGCTTAAAGAGCAAGCTCGCCAAAAGCAGTCTCGGCAACGTTCTTGAGGACGCCGAGGAAGTGGACGGCATCAAGGTTGTGACACAGGTGCTGGACGACGGCGTTGATATGAACACCATGCGCGAGATAGGCGACAACCTCAAGGCCAAGCTGCCCAACTCGCTGATAGTGCTGGCGTCAAAGGCGGGCGAGAAAGTCAACCTTATCTCGATGACCTCAAAAGAGGCTATCGAAAAGGGCGCCCACGCCGGAAAGGTAATTTCCGAGGTAGCCAAGGAGCTCGGCGGAGGCGGAGGCGGAAGACCCGACAGCGCCCAAGCCGGAGGCCGCCTGCCCGAAAAGGTCGAGGAAGCCCTGAAAAACGTCAGAAGCATACTTGAAAAACATATCAAGAAAGATAAATAAAAGGCTCGCCCCTTGGGGAGAGCTGTCACCGAAGGTGACTGAGAGGGGTCAACGTAGAGACAATAAAAGGAGGTATAATATATGTCGGATTGCTTATTTTGCAAGATAATTGCGGGCGAGGTCCCGTCCACAAAAGTGTATGAGGACGACAGCGTCTACGCGTTTTTGGACATCGCGCCTCAGGCGCCCGAGCATATTGTGATCGTGCCCAAAAATCACATAAGCTCGACCAATGAGATCACCGCCGAAAACTCGGCGGTTATAGGCAAAATATTCGAGGCCGCGGCAAAGATCGCCGCGGAACGCGGATTTGCCGAAAAAGGCTACAGAATTGTAAATAATTGCGGAGAGGACGGTGGCCAGACCGTCGGCCATCTGCACTTCCATATGCTGGCCGGTCGAAATCTGCAGTGGCCACCCGGCTGAGCAACACGCCCTTTGGCTCGTTCCGCCGCTTGCGGCGGAAGCTTCGCTTTACGGGCGGTTGCTCAGCCTTCCCACGAAACGCGCTTCGCTGGCGTTCCGTGGGAGCCCTGGCGGCGGAAATCCCTGCACTTATTCGCGCTGACGCAAGCGGCAGCGCTCACCCGTTTCGGGTTTCCGCCGCTTTCCCACAAAGCGCACTGCGTTGGCGCTTTGCGGGAGCCCTGGCGGCGGAAATCCCTACGCTTATTCGCGCTGACGCAAGCGGCAGCGCTCACCCGCTTCGGGTTTCCGCCGCTTTCCCACGAAACGCGCTTCGCTGGCGTTCCGCGGGAGCCCATATAAAATAAGGCGCCCCCTCGGGGGAGCCGGCGGGCGTATGCCCGCCTGAGGGGGGGGAACCGATTGAACTGGATAAAAATCAACATAATCACAACGTCCGAGGGGATCGACCCGGTTTGCTCGGCTTTGGCCGATCTGGGAATCGGCGGAGTCGAGATATCCGACAAGGACGATTTTATCGAATTTCTTGAAAACAACCGAAAATACTGGGACTATGTGGATGAGGAGCTCGAGAGGCTAAAAACCGCCGACACAAAGATCACCGCCTATGTCGCGGATGATAGCGACGGTCTTTTGACGCTGTCCGAAATCGAAAAGAAAATGGCGGCCATGAGAGCCGCGGACAAAGAACAAAAATTCGGCGCTCTTAAAATCGTAACCGCGCAGGTCAAAGACGAGGACTGGTCCGAGAACTGGAAACAGTATTTTAAACCCATTGAGATTGGGGCCAGAGTTCTTATACAACCGGAGTGGCTCCCGCTCGAAAAAGAGACCGACAGAGTTGTTTTTCGCGTTAATCCCGGTATGACGTTCGGCACCGGCACCCACGACAGCACCAGATTCTGTATCGAGGCGATCGAGGAAAACTTAAAGCCCGGAGACACTATGCTCGATTTGGGCTGCGGAAGCGGCATTTTGTCTATCATAGCGCTGCTGCTCGGCGCCTCGCACTGCGACGCGGTTGATATTGACCCTGCCGCGGTGGATGTGGCGTACGATAATCTGGCCCTAAATAATTTGGACCGCGGCTTATACAGCGTGAGCAGCGGCGATATAATCGAAGACAAAAAGGTACGGGATCGTTTCGGCAAATACGATCTGGTCGCCGCCAACATTGTCGCCGATGTTATAATTGCACTCGCTCCGGTTGTCCGAGAATTTATGAAACCCGACGGAATATTTATATGTTCGGGAATAATTAACGAAAGAACGAATGAGGTAAGATCCGCGCTTGAGGCTGCGGGATTGGAAATTATTAAGGAAAAACGGTCAAATGAATGGACGGCCTATACTTGTGCGTGATTTTGTTAATAAAATAACAAAATCAGTCAACTATTTGTTAAATTGTTGTTGACAATTGCAGAAAATTGTTATACAATAATTATAATAGAGAATAGCAACAAATAATGGAGAAAGTAAATGAAAAACAGGTTATTGATTTTTCTGACGGCGGCTGTTTTGACACTGGCCCCGTTTGGTATGATTTCATATGCCGATGAGATCGACGCGGAGTCATTGCCGATCGAATCGCTGGCCCCCGAGGTTTTGCCGCCCGAGGAAACACAAAATTCACCCGAAATTGTTTCGCCCGCCGAAACTGCGGAGGAAATACCACTTGCGGACGGGGAGTATGACGCCGAGGAAATACCTCTCGCTTCGGGAGCCCCCGAGATTTCCGAGGCAGACGCTGCTGCAGCTTCGGAGACGCCCGCGCAGGAAGCTTCCGGCGCAAACCTGATAACAAGCTACACCGTTAATTTTACAGCGGTGCTTGACGGTTGGCCCAGATATGACTACGCGGTGTTTAACCTTTATTCCGCGGACGGAGAACTTTTGGGCTCGCACACCGAATACATAAACAGTCTTGACAGTTTCAGTCTTACGTACGATGTTCCCGCGGCGCCGATCGGCACGGTGTATTACTTGGATATTTCGGGCATCGATTCTGTCGATTACTATTCGGATAATTTCCGGCTGCCCCTTTCCGAAAAGCTGCCGCTTTACACATATGTGAACGGTGACGGTTCGGTATCAAACCACGCCGACATGACGGCTCACATAAGAACGCAGGACCCGATCAATATCTATGTTGACGGAAAGTATGTGCCTCTAACGTCGCCCGCGATATTTGAAGGCTCGTCTATCATAGCGCCCCTTTCGGATGTTGCGGAGGCGATCGGTATCACAGACTGCACATTCTATCCTCAGTACAACAGCGTTAAGGTAAAAACAGGCGACAACGAGATGTTGGTTAATATCGGCTATAGCTACATAACTGTTTTCGGCGAGGACAAGACGCTCAGCGTTCCCGTTTCAAATATCAACAGCCTGACGTATATCGAGCTTCGCCCGTTTGCGGAAAGCTTCGGAAGCTCTTTGGAGTATTTTGACGCGGGCGAATACATAGACATTCATCTCACAAAATCACCCATGGCGCTTGAGTCCATAGCGGCTCTTGAGAAAAGAGCAAACGATAGCGGAGTGGGAAGTTCCACAAATTACATGATATGGGTAAATAAGCAAAAATTCAAATGTACGGTTTTTGAAGGCTCAAAAGGAAACTGGAAATGGGTCAAGGATTTCACGGTCGGTATCGGCGCCGAGAACAGCGAGACGATCACGGGCACGTTCGAGTATTTCCAGGCTCAGGACAGATGGGCGTACGCGAATTACTACGTGGGTCCCGTAATGGTTTTCTACGGAAACTACGCGCTTCATTCGACGCTTTTGAGATACGACGGAACTCCGTATAACAATAACGTAGGTGTTAAATTATCATTGGGCTGCGTGCGGTGCCAGGCTAAGTACATAAACTGGCTGTCCGCAAACATGCCCTTTGGAACACGAGTATATATTACAGAATCATAAGAAGGAGGTATTAAGATGGACGACTTGACAATGCTTATAAAGCAGGAGATCAAGAAGCAGTACCGCAGTGTGCGTCAGTTCGCGTTCAGCGTGGGTATAGCTCAGACAACTGTGGTAAGCGCTCTCAAAAACGGCATTTCGGGCACAGGTTTTAACACTGTTATGAAGATGTGTAAAGCTCTTAACATTAAAGTGTTCGACTATGAAATCCCGCTTGTTATTGATGACAGCGTTGTCACACTTGTGCAAAAGTATAACGCTCTTGACAAACTTGCAGAGCACACGGTTCAGACTGTTCTTGACGTTGAGTATGAACGCTGTAAGGCGGACGCCGTCAAAAGTTCGGCGAAATAGTTTCGGAGCACACTTTTGTAATTGTGTATGCGAAAGCGTTAGAGCATGACGCTTTTTGACTTGAAAAACGAAAACAACAACTCACCAAAAGAAAAAGAGCGGAAGCGCATGCTTCCGCCTTTTCTTTTGAATTTTTACGCGCGCCGCGTTATTCCTCGGCCGCTTCCGCCACGGCTTTTGCCACGGCTTTCGCGATCCTCGGGTCAAAGGCCTTCGGAATAATATATTCCTCGCTCAGCTCGTCGTCTGAGATCAGTCCCGCGATGGCGCGGCAGGCTGCGGTTTTCATCTTTTCGGTTATGGCCTTCGCTCTCGCGTCCAGCGCGCCGCGGAAAATCCCCGGGAACGCGATAACGTTGTTTATCTGGTTGGGGAAATCGGAGCGTCCCGTGCCCACGATCCTGGCGCCCGCCTCTTTGGCGAGATCGGGCATGATCTCGGGCGTCGGGTTTGCCATGGCGAAAACTATCGCGTCGTCTGCCATTGAGCTCACCATGTCCTTGCTGACTATGTTCGGCGCAGAGACGCCGATAAACACGTCGGCGCCGATCATCACGTCGGCAAGGCTGCCCGACTTTTTTGCCCTGTTGGTTATCTTCGACATTTTTTCCTGCTCGGGATTAAGCCCGTCCATTCCCTCGCGTATCGCGCCGATCTTGTCGACAAGAACAATGTTTTCGGCGCCCATGTTCATCAGCATTTTGCATATTGCGATACCCGCGCTGCCCGCGCCGTTTATAACGATGTTCACATCCTCGATTTTTTTGTTCACAACGCGGAGCGCGTTGATGATGCCCGCCGACACAACGATAGCGGTCCCGTGCTGATCGTCGTGAAAAACCGGAATATCCAGCGCTTCCTTGAGCCTGCGCTCCACCTCAAAGCAGCGGGGCGCCGCGATGTCCTCAAGGTTGATGCCGCCGAAGCCGGGCGCTATGTTTTTGACCGTCTCGACTATCTCGTCGGTGTCCTGCGTGTCAAGGCAGATGGGGAACGCGTCAATATCCGCGAAGTTTTTAAACAGCACGCACTTGCCCTCCATAACAGGCATGCCCGCCTCGGGGCCTATGTTGCCGAGACCCAGGACCGCGCTGCCGTCGGTCACCACAGCCACCAGATTGCCCTTTCGGGTATAGTCGTAGACCAGGCCCTTGTCCTTGGCGATCTCGCGGCAGGGCTCGGCCACGCCCGGAGTGTAGGCGACCGAAAGCTCGTCCTTGTTGGTCGTGGCCGCGCGCGACGCGACCTCTATTTTTCCTTTAAGCTCCTTGTGGAGCCTGAGCGCTTCTTTGTTGTAGTCCATTTTATTTCTCCTTTTTATTTGTCTTTGTTTTTGTCATACAGTATTTTAAGTCCGTCAACGGTCAGCATGCCGTCAACGATGTCGATCTCTTCCGATTCGCGGGAGATCATTTTTGCCAGTCCGCCCGTGGCGATCACCGAGGCGTCCTCGCCTATTTCTTTTTTGATCCTGCGCACAATGCTGTCGGTCATGCCCGCGTGGCCGTAGAGCGCTCCGCTCTGTATCGAGTTCACCGTGTTTTTTCCGATCGGCGAGGGCGGCTTTACGATCTCCACCTTGGGCAGCTTGGCCGTGCGCTCAAACAGCGCGTCCATTGAGATCTTCATGCCCGCGGTGATAACTCCGCCCACATAGCAGCCGCTTCTGTCGATCGAGCAGAATGTGGTTGCGGTGCCGAAGTCCACTATTATAAGCGGCGGCTTGTATTTGTTTATCGCCGCAACCGCGTTCACTATCCTGTCGGCGCCCAGCTCCCTCGGGTTGTCCATTTTTATGTTCATTCCGGTTTTTATCCCGGGCCCCACTATCATGGGCTCGCAGCCCAAATATCGCCTGACCGCGTTTGTAAGCGAGTGCATGACCGTGGGCACGACCGAGGCGATCATAACGTCGTCTATTTGGTCGGGCTTTGTGTTTTCGCTCCTCAAAAGCTGGCACAGCAGAATTCCGTACTCGTCGCTGGCCTTGTTGATATCGGTGGCGATCCTCCAGCTGCGGATAAAATCATCCCCGTTATAGAGCGCCGCCACAATGTTTGTGTTTCCTACGTCAATAGCAAGCAGCATAATATTTACCTCGTTATTATAAAATATGTTATATCAAAGAGTTTTCTTTATTTCGGCCTTGGCGCTTCCGTTCTCGTCCACCTCCAGCACCGCGTAGCTCATCCACGCGCTGCCCGGGTTCAGCATCAGCACTCCCGAGACCTCCTCAAGATACGGACGGTGGGTGTGGCCGAAAACGCAGATGTCGGCGCCTTGTTCCCTCGCTTTGAGCAGCAGGGTATTCAGCCCGTATTTAACATGGTACTTGTGGCCGTGGGTCATGAACACCCGCTTGCCCGCGAACGTAAACGTCACGTCAAAGGGCACGTCCCTAACCGACCAATCGTTGTTGCCGAGAACGACCGCCACGGGTATCCTCGGGTACTCCCGCCTGAGGGCGTCCGCGTCGCGCTGCACGTCTCCCGCAAACATTATCATCGAAACTCCGCCGTTTTTAATTTCGGCGTCGACTGCTTTTTTAAGCTCGCCGAAGCTGCCGTGGGAATCGCTGAGAACTACCGCTTTCATAAAGCCAAACCTCCTTGGGTAACTACCGATCAAATACCGCCTTGCGGCTTGGCACGCCGCTTGCTTGCGATAATTCCGTCATATCGCCCAAAAGCTCCTTGCCATACACAAAGTATGCCGCGTCGCTTTTGAACAATCTGACGAAATTCCTGCCGGCGCAATCGACGCACCATATTTAATCGGTACTTACCTATGTAGCCACCGGAAAAATTATCCGACTGACCCATTATATCACATAAATATTTTTTTGTCACTATTTTTATAAAAATACATAGAATGTACTGTAGTATAATTTGACCCGAAAGGCGGAATGGTTATGAACATAAACGATATGACAAAAAATCTCGACAAAAACAAGCTTAACTCAATGCTCGGCGCTCTCGGCGGCACGCTGTCAAAAGAGGATATGAGCGCGCTCAAAAAGGCGCTCGAGAGCCCCGACCTCGGCAAAAATCTGAGCAAGCTCAGCGCGGCGGACGTGAGCAGGGCGGTGAGCGAAAACAACGGCGTAAAAAAGGCTCTGAGCTCAAACCCCGAGCTGATGAAAAATTTAAACGCTTTTCTTAAAAAATAACGGAATACATACAAGGCGGTGATTTGATGAGCGGAGAGCTTGACCTGAGCGGCGCGGTTGAAAAGCTTAAAGAGATGATGAGCAGCGGCGAGGGGCGCGAGCAGATAAGCGGCATAATAAGCGCGCTTTCGGGCTCTGAGGACGGCGGCGAGAAACCGCCCGAGCGGACGCCGATGGAAGAGGACGCGGCGGATTTTGAAATGATGGTGAAAATGGGAAAAGTCCTTGAGAGCGTGAAGCGGCGCGACACGGGCCGCGAGGCCGAGCTGCTGTACGCGCTGAAGCCCTACCTCCGCGAGTCACGCCGCGCGAAAACCGACACCGCCGTTAAAATCATGGGAATGATCAAGGCTTTTTCCGTTCTGCGGGAAAACGGATTCGATTTCGGATTTTAGGAGGCCGCCATGTACAGACGCTATAATTCAAACAGTCCGCCCCGCGGCGGAGGACAATCCGCGCCTCAAACAAATCTTCGGGATGTTCCGCGGGGAGCGCGAAGCAGGGGAGCGGATCCGCCGCGGACGGGAGGCGCGCATATACGGAACGATGACCGCGCGAAGCGCGAGCCCGAGAGACTCGCCGCGCCGCCGCATACGGAGCAGTCTCGGGAGAGCGGCTTTCTCGACTCGCTGCTTGATATTTTGCCGAGCGAGCTGTATAACCGCCGCACGAAAAAAATACTCGGTCTGGTGACGGCCGAGGATCTGCTGCTGCTGGCCCTTATACTGCTTGTCGCCGAAAACGATGACGCCGACAAGGCGCTTATTTTTGCTTTGCTGTACATTCTCGCGGGGTGAGACTGCGCGGTGAGAAAATGTTAGAAATTTGTAATATTTTTGTGTTGACACAGTGGCGCGTTATGATATAATATATTATTAATAGTTATTATTGATATAAAAGTTATTAATTGATAAATTCGGAGGGTTTACTAATGAAAAAAATAGTGGCATGCGCTTTGCTTGCTGTGGTGCTGATAGTTTGCATGGGCATGAAGGGAATTGTTCCGGTGGACGTCAGCGACACAAGCGGCGAGGAAATGGTAACAATGTACACCGAGGACGGCCGCAGCGAGCAGTTCACGCCGAGCGAGGCGGAGGAACAAAAGACCGTCGGCTGGTACGATAATTTCAACGACGTTCTCACCACTATGTGGAAAGAGGACGGCAGCAGTATCGTCGTGTATAACGCCGACGTTAACGAATACGAAAAGAACGGATACACAACAAACTACTCGTCGATATTTGCCAAGGTGTTTAATCCCGAGACCGAGGAGGTCAAGGATGTGCTCAAGAGCGAGGTGCAGTCCTATGTGGACAGCGGCTGGAAGCGCGGCAACGGCAAAATTGATCCGGACGCTCCGATGATAGCGCTGACCTTTGACGACGGCCCCGGCGCCGAGACCACTAAGCGTCTGCTTGACGCGCTGGAGGAAAACAACGCTCGCGCCACATTCTTTATGCTGGGCGACCACATGAAGGGCGCGGCCGACACCATAAAGCGCATGCAGGCTTTGGGCTGCGACACGGCGAGCCACACCTACGACCATACACAGCTTACGACCCTTTCGGGCGACTCGCTCAAGAGCCAGTTCGAAAAGAGCACAAATAATTTAAAGGACATCATCGGCGAGGGCCCGTCTACCGTGCGCCCGCCCTACGGCTCGTATAACGACTCGGTAAAGAGCGTTGCCAAGGAGTACGGTCAGCCGATAATCCTTTGGTCGGTCGACACTCTTGACTGGAAGTCCAAGAACGCCGACGCGGTGTACAGCAACGTAATGTCAACTATTCAGGACGGAGACATTGTCCTGTTCCATGATATTTACGATTCGACGATCGACGCGGTGGTGCGCCTGATACCCGCTCTGCTTGACGAGGGCTATCAGCTTGTCACCGTGACCGAAATGGGCGAGGCGAAGGTCGGCGGTCTGGAGCCCGGCAAGGTATATACCGATCTGTGGCCGTCAACCGTTAAGTCGATCACAGGCTCATCGACGTCAGGCAGCACGGAAAAATCCGAAAATTCCGAAAATTCAAATAACAACTAAATAAATTAAAACTAAAACCAAACCAAAAAACCGCCGCTTCGGAACGTTTTCCGGAGCGGCTTTTAATAATCACAAGCGATATATTTATCGCCTATGACGGGAGATAAAAAATTGAAGCAAATAATTAACATAAGCGAAAGCGAAACGCCGCGAATAAGAGAAATGATGCTCACCGTGATAAGGCTGAGCATCCCGGCGATCATGGCGCAGATAAGCTCGATAATCATGCAGTATATAGACGCGGCGATGGTGGGAAGCCTCGGCGAGAGCGCCACCGCCTCGATAGGCCTGATAAGCACCACGATGTGGCTGATCGGCGGGCTGTGCGTTTCGCTCGCCACGGGCTTTTCGGTGCAGATCGCACAACTCGTCGGCGCGCGGGATCATGAGGGAGCGAGAAACGTTTTCCGCCAGAGCCTTATCGTATCGCTTATGTTCGGCGCTCTGATCTCGGCGGCCGCTCTGTCGATAAGCCGCTCGCTGCCGATTTGGCTGGGCGGCGCCGAGGGCGTGACCCAAAACTCTACGCGCTACTTTTTCATATACGCCTGCGCGCTGCCGATCATGCAGATCAGAATGTTGTGCTCAAGCTCGCTCCAGTGCGGCGGCGATCTGAAAACGCCGGGTCTGCTCAATATCCTTATGTGCATGCTTGATGTTGTGTTCAATTTTATATTTATTTTCCCGACCCGCGAGGTTTCTGTTTTCGGCGCGTCAGTTCATTTGTTCGGCCTCGGCTTCGGCGTCGCGGGAGCGGCTTTGGGTACGGCCTGTGCCGAGCTGTGCGCCGCGGCTCTGATGTTTTATTCGGCGGCCTTCCGTTCCGATATATTGTCGCTCAGGCTCAAGGGCTCGTGGAAAATCAGGCTCAAGTGCATAAAGGCGGCGCTGCGTATCTCGGTCCCCGCGGCGTTTGAGCACACGGTGATGTGCGGCGCGCAGGTGGTCACCACCTTGATCGTGGCGCCGCTGGGAACCGCGGCGGTCGCCGCCAACTCTCTGGCGATCACCGCCGAGAGCTTGTGCTACATGCCGGGCTACGGCATAGGCACCGCGGCGACCACGCTGGTCGGTCAGAGCATAGGAGCTGACCGCAAGGATATCGCCAAGCGTTTCGCCGTGACTGCGGTGGTTCTGGGTGTCGCTATCATGTCGGCCGCGGCGGTGTTGATGTACGCGGCAGCTCCGTTTATGTTCGCGATGCTCACTCCGTCCGAGCAGGTCCGCGCGTTGGGAGCCGATATCCTGCGCATAGAGGCGTTCGCCGAGCCGATGTACGCCGCGTCGATAGTCTGCTCGGGCGCGCTCCGCGGCGCGGGCGACACGCTGGTGCCAAGTCTTTTGAACCTGCTCACTATGTGGGGCGTCAGGATCACGCTGGCGCTTGCCCTTGTGCCGCGGCTCGGTCTGCGCGGAGCGTGGATCGCCATGTGCGTCGAGCTATGCGTCAGAGGAATTTTATTCCTCATCCGTCTTATGCGCGAAAAATGGCTTGAAAACAATATTATGCAGGGTTAAATTATTTTATAAAAAATGGGAACTTTATTTTGCTTTTTGTCGTCTAATAAAGTAAGGTGAAGTTTATAATATATTTTTAGATCAAAGGAAAGGTGAGTGTTATGAAAAAAAGATTATTGGCGCTGTGCGCCTCGGCGGCTCTCGCTCTGACCGCGCTGCCCGCCGCGGCGGCGCCTCTCTACGACGGCGGCAGGGTCGGAGATTCCGTGTCGGAGCTCAGATCTCTCTCGGTCATGAACGGCGATCCCGACGGCGCATTCAGAGAGGACGAGCGCATAACCCGCGCAGAGACAGCCGCGGTTATCGCGCGCATGGGAGCGTATCCCGACGGCGATGGAAGCGTATTCTCCGATCTTGCTGGCAGCTATGCCGAGGGCGCGGCGGGCGCGTTATGCGAGCGCGGCATTGTCAGCGGATATCCCGACGGGACGTTCAGACCCGCCGAGCTTGTAAGTTACGGCGAGTTTGTCACCGCTCTCACGCGCTTTTATTGGTACGAGAGTACCGGAACCGCTGCGCAGCTGAATTATCCCGAAGGTTATATAAGCGAGGCGGAGCGAATCGGAATAACCGCCAAAGTCAGGCCGAATCCCGATGAGAGACTTACCAACGCGGATGAAAGCGTCAAGGCGGATCCCGACGACAAGATCACGCGCGGAGACGCCGCGGTCATGGCCTGCAACCTGCTTTACACGCGCAAAAAAGACGGCGGCACGTTTTTGGAGAGTTTGATCTCGCGCGGCGGAGAGCCCGCGGAGACGCCCATGCCCGAGAGCAAAAACGCGTTTGCCTATAAGCTGAACTCGAGATTTGATAAGAGCGAGAACTATATGTTTTCGCCGCTGTCCGTAAAGCTCGCCATGGCCATGGCCGCAAACGGCGCGGAAGGCGAGACCGAAAATGAAATACTCGCAGCTTTGGGAATAAATGATCTCGATGAGTATAACAAGAGCGTCAAGGAGCTGATAAAGCGCTATTCCGAAACCGATTCCGCTCAATTGAGCATCGCGAATTCGATCTGGCTCAATCGCGATTATTTTCCGGGCTCGGACATGAAATTCGGCTCGAAATTTGAAAAAACGATCAAGGACTTTTATAACGGAATGAGCGAGATCGTGGGAGGCAGCGACGCGGCGCGGCGTGTCAACGAGTGGACAAGCGAAAAGACAAACGGCAAGATCCCGACGATAGCAGACAACAGCGATTTTTTGGCGGCTCTGGTGAACGCGGTGTATTTTAAAGGCGCGTGGACAGACGAGTTTAACGAGAACGCCACCGAGAAGGACATTTTCAAAAACTTTGACGGCACGAAGTCCTCGGTCGATTTTATGCGTCAAACCGAAAGTTTCGGCGTATACAGTGATAATGATCTGAGCATGATAATGCTGCCGTACTGTGGCGGCGCCTCAATGTACATAAGCCTTGACGACGGCGGAGACATTGATTATGACCGGTATTTTGACAAGATCGAATTTAATCGCGTAAATCTCAAAATGCCTAAATTCAAGGTCGAGACCTCAAAGGAGCTTGAGGATTATCTGAAAGACATGGGAATAGCCTCCGCGTTTGATCAAAACAGGGCGGATTTCGGAAAAATGATCGAGGGCGTTCCCGACGGGTATCCCGTTTATATTGATAAAGTGCTGCAAAAGACGTATATCAATGTTGACGAGGAGGGCTCCGAAGCCTCCGCGGCCACGGCGGTCTTGGCCGCTCCCGGAGCCGCGGCTCCGGACACGAGCGAGCCGATAGAGTTTAACGTTGACCGCCCGTTCACATTCATAATACGCGACTGCAAATCCGGCGAGATATTATTTATGGGTAGGATAAGCAAGCTGTAGTTGTAAGCGATTTAACTTCCCGACAAAGGCGCGCCGCCGAATACGGCGCGCCTTTTGCGAGACTGCCAAATTCAATTAAAAATATTAATTGTTAAAAATCCGACGCTCATTTTGTGAAATTATATACAATTTAGCTATTGCATTTCGTGTTAATGCCTGTTACAATATCTTATGTATATTCAGAAACTATAGCATTGAGGTGCGAGCATGAGTGAATTTATTGACCTGATAAAACGGCGGGATATGGACGGCGTCAAGGAGATGCTTTCCCACAGCGCCAGACTTGTGGACGAGTGCGACGAAAACGGTATATCGGCGGCCTTCCACATGATAAGGACCGGCGATATGAAGTGGGTGAAGTTTTTGGTCGAATACACCTTCGCCAGCTTCAACGAGTGCGATTTCAGGCACCGCAGCGCGCTGCACGAGGCGGTCATGACCGGCGATCTTGAAATAGTCAAATACTTTGTGGAGCGCGTGGGACTTGACCCCTGCCAAGGCGACAGACATTTGATAACGCCCTTTGAGCTGGCAAGGGAGCACGGCTTTGCCGATATTGAAAAATATTTTGAACAGGTTGTCGGCTGCAAATTCGAGGATATGTACCAAAATCCCGTGCGCCGCGGATTTTACGCCGACCCCTCGATAGTGCGCGTGGGCGAGGATTACTACATGGTGAACTCGTCGTTCGTGTTCTTCCCCTGCATACCGATATCACACTCGACCGATCTGGTGCATTGGCAGAGCATAGGCCACGCCATAACCAACCCCGAGTGGGCGCACCTTGACGGTCTCGAGGGCGGCAGAGGCTACTGGGCGCCCGATATATCATACCACAACGGAAAGTTTTACATAACGGCCACTCTGCGCTACAACGACAGCGAGAAAGTAAAGCGCAGACAGATAATAGTGTCGTCCGAAAAGCCCGAGGGCCCGTATTCCGAGCCCGTGTTTATCGACGAGGACGGCATCGACCCGTCGCTGTTCACCGATGTGGACGGCAGACGCTACATGCTGCTGAACCGCGGCGCCAGAATTTTTGAGCTCAACGAGGATGCCACAGAGAAGATCTCCGAGGCGAAGCTGCTTTATTACGGCGACAACAAGCGCGCTCCCGAGGGCCCGCATCTGATACACAAGGACGGATATTACTATCTGTTCCAGGCCGAGGGCGGCACAGGGGAGCAGCACTGCGTGAGCGTTTCGCGCAGCAAGACGCTGATGGGCGTGTATGAGCCCTGCCCCTATAACCCGATACTGACGCAGCGCGACTACACCGCGCCTATAACCTGCGCGGGTCACGCCAAGCCGGTGCAGACTCCGGACGGCGACTGGTACGTGGTGTATCTGTGCAACAGGAGCCTTGACGGAAAATACGCCATGCTCGGCCGCGAGACCTGTCTCGACCCTATCACATGGACGCCCGACGGCTGGCCGATCGTGAATAATCTGAACGGCCCCAGCACTCTCCAGAAAAAGCCCAAGCTGAAGCCCGCGCCCAACGAGCCCGGAGCCAGCTACGACAGCTTTGACGACGGAAAGATAAAGCCGTTCTGGATGTTCTCGGGTATCCCCGAGGAGGACGGATTTAAACTTGAGAACAGCAGACTGTACATAAAAGGCTCAAGGGAGCCGCTTAGTTCCAGAAAAGCGGTCAACTTTATCGTGCGCCGCCAGCCCGATTTTAACTTCGACGTGATCTGCAAGATGGACGTCCTGCCCGATCTTGACTACGAGCAGAACTACGGCCTGACCGGATATTACGACGAGCTGACCTACTTTACTTTCGGAATTTACAGAAACGGCGAAAGGGGCTACGCGCTCAAACTGTTCGAGAAGATAGACGATGTGGAGCGGTTCACCCACTATGTGGGTCTGCCGGGCCTCACCGACACTATATATTTAAAGATAGAGACCGACGGCCTGCGCCGCGTGTTCTCATACAGCATAGACGGAACGAATTACAGAAAAGTATACACGGCGGACAATATTTACTACCTTTGCGCCCAAGCGATCAAAAAGGGCAAGCGCTTCACGGGCGCTATGGTCGGCATGTACGCCTACAGCGGAAAGGACGAGCCCATATACGCCGCTTTTGATGAGTTCCGCTGTATCAGGAGACATTTCAGAGATGAATAAGATAGGATTTATCGGTGCCGGCAAAGTCGGCACCGCTTTCGGTAGTTATATTAAATCGCGCGGCGCGGACCTCGCGGGCTACCGGTCGCGGACGTACGCGCACGCGGAGGAGGCTGCCGAATACACGGGCAGCCGCGCCTATGAAAGCATGAGCGCCCTTATCTCGGACTGCGATATGATTTTTGTCACGGTCGCCGACGGGGCGATAGAGGAGGTCGCGGAGAATATCGCCGCGCTTGATCTGAGTCTTTGCGGCAAGATGTTCTGCCATACATCGGGCGCGCTTTCAAGCGAGGCGTTGCGGGTGCTGAAAGAGCGTGGCGCGGAGACCGCGAGCGCCCACATGCTGCTGGCGGTGAGCGATCGGAGCTGCGATTTTTCGGACGCGTTTTTCACTATTGAGGGAGACTGCGAAAAGGCGGCGTCTCTGCTGGATGCCTGTGGAAATAAATACAAGATAATCAAGCCCGAGAGCAAGGCGCTCTACCACGCGGCGGCGGTGTTTGCCAGCAATTTCGCGGTGGGTCTTTCGGATATCGCCTGCGGGCTGCTGGGAGATTGCGGCTTTTCGGATAGCGAGGCTCTTGCCGCGCTGTCGCCGCTGATCATAAACAACGCGCGGAACATAACCGAAAAAGGCCCCAAAGCTGCGCTGACGGGCCCGGTGGCGCGCGGCGACTTCGGCACGGTCAAGCGGCACCTTGAGTGCCTATCAAGCGCCCCGCTCGCAAAAGAGGTGTACGAGATAATGACAAAGGTGTTGATAAAAATGATTGATAAAGGAGATATATCATGATTACAACAAAACAACGGGCGTATCTGCGCGGACTTGCCAACCGCGTTCCCGCCCTGTACCAAATTGGAAAAGACGGCATAAATGAAAACGTGATAAAGCAAACGCTTGACGCTCTTGAAGCGAGAGAGCTGATAAAATTCCACGTTCTCGACAGCGCGTTTATGACCGCGCGCGAGGCGGCGGGCGAGCTTATGGAGGCCACCGACTCGGACGTGGTGCAGGTCATAGGCAATAAATTCGTGCTGTACAAAGAATCAAAAGACCACAAGCAGATAGTGCTTGAATAACGGAGCTGATCAAATGAAAATCATTCATCTGTCCGATCTGCATCTGGGAAAGCGGGTAAACGAGTTCTCGATGATACCCGAGCAGGAAAACGCGATAGAGCAAATCATTAAAATAACCCGCGACGAGAGGCCCGACGCGGTGATAATAGCCGGCGACGTGTACGACAAAGCGCAGCCCTCGGCCGAGGCGGTGCGCCTTTTCGACAGGCTGATCTGCGGTCTTTCGGATATTTGCGGGCACGTTTTTGTTATTAGCGGGAACCATGATTCGGCGGAGCGCATAGCCTTCGGCGGCAGGATAATGGAGCGCGGGGGCGTGCATCTGTCGCCCGTGTATGACGGAAAAACCGAGCCGCAGACACTGTGCGACGAATACGGCGAGGTCGACTTTTTCATGCTGCCTTTTATAAAACCGTCGCACGTGCGGGCGGTTTTCGAGGACGCGGATATAAGCTCGTATACCGACGCGGTTCGCCGCGCGGTGGAGGCCATGAATATAGACCCAAACCGCCGCAGCGTGCTGATAACACACCAGTTCGTTACCGGAGCGGGGACCTGTGATTCCGAGGAAATTTCGGTGGGCGGCAGCGACAACGTGGACGCGTCGGTGTTCGAGCCGTTTGATTATGTGGCCCTCGGCCATATCCACGGCCCGCAGCATATAGGCAGAGAGACGATCCGATATTGCGGAACGCCGATTAAATACTCGTTCTCCGAGGAGAACCATAAAAAGTCCGTGACGATAGTTGAGCTTAAAGAAAAGGGTCGCTCGCAAATCAAAACGGTGCCGATCGTTCCGATACACGACATGCGAAGCATAAAAGGCAAATACGACCAGCTGATGTCGAGGGATTTTTATGAGGGCACACGAAAGGATGATTACCTCAGAGTTACCCTCACCGACGAGCGTGATATACCGAACGCGGTGTCGCGGCTGAGGACGGTGTACCCCAATATAATGCGGCTGGACTATGACAATTCCCGCTCGCGCGCGGGTGCGGCGGAGCTTAGAGCGGCGGAAACCGAGCTGAGGACGCCCGCCGAGCTGTTTGCCGAGCTGTTCAAAAAGCAGAACAACAAAGAAATGACCGACGAGCAGGAGGAGATCCTCGGCGGCATGATCGAAAAGATATGGGAGGGTGAGCGATGAGACCTCTTAAATTGACAGTTTCGGCGTTCGGCCCGTATGCCGAAAAGACCGAGATAGACATGGCGGCGCTGGGAGAGAGCGGCTTGTATCTGATAACCGGCGACACGGGCGCGGGAAAAACCACGATATTTGACGCGATAACCTACGCGCTGTACGGCGAGGCCAGCGGCGAGAACCGCGACCCGTCGATGATGCGCTCAAAATACGCCGAGCCCGACACCGCGACCTATGTGAAGCTTGTGTTTGAGTGCGGAGGAAAAGAGTATGCCGTGAAAAGGAACCCGGAATACACGCGTCAGGCGAAGCGCGGAGGCGGCACTACAACACAGCGGGCGGAAGTCGAGCTGATTTTGCCAAATGAAAGGATCGTTACCAAAACAAGAGAGGTTTCCGAGGAAATACGGAACATAATCGGACTGGACCGAGAGCAGTTTTCAAAAATCGCGATGATAGCCCAAGGCGATTTTTTGAAGCTGCTTCTGGCGCCCACTTCCGAGAGGCAGAAGATATTTCGCGATATATTCAAAACCAAGCGCTTTGACGACTTGCAAAACGAGCTCAAAAGCGCGGCGTCGGCCGCCTTTGCCGAGTGCGAAAAGCTGAGCGGCGAGATAGCGCGCTATGCCGACTCGGCGGTTTATGACGATGAGAAACACGGTGAGATTTTCGGCGCGGAATATGTCAGAGCGGACGCGGCTGTCGAAGCGCTCACCGAGATAATAGAGACTGACGAGGCAAAAAGCGAAAAATTGGCGGCCGAGACGGAACGGCTCGCGAAGCGGCTTGAGGATATGAACCGCCGAATCGGAAAGGCGGAGGAGACCGAGGCGGCGCGTAAGGCGCTTGCGGAAGCGGAAACAAAGCTCAAAGAGGCCGAGCCCGAGCTCGCGCTGCTGAAAAACAATTTGGACGCCGAGCGGGCCAAACAGCCCGAGCGGGTCAAGCTCGAGTCGGAGGCCGCTGTGCTTGAGAGCGCCCTGCCCGAGTATGACGAGTCCGACAAAATATCCGGAGTTTTAAAAACAAAGCAAAGCGAGGCTGCGAATGAAAATCAAAAAGCCGCCGCGCTTAAAAATAAAATAAAAGAGATAACCGGGGCTTTAACCGAGCTTAAAATTGAGAGAGAAAAGCTTTCGGGCGCGGGAGAGCGGCGCGAAAAGCTGGCGGCGGAAGTTGATAAGGCCGAGACGCGCGAAAAGCGATTGACAGAGCTCGCGCAAAGAATGGATGAATTGGAAAAACACCGAAACAGGCTGAACGAAGCGTGGGCAAAAAAAGAAAAAACAAGAGCTGAAACCGAGGCCCTCAAGGATATTTCGGACAAGATGAACACAGCGTATTTAAAAGAGCAGGCCGGGATCATTGCCGAAAAGCTGAAGGATGGGGAGAAGTGTCCGGTATGCGGTTCAACATCGCATCCCGATCTTGCGTCCAAATCCGAGACCGCGCCGACCGAGGCGGAGCTTGACGAGATCGCGGACCGCATCGAGAGAGCCGAGCGCATCGAGCATCAAGCAAACGAGGCGTATATCGAAATGCGGAGGCACGAGGCGTCACTTGCGGGGGAATGTGAAAATCGCGGAGCGGAGCTGATGAACGCCGCCGACTTGGACGAGATCACGGAACGTCTGTCCGACGCGGCAGACGAAGCGGAGGAAGAGCTCAAACGGCTGAGAACGGAGCTTAAAACCGAAAAATCCCGCGCGGCGCGGGCGGCGGAGCTCGAAATTCTGATCCCCGAAACCGAGAAGGGACTGCGTGAGGTCGAAGCGTCCCTTGCGGGTTCCGAAAAGAAGATCGCGGCTCTCGGCGCCGAGATCGACGAAAAGAGCGGCGCTCTCAAAAAACTGAGGGAAAAGCTCAAATACGGCAGCCGCGCTGACGCTGAAAAGCGGCTCCAGAAAATCGGCTCGGAGATCGGAAATATTGAGGCGGCGCTGAAGTCGGCCGAAAAAAGTTTTGAAAAAAGATCCGCGGAGGTGTCGGCGCTGCGCGGCAGCGTCAAGTCGCTGTCGGAGCGGCTCAGTGACGTGCCCGTGATCGACCTTGAAAAGCTCGCAGCCGAAAAGGCGGAGCTTGACCGCGATTCGGCGCGGGCGAGAGAAACCTCCGCCGATCTCGCGCTGGCGATAAAGACAAACATCTCCGCGAGAGACGGGATCGCGGCTTCCGCGAAGAAGCTCGCAGCAGCCGAAAAAAGATATACCGCGGTGCGCGAAATGGCCGACACGGCGGGCGGAACTTTGCGAGGACGCGAAAAAGTCATGCTTGAGACCTATGTTCAGGCCGCGTATTTTGACAAGATCATCGCCTGCGCCAATACCCGTTTGTTGGTCATGACCGACGGCAGATACGAGCTCAGGCGTCAGGCGGAGGCGGACAACAACCGCAGTCAAAGCGGACTGGAGCTCAGCGTGGCCGACCATTGGAGCGGCACCGAGCGCAGCGTGAAAACCCTGTCGGGAGGCGAGTCGTTCATGGCGTCGCTGGCGCTGGCGCTCGGACTTTCGGACGAGGTGCAGGCCTCGGCGGGAGGAATAGTGTTGGGCACAATGTTTGTCGATGAGGGCTTCGGCTCGCTTGACGAGGACTCTCTGCGTCAGGCGGTAAACGCGCTGAGCGGGCTCGCCGAGAGCAGCCGTCTTGTGGGTATTATCTCACACGTCGGAGAGCTTAAGCAGCGGATAGACAAGCAAATCATAGTAACCAAACAAAAAAGCGGCGGCAGCCGCGTGAAAATAGTGTGCGATTAAATTTTTTAGGAGGGAGCTAAAATGAAAAAATTTTTCGGGATCGTTGTTGGAGGGATAATGGCGGGCTTCACGCTTTCGATAAGCTGCGCCGTGAAGCTTTCGGTCGAAAACGGTGTCGTCGGCGCGTTTTTGTTCAGCCTCGGCCTGTTCACGATCATAACCTTCGGCGTCGGGCTGTACACCGGCAAGGCGGGATATATGGCGACAAATCCGCCCTCGTACATAGGCGAGGTCGCGCTGGTGCTGCTGGGTAACTTTATCGGCTCGGCGATCGGCGGCACGCTGCTTGGCGCGACCCGTCCCGGAGCGGCGCTTATCCCAAAGGCGGCCGAACTGATGAGCGGAAAAATGAGTGACGGATTTATAAGCGTTTTCGTGCTCGCGGTGTTCTGCGGCATGCTTATGTTCATCGCGGTCGACGGCAGCCGACGCCTGCGCGAGGCGAAAAATTTCACCGGCGCGCTGTTTATTGTCTGCCTGCCGGTGATGGTGTTTATCCTGTGCGGCTTTAACCACAGCATAGCCGACATGGGCTACTTTTTCATAAGCCGCTGCGCGAATTTAGCCAAGGCGCCGCTGTATTTTGTCTTGGCGATCCTTGGAAACGCCCTCGGCTGCATGCTGATCCCCATAGCCGAAAAAGTGACGAAACAGGAGTAGCGTAATGGTATTCCCCCTCAGTCTGCGGACAAGCCGCAGCCAGCTCCCCCGAGGGGGCGCCTAATTAGCGCCTCC
This sequence comes from uncultured Monoglobus sp., assembly GCA_947628795.1. GTDB lineage: Bacteria > Bacillota > Clostridia > Monoglobales > Monoglobaceae > Monoglobus. The sequence goes on from CANRBF010000005.1 coordinate 152,702, forward strand.
TCCCGGGAGGAGGTGTCAGGCGAAGCCTGACGGAGGTGGGAACGTAGTGGTTAGTAATTAGAGAATAGTGATTAGGATTCCTCCGAGGGGCGCCAAAATAATGCCTCGCCCCTTGGGGAGAGGTGGCGCCGAAGGTGACGGAGAGGGGTTCTATTTGCTATTCGCTAATCTCTAATCGCTACGTTGTCCCCGCGGTCTACTACTATTCTGTAGCCTGCGGCTTTTACTCTTTGTTCAAGGCAGCCGCGGCATTCGGCGGCCTCCTCGCCGGTGCATATCTTGTTTTCGTAAAGCTCGTATTTTTTCCGCACCGACACGGGCGACAGGTTAGGCATGACCACGTTTGCGCCCGCTTTGAGACCCATTTCGCGCCCCAGCGGATGTATGGTGCCGAGCGCCGTGGTGGCGGGGATAAGAGCCGTGGGAAACATGAGCCGCAGTATCGAGATAAGGCGAAGCGTCAGCTCAAGGCTGCCGCTTTTTTTGTCTTTAAAAGGCGTGTCCTTGTGGGTGATATACGGGCCTATCCCGATCATGTGCGGGCCCAGCTCCTTTAGAAATCTCAGGTCAGAGATAAGATTTTCGGTGGTCTGGAACGGCGAGCCGACCATAAAGCCCGAGCCCACCTGATATCCGATGTCTTTTAGGTCAAACAGGCATCTTTTCCGGTTCTCGAGGCTCATCTCGCCCGGGTGCAGGCGGGAGTAGTGGGCGCTGTCGGCTGTCTCGTGGCGCAGCAGGTATCGGTCGGCGCCCGCGTCGAAATACGCCTTATAGCTTTCTCTCGGCTTTTCGCCGATCGACAGTGTTATGGCGCAGTCGGGATATTTTTGCCGTATTTCCGAAACGATGCGGCACACGAGCTCGTCGGTATAGTACGGGTCCTCGCCGCCCTGCAGCACAAAGGTGCGGAATCCGAGCGCGTATCCATCGACGCAGCGCGAGAGTATTTCGGCGCGGCTCAGTCGGTACCGCTCCGCGTTTTTGTTGGAGCGGCGTATTCCGCAGTAGAAGCAGTCGTTTTTGCAATAATTGGTAAACTCGATAAGGCCGCGGATATAAACGTCCGCGCCGTACCATATTCTGCGAATTTTGTCCGCGGCTTCGTGCAGCTCGCTGTCGTATTCGCTTGTCTCAAGCAGCGTTTTAAGCTCGCCGCAGCTCAAGTCTTTATCGGCCGCCAATCGGCTTATGATGCTCATATGCTCACCTCGTTAATTAATCAAAAAGCCCGGCCTAGCCGGGCTTCTTTGGCTGTTATTTTTGTTTTCTGACTTTTATTGCGAAGGCCAGATAGGTCGCCGGTATCAGAAGCGATATCAATGATCTTATAATGTTCGTAACAATACTGCCGCCGCTTGATACCTGAGTGCTCGAGTAGCAAACTGAGAACATTTGCACTATGAACAAAACAAATCCCATCGTGTACGCCTTGCCGATCTTTGATGTATCCTTCGAGGCTTTCAAGCCGAATATTCCGGTGATCAGCATAATTATCGAGCTTATCAGACCGAATATTCCGTCAATGATAAATACTTTTCCCAGAGTCTGCGCGTCTTGAGGGGTGATCGGGTCTCCGGCGTCGGTTGTGATGCCGCTGAGGTCCGGGCTGTTGCTCATAAAATTCGCGAGTCCGCCGCTTGCCAGTGAACAGATCGAGATGATTATTCCCGCGATCGCCAGAACGATAAAGATTATCGACATAACCTTTAAGCCTTTTTGTGAACCTGTCATGATTTAGTCTCCTTTCTTGTATTTTATATATTTATATATAAATTATAACACATAAAATATTACAATACAAGAAAATTACAGCAGTTAACACAAGTTTAAACTGTTTGTAATATTTATTTCTTTCTTATTTCGCGCATGAATGCCTCAACGCGGTCAAGCGCCTCGTTGATATTTTTAATCGAGTAGGCATAGGAGCAGCGTATAAAGCCCTCGCCGCTCTCGCCAAATGCGTTGCCCGGAACGACCGCCAGTTTTTTGCTGTGGAGCAGGTTCTCGCAGAACGTGTTGGAGTCCATGCCCGAGCTTTTGATACAGGGGAAGCAGTAAAACGCGCCCTTGGGCTCGAAACACTCGAGGCCGATGGCGTTAAAGCCGTCAACTATGACCTGCCTGCGGTAGTTGTAGTCGTCGCGCATGATCTTGATATCGCGGTCGCCGTTTCTCAGCGCCTCGATCGCGGCGTACTGCGCCGTTGTGGGCGCTGACATTATCGCGTACTGGTGCACCTTTGTCATAGCCTTTATAAGCGCGGGGTGCCCCAGCGCGTAGCCCAGTCTCCAGCCGGTCATGGCGTAGCTCTTTGAAAACCCGCTGACGATAACGGTGCGCTCGTACATATCGTCAAGCTCCGCGATAGACACATGCCGCTCGTCGCCGTATGTAAGCTCGGCGTATATCTCGTCGGACAGCACCATGATGTTTGTGCCGCGCAGCACATCGGCTATTGCCTCAAGGTCGGCGCGGGTCATGATAGCGCCCGTGGGGTTGTTGGGATAGGGCAGCACCAAAACTCGCGTTTTCGGCGTTATGGCGGCTTTCAGCTCGTCGGCGGTCAGGCGGAAATCGTTTTCCGCCTTGGTCTCGATGGCGACCGGAACTCCGCCCGCCAGCTGCACCAGCGGCTTGTAGCACACAAAGCTCGGCTCGCAGACCAAAACCTCGTCTCCGCGTTCAAGAGTGGCGCGCAGAAAAAGGTCGATCGCCTCGCTGCCGCCCACGGTCACGACCGACTGTGTCAGCGGGTCGTATTTCAAACCGAAGCGGCGCTCCATATATTTGCTGATCTCGATCCTCAGCTCTTTAAGTCCCGAGTTTGAGGTGTAGTGGGTGTGACCCTTTTCAAGGGAGTATATGCCCTTGTCCCTGATGTGCCAGGGCGTCACAAAATCGGGCTCGCCAACGCCCAGAGAGATGCAGTCCTTCATCTCGGCCGCGATATCGAAAAAGCGCCGTATTCCCGAGGGCGGCATTTCCGACACCGTGCGGTTCACCATGGCTCGGGGATCAAATTTTGAGCTCATAGCGAAATTACCTCCCTGTCGTCGTCATCGGGGAGCTTGCACACGACCCCGTCAAACTTGTATCGTTTTAAAACAAAGTGGGTCGCGGTGCCCACAACCGAGTTCATGGTGGCGAGATGCTCGGATATGAACGACGATATCTCGCGGATATTGGCGCCCTCGATCGTGATTCCGAAGTCGTAGCTTCCGCTCATCAGGTTGATCGACTTGACCTCGGGATATTGATAGATGCGCTCGGCTATTCTGTCAAAGCCGAGACTCTCCATCGGCGTCACCCGAAGCTCGATATACGCGGTAACCGAGTCGGCGCCCGAGGCTTTGTCCCAGTTGACCTTGGCGCCGTAGCCCATGATAACGCCGTCGTCCTCCATCTGCTTGATAAGCTCGGCCACGCGCTCGGGCTCGGCTCCCGTCATCTTGGCGATCTCATCGTTTGTTGTTCTGCAGTCACTGTGCAGAATGTCAAGAATTTTGCTTTTTAATGTGTCAGACATAAAATAAAACTCCTTTCATCGCGGTTTTCAGCTGATACCGCTCAGTTCTTGATACAGCGTTTTGGCGTAGCTGTCGGTCATGCCGCAGATCGAATCGGTCACAAGCAGCAGCCTGAGATACAGCTTTTCGCCCTCGTCTTTGTCTTTTGAATAAAATCTGTAGTTCTGTATGTAATTGTCTGAAATTATGCTCATAATTTTTTTGTCGATCGACGACAGCTTTTTGTCGGTGTCAAAATCCACGGCCGCGTAAGCCAGTTTGTCAAGCAGAAAATCAAGCATGGTGCCCGCGGCGATCTCGGTGCGCAATATCTGTTTCGATAAGAATGCGCGCTCGTAGGCTATGCCGCTCAACGCCTTTGACAAGGGATTCTCGATCGATACGGACAACAAGTCCGTGGTGAAATTTCCGCTCATTATCGAGGCGTAGTTTTCGCAAAAGCTTGCGGTGGCGCCGCGCAGCATCGTAGTTTGAACGTGTATCAGCCAGTTCTGCACCGCGTTTACGTTCGGATCCGAAACGTTTCGCTCCGCTGCCTGCTTACGCGTTTCGACAAGCCTTTTGACCAACCTTTCATATTCCGCCTTTTCTTTGCTGTTTCGGCAGGCGTTTGAGTATCGAGCGGAATTCAGGTCGTCTATGAGATCTTCAAACGAGATCAGGCCTTTTTTCACCGCGTCCTCGATATCGGCGGTCTTGTAGGCTATATCGTCGGCCGCTTCCAATAGGTAGGTAAGCGGATAGCGCGCGTTTCCGGCGCCGGTGGAGCTTGTTATATCCTCGAACAGATTGCTCTCGGCGTAATAATAGCCCATCTTTTTGTCTTTTATGTTTCCGCTGTTTTTGTCGATCCCGACAGACGGCACAGGATATTTGATTATCGTGTTCAGAAGCGCGTAGGTCAGGCGCATGCCGTTCTCGTCCACAAGATAGTGGAGCTTTGTCAGCAGTCTCAGCGCCTGAGCGTTGCCCTCGAAATTCAAAAGGTCGCCCCGCATCTGAGGAGACAAAAGATTATTCGGGTCAAGCCTGTCAAGATTTTCCGAAAACCAGTCGCGGATAGCCGTTTCGCCGAAATGCCCGAAGGGCGGGTTGCCGATGTCGTGGAGCAGCCCGGCGCACTCGAGTATGCTGCACGCCGCGTCTTTCACGCTCTCGTCGACCTCGGGGTCGATCTTATCTTTTATGATCCTCGTGAAGCAAGACTGACCAAGCGATTTTGCGAATGAGGACACCTCAAGCGAGTGCGTCAGCCTCGTGCGCACAAAGTCGCTCTTGTCAAGCGGGAACACCTGCGTCTTGTCCTGCAGTCTGCGGAACGAGGCGCTGCCGATTATTCGGTGGTAGTCCCTCTGAAACTCGGTGCGCAGGTCGTCGGACTGCTTTTGGCGCCGCCCTCCCGCGCGCTCGTCGGACAGAAGCTTGTTCCAGTTCATGAATAATCCTCCGTTATTTCGGTTGAAATTTTTTGTTCCTATAATTGCGATTTAATCAACGATTGCGCATCGGGAAAAAGTCGAACCTGGGCTCCAGGAACTTGATCGGGTGCTCGGTCTCGCCCATTGCTCCGCAGAACTCGGTCAGGGTTTCGAATATATGCTCCCAGCTCCAGATCTCCTCGGGAAGAGCCAGATATTCCCTCAAAAGCTCGGTTCCCTCGGGCGCTATCGGGTGCATCAGCGTCATGGCGGTTTTCACCATGTGCAGCGTGTCGGTGATAACTTGGTTCCTGGCGGTCTCGTCACTCTCGGCCTCCCGGATGTTTTTCGCCCAGTATTTGTTGGCGTCTCTTATATATGTGTCCATCAGGCTCATGATCGAGTGGAACTCGAATTTATACATGAACCTTTCGTATTTGAGTATCGTCTCTTTTGCGTAGTGCATCACCTCGTCCGACACGCTTCCCATCGGCAGCTTCGACTTTCCGTATTTTTGTATCGTGTAGAAGCAGGAGCGGGCAACGCGATTGAACACGCCCGACAGCATTTTGCCCTCGCGCTCCACGGGGTCGGGGTCCTTCTCGTTCGCGTCGGGATTCAGCGGCTTCGGCCTGAAGCTCACGCTCTTGAGGCTGAGGCCCAGTCCCAAAAAATGGGCGCGCAGCTGCTCGGCGGTGTAATGCTCGAGCAGATCGGCCGCCATGGGCGGCTTCACGTCGCCGCTGCTGCTGGCCTTTTTGTTAAGGAACAGAATGTGGTTGTTCGCCACCAGTGTGGGCATCGCCATCTGTCCGTCCTTCGGCTCGGCGGTGATGTTGCCTTTGCCCTGCAGCGCCATGAACATCGCCGGTTCGGCTATGCCGTAGAAATATATATTGTCCTGGCCGATAAACTGATATATTTCCGCGTCGCGGCTCAGCCAGTATTTTTCCCACTCGTCATCGGGCCTGCCCTGCTGCTTTAAATAGGTTTTGGTGAAGGATATGGGCGCCCAAAGCGACTCGGGCCAAACCCAGATCGTCAGCCCGTCCTCGCCCTCGAGCACCGGCGCGGGAACGCCCCACTCGATGTTTCCGGTCAGGCGGAAGGGCACAAGTGTTTTGCCCGCGCGGAACCTGATCCCGTTTTCGTTCAGCAGGTCCTTAGCGCCGTCGCGGGCGCTCAGATTTTTAAACTCAAGAGTGAACGAGGATTTTTTCTCGTCAACTATGAGCTTGTGCTCGGGCATTTTATCTTTTATCGCCTCGTATCCCTCAAGAAAATCGTTCTTGACGTAGATCATCGGGGGCAGCATAAACTCGCTGATCGTGTTATAAACCAGAGCGCGGGAGTTTTCTTTGGATTTTAGATCCTCGGCGAAATCCTTGAGCAGCTCCGAAAATTTGGTAAGGTCGATGTACCAGTTGGTAACGTCGCGCATTTCGGGGGTTTCCCCGGTTATCGTGCTTTTTGGGTCGATAAGGTCGGCGGGCATGTACTGGTGGCCGAGGGAGCACTCGTCGGCGTACGCCTTGTCGCTCTGGCACTTGTCCACGGGGCACTTGCCCACGACCTGTCTGCCGTTTAAGAACTGACCCGCTTTGGCGTCGTAGAACTGCGACGTCACCATCTTTTCAAGGTGCCCGTTTTTGTACCAGGTCTCCATCAGCTCGCGGCTGACCTCGGCGTGGATATCCTTCGCCTCGTCAAGACCCGAGGCTCCGAACAGGCTCAGGCTTATCCCGTATTTTTCGAGAGTATCTTTCTGGCTCTCGTGGTTCGCGCGCACAAAGTCCTCGATGGTGCCGTCAAACTCCCCGTCCTCGCGGAGCTTGCGGTAGCTCTCAACGATGGGCGAGCCGTAGCAGTCGGTGCCCGACACGAATATGACGTTGTCCTTTCCGATCCTGTCTCTGAGGAACCTGGCCAGGCAGTCGGCCTGCACGAACACTCCGCCCACATGGCCGAAGTGCAGCTGCTTGTTGCCGTAGGGCATACCGCCCGTTATGACCGCCCGTTTGGGGAATTCGGGGCGCGGCAGGTCGAATATATTAACTTTTTTGGGTCTGAATCGCTCGTTGTTTTGATTTTTCTTGTCCTTCTTACCCATAATTTCCTCCTATTGACTTTTTATTTGCAGGCTTGTGTCAGCGGTTTTACGCGTTCTCTATTCTTCTCCGCATCTCGCTTTCACCGATTATATGACAAATCTCCCACAGGTCGGGGGAGTTTGTCCGTCCGGTCAGCGCCACGCGGATGACCGAGCTGACGTCGCTGACGCTGCCCTTGTACATGTCGGGATTCTTTTTGAAGTCCTTGGGCTTCACCGCGTAGCCCATGTCGGCCGTGATGTCGCGTATCTTTTGGAACCACTGCTGATTGTCGTCGTTTATGTCGAATGTTTCAAGGTAGCGGCGGAATATCTCTTTCCTGTCCTCGTCGGACACGCGCTCGGGGTACTCGTCCTCGAGCTTGAACGTTTCCGGGAAGTAGAACGACAGGAACTCTCTCGCCTGCTTCCAGCTCGTCAGGTCTTTTCTCGGTCTGGCGCCGTTTTTGCCCACGTCTATTATCTTTTCCGAGTATTCTCTGTCTCGGGTGAAAATATCATAAAACTCGGGGTCGTACTCTTTTAGCCACTCGGCGAACTCGTCGTATATGTCGGCCGCCTTTGTTCTCAGCAGCACTTCGCGGCTCACATCCTCAAACTTCATTATGTCAAACAGCGCGCCCGAGCTGCTCATTTTTTCGAGCGTGAATTTAAAGTCGTCGATCGGCGCGTCGGGGTTTTCGGCCCGCCATTCCTCAAAGTTGGAATTCAGCACGGTCAGCAGATATTCCCAAACGGCGCGGGGCGCGTAGCCCTCGGCGCGGTAGTACTCGAGACCAAGCTCCGGGTCCTTGCGCTTTGAGAGCTTGCGCTTGGTGCCGCCGTCCATCTTCATCAGCACCGCGGTGTGGCAGTATATCGGGCGCTCAAAGCCCAGCGTGTCAAACAGCTGAACATGTATCGGCAGCGTCGCCAGCCATTCCTCACCGCGGACAACGTGGGTCGTGCGCATAAGGTGGTCGTCGATAACATGCGCGAAGTGGTAGGTGGGTATGCCGTCGGATTTAAGCAGCACAAAATCCTGATAGTTTTCCGAAAGCTTCAGGGTGCCGCGTATGCCGTCAAACACCTCGATGTGGTTCTTCTCGTCTCCGTTTGAGCGGAAGCGCAGCACATAGGGCTCGCCGTTTTCGATTCTTGCCTTTATCTCGTCAAGCGAAAGATCGCGGCATTTCGCCCACTCGCCGTAATAGCCGAAGTTCAGCTTTTTGGATATCTGCTCCTCGCGCATTTCCTTGAGCTCCTGCTCGGTGCAGAAGCAGGGGTATGCCATGCCTGTCTCGACCAGTTTCTTTGCGAAACACTGGTAGATCTCCTTGCGCAGGCGCTGACGGTAGGGACCGTAGCTTCCGCTGTCGCCGCTCGCGGTCGCGCCCTCGTCGAATTTTATCCCGAAAAAGTCCATGGCCGATATAACCAGCTCGACAGCGCCCTCGACCTCGCGCTTGGCGTCGGTGTCCTCAACGCGGAGGAAGAAGGTTCCGCCGCTCTGATGGGCCAGGCGCTCGCCTATTATCGCGTTGTAAAGATTTCCCAGATGCACAAATCCTGTGGGGCTTGGGCCTATTCTGGAAACGACCGCCCCCTCGGGCAGATCTCTTTTTGGGTACTTATCCTCATAATATTCGGGGCTTTCGGTTATGTGACCGAAAAGCAGCTCCGCAAGCTCTGTATTCTTATTCATCGCGTTATTTCTCCTTAAAATAATATATCTTATATATTTTACTATTATTTGCGAAATAAGTCAAGGGCGGGAAGTTTAATTTTATAATTATGTAACACAAGCTTATATATGTCAAAATATTTGTTATAAATGTCAAAATTACGGTTGTTTATGTCTTATTATCGTTTGGGAAGCTATTGCAAAAATTCGATAAACATGTTATAATGAAAATTGCTTATTACGCACGTAATAAAAATTTTTCTTATGAGGTGGATCTATGAAAAGAATATGTTTATTTTTGATGTGTTTTTTTACTCTATGCGCGGTTTTGTGCGTCGGCGCTTCGGCCGAGGGCGACCTGCTCGCCTTTCCCGGCGCGGAGGGCGGCGGAAAATACGCGGTCGGCGCCAGAGCTCAAAGCAGTCTTTCGGTTTATCATGTGACTAATCTCAACGATTCGGGCGAGGGATCGTTCCGCGACGCGGTGTCGCGATCCGGAAGGATAATCGTGTTCGACGTCAGCGGAGTTATCGAGCTTTACAGTCAGATAAGAATGAGCAGAGGCCTGACAATACTCGGTCAGACCGCGCCCGGTGACGGCGTTGTTATCACCGGATATGACGTGATGGTCGGAAACGACAATATAATCCGCTATCTCAGGATCCGCCCCACAAGCAAAAACACCGACCGCGAGCACGACGGTCTGGGCGGCTCGGGCAGCGACGTCATTGTGGATCACTGCTCGGTAAGCTGGGGCATCGACGAATTGCTGACGCTGTACAAGGGCTCAAACGTGACGGTGCAGAACACGATTTCCTCCGAGAGCCTCAGAATGTCCAGCCACGCGAAGGGCGCCCACGGCTACGGCGGAATTTTCGGCGGTGAAAACTGCTCCCTTCATCACAATCTGTTCGCTCATCACGACAGCAGGACCCCGCGTCTTGACAGATGTCTGAAGCGCACCGATGTCAGAAACAACGTGATATACGACTGGGGAAAAACCAACTCGGCGTACGGCGGAGAGCCGTACTACCAGGAACCCAACGATGCGCAGGGCCCGTTTTCTATCAACTGGATAAACAATTACTATAAATACGGCCCCGGGACCGCGCACGGCATACGTAACAGAATTTTCGAGGTGTCGGGCTCGTACGCGCAGGATTATTTAAACATGACCAATTTTTGCTTCAAGGGCAACTATGTGGAAGGTTATCCGGATGTCACAGCCGATAATATAAAGGGTATCAAAAATCCCCAATACGGCAATATGGCCGACGAGCCCGAGAGCATGGGCGAATATGAGATAAACACTCAGACCGCCGAGGAAGCGTACGAGACGGTGCTCAAGAGCGTGGGCGCGTCGCTGCCGAGGCGTGACGCGGTAGACGCGAGGATCGTAAACGACGTCAAAAACGGCACCGGCCGCATAATCAATTCGGCCGAGGAGGTTGGCGGAGTTCCCGAGCTTAAGCAGGAGCGCCGCGTGTTCTCTATTCCGCAAAAGTGGAAGGACACAAACGGCATGGGAACCGCCCGCGAGACCGACATAGTTTCAAACGGCGGCAAGCATGACGGCTACACATGGATAGAGGCGTATGTCAACGATATGACCGAAACAATGTCCGAGAACCAGCCTTCAAATCCGACCGTCACGGTTTCGGGCCCCGAGATCAACACGATCGACGGAGAGGCGGACAACTGGACGACCGCCGTGTCCGGCGAGCCTTTTGAATACAATATTTCGGCAGCGCCCGCAAAGGCCGGCGACCCGGAGATAGATTACATAGAGATCTATGACAGCGAGAAGATTTATACTGTAGCGGTGGGGAACAGCGCGAACTTGAAGATGGAGCTCGGCCCCGGCACGCATTATCTGTCGGCGAGGGCTTACAACAAAAACGGCGAGTCGACTCAAAGCCCAACGTCGATAGTTTACGTCAAGAGCGCCGATACTCCCGAGGGCTTCACTCACGCGCAAATAGGCGCGGCGCCCTACGGTGCGGCGGGCGACTCTTGGACGAGCGGCGCAAACATCGGTCTGCTCGGAAGCGGACGGCTGGGCGCGAGCAACGGCTCGGAGATCACGGGCGTCGCTCAAGACAGCTGCGACTTTATGTATAAAGAGGTCAGCGGCGATTTTGATATGACCGTAAAGCTCGAAAAAATGCCGAGCGCCGATAACGGCTCGTCGTCCGGCCTTATGCTGCGCGAGAGTTTGGAGCCCGGTGCCAGAATGGTAATGGCCGCCGACGGCTGGCTCAAGTACGGTGAAAACGTCAGAATTATGAGCCGAAACTCGGCGAACGCTTTGTCGACCGTCACTTGGTTCAGCGGCATTATGAACAACAGCAGCTACAGCACCGACAAATATCCGCTGCCCAAATATATGAGGATACAGCGCGAGGACGACAAGATAACGGTATCGGTCTCAAACGGAGGACGAATTTGGACAGACAATATGAGACAGCCGCAGAGCGTGACTCTGAGCGGTCTTTCCGACACGGTATATGTCGGACTTGCGGCCGACAGCGGTCAGCCGAGCACTTCGCCGATTAAAGAGTATATGTCGGAGTCATTGTTCTCAAATCTTAATATCGAGAGCACGGAGCCGACGCCGGCGCCCACCGCCACGCCCGACCCGATCCGCGCCGTAAGCGTCGGAGAAATACAAAACGGAATTATCGGCATTTCACAGGATAACGCGATCGCGGGAACAATGGTTATGTTCTCCGCAGTGCCCGATTTCGGATATTTCACCGACAGCGTCACGGTGACCGCGGCGGACGGACGGGATATTTATGTCATCCGCGACGATATGAGCTGCACATTCATAATGCCCGACAGCGACGTTGTGATAACCGCGTCGTTCCTGCCCGAGGGCTCCGCGACCTCGGCGCCCAAGCCCAAGCCTAAATTCAAAGTTAAGACCTCGGTCCCCGGCGGAGGGGGAGTATTGCGCATCTCGGCGGACGGCGGCGCGTATGAGGCGCTCAGCGAGACCTTTAACGGCAACTCGATAACCGACAGTGATTTTTGGTTGATCGGCGGCGACACATATGATCTGAGCGCCGAGCGCGATCTCGGCACGATCACCTTCCTCGGCAACTGGAAGCTCATGGATAGGGAGGTTGAGGGCTCCGTTTTAAAGATCATGAACTCGCTTGAAGGATTTTATCTTAACCCAAACACCAAGCCTTCAAATCGCGTCAACAGAGGAGTGGCGCTGTTTTCACCCTCGGCCAGCGCGACGGTAAATATAAACGTGTACAGCGATTCCGTTGTAAACAGTAACTTTTTCGTGTTTGACATAACCGACGATAGGTTTGTGCTCGAGGATACTGCGATGTCCTACGGCGCGATAACTCCGTTCTCGTTCGACTGCGAGGCGGGACACGAGTATTATATGGCGTTTAAGAACGGATATTTCGGCTTTACCGATATAACCATAGGCACCGGAGCGGAAATAACCGCGGAGGACAACGTGAACATTCTTGCCGTTCCCAACAGCGGATTCAAGACAAAGAGCGTCAGCCTCAGCATTCCGGGGATCGCGCTCAACAAACATTCCGAAAACGAGTACAGCTTCAAGATGTTCGGCTCCGATGTGACGGTATCTGCCGAATTCGAGAGCACAGCGACGCCGACTCCCGCGCCGACGCCGACTCCCACGCCCAAAATCACGCCCGAGCCGTATGTGCAAAAGCCGATCGTTGTCGAGGCGAAAGAACTTGCGAGCGGCGGAGTAACGCCCAACTCGAAAAAATATTCCTGGACGGGAGCCGAGACAAGCGAATATCGCGAGATTTTCGGGAATCCGCTCGAGGAAAGATTCACCTCAAACTTTATCAATATGCAGAGCGCGAACAAAAGGATAGACTGGAACGTGTATGTCCCCGCGAGCGGATGCTATAAGCTGCTGATCCTCGGAAATGAGTACAGCGACAGATATTATATCGCCGATATGGACGCTGTGGAAAACGCGGAGCCCAAGGAGATAAAGCCCGCCAAAATGGCGCTCAGGAGCGATGATCCGGGCAACAGCGAGCATACCGCGCTGACGGTTACCGAATATTATTTTGAGAACGAGATACAGCCGGGAAATCACACCGTCGGCATAACCGCCCATAGCGACGGCAAGAGCAGAAACATCTGCGCCGCGGCGCTTGTCAGATACGGCGGTACCGAGCCTCCGGTCGTGGTAACGCCCGAGCCGACCGAAACTCCGAAACCCACGGACATGCCCGAGCCGAGTTATACGCCCGAGCCGAGCGGCACTCCAGAGCCGAGCGACATGCCGGAGCCAAGCGGCATGCCGAATCCTACAGACACGCCGGAGCCGAGCGGCACTCCGAAACCCACGGACACGCCGGAGCCAAGCGGCATGCCGAATCCTACAGACACGCCGGAGCCAAGCGGCACTCCGAAACCCACGGACACGCCCGAGCCGAGCTATGCACAGGAGCCGACGAATACGCCGGAGCCCACAGACACGCCGCGCCCCGATGAGGGATATAAAATAGTATCGGCGGAGAGTGAGTCGGACGGCGCGAATGTAACGGTTGTCGGCGGCTCAGAGAAAGCGTCGCTTATCGCGGCGAAGTATGACGCGGCGGGAGTTTTGATCGATTTTAAGACCTTTGACATATCCGGAGCGGGAACATACAAGCTTGACGGATTTGCGGTAAGCGGAGACGAGAGCGCAAAATTCTTTATCTGGAACACGCTCGGCGCCGTAAACCCGCTGAGCGAGCCGTATGAAATCAAAAATTAATATTATACGAAAACCGCCTTCGGGCGGTTTTTGGGTATATTTGCACCGCGGTTTGACAATAATACCGATAAATCCGTTACGCGAGGTGGAAAGATATGGTATTAAAAGACAAACGGCGGGTGGTTATCATCAACGACATACGCTCCGACAAGATTGAACAGGCGATCTTTATTCTGCGCGACAAAAACGACGCCGCGCCGCGCGAGCCCGACAGCGCGCTGGTGATAGAGGCGCACAAAATAATCAACAGCTTTCTCTATCCCGGCACCTACCGCAGAAAGGCGAGGCACAAAAATATGCTGACAAAAGGGCTTGCGTGGCTGCTGTCGGCCGCCGCGGTCGTTGTTTTTTCGGCGGTGTTTATCAAGGCATCTGCGCCGTTTTAACAAAACTCTTGTAATCGGCAGTGATTTGTGGTATAATTTCTGCGGTGATTTTTTTGAACGGCAACAACATAAACGCGACATGCTGCTTTACCGGCCACAGAATAATTCAAAGCGAGGACATGGACGCGGTTCGGCGCAATCTGAGCCGCGTTATTTCCGCGCTTTTTGACGAGGGCTTCAGGCGGTTCATAACGGGCGGCGCCCTGGGTTTTGACACCGAGGCGGCGCTGGCTGTCTTAAAGGCGCGGGATAACGAGCCCGAGATCAGCCTGACCGTGGCGGTCCCGTGCCGAGAGCAGGACAAGCTCTGGAGCGACGACCGGAAAGAGCTGTATCGCAAGATCCTCGACGAGGCCGACGAGGTGGTGTATGTCTCGGAGGAGTACAATCCGGGCTGCATGCACAAGCGCAACCGTTTTATGGTGGACGGCAGCGCGGCCGTGGTCGCTTATATAAACCGACCGAAAGGCGGCACCGCCTACACCGTGTGCTACGCGATGGACGAGGGCCGCAGGATCATCAATATAATGGATATTTAAAGTAATCAGTGATCACTAAAGGAGCGTAATATGGATCTGAAAAATATAAATTGGAACAAAGACGGATATGACAGATATTTGGAATATTTAAAATCATTGGGCGACGGCGGATATAAAAAATTTACCGACGGGCTGAACCCGGGCGCCGAGTGCGCGACTTTGGGCGTGCGCCTGCCCGAGCTGCGCCGCGCATCCAAGGAGATCGCCAAGGGAGACGGCCGCGGCTTTCTGGATTATGTTACATACGAGCACAGCGGCGAGATGAGCCGCGAGGAAATAATAGTCATGGGTCTGGTGACCGGCGCGCTCAAGCTGCCCTTCGGCGAGCTGTGCCAGAGGGTGCGGAATTTCGCGGCGCGCGTCAAAAGCTGGGACAGCTGCGACACGGCGGTGAGCTCGTTTAAAGAGATCAAAAACTATATCGAAGAATATAAAATAGAGATATTCGGATTTTTAAACAGCCGAAACAAATGGGAGCAGAGGGTCGGCATAATAATCCTGCTCGACTTTTATCTGAGCGACGAGCAAAACGCCGCCTACGCGTTAAATTGCGTGAACGGCGTAAAGACCGACGAATATTATGTTAATATGGCGCAGGCGTGGCTTATTTCCGTGGCGTTTGTCAAGCACCGCGATCTGACCAAAAGCTTTCTTGAAAACGAGTTCGCGCTCGGCGAAAAGGTGCGAAAAATGGCGGCCCGGAAAATACGCGACTCCCGCCGCGTCTCCGACGAGGACAAAAAATTATTTTCGTAAGGGCGGATAGCATCCGCCCTTTTTGCCTCCTCCCGGGAGGAGGTGGCAGGCGCAGCCTGACGGAGGTGGGAACATAGGGATTAGTGATTAGCAAATAGTAATTAGGCTTCCCCCCCTCAGTCGGGCTTTGCCCGACAGCTCCCCCGAGGGGGCGCCTAACCATGATTGCCTCACCCAAAATCGGTAGGGGCGGACGACCCCGGCCGCCCGTCTGCCTCGCCCCTTGGGGAGAGGTGGCGCCGAAGGTGACGGAGAGGGGTTAACATAGGTACTAGAGATTAGTGACTAGGGACTAGGCCCCCTCAGTCGGGCTTTGCCCGACAGCTCCCCCGAGGGGGAGCCTAACCATGATTGCCTCGCCCAAAATCGGTAGGGGCGGACGACCCCGGCCTCCCGTCTGCCTCGCCCCTTGGGGAAAGGTGGCGCCGAAGGCGACGGAGAGGGGTACCCTTAGTTATTTCAACTCAACTACCGATATGGCGCTTAATATGCTTCCGCGAGAGGTTTGCAAGCCTCGGTATTATTCCACAGCATGAGCTTAACATATTCGTTTGTATCTTGAGCAGAAATCATTCTGTCAAGCTTTACAAAATACTCACTTCCGCCATCCGCTTCGGTTTCGTGTTTTTCTATAAAAATATCGAGCAAGATATCATCTTTATACTTCGCCATTATTACTGTGAACGGTGTACCGATCGGCGCTTTATCGCCAACGGTTATATCTATGCCTCCATGTATATAATCAATAATAATTTATAGCCGCAAAATCCTTGCTGACGCCCATTGCGTTATTTTCCGTAACGTCAGGATAACCATTTATGT